>NZ_CP101426.1:3485000-3882500 GCF_051123975.1 Rhizobium sp. YTUHZ044
ATGGACGACGAGGAAATTGCCGCTATGACATCCGGCATCCGCCATGACGGCGAGTTGCTGACGGCAACCGCCACACGACGCCTGCGCCAGGGCGACAGGAACTCTTGGATCGAGGTCGAGCTCGATGAAGGCCGCAATCGCCAGATCCGCCGTATGCTGGAGGCGCTCGGCACCGAATGCTTGCGCCTTGTGCGGGTCGCCATCGGCGGGCTCGAACTCGGGGAACTTCCAAAGGGCGCCGTGCGTGCGTTGACAGAGGCAGAGTTGCAGGGGTTGCGTCGACGAGCCGGCATGGAAAGGGCGAGACGTTGACCGATGTGCCGGAGATCGAGCCGCATGAATTCTGGCAGGAGATCCATCCGCCCGGCACCTTTCCCGACGATCGGGAATTCACCACCTTCTATGTCGCCACGCTGGAAGACGGCCGCCAGCTTCGCCTGCCGATACGCGTGTTGGCAGATGGCGATCACGCCCTCGCTTCGCTGATCGTCAACCAGGCGAGCTTCGCCGTCCTCGACGCGTTGGCCGACGGTCTCGCCGAAAAGATCAGACCCATGGGCGTCGATGTCGTCGCCGGGCTGCCGACGCTCGGCTTGACGCTTGCCGCCGCCGTTGCGCAGAAGCTCGGCCACGGCCGCTACGTCCCTCTCGGCACCTCGCGCAAGTTCTGGTACCGCGACGAGCTCTCCGTTCCTCTGTCTTCGATCACCACCCCGACACAGGACAAGCGCCTCTATATCGATCCGCGCATGCTGCCGCTGCTGACCGGACGGCGCGTCGCCCTGATTGACGACGTCATTTCCAGCGGCGCCTCGATCGTCTCGGGCCTTGACCTGCTGACGGCCTGCGGCATCGAACCTGTCGTTATCGGCGCGGCCATGCTGCAATCGGAGCGGTGGCGCGATAGCCTCGCAGCCGCCGGGCCGCAGTGGGTCGCGCGCATCCGCGGTGTCTTCGCAACGCCCCTGCTGGAGCGGAATGCCGGGGGTCGCTGGCAGGTTTCGGCCCGATCGAAGACATGAGATTGTTCAATTTTTGCCGGCTGGCGCCTCTGTACAGCAGATGAGGAACGACTACAGTCCGCCCAAGGCAGTCACCCGGAAATCTGCAGCGGTTCCGGTACAGCGACATACCCCCATCGATGAAACACCGGATCCGCCCATGTCGTTCGAGCAAGCATCCCTGCTGATCCTTCTGCTGGCGATGCTCATTCTCTTCTCGCTCGAGCGCATACGCATCGAGGTGACTGCGATTGCCGGCCTGCTCGCCGGCTATGCGCTCGGACTTTATCCGGCCGACCAGATCTTCGCGGGCTTCGCCAGCCCCGTCGTTATCACCGTCATCGAAATCCTGCTGATCGTTCAGGTGCTGGCGCGCGCCAAACTCTTCAACAACCTCGCTGCGCGTGTCGCGGCCGCAAGACCCTCGAACTTCAAGATCATATCAGGCGCTTCCTCGCTTGCCGGCGTTCTTTCCATCTTCATGAACAATATCGGCGCCTTTGCAATCACCTTGCCGGTGGCGCTGCGGCTCGGCGTGGCACTCTCAATCCCCCGCCGTCAGCTCGTCATGCCCATCTCATTTGCCGCCCTGCTCGGCGGCCTCGTCTCGCTGATCGGCACGCCGGCCAACCTGCTCGTCAGCGACGCGCTTGCCAAGACGTCCGGTGCGGGCTTTCATTTCTTCGATTTCAGCTATGTCGGGCTGCCAGTCGCAATCGCCGGCATCCTGCTCATCGCCCTTCGGGTCCGATACTTGTTTCCGGAACCTGACGCAGTGCCGGCAACGCTCGCCCAGGGCTCGCGGCGCATCGTCGTCGAACGTCGCATTCCGGATGCTTCGCCGCTGATCGGCACACGGCTTTCCGAGTGTCTGACCCGCTTCGGCATCAAACCGCACGCGCTGATCCGTGACGGCAATTTTGTGTTTGGCCCGCTCGACCAGTCGATGGTCTGTGCGGGCGACGTGCTGCTTGCCGAAGGCGCCGATGACATCTTTGCCGACCTTGCCGCCACACAATCCCTGGTGGCCGATGCCCATCTGGACGGTCCGGCGCCGGATTTTACCCGGGTCGAAACCGTCGTCATGCCCGAAAGCACGCTGGTGGGTTCGCGCGTCAGCTCGCTCGAAGTCTTCCACCATCGCGGCATCGCAGTCACTGCTCTTTCCATGCGCACACCGCGCATCGAAGGCCGCTTTCTCGATCTGCAACTGTCGATCGGCGATATTTTGACGCTGGAAGGGCCGCGCACGGCAATCGCCGAAGCGCTGGAGGAAAGCGAGTGCCTGCCGCTTGCTCCGACAGCGTCAGCCGAACCGGCCCTCCTCTCCTGGCGGCCTTTCGCATTATTTGCCTGCGGCGTCGCGGCGTCGGCGGCGGGCCTGCATCCCGAGGTCGCTTTTGCGGGTGTCGTCCTCGTCCTCGCTTTGCTCAATCATCTCAACATCCGGCAGGGGATGGCCGACCTCAACTGGCCGATCATCATCATGCTCGCGGCGATGATTCCGATCGGCCAGGCAGTGGCCAGCACCGGGGCGGCCGAAGCCATTGCCGGCTGGCTGAGCCTCATCGTGCCGGTTAACCATCCGCTTTCCGGCATCGCCCTCATCCTCTTCCTCGCGATGGCGCTGACGCCCTTCGTCAACAACGCGACCGTCGCAATCGTGCTCGCCCCGATCGCACTCGAATTTGCGAAGATCGGGCGGCACGCACCCGACGCCTATCTGATCGCGGTCGCCGTCGGAGCCTCGCTCGATTTTCTGACGCCCTTCGGCCATCACAACAACACGCTGGCGATGGGCGTCGGCGGCTACCGCTTCAGCGACTTCCCGCGGGCCGGCTGGCCGCTTGCCGTCGCAACTTACGGCCTCGCTCTGTTTCTTCTGGTTCTGTTCTGGCTGTGATGCCATAGTCGGCTCGGCTTGAACTTCGCCGGTAATGAAACTAGAGCAGGAAGCCTTCAGCCAAAGACAAGGACAGTCGAACGCCGTGCGAATCCTCTCCGAAGCCCATTTCCCGGAACTGCCGAACTACTATCGCGGCAAGGTGCGCGAGAATTACGACCTTCCCGACGGACGCCGCATCATCGTCAGCACTGATCGCCTCAGCGCTTTCGACCGTATTCTTACCTGTATTCCCTATAAGGGCCAGGTGCTGACGCAGACCGCACGTTACTGGTTCGAGGCGACGAAGGACATTTGCCCGAACCATGTGCTCGACTATCCCGATCCGAACGTGGTCATCGGCAAGCGGCTCGACATCCTGCCGGTTGAAATCGTCGTGCGCGGTTATCTCGCCGGCACCACCGGCACCTCGATCCTGACCCTCTATAAGAAGGGTGAGCGGGAGATGTACGGCATGCGTCTGCCGGACGGTATGCGCGACAATCAGATCCTGCCGGAACCGGTCATTACGCCGACCAGCAAGGAATTCGACGGAGGCCATGACGAACCGCTGACGCCTGCCGAAATCGTCACGCGAGGACTTCTGACCAGCCACCAGTGGGAAACCTTGTCGAAATATGCGCTTGCGCTCTTTGCCCGCGGCCAGGAAATGGCCGCGAAGCGAGGCCTGATCCTCGTCGATACCAAATATGAATTCGGCACCGATGGCGACGGCAACATCATCCTCGCCGATGAGATCCACACGCCGGACAGCAGCCGCTACTGGCTTGCCGACAGCTACCCGGCAAGCTTTGCCGCCGGAAAGCGGCCGGAAAGTTTCGACAAGGATTTCGTCCGCGCCTGGGTGGCGGAGCGTTGCGACCCCTACAAGGATGAAATCCCTGAAATCCCCACCGAACTGATCGAGCAGACCTCGGCCGTCTATATCAGGGCCTACGAGGCGATAACCGGCGAGCGCTTTGTTCCCGACAATAGCGGCGAGACGCCGCTTGCCCGTGTCCGAAACAATCTCGCCCGCTATTTCCCTTGAAAAGGCGACACGAGAGCCGCCGGGCCTTGCATCGGCTTGGCAGTTTTCGCTGAATAGCGCTAGCATCGGCAAAAAGGGATACCGGGCGCGGCCCGGCGGGGGACGGATGGTAAGAAGGCCGAGACGCAAGGCCGAGGAAACGCGACAGGACATCCTCTCCATGGCGGAGATGCTGTTTCGCGAACGTGGCTTCGCCGCGGTGTCGATCGCCGATATATCAGGCGCGCTGCACATGTCGCCCGCCAATGTCTTCAAGCATTTCCGTTCCAAGGTGGCACTGGTCGATGCCATCGCCGGGCGACATCTCGACAATGCCGCCGAGCGTTTTGTCCCTCTCGACCAGACCATGCCCGCGAAAGAGCAACTGCTTCGCTTCGTCCTGCGCCTGCTGGAGGGCCATCTGCAGGATATCCAGAAGAGCCCTTACATCTTCGAAATGGTGCTTTCGACCATCGAAGCCAAACTCGAAGCCGGCAATCGCTATCGCGCCCGTATCGAGGAGAAAATCGGCGAGATCATCCGCAAAGGCATGGTGGAAGGACGTTATCATTGCCGCGATCCCGAGCGTGCGGCGCAGACCGTCGCCGATGTGCTTGCCTGCGTGCTGCACCCTGTCCTCATCGTCCGCGACGACAAGGAGACGCTGGTGCATCGTGCCGAGGAAATCGTCGGCTTCGTCGATGCCGCACTGCAAAATAGCGCTTGCTAAGTGACGGTTGCTGACTTACGTCACTTCGTAAAGCTTTTGTTAGACTCGGGATTATGGCATTTGAGGCCAAGCTCATCCTGACGCTTACATAAGCCTGCGCTCGGCCCGGCCGGGCCCGTGGATCGAACGGCGATTGCCACCGCATGAGGGAATTCAGAATGATTCGGCGTGCCGTCCTCATCTCCTCGGCCCTGCTGGCCGGCGCATTGCTTGGCGCCTGCAGCGACAATGCCGGCAAGCCCGCGGGCAATGCCGGCGCGGCCGCGCAGCAGGCGATCCCCGTCGGCGTGATCGCCTTGACGAAGGCGAATTTCCCGATCACGACAATTCTTCCTGGCCGCGCCGAAGCTTTCCAGACGGCCGATATCCGGCCGCAGGTGAGCGGCATCATCCGCGAGATCGCCTTCAAGGAAGGCGGCGAGATCAAGAAGGGCGACCTTCTCTATCAGATCGAGGATGCGCCCTATATCGCCGCCGTCGAGCAGGCTAAGGCGGCCATCTCCAAGGCCGAGGCGAGCGTGCCGAGCGCTGAAAGCAATCTCGAACGCTACCAGCGCCTCGTCGGCAGCGGCGCCACCCAGATCGAATACGAGACGGCGAGAACGACGCTTCTCCAGGCGAAGGCCGAGGTCGAGGCGGCAAAGGCTGCCCTTTCCGCGGCACAGATCGACCTCGACCATACGAAGATCGTCGCGCCCTTCGACGGCGTCATCGACCAGACCGCCTACAATATCGGCAACGTCGTCTCGGCCAACCAGACGACGGCGCTGACGACGATCCGGCAGCTCGATCCGATCTATATTTCGCTGACGGAATCGAGCACCAACCTGCTGAGGCTGCGCGATGCGATGGCCGCCGGCGATATCAAGGGCGCGGAGAATGTCGCCTTCCACCTGATCCTTGAAGACGGCAAGGAATATAATCAGCAGGGGAAGCTCGACATGTCGAAGCAGGTGGTCAGCGAGACCACAGGCACCTTCATCATCCGTGTGCTCTTCCCCAATCCCGATCGCATCGTCCTGCCCGGCATGTATGTCCGCGCCACGGTCGCGCTCGGCGCCGAAACCGGTTATGCGCTGCCGCAGCTGGCGACGAGCCGTGACGCCAACGGCCGGTTGACGGCGCAATTCGTTTCCGCCGACGGCAAGGTCGAAACCCGCGCCTTCGAGAACAGCTCGCCCTCTAATAATTCCTGGCTGGTAACCGAAGGCATCAAGGACGGCGATCAGCTGGTCGTCACCGGTCTGCAGTCGGTCACGGCGGGCATGCCGGTGAAGCCGGTTCCGATGGAGATCAACGACAATGGCGTGGTCGTGGCTGCCGAGCAGCCCGCGGCCGGTGACGCTGAGACGCCCGCAGCGAAGTAATCGCTGCGAGGCCGCATCGTCACCGTCTCAGCCGCACAGGAACAACCAATGGCCAAGTTTTTCATCCGACGTCCGATTTTCGCCTGGGTCATTGCGATCACCATCATGCTCGCCGGCCTGCTGGCGATCTTCACCCTGTCGATTTCGCAATATCCCGACATCGCCCCGACGACGGTGCGCATCAACGCCACCTATCGCGGCGCCAGCGCCGAGACCGTCGAAAAATCGGTAACGACGATCATCGAAGACGGCATGACCGGCCTGGACGACCTCACCTATATGACTTCGACTTCGTCGACCGGATCGGCCAGCATCCAGCTCACCTTCGGAACCAGCATCGATCCCGACATCGCCCAGGTGCAGGTGCAGAACAAGCTGCAGCTGGTCCAGTCGCAGCTTCCGGGCGACGTTATCGATGCCGGCATCAGCGTGACGCGCTCGACTTCGAGCATTCTCCTCGTCGGCTCGCTCGTTTCAACTGACGGCAAGCGCAATTCGGTCGATCTCGGCAACATCATGTCGACCTCCATCGAGGACCAGATCCAGCGCCTGGAAGGCGTGGGCAGCATCAACGTCTTCGGTTCCGGATACGCCATGCGCATCTGGCTCGATCCCTTCAAGCTGGTGAAATACCAGCTGACGCCGAGCGACGTCACAGCAGCGATCCAGGCGCAGAACACCCAGGTCTCCGTCGGTTCGCTCGGCGCCCAGCCGACGATCCCCGGTCAGCAGCTCAATGTCACCATCACCGCGCAAAGCCAGCTCACCACCGTCGCCGACTTCGAGCACATCATCCTGAAGGTCGAAAAGGACGGCGCGACGGTGCGCCTGAGCGATGTCTCGCGCATCGAGATCGGTCAGGAAAGCTACGGCGGCAGTTCGCGCTACAACGGCCTGCCTTCGAGCGGTTTCGCCGTCAACCTCGCAATCGGCGCCAACGCCATCGATACCGCCGCACGCGTTCGATCCGCGCTCGATGTCATCGGCCGCACCTTGCCGGAAGGTGTGAAGATCACCTATCCCTATGACACGACGCCCTTCGTGGAGCTGTCGATCGAGAAGGTCGTGCATACACTGATTGAGGCAATCGTGCTCGTTTTCGTGGTGCTGCTCGTCTTCCTGCAGAATCTGCGCGCCACGCTCATTCCGACCATCGCCGTTCCGGTGGTGTTGCTCGGCACCTTCGGGGTGCTGGCGGCCACCGGCTATTCGATCAATACCTTGACGATGTTCGCCATGGTTCTGGCGATCGGCCTTCTCGTCGACGATGCGATCGTCGTCGTCGAAAACGTCGAGCGCATCATGTCCGAAGAGAAGCTTTCGCCGCTCGAAGCGACGGAGAAATCGATGGGCGAGATCACCGGCGCCATCGTCGGCATTGCGCTCGTGCTGACCGCCGTCTTCATTCCGATGGCCTTCTTCGGCGGCTCGACCGGCATCATCTATCGCCAGTTTTCGATCACCATCGTCTCGGCCATGCTGCTGTCGGCGCTCGTCGCCATCGTGCTGACGCCGGCGCTCTGCGCCACGATGCTGAAGCCGGTCAGCGAACACGGGAAACACCGCGTCGGCGACTGGTTCAACCGCAACTTCACGCGCTCGACCAACGGCTATGTCTGGACTATCGGCTATCTCTTGAAGCGGCCGATCCGCGTCATGCTGGTCTTCCTTCTCGTCGGCGCCGGCTGTGCCTATCTCTTCACCCGGCTGCCGAGTTCCTTCCTGCCGCAGGAAGATCAGGGCGTGCTGCTGACCATCGTCACCACGCCGCCAGGCTCGACCACGCAGCAGACGCAGGCCGTCGTCGAGAAGGTGGAGCACTATTATCGCGAGAAGGAGAAGGATGCCGTCGAGTCCGTCTTCGGCGCACTCGGCTTTGGCTTCAGCGGCTCCGGCCAGAACAGCGCCATCGTTTTCACCAAGCTCAAGGATTTTTCGCTGCGCACCGATCCAAATCTGAGCGCCCAGTCGGTCGTCAACCGGGCCCTGCGCAGCTTCTTTGCGATGCGCGAGGCACAGGTTTTCGCGCTCCTGCCGCCGGCGATTCAGGGCCTCGGCGTGTCGAGCGGCTTTTCCATGTATCTCGTCGATACCGGCGGCCACGGCAGCGACGCGCTGACGGCTGCTTCCAAGCGGCTGATCCAGATGGGCAACAGCTCGGGTAAAATCGTGGCGCTGCGCAGCAGCAACAAGGAAGTCGAGCCGCAGATGCGCATCGTGCTCGATCAGGAGAAGATCGGCGCCATGGGCGTCGACATCGCCTCGGTCAATTCGATGTTGTCGATCATCTTCACCGGCCGCGACGTCAACGACTTCACCCTGAACGGCGAGATCAAGCCGGTCTACGTCCAGGGCGACGCGCCCTTCCGCATGCAGCCGGACGATCTTAATCACTGGTATGCCCGCAACACGGCCGGCGAGATGGTGCCCTTCTCCGCCTTCACCAAAACCGAATGGGTGAAGGGCGCACCTTCGCTTGCCCGCTTCAACGCCGTCAGCGCCATTCCGCTCGATGGCGCCGCCGCGCCCGGCGTGTCATCCGGCGATGCCATGAACGAAATGGAAGCGCTGACCGAGCAACTCGGCGGCGGTTACACCGTCGCCTGGCAGGGCATTTCCTACCAGGAGCGCCTTTCCGGCTCACAGGCGCCGATGCTCTATGCAATCTCGGTTCTCGTCGTCTTCCTCTGCCTGGCAGCGCTTTACGAGAGCTGGTCGATCCCCTTCTCGGTAATCATGGCAGTGCCGGTCGGCGTCCTTGGTGCTCTGGCGGCGGCAACACTCTTCGGCCAGTCCAACGATGTGTATTTCAAGGTCGGCTTGCTCACCACGATCGGCCTGGCGGCGAAGAACGCGATCCTGATCGTCGAATTCGCCAAGGATCGCACGGAAAGCGGCATGGGGCTTTTCGAGGCGACACTGGAGGCGGCGCGGCTGCGCCTGCGGCCGATCATCATGACATCGCTTGCCTTCATTCTCGGCGTCGTGCCTCTGGCGATCGCTACGGGCGCGGGCTCGGCGGCCCAGAACGCTATCGGCCTCGGCGTTCTCGGCGGCATGCTGTCGGCAACGATGCTCGGAATTTTCTTCGTACCGTCCTTCTACGTCGTCATTCGACGCATCTTTGCCACACGCGACAAAAATGCGGCAGGAGTGTGATATAAATGCACTGTGATAATGCTGTTCCGATTGCTACATTGCGCCCGACTGCTTCGGTGTGTGTGTTTGTGGTTGGACGAGGCGCGGCTGCGATAGTGAAGCATGAAGCTTCGGACAAGAATTGACTTGCTCGAGTACAGGATGAAATGAATGGTATCTCTTCGTTTTGCCACACCGGCATTATTGTTATTACTGTCGGGCTGCGTTGTTGGCCCGGATCATGCTCCTCCTGAAATGCCGCTGCCCGCTAAATTCGGAGAAGGCGGAACAAAAAGTATAGGCGACGTTGCTACCGCAGCCTGGTGGACCGCCTTCAACGACCCCAAACTGAATGGCTATGTTCAGGCCGGCCTTGATCAGAATCTGACGGTCCAGCAGGCGATCGAACGTATCAACGCGGCCTCCGCAAACGTCACTGTCGCCGGAGCGGGCGCCCTGCCGAACCTGAACGTCGGCGCCTCTCACACGGTCAGCGGCCAGAGGGGCGAACTGCGCACGCAGTTCGACACGCGCAACACCAGCGCCGGCGACGTCCAGCTGAGCTGGCTGCTCGATCTCTTCGGGCTCTACAAGCGCAGCACCGAAAGCGCGCTCGCTTCGCTCGACTCCGCCTACGCGTCGGCTGATGTTGCTAAGCTGACCCTCGTGCAGGATCTCGTCTCCAGCTATATCGACGTCCGCTATTATCAGCAGCGTCTGGCGCTTTCGAGGGCCAACCTGAAGTCTCGTCAGGAAACCTACGAACTGACCAAGTTCCAGCTGGAAGCCGGCGCTGCCTCGCGTCTCGACGTCGTTCAGGCCGAAGGCCTCGTACAGTCGACGCTCGCTGAAATTCCCGGCCTCGAAACCAACATCCGCATATCGGCCCATCACATCGCCACGTTGCTCGGCCTACCGGCCTCGGCCCTCGTCAATGAGCTGCTGAAGGGCCGCGGTCAGCCAGTATTCCGTGGCGGCATCAACTCGGGCATCCCTGCGGACCTGATCCGCAACCGTCCCGACATTCGCGTCGCCGAGCGCGATCTCGCCGCCGCAACGGCCAATATCGGTGTTGCCGAGGCCCAGCTTTATCCGAGCATCTCGCTCAGCGGCTCGATCTCGCCGTCCTACATCAACCAGCGCGGCATCCATGGCGACCTGACCCCCTGGTCCTTCGGTCCGACCCTCAACTTGCCGATCTTCGATGGCGGCCGTCTGCGCGCCAACGTCAAGTCGGCCCAGTCCACTGCCGCGACCGCCTATCTCAACTGGAAGTCGACGGTGCTGTCTGCGGTCGAACAGGTCGAGAACGCACTCGCGGCTGTCCGGCGCGACGCCCAAACGGTCGCCGCCCTACAGGCCCAGGTGAAGACCACTCAGGAAACGCTCGAACTATCGACCGCGTCCTACAAGGACGGCGCCTCGTCGCTGCTCGACGTTCTCGATGCGCAGCGCCAGGTTTCGCTTGCCCAGGCAAGCCTTGCCCAGGCGGTCCAGCAGATGGCCAAGGATTACGTCTCGCTGAACATCGCGGTCGGCGGGGGCTACGCACCCGGCGGCAAGACCACCGCGACGGTGGCGTCTGTGCCGGCAAAGGCCAAGAGCTGAGCGGCTTTTCGCCATTCTGAAATTACCAAACCCCGCGATTGCCTCGCGGGGTTTTTCATTGCCGGCAATATCCCGGAATACTCGCGCCCCAGACGAATTTGGATTCGACAAGCAGAAGGAGCTGCTATAGGACTGATTAAACGATTAATCAGAATGCTAGATCATGGCGTCATCGCGCTCCGGACCGAACCTCAGCAGGATTGCGACCTCCCTCGGCGTTTCCATTGCCACGGTCTCCAATGCGCTTTCCGGTAAAGGTCGGGTCTCCGGCCCGTTGGTCGAACGGATCCGCGAACATGCCGCCGAACTGGGCTATGTCCCGAGCCAGGCCGGCCGAGCGCTTAGGACCGGCCGCAGCGGCGTTCTCGGCCTGGTATTGCCCGATATCGCTAATCCTCTGTTTCCGAAGATCGCACAGGCGATCGAATATGCCGCCTCCATCGCCGGTTACGGCGTGCTGATCGCCGACTCCCGTGGCGATGCTGCCGCCCAGACCGAGGCGATCGATCGTCTCGTCGAACGCGGCGTCGACGGCCTGATCATTGTTCCCCGCCGCGCCACCCGCATTTCGTCCGCCGCTTGCCCAGTCGCTCTCATCGACACCCCCTCGACGCCAGGCAACACCGTTTCAGCCGACCATTGGCAGGGCGGCCGCGAAATTGCTCTCCATCTCGCGGACCTCGGCCACCAGCGCATCCTCATCATCGGCAACAACCAGGAATCCAGCGTTCAGAACGACCGCGCCGATGGGATTCGCGCCGGTATGCACGCGGGCATGCATGCCGAAACGCTGTGGATCGGGAAGGTGGAGCAGGATGGCGGCAGCGGCTGTCCGCTCGGCCTCGCCGAAAAGGTGCGGGAGGGTTTTACCGCTTTCGCGGCTCTCTCCGATCTGCAGGCGTTGCGCGCGCTGACCGAGCTGCAGCAGGCCGGCATCAGCGTTCCCGGCGATGTCAGCGTCACCGGCTTCGACGACCTCATCTGGTCGCCTGTTGTCACACCGTCGCTGACGACGGTAAGGATGGACATGGATAGAATTGCCGGAATTGCCGTATCGGCGCTGGCCGATACCATCAGAAAAAGCCGCGTCCGGGAAGGCGTGCTCGTTACCGCGGAAATCGAACGCGTCGCAATGCAGCTGATTGTCCGCCAATCATCCGGGCCTGCGAGTCCGGCAACAAAAACCTCAGAGATGGAGAACATGTAAGATGAAAAAAGCTCTCATGGCGTCGGCGGCACTCGCCGCACTGTCGCCGTTTGCCGCCTCCGCAGCCGAACGAACGCTGACCATTTCCGTCTATGCCTTCGCCCAGGACGACTTCAAGACGCTGGTCTATGATCCGTTCGAAGCCCAATGCGGCTGCAAGCTGGTGGTCGAGACCGGCAACAGCGTCGAGCGGCTGGCCAAGATGGAGGCGAACAAGGCCAACCCCGTGGTCGATCTCGCCGCCGTTTCGATGGCGGATGCGCTTGCCGCATCGCGCGCCGGACTGACCGACAAGATCGATACGACGAAACTTGCCAATTTCGACAAGCTCTACGACGTCGCCAAGGACCCGAACGGCGACGGCATGAGCGTCGGCTACACTTTCTATGCCACGTCGATCGCTTATCGTTCCGACAAGATGAAAATCGAGTCCTGGGCCGATCTTCTGAAGCCGGAATATGTCGGCCATGTCGCCTTCCCGAACGTCACAACCAATCAGGGCCCGCCGGCGCTCTATATGCTGGGCCTGTCGCTCGGCAAGGATACGCCTGATCTGCAAGGCCCGATTGAGGCGCTGGGCGAAAAGAAGGACGACATCGTCACCTTCTATGAAAAGTCCTCGCAGCTCGTGCAGCTCATGCAGCAGGAGGAAATCTGGGCAGCCCCCATCGGCCGTTTCTCCTGGGCCGGCTTCACCAAGCTCGACCTTCCCGTCGCCTGGGCGACGCCGAAGGAGGGGCAGACCGGCGGCATGAACGTGCTGGTGTTGACCAAGGGTTCGAAAAACCAGGATCTCGCCATGCAGTTCATGGATTTCTGGCTTTCGACCGCGATCCAGACCAAGCTCGCCGAAAAGCTGATCGACAGCCCCGCCAATAGCGAGGTCAAGCTTTCGGAAGCTGCGGCCGGCAACCTCACCTATGGCGAGGAAACGGCCAAGAGCCTCAAACTGATCCCTTCCGCCATCGCCCTCGACAACCGCGCCGGTTGGCTGAAGACCTGGAACGAGAAGGTCGGCCAGTAGAGCCCGCATGAACCCGCCCCGGCCGCTCGCCGGGGCCATCTCCTCTCCTCGAAAGGCGTCTCATGTTCCAGAACCGCGCGGAAGCCCTGGCGCTTGCCTTGCCGGCAGCCGTCTTTGCGACGGTGGTCTTTCTGCTGCCCGTCGCAATCCTGCTGTCGGAGGGTTTCCGCGCCGATGGTGCCTGGACGCTGTCGGCCTATACCGGCTTCTTTTCCGAGACGCTGAACCGCACCGTTTTCCTGCGCTCCTTCCGGCTCGCCCTCGAGGTCACCGCCGTCTCGGCCGTCATCGGCTACGCCGCAGCCTTTGCCATCGTCAACCTGCCGGCGAACGGCAAAGGCCGCATGATCGGCCTCATCACCCTACCGCTGATGATTTCGCCGGTGGCCCGCACCTATGCCTGGATTGTCATTCTCGGCCGCACCGGTATCGTCAACCAGGCGATCACGGGCCTCGGTTTCAGCGCCGAACCGCTGCGCCTGCTCTTCACCGAGACCGCCGTCTTCATCGGCCTCCTGCAGCTATTCCTGCCGCTGATGATCCTGTCGTTGATCAGTGCGCTCGAAAACATCCCGAGGGATGCGATCCCGGCTGCCCGCGTGCTCGGCGCCAACTGGTTGCAGGCCTTTTGGAAGGTCGTCCTGCCGCTGACGCGCGAGGGTCTCGTCATCGGCGGCACGCTCGTCTTCACCGGCTCGCTCACCGCCTACATCACGCCGGCCATCCTCGGCGGTTCCAAGGTGCTGATGCTCGAAACGCTGATGTATCAGCAGGTGTCCGTCGCCAATGATTTCGTCTCGGCAAGCGTCATCGCCTTCATCCTGATCGTCATGAGCTTTGCCGCCAACATCCTGCTGAAACGCCTTGCGACGGCGAGGAGCCGCAGATGAGCATCCGTCTCCTTTCGCCTGTCGTGCTCCTCCTGCTGCTGATCTTCCTGATCGGCCCGTTCCTGATCATCATTGCCGCCTCGCTCTCGGCGGGCGATACGCTGGCCTTTCCGCCGCAAGGCCTGTCGCTGCGCTGGGTGATGAAGGTCTTCACCATCGAAAGCTTCCGCGACAGCTTCGCCATGTCGCTGTTCCTTGCCGTCTTCGGAACGCTCGCAGCCCTCATCCTCGGCATCCCGGCCGCCTATGCCTTGTCGCGTTACCCAATGCCCGCCGCCGAAACCGTCCGCACCATCGTCTCGCTGCCGATCATCGTCCCCGGCATCATCGTCGGCCTGGCATTGCTGCGTTATCTCGTCGTGCCCTTCGGCTTCAACATCACGCTTGCGCTGTTCTTTGCCCATGCGGCCCTCGTACTGCCCTATGCCGTGCGCGTCGTTTCGGCGAGCCTCGACAATCTGCGCGCGGATATCGAGGAAGCAGCCGTCCTGCTCGGCTCCTCCAGGCTCGGTGCCTTCTTCCGCGTGGTGATGCCGAATATCCGCGGCGGCATCCTGGCCGCCTTCATCCTCGGCTTCGTCACCAGCTTCAATCAGGTGCCGGTCTCGCTCTTCCTTTCCGGCCCGGGTGTGCGGACACTGCCGATCGACATGCTGGGCTATATGGAAACCACCTACGATCCTTCGATCGCGGCGCTCTCCGCCCTTCTCGCTTTCCTCTCGATCGGTATCGTCTTCCTCGCCGAACGCTTCCTGGGATTCTCGCGTTATGTCTGATGCCTATCTCAAACTCGACAAGCTGACGCTTCGCTATGGTGATACGGTCGCCGTCAGGGATCTCGACCTTGCGATCGCCAAGGGCGAGCTCGTCGCTCTTCTCGGCCCGTCCGGCTGCGGCAAGACGACAACGATGCGCGCCATTGCCGGCCTGCTGAAGCCCGCTTCCGGCCGCATTGGCCTCGACGGCGCCGATATAACCCGCGTCTCCGCCAACAAACGCGCGGTCGGCCTCGTCTTCCAGTCCTACGCGCTTTTCCCGCATCTGACGGTCTACGAAAACGTCGCCTTCGGCCTGCGCCTCAAGGGCATTTCGGGCGCGAACCTCGATGCCCGCGTCGGCGCCGGCCTGAAATCCGTCGGCCTGACCAGCTTCGCCGGCCGAAAGCCTGCCGAACTGTCCGGCGGCCAGCAGCAGCGCGTCGCAATGGTGCGATCCATGGTGATGGAGCCGAAGGTGCTGCTGCTCGACGAACCGCTCTCCAACCTCGACGCCCGGCTTCGTCTCGAAATGCGCGCGGAATTGCAGCGCGTGCAGAAGGAGACCGGCGTCACCATGATCTTCGTCACTCACGATCAGGTGGAAGCCCTGGCCCTCGCCGACCGCATCGTCGTGATGCTGAACGGCGGCATCGAACAGATCGGCACGCCGGAGGAGATCTATAACAATCCCGCCTCCGCCTTCGTCGCCGATTTCGTCGGCTTCGAAAATGTCTTCGCTCTGAAGGACGGAAAACTTGTGACGCCGCACGGCCCCGCAGCACTCTCCGAACCGCCGCCCCAGGCTGTGGCCGGCCTGGCCTGGCGCCCGCGTACGGTGACCATCGGCTCCGGTCCGTTCCAAGGTACGGTGCGCGGCACGTCTTTCGCCGGCAATACACGCGAATACCTCCTCCAAACGCCGCTTGGGCCTATAAAGGCTGAAATCGACGCGAGCTTGCCGCCGCACGAGATCGGCAGTGAGCTCGCCTTCAATCTGCCGGTCGCCAGAGCGGCCAACCTCAAGCGCTTCGGGTGACATCATGGGTGCATGGATCGATACCGACATGGGCTTCGACGACATCGCCGCCATTCTGGTGGTGGCGCAGTCGAAATATCAGATCGACGGCGTCTCGCTGGTCTTCGGCAATACGCCGCTGCCGCAGGTGCGGGCGAATGCCGCAGGCGCCGCCAGCGCCTTCGGCTGGACGTTCCCCGTCCATACCGGTCGTGCAGCACCTGTTCTCGGCAAGCCCGAAACCGCCCAGGCGATCCTCGGCGAAACCGGCATTCCGACGTCAGGCACCAGTCTGCCGAAGGCCCCTCCCAGTGCCGAGAGCGATGCCTTCACCGCGCTCTGCCGCTGGCTCGACGGCGACGGACCCCACCGCATCCTGGCGCTCGGGCCGCTCACCAATATCGCCGCCGTGGCGCTCGCCCGCCCCGATCTTGCCGCGCGCATCACCGACATCGTCTGGATGGGCGGCGGCGTCACATCGGGCAACCATACGGCCTCTGCCGAGTTCAACGCGCTCGCCGATCCCGAGGCGCTGGCAATTGTTATCGCCCATGGCCTGCCGTTGCGTATGGTCGATCTCGATCTCTGCCGCAAGATAGTTGCAAGGCCCGAAGATGCCGAGCCGGTGCGCAGTGCCGGCGGCGCCAATGCCGAACTGATCGCCGACATGTTCGCCGGTTATATAGGCATCGGCACCAGCCGTGGTCGTCCCGGCATGGCAATTTACGATCCCTCAGCCGCCGTGGCTTTCGTCGCCCCCGATATCGTTAGCTTCCGCCCCGCCCGCATCGACGTCGAACTGCAGGGCGCCCTCACCCGTGGCCGCACCGTCGTCGAGACCCGCGCCACGCATGCGACCTTCAACGCCCAATTCGCCGCCGATATCGACGTCGAGAAGGCGCGTACCATCATTCTCGCCGCTTTGGTCAACGAGGCCCGCAAATGAACGCCATTCCTCGTCAGGAACCTTTCGATCTCAACGATCCCGAATTGCGCGCCCGGGCAGTTGCCGCCGCCCGCGGCGACGCTCCCTTTGATATGCTCATCACCGGCGGCCGGCTGCTCGATGCGGTGACAGGCCTGATCCGGGAGGCTGATATCGGCCTCGTCGGCGCGCTCATCGCAAGCGTCCATACGCCGGCAAGCCGAACGGATGCCATCGAGATCATCGATGCGACCGGCGCCACCCTGACGCCGGGCCTGATCGATACGCACATGCATGTCGAAAGCTCGATGGTGACACCGGCAGAATATGCAAGCGCCGTGCTGGCGCGCGGTGTCACGACGGCCGTCTGGGATCCGCATGAATTCGGCAACGTCCATGGCCTCGACGGCGTGCGCTGGGCGATCGAGGCGGCACGTGCATTGCCGCTGCGCATGATCCTGCTCGCCCCCTCCTGCGTGCCGTCTGCACCGGGCCTGGAACTTGCCGGCGCCGATTTCGATGCCGCCGTCGTTGCCGAGATGCTGCGTTCACCCGCTGTCGGCGGCGTTGCCGAAGTCATGAACATGCGCGGCGTCATCGACGGCGATCCACGCATGAGCGCTATCGTCAACTCTGGCCTTGCCTCCGGCAAGCTCGTCTGCGGCCATGCTCGGGGCCTCGAAGGCGCTGACCTCAACGCCTTCATGGCAGCGGGCGTCACCTCGGACCACGAACTCACCTCCGGCGCCGATCTCGCCGCCAAGCTTTCCGCCGGCCTGACGATCGAGCTGCGCGGCTCTCACGATCATCTCTTGCAGGAATTCGTCGAGGTGCTGAACGGTCTCGGCCAGCTGCCCCCCACCGTTACGCTCTGTACCGACGACGTCTTTCCCGATGAACTCTACCAAAGCGGCGGCCTCGACGATGTCGCCCGCCGCCTGGTGCGCTACGGCATGAAACCGGAATGGGCACTGCGGGCCGCGACCTTCAACGCCGCTGAGCGGCTGAAGCGTTCCGATCTCGGCCTTGTCGCCTCGGGCCGCCGCGCCGATCTCGTTCTCTTCGAGGATCTCACGGAATTCCGAGCACGCCTCGTCATATCAGACGGCCGCATCGTCGCCCGCAACGGCAGCATGGAGGCGGCCGTTCAGCCGCTCGATACGGCGCCGCTCGTCAACTCCATCAAGCTACCGCCGCTGACGGAGAATGATTTCCGCGTCCCTGCGAAGGGCGCGCGCGTCCGCATCGCTACCATCGACCGTCCGCGCTTCACGCAATGGGGCGAAGCCGAAACGGAAGTCCAAGACGGCTTCGTCGTGCCGCCGGCCGGCAGCGCCATGATCGCCGTCGCCCATCGCCACGGAAAGGCCGGAGGCACCCCGCGCATCGGCTTTCTCACCGGCTGGGGCGAATGGCGCGGCGCCTTCTGCACCACCGTTTCGCATGATAGCCACAACCTCACCGTCTTCGGCGGCAATGCGGCCGACATGGCGCTCGCCGCCAACGCCGTCATAGCAGCCGGCGGCGGCATGGCAGTCGCCAAGGACGGCGTAATCCAGTCGATCCTGGCGCTCCCGCTCTCCGGCCTCGTCACCGACGCCTCACTGAAGGACACCGCCTCAGCCTTTGCCGAAATCCGCAAGGCCATGGACAAAATCGTCGACTGGAAGCCACCCTACCGCGTCTTCAAGGCCTGTTTCGGCGCAACACTCGCCTGCAATGCGGGTCCGCACCTAACGGACCGGGGGATTGCGGATGTGGTGACGGGGAAGGTGGTGGAAAGTCCGGTGCTGGAGATTTTCTAGGTCGAACGCATCTCA
This sequence comes from Rhizobium sp. YTUHZ044, assembly GCF_051123975.1. Classification (NCBI taxonomy): domain Bacteria; kingdom Pseudomonadati; phylum Pseudomonadota; class Alphaproteobacteria; order Hyphomicrobiales; family Rhizobiaceae; genus Rhizobium; species Rhizobium sp. YTUHZ044. Next base: position 3,503,396 of record NZ_CP101426.1, read on the forward strand.
AAGCGAGGGGAGTGCCGTGCAGCCCTCCATCCGCCCACGGGCGTCTGCCGCCGTGACCAACATAACATATGGCCTATTCCGAAATAGACATTCGGAATCAAACCTTCCTGACCAGGCCGAACGGCAGCACGTTGTCAGATTCAAGCTGAGCTGCCGACGCGGGCCGTCCGATGTAATATCCTTGGATCTGGTTGATTCCGTACTGCTGCATCAGCCGCTGATGTTCAATGGTCTCAACGCCTTCAATGAGTATCCTTACGCCGCGATTGCGCAGCAGGCTGATGATGTCAAGCAACATCCGCTTCCCTTTTTCCGTGTTGCAATCATGGAGGAAGGATCGATCGATCTTGACTGTGTCGAATTCTATGAGGCGAAGCCACGAGAGCCCGGCAAACCCTGTGCCGAAGTCGTCCAGCCAGACTTGAGCGCCTAGCTTTCTCAGGTCGCTGATGCAACGAACCACGGTCTGGTCGATTTCCAGCTCAACGCCTTCTGTAATTTCGAAAGCAAGCCGAGCACCCGTCACGCCGAATTCTGCGAGCGTCGCAGCGACATAGCTGGCGAAACCTGGCATTTTAAGTTCAATCGGCGAAACGTTGACGCTGGCAACTTGCACCAAGCCGGTTGCCAACAGGTCTCGGCAAACGGTGCGGATTGCCCACCGGCCGAGTTCAACAATCGAACCTGTCCTTTCCGCAACTGGAATAAACATAGCAGGTGGTATCTGCGTCCCGTCCAACATCCTCAAACGCATCAAAGCTTCAACGCCGTCCGTCTTGCCTGTCTGAATGTTGCGGATCGGCTGATAGACGAGTGAGACAAGCCCGTGTTCAATCGCAATTTTCAACGTCGCGGCTATATCCTCGCTGTCATCGCTACTCTGCGGGTCTTCGGGATCGAAGACCACGAGGGTGTTGCGACCCGTTGCCTTGGCGGCATAAAGCGCGCGATCGGCTTCATGGACGACCTTGTCGACCTGTTTGGTCTCATCCCGCGTATAGGACACGCCGACACTCACGGTGATTACGGCGGTCCCGTCCCGCCTGTGCTCGTGTGGCCAGGCCAACGCTCGGACGTCAGCACAAATTGCTTCTGCCAGGTCGGTCGCTCTTTGCGAATTCGGCATTGGCGTGATGACGATGAATTCCTCACCTCCGTATCGCCCGATAATCGAGCCCCAGGACGAGGCCACGCTTTGGAGAAGCTGCGAGACAGCGACAAGGCACCGGTCACCTTCTTGATGGCCGTAGCAGTCGTTATAGTGTTTGAAATAATCGACATCGATAAGCAGGACGGCAAAGGGCGCCCTATGGTCCTGCCAGCGTTGCCAGTAGTCACGCAGACGTTGATCAATCGCCCGGCGATTTTCCAGCCCGGTCAACGAGTCGGTGTTCGAGAGATGCAAAAGAGCCCTACCTCTTTCGTCGGCAGCAGCTTGCTGCAAACTCGCTTCAAGAGCATTCAGGAAGACTTTATAGCGCTCTCTGTTGAGTTGAAGGTTCACGTAAGAGGTAAAAATAAAGCAAGAAATGCAGAACGCACCGAGGATCAGCTTATGAAGAAGCAGCATCGGCGCGAACAAACAGAGGGCGCCGATGAAGATGAGCATGTTCGTTACGGAGGCCGCAAGAGCTAGCGGAAACCGGAAACTGAAGAACAGGTTGACGCTCATCATAAAGATCGAGCCAAAAACCATATAGTATGAAAAGGCGTCCGTGACCGTGGTCATCTGAGCGGTGAGAAGCCAGACAAGATAAGCTGCCAGCACGGACACCGCCGCAGCCATATCGACCGTATCGGCTTTTGCCTTGCAGTAGAGCAAGAGTTCCAACACGCACAGCGCACCGGCGCCAACCGCCAATCGACCGGCGATCGTGTACCGGACCACGTCGCCAAGAAAGAGATAATCGGTGAAAGAGTATGCAAGGTAAGCGGCCACCGCTATCCAGAGGCCGTTGCGCGTAGCGGTCTTTCGGCCGCTCTCGCTCTTCTGCTTATAAAGACGGCGCAACTGTTCTGGCGACAGCATCGGCCTTATTGTGGCGACTGCGGTCTCGGCTAACACGTGCATCATGCCCCTGCCACCCAACATATTGCCACAGTTGCCCTACGCAGACTGCTGGCTGATGCTGGATAGCCCTGCGCAGACTCCACATCAACCGATAAGGCTCCCCCGAGCCACAAGCGGGCAGAGTATCTGTCGGGTTCACTAATATTTTCTAAAATTAAAGCGTGCGCTGAGGCCGCGTTCCAACCTTGACGCTTGACCTTAAAAGAATGATGAAGATTTTATTCAATGTTTAGATCTTTATCCCCAATGAGGTTTCCGTGGCTCAGCCCCTCTTTTCCCTTGATGGCCAAAGCTTGATTACACCGCAGTCCGTTAGCAATCAGTTCCCCTCACCTCACCACGATAATGAAAAGGACCTGCTGCGGACTGCAGAAGCTGAGTTTGCGATTGTCATCAACATTGCAATGCAGCGGTTCGGTGCCGGGAAAGACCTGCCTGGCGCAGTCAAGTGGTTAATTGGTCAGCTTCATGACGTCCGTCAAAAATTCGGTGCTGCTGTATGGCAGAAGCTCATCCCATTTATTCAGGCCCATCCCTCGGCAAAGATCCTGCAGCAGTGCCCGTTCACTCGTTGGTCCTTTGAAAAACCTCGCGGCTATTCCGGTGATGCCGGTCTTATCGACTTTATTTATGGCCATCCGGCGGTGGCCGAACAAGTGGCCAGATCCACCCTTCTCGGGCTGGATATCTTTGAATACACGATCAACGCGCCCGGCCCGGTAGCGGTCAGGGAACGTCGCGACATCCTGACCCGCTACGTCGATGACACCGCTGCGCGAACGGGTTCGGATACCGAGGTGCTGGCCATCGCCGCCGGCCACCTCCGGGAGGCGGAGACATCAAAAGCATTGGCAGAAGGCCGCCTTAAACGCTGGGTTGCTCTTGATCAGGACCCCCAAAGTATTGGCTCGATCGCCAGCCAATTCCATGGGACTTCTGTAGAGCCTATCGACGGATCCGTGCGCGGCTTGCTCGCGCGAAAGCATCAGCTTGGCACCTTCGATCTGATCTACGCAGCAGGGCTGTACGATTACCTTGCCGATAAAGTGGCAATCCGGCTCACGCAGATTTGCATGGAAATGCTGAAACCGGGCGGCGTCTTTCTATTTGCCAACTTCTCCGATGAGATGGCGGATGACGGATACATGGAATCCTACATGAACTGGGAGCTCCTCCAGCGATCCAATGCCGACATGTGGCGTATAGCCAATGCCGGTGCGGCGGAAAATACGGTTGAAAAGACAGTCTGGTTCGGGGCCAATCGCAACATTATTTACGCCACCATCAGGAGGCTGTCGTAAGTCGCGACGACCGGGCCGCGCTGCTACAGACCGGCCGGCGGTTTGGAGCTCCCGCTGCTGGCGATCTGGGCCTTTGCCCTGGCTGGGGCTCCCAGCTTGGGCCAACTGACGGCAGGATCCATTTACGCCTGGGCGCTCGTGCTGATGCTCATCGGCCTAATCATCGCGGAGCTGAAACAACAGACCGCACCGACTCAGAAAGCCTTTCGCCGATAAATGCGCCAATCGGCCGTCTCCCGCACCAGCACATAGTGGCGGGCGATATAGTGGGCATAAAGGTCGCGCAGGCCGTTACCCGTCCAGATTTCGATCGGCCATTTCGGATCGAGGATAAGGTCAACGTCGGCGAACATCTCTTCCGCGGCCGGATGATCATCCGGTCCAAGAGTTCGCCCCCAATGATACCACACGCTGTCGCCCACCGGCGGTGTCAGCCCCAGGCCGGCGGAGAAGGGATTGACGAAATCGAGAACCGCGACGCGCTCGTCAGCAGACATCAGTTGCGACAGGGCAGCCGAAGCGTCAGCCAATGTCCTGTTGTATCTCTCGAAGTATTCGTATTGGCCGGCGCTCCACATCTCAACGAGCCCGATCTCAGAAAACGCCGGCAGCGGGATCGGTTTGCCTCGGCCGCCGGCAGCATAATAGGCATGAATTGCGAGCGATGCAGCGTTGCAGACGGCGGAGGGCAACAACAGGAACCCTAGGAGTAATGGCAGGGCGAACCGCGCCTTCCCGTATCGGGAGAGCAGCTTGGCGCGAAAGAGGCTTTCCGTAATGACGGCGGCGCCCGCACCCAACGTCAGAATCCCGACGGTCTGGAAATTCTGCCCGATCAAGAGGATTCCGGTTGTGCCGCAGAAGGCAACGAAGAGCAAATGCCGATAACTCGGCGTCAGGTTGAGAACGACGAGCACGACCGTCAGATACACAAGAAGGTCGGCGTGATTGTTCCGTACCAAGTGACCGAGGGCGGTCAACGTGAGAACGCCGCCGCTGTTTTTTGCTGAAAGGCCAAGGTCAGCAAGGTAGTTGAACCCGCCGCCCCAGATGATTTCAGTCGCGATAACGCTGAAAGCGATCATCCCGAGCGCCAACCTCACCCAACCGATCTGGCGACGATCGAAAAGCATGAACAAAAGGAAGCCAAGCCCTACGACGCCATAGGTGATCTTGGTGTAGAGCATCAGCAACACAAGGAGACTGGCGCATGCGGCGTCGACGGCCTTGCTACTCCCGGAGGCCGGCAAGCGAGGCAAATACATCACCAGCAGTAAGCCCAGCGACGCCCATCCAATCCGGTTGTAGAACATGGCAAAGGTCAGCTCCCCTATCCGCTCGCCCGGATTTGCGGGAACCGCAGCTATCAAGAGCAGGAAGATCGCAAGCGGCAGTCCGAACGCCATATGCATCCGGCTGCCCACGATTTCCGCGGCGATAGCCGCAAGCAGGAGAACCACTATCGCCATTCCAGCCGGCATCGCGCCGCCCATATTGCCCGACAAGCCATAGCCGGCGGCGGGAATGTAAAATGTCAGCGGCCCGAGTGGCGAATGGAAATCCACATTCGGCACCTGGCCATGTACGATGCGATGAGCACCATCCAGGAAAACGAAGAGGTCGTTGACGTACTTGGTCGTCGCCGTTTGGCCGGGCAGAGCGAGAAGGCAGGCGAGAACGAAACCCGTGCCGAAGATGACAGCCTGCGACCAACTCAACCGTGACGCCGGGCGCGATGCGCCGTCTCCCCCTTGCACAGTCACTTCACCTCGCTTTGCACCTTCGCCTGACGCCACTGGTAGACCGTCCACTCCGATGTCTTCTGAACGACCTCGAACCGAGCCGAAAGAAAGGGGCCGTACAGCTCCTGCAAGGGCAGGCTGTTGATACCGGTTTTAGGCACCATGACGATCTTTACATCCGCAAAGAGCACTTCCGGTGGGATGTAGGCCTTCTCGTTGATATTGCGGTTCCAGTGAAACCAGGCGGAGTCACCGGTAGGCGGGCGAATTCCGAGGCCGGCTGAAAATGGATTGACGAAATCAAGCACAAAAACGCGTTCGGGTAGTACGGGCAACGCCTGCAGCAGCGCCCCCCCGGTTACGATGTCGTCGAGATAGCGCCTTATGAAGTCAGGTTCGCCGCCAGGCGGATCGATTTCCCGAACATCGTCAAAACGTGGCAGCCCGAGCGATTGACCAGCTTTCTCAGCCGCAAGCGATGTATGCAGAATGAGGGCAGCGGCGTGATGTACGATCGGCGGCGACAGGAATAAGGCCGCGAGCAGCGGAAGAGCCCCGGCAGGAAGAGCCAAGCCTCCTGTCCTTCTCCCGTCATCGCCTTGCTGAGGCCAGGCGGCTTTCTGCACCAGAGCGACTGCGCCGCAGTAGAGCGTGATAATGCCCCAGCTGTGGGCGTTCTGATTGATGATCGCCAGGCCGGCGCCTATGCAGAACCCGGAGAAGAGAAAATCGCGGAAGCTGCCGGTTTGCCAGATGGCGACCAAGGCGAAGGCCGCAAACACGATGAGGTCGGAAAGGTTCTCACGCAGGTTCTTCAGGATGCTGGCGACGTCATGGCCGCCGCTGACACGCGCCGCCGCCCGCAGATCCTCTATATGCTGAATGGTTCCGCGCCAGAAGAACTCGATGGCGATCATGGCCAGCCCCGTCAGCAGCAGGGCAGTCACGACCCAGCGGCGCTGCTGCCGATCCAACAGGATGACAAGGAGAAAGGCGGTTCCGGCGAGCCCGTAAGTCGCCTTGATGTAGAATGAGACGAGCAGAAGAAAGACAGCGGCAAGAGCATCGGCGGCATCGTTGCGCCCGCGCGCGGGCTGCGGCGTCAGATACATCACCAGCAGCAAGCCGAGCGCGACCCAACCGATGCGATTATAGAACATCGCGAACGAAGGATACCAGATGGAACTGCCGAGATTGATAGGCGCCGCGAGGATGAGAATGAGGAATATGCCGAGCGCGGCCGCCAATGACGGGTTGAGGCGAGACACAAGAATGCGGATCATTGCGGGGATGAAGGCGACGACAACGATAGCCATTCCAACCGGTATCGCAGCACCGAAATTCCCCGTCAGTTGGTATCCAGCCGCCGGAAGATAAAAGACGAGTGGCCCGAGCGCCGTGTGGAAATCGCGGTTCGGCACCTGACCGAATGTGATGCGGTGCGCACCGTCGATAAAGACCAGCACGTCATTGATAAAGGCGGCGTTGATGGTCCTTCCCGGCAAGGCAAGCATGGCCGCAGAGACCAATGCTGTCAGGATGATCAAACCTTCCGCCGCGCGCAGCCGCCGTATCCTCGCCGCCGGTCGCTTGCTGGCGCCTGCTCCCGTTCCGATGACCGCGTACGCGGCGTGATTGCCTGGTTCCGTCACAGCCGCAACCTCTTGAAGATCGGCTCCGGGATTGACCGGATCGCCGTCATCAGCGGTCGCCATATTCGTCTGACATAGACCACGTCCCCGCCTCTGCTTCCCTCGGCGACAGTAAAGATCTTCTGCGCGACCTCCCGAGGTTCGGCGGTGAGAAGCGGCGGGAGCTTCATGCCATGCGTCATGCGTGTCCGAACGAAACCGGGCTTCACGGTGAGCACGCGCACCCCGGACCCGGACAGCCGGTTCCTCAGGCCGGACAAGAAGGCGGTCAGCCCGGCTTTGCCGGCGCCATAGACATAGTTGGACGCGCGTCCGCGATCGCCGGCGACGGAACTAATGCCGACGATGGTTCCGGATCCTCTCGCCGCAAAACGTTCCGCCAGAAGGCCAAGAAGCAAAGCTGGCCCTTCAAAGTTCGTCCGCATGATCATGGCGGCATGCTCAAGTTCCCGTTCGGCGCGAGACTGCTCGCCCAGTTCGCCAACGACGCAGACCGCCGTGTCGGGCAGAGGCGAAACGGCGCCCACGAAATCTTCAAAGCGGCTTGTAGCGAGGATGTCGAGTTCGTGAACTAGGACATTAGCGCCGGTCCGCGCGCTGATGTCGTCGGCCTCGCGTTGTACGGCAGAGCGCTTTCGTCCGGTCAGAAGCACGTCCCATCCCGCCTCGGCATAGATCAGCGCCGTCGCGCGACCGATATCCGATGTCCCGCCTATCAGGAGCAGGGTCTTGCCGATCCCCTTCATATGCCGAGCCTCTTTGCCAAGCGGGAATTAAAGTGACGATCGGCGCCCGTTGCCTTGCGTAGCTCCTTGAACGCAGCCAACCGAGGGTAGCCAGCCTCGAATGTGTGACGTGACTGTCGTGCATCCTTGGCGAGATAGAGCCGCCCTCCTGCCTTGACAACCAGCTCATCGATTTCGTCGAGCAGCCGGAACACCTCCTGCGTGACGGGAAGGTCGAGTGCCAGCGTGTAGCCCGGCGCAGGAAAGGACAGCAGCCCGCTTCCGCCCCCTAGCTTCTTCAGAACGGCAAGAAAGGAGCCTTTTCCCGAACGCGCAAAACGCTCGAGCATGCCGCTCAGGACTGGAAGCGCGTCCTCGGCTGGAACCACGCACTGATGCTGCAGAAAGCCCCGCCTGCCATAAAGCCGGTTCCATTCGAGGATGCCGTCCAGTGGAAAGAAGTATTTATCCCAGTGGACCAGCGAGGTCTTGGCCGCCTTTCGCGCTCCCGCCCGGAAATAGATCTCGTTGAAGGCTGTTACGCTTGTTTTGTTGAGCACCCATTGCGGCAGATCGAATGGCAGTGAAAACATCCCTGCGTTTTTCGCTGCAAAGCGATCTACGCCCGGCATGCCGCCGACCTGGTCCAGCGTCGCGTGTTCGCCGGCAAAGATCAGCGAGCGTCCAAGAGAGGCGCCTTGCGAAAGGCAATCGATCCAGGCGACCGAATAGGTGACATCCTCGGTCTGCTGCAGCGCCTTCAACGCCTCGCCAAGATTTTCCGTGACGATCGTCTTTTGCGCGATCCAGGCGGATTCAATCGGTCTCAAACGGAAAGTCGCTTCCGCGATGATCCCGGTCATACCCATACCACCGACCGTCGCGAAGAAAAGATCGGCGTTGCGCCCGCGGCTACAGGTGAGGGTCTCTCCGCTGGCGACCACCAGCTTGATCTCGCTGACATGGTCACCGAACCCGCCGTCGCGATGATGGTTCTTGCCGTGCACGTCAGAGGCAATCATCCCGCCGACCGTGACATATTTCGTGCCCGGCACCACAGGCGGAAAATAGCCTCTCGGAACAAAAGCGCGCAGAATATCCGAGAGCATTACGCCCCCTTCCACGGTCAGCGTCGCATCGTTCGGATCGAAGCTCCGCATTCGGCTCAGTCCACGGCACATCAGGGTGGAGTGTTCGCCGATCGCCGCGTCACCGTATGAACGCCCATTTCCGCGGCCGATCAGTCCCATGCGAGCGGCCACGGTGCCTGCAAGCGCCTCCGGCCGCTTGCAGTCGATTGCCTGGCTTTCATGGCGCGGATAGCGTCCCCAGCCCTCCATGAGTTTGTTACGCCTCCTCTGGTTTGAAGACGAATTTCCGGTCCAACGCGTATTTGGAAATATAGCCGATCGCCAAGCCGAGCGCTCCGCCGGTGTATTTTGCGAGCTCCGTCTTCCACACCGTCCAAAAAGTAATTTCAAACCCCCAGAATATGAGCGTCGTCAGAACACTGAACAGGCCGTAAAGCGCCACCTTCAGCATCTCGTCGCCGTGCGACGTGTAGCCGTCGAAGAATATCCATTTTTTGTCGAGGAGATATTTCAAGCCGAAGCCGGCAGCGGTCCCTGCGAGCATCGAAGGCATAAGGTTCGGCGACGGCGCCAGCTGCATGACAGTGGCCTGGACCGCGAAGTTGGCGGCGGTGGAGAGCATGGCGAAGGCGAGGTAGCGGGTTGCGAGGCCCGCGGAAGTGCTTCGCTCTGAGGACTGACGAGCCATTCGGCCACCTCACATTGCGGCAATGACAAGTACGCCGGCGACGCCGAGCGTGACGAGGCTGACCTTGTCCTTGATCGCGAAGACGACTGGATCGTCATGCATCTGTCCTCGGTGGGCGAGCATAAGGATGCGGGCAATCCAGCAGGCAAGGATCGGTCCGGCCAACCACAGCATGGCTGGCCTGGTGTAGATGTCTTGGGCACTGTCGCTTGCGGCATAGAGGGCAAATAACGTCAGCGCGTTCATTCCCGCTCCAGCTGCCAGGGCGCCCACCATCCCAATATCCGCCTTCCTGTAGTCGCGGCTCTTGGAATCCGGCAGGTGCGCGGCGCGGCGTGAAATGAGCTCGGTGTATCGCTTCACCAAAGCGAGCGAGAGAAACCAGCTCATCATGAAGGCAAGCAGCCAGGGAGATGGCCACACCGAGACGGCGGCAGCGCCGCCGATCACCCGCGTGGTGTAAAGAGAGGCGAGAGCCACCACGTCCAGGATCATCTTCCGCTTGAGGAAGAACGAGTAGGCGGTGGTCAAGGCGAAATAACCCGCGAGTACGAGCACGAAGACGGGCGACACCATGGCGGCCACCGTAAGCGACAGCAAAAGCAGGATCGGGATTGCCAACAGAGCGTGCAACAGCGGGATCTCGCCACAGGCAAGCGGTCTGCGGCATTTGGTTTTATGACGGCGGTCGTCCTGCAGATCGACCAAGTCGTTCAGGAGATAAACGCCCGAGGCACAAAGCGAAAAAGCCGCCAGAGCCAGGCCGGCATTCGTAAGGCTATGGAGGTCAAAGAGTTGATTTGTCAGTAGCGGGATAAAAACCAACCCGTTCTTGACGTATTGATGCACCCGCAACGAGCGCGTCCAAATCCGCCATGTCGGTCTGTCGTGACTAAGGTGCTCGACGTTGTCGCATTGGCGCGAAAGCTCTCGAGCAACTGCCGCCGATGTCCTTATGGCATAGGACTTTGCGGCGTGGCGCCAGACTGACAAGTCGGCCGGGTCATTGCCGATATAGTCGAAGCCCCCCTCCCCGAAGGCGGCGACGAGCTTTGCCGCCTTCGCCTCGCCGACACAGTTCATCGTCTCGTTCGTTGCAAACCAGCCGGCGAAAAGGCCAAGGTGGTCGGCAACCGTGCAAACCAGGCGTTCGTGGGTTGCAGAAGCGAGGTAAACCGATCGTCCCTCCTCCCGTGCGGCCTTGATGACGTTCAGCACTTCCGCGTCATAGGGAAGAATAGCCGGGTCGAAATCCGCTGGTTGAGAAAGGCGGTGCTTCAGACACGCTTTTCCGGCGGACAGCGAACTGACGAAATCGACGATGGAAAGGGGCCGGCGGCTAAGCTCCGAGAAGACAGTTTCGATCAGCAGGTCCGATCGAACGAGGGTGCCGTCGAGATCAACCACTAACGGGCGGGGCGACAGCGGTGTTTGCAGGACCGGTGGGCTGTCCACCGGCAATGCCGCGGGTCCAGGTTGAGGCCACCCGTCCTCCTCGGCTCTCGGCAGAAAATCTCTTCGCAGCTGGAATTCATGGTGCAGCTCGTTCAAAGGATTTCCCTTATGCTTCGAGACCGTGAAAGCCCGCCGAACCACGGCTAAGCAGTTTGGTTCCATCACCAAAATGGGTGAGGTGCTGACGCCTGGGGAAGATTATCAAAGGTTGAGTTTTTCAGCGCAGACTCAGAACCTTCACGGAGAAATTGCGCCCTCGCCGCGCCCTGCCGTCGAGGTCGTGTTCGCGTCCGGCAAATTTTCACGCGTTGTACAAAATCGGATGACACGCTGAGGCGGGAACAAAGCGAGGATGCGCCGGTTCGAAGGACCGTAAAGATTAGAATGAGTGTCGTGATGAATCTGGCTCTGCTTTTCGGTGCGTTGACATTGACATGTTGGATGATGGGAGGAGCTGTTGCAGTGCTGGGCACTGCCGAGCACCCTCGTCATCACCTGCACCAACTCAGCGAATTCGTTTCGTTGGGCTTCAACGTTTTGGGTATCGCATGTGCGATCGCGATAATTGCGCTCGTGATCGCCGCCTGATCTGCATCGTTATGCTCTGATCTGGTCAAAGCTCACAGCTGCAGGATGACATCCTTACACATCGCAAGTCTGTCAGCTCGCTGCACGGTCGATGGGTCGCAGCGTGTCTTCGGCGCCGGTCGAAGGCGAGATTTCAGCCATCATCCTTGGAGAGCTCAGGGGTGGGATGATGCAACTTCATGCTGCAGGTCTGTCGAGGCTACCGCAGATGCTGGATCCGGAGGTTCGAAGCCCCTGAAGTGTGGTGCCGAGGAACTTGCGCAACGTTACAGCGTTTCTGAATATCGTCTTCCGCTCGGTTGTCGGCGACACCCCAGCCTCGTTCCCAGGTCCGCATGACAACACAACAGATAATCGCATTTTCTGTTATCGCTCTCATGATGGCAGTCTTTATTTGGGATCGCTTCCGCTATGATGTTGTCGCGTGTTGTGCGCTTGTATTGGCAGTCGGGACCGGCATTGTGCCACCGGAAAAAGCGTTCTCCGGGTTTTCGGATGACATCGTCATCATCGTTGGCAGCGCGCTGGTCGTCAGCGCGGGCGTAGCGCGCTCCGGCATTGTGGATTCGGCCATTAAGAGATTTTTCCCGAATCTGAACACGCTTTACACGCAGCTTGCGCTCTTGATGATTGCGGTGGCGATGCTTTCTGCTTTCATCAAAAATATCGGCGCGCTTGCCATCATGATGCCGGTCGCCTTCAAGTTCGCGAAAAAATCCGGTGCCTCTCCCTCAAAATACCTGATGCCGATGTCGTTTGCTGCTTTACTTGGCGGATTGATGACGCAGATCGGCACCTCACCCAATATCGTCGTGTCGCGGCTGCGGGAGGAGATGACAGGAGCCTCCTTCACCATGTTCGACTTCACGCCTATGGGCGGTGTTCTCACGGTTGTCGGCATCACCTTTCTCTTGTTCTTCCACTGGTTGGTGCCAAGTCGCACCAAGCAGAACAGCTCGATCGAGGATGCGATCGAAATCAAGAATTACACCAGCGAAGTCGCGATCACGGCCCAGTCAGCACTGCTTGAGCAGGCATTGAGTGACCTCCTGAATCTCGGTGATGGTGAGGTCATAGCCACCGCCGTACTGCGTGGCGGTACCCGAATGGCTCCGTTCCCCGATCTCACGCTCCGCTCTGACGACATTGTCCTGCTGGAAGGTCCTTCGGCAGCGATGGACCGGATTGTGTCCCAGGGGAAGTTGAAGCTTTCCGGCAAGCCTCTGGCAGAAGGCGGCCACCCGGAGGCGGACATCATTTCGCTTGAGGCAATCGTTAGTCAGGGATCCTCCCTCGCTGGCCTTTCCGCCAAAGAATTGGCGCTTTCCTATACGCGCGGGGTCAACCTTTTGGCGATTAGCCGGCGCGGTGAACGCCTCAAGGAACGGCTGGGAAGCTTGACCATCAGCACCGGTGATGTGCTCCTTCTGCAAGGCAGCCGGGGAAGCCTGACTGCCCTTCTGCAGGATTTCGGCCTGCTGCCACTCGCCCAGCGAGAGGTGCTGCTCGGCACCCGCCGCCGCGCCTTCATTCCGCTTCTTATCCTGGCGCTCGCGATGGCAACGACCGCGGTCGGTCTCGCGCCGGTTCCGGTGGCCTTCTTCGCAGCCGCCCTGGGCATGGTCGTTTTTCGAGCTGTTCCACTCGCGGATGTCTATAAATCGGTTGATGGACCGATCCTGGTGATGCTCGCGGCCCTTATTCCCGTCTCGGACTCCTTGCGCACCTCCGGCGGCAGCGATTTGATTGCCGGCTGGCTGAGTGGGGCGGCGATGAATCTGCCGGCATGGGGTGCGCTCGGCCTGATTTTGGTGACTGCCATGGCCGTTACGCCCTTCCTCAACAACGCCGCGACGGTCCTTGTCATGGCGCCGATCGCCGCCAGCTTTGCAACGGGTCTAGGCTTCAGACCGGAAGCCTTCCTGATGGCGGTAGCCATTGGCGCGGGTTGCGACTTCCTCACGCCTGTCGGCCATCAATGCAACACGCTCGTCTTCGGTCCCGGCGGTTACAAGTTTTCCGATTATCCGCGTCTCGGCTTGCCGCTGTCGGCGTTGATTATTCTCGTTAGCGTGCCGGCGCTGCTATTTGTCTGGCCCGTCAACTAGTGTGGAACGACGTCTCACTTCCGGAAAGTCGTGCATCACTGCCACAGCGCCGCAAAACAGTGAAAACGGACCAATGGACATCGCTCAAATCTTCAACTCCCCCTCCACCAACGCCACCCAGTAAGCCGCCCCGTATCCAAGCGCCCCATCGTTAAAATCATAAGTCGTGTTGTGGTGTAGCGCGCCGTCAACCGCCGGTCCGTTGCCCAGCCAGACATAACAGCCCGGCGCGTTCTGCGCGAAGAAGGCAAAGTCATCTCCAGCCGTCGACGGCGGAAAACTCCTCCGCACGTTTTCAGCAAAGACGGTGCCGGCGGCGGCAAGCGCCCGTGATGTGGCATCCGCATCATTAACGACAGGCGGTATCCGCCGCTCAAAATGATAGTCGGCCGATACGCCATACATCGCAGCCGTCCCACTCGCCAACCGGGCGATCTCGGTCTCCAGCTGGTCGCGCACCTCAGGCGAATAGGCCCGTGCCGTTCCGCCGATCTCCACAATATCGGGAATGACGTTCAACGCCTTCGTATCGCCCGCCTGCAGGAAGCAGGCGCTGACGACCGCCGGCTGCAGCGGGTCGACAACACGGCCGACGATCGTCTGCAGCGATGACAGGAAAGTACCGGCTGCCGTGATCGGATCGCGGCCGAGATGCGGCTTGGCGCCGTGCGTGCCGACGCCGCGAAAGGTGATGCGCCAGCTGTCGGAGGAGGCGAGCTGCGGTCCCTCGACGACGGCGATCTCGTCGACCGCAAGCCCCGGCATATTGTGCAGGCCATAGACGGCATCGCAGGGGAAAAGCCGGAAGAGCCCCTCCTCGACCATGCGCTTCGCCCCGCCGCGGCCCTCTTCGGCCGGCTGGAAGATGAAATGCACGGTGCCGGAAAAATTCAGCGTCGCCGCCAGATGCCGCGCGGCGCCAAGCAGCATTGCCGTATGGCCGTCATGGCCGCAGGCATGCATCTTTCCCGGTACGGTCGATTTATAGGGCCGCTCCGCCATCTCAGGCATGGCGAGCGCATCCATATCGGCTCTCAACCCGATCCTGCGCGTGCCGTTGCCGACTTGCAGGGTGCCGACCACGCCGGTGCCGCCAAGCCCGCGATGCACGGCGATGCCGGCCTCCTCGAGAAGCTTTGCGGCGATACCGGCGGTGCGCTCCTCCTCGAAACCGAGTTCCGGATGCGCGTGCAGATCGCGGCGCAAGGCGGTGAGGAACGGCAGATCGTCCTTGATCCGGGCAGGAATGCTCATGGGCCTGGATATCCCTCCATGTGAAACGGGCGCCCGAACGGCGCCCGCGTCAGATCATTCGTTGTTCATCAAACAACTCGCGAGTTCAACCCTCAAGCTTCTTCGACGAACACCTCCTCGCGCTTCTTCCTGACGCTCGGCAGGAAGACGACGATCAGTACGGCGACCGCGATTGCCAGAAGCGTGGCGCTGATCGGCCGCGTGATGAAGGTGCTGGGGTCACCGCGCGACAGGATCATGGCGCGTCTGAGGTTCTCTTCCAGCAGCGGCCCGAGCACGAAACCGAGCAGCAGCGGCGCCGGCTCGCAGCGCAGCTTTGCCAGCACGTAGCCGATGAGGCCGAAGAAGGCGACGGCATAGAGGTCGTAGACGTTGGAATTGACGCTGTAGACCCCGATCGAGCAGAAGGCCATGATGATGGGGAAGAGTACGTAATAAGGCACCGTCAAAAGCTTCACCCAGAGCCCGATCAGCGGCAGGTTGAGGATGACGAGCATCAGATTGCCGATCCACATCGAGGCGATGATGCCCCAGAACAGCGCCGGCTGCTCGGTGGCGACGTTCGGGCCCGGCACGATGCCCTGGATGATCATCGCGCCGATCATCAGAGCCATGACGGGATTGGCCGGAATACCGAGCGTCAGCAGCGGAATGAATGAGGTCTGCGCTCCGGCATTATTGGCCGATTCCGGCCCTGCGACGCCGGCGACCGCGCCTTGGCCGAATTCCTTCGGCGTCTTCGACAAGCGCTTTTCCACCGTATAGGAGGCGAAGGAAGCGAGGATCGCCCCACCACCGGGCAGGATGCCGAGCGCCGAACCGATCGCGGTGCCGCGGATGATGGGCGCAATCATCTCCTTGAATTCCTGGCGCGAAGGCAAGAGACCCGATACCTTGGCCATCAGCACCGTGCGTGTCGACTCTCCCTCGAGATTGCGCAGGATTTCAGCGACGCCGAAGACGCCGACGGCGAGCGCCACGAAATTCAGGCCGTCCGCATATTCACGGATTCCGAGCGTGAAACGCGGCGTGCCGGTATAGATATCGGTGCCGACAAGGCCGAGCAGCAGCCCGAGCGCCACCATCGCCAGCGCCTTGACGACCGAGCCGTGCGCCAGCGCGATCGAGGAAACGAGGCCGACGATCATCAACGAGAAATATTCAGCCGATCCGAATTGCAGTGCGATGTCGGTCAGCGGCGGCGCGAAGACCGCAACGAGAAAGGTCGAGACCGTTCCGGCGAAGAACGAGCCGAGGGCCGCGATCGCCAGCGCCGCCCCCGCCCTGCCCTTGCGCGCCATCTGGTAGCCGTCGATCGCGGTGACGGCAGAGGAGGATTCGCCCGGCATGTTGATGAGGATCGCCGTTGTCGAGCCGCCATATTGCGCGCCATAATAGATGCCGGCGAGCATGATGAGCGAGGAGACCGGCTCGAGCTGGAAGGTGATCGGCAAGAGCATGGCGATCGTCGCCGTGGCGCCGATGCCGGGCAGCACGCCGATCAGCGTGCCGAGCAGCACGCCGATCAGGCAGAAGAGAAGATTGTCGAACGTTGCCGCCGTCGCAAAGCCGAGCGCGAGATTGCTGAAAAGATCCACCATCGCCTCCTAGAACCGGACCCAGGGGCCGAAGCGTTCGAACGGCAGTCCGAGCCCATAGCTGAAGACGGCGACCGAAAAGATTGTCAGCAGCAGCGACAGGATGACCGCGAATACCAGGTTCATCTTGCGCGACGCAAAGCAGGCGATGAAGGCTGTGAAGAACAGCGCCGGCGCAAATCCAAGCCCGCGCACCGTCAATCCGAAGAAGACGGGAGCCGGCAGAATGAAGAGCATGCCGCGCCAGGCGAAGGGATCGACCGGCTCCCCCTCCACACGCAGCGCCTGAAAGAAGATGATCGCGCCGAGAAGTATCAGTGCGCAGGCAAGGATAAACGGGAAATAACCGGGACCCATCCGCAAAGCCGTACCCAGGTCGAGCCCGACCGACTGATAGGCAAAGAAAGTGCCGGTCGCGACGAAAAGCGCGCCGCAGATCGCATTGGTGCTATCGAGACTGATGGATTTCATAGTGTCTCCTGGAGTTGGAGATGGTTCACGTGACGCGCTGCTGCCGCGATTGCCGCTCATCCGCCTGCCGGCACCTTCTCCCCGCTTGCGGGGAGAAGGGAACATGCCGCAAGCCTCTCGCCTTTTCCGCAATTGCTCAGGGTTATGATGAGGGGCTATTCCTGGCACATCCCTCACTAGTCCGCGTATTCCCCGGCGGCCTCGATCACCGGCTTCCAGCGGGCGATTTCGCTTTCGAGCTTGGCTTTCAAAGCAGCAGGCGTTGCATCTGCATCGGAGGACGGCGCCGTGCCGAGTTCGGCGAAGCGGGCGCCGACATTCGGATCCTTCAGCGCCAGCTGCAGCGACTTCGACAGGCGTTCGTTAATCGCGGCCGGCGTACCCTTCGGCGTGTAGATGCCGTGCCAGATGCCGACTTCGAAGCCCGGCAGGCCAGCTTCGACAGCCGTCGGTACATCCTTCAGCACGTCGAGGCGCTTCGGCGAAGTCACCGCATAGGCCTTGATCGTGCCGCCCTTAATCTGTTTCGTGGTGTTGGTGGTCTGGTCGCACATAATATCAACCTGGCCGCCGAGCAGATCCGTCATCGCCGGGCCGGTTCCTTTGTAAGGAACGGTCGTGAGCTGCGTCTGGATGGCGCTCATGAACATCATGCCGCAGAGATGCGAAGCCGCACCGATACCGGCATTGGCGACGGTGACCTTGTCCTTGTTGGCCTTGACGTAATCGATCAGGCCCTTGAGATCGGTCGGCTCGAAATCCTTGCGCGCGACAATCGTCATCGGCACCTCGGTGACAAGGCCGACATACTCGAAGGCGCCGAGCGTGTCGTAGGCGAGCTTGCGATAGAGCGTGGCGCTTGTCGCCATGCCGATATGGTGCAAAAGAATGGTGTAGCCATCGGGGTCAGCGTTCGCCACCCGGCCGGCGCCGAGCGTGCCGCCGGCACCGCCGACATTTTCGACGACGATCTGCTGACCGAGATCCTTCGACATCGATTCAGCCACCAGCCGCGCGACGGTATCGGTCGGGCCGCCCGCCGCAAAGGGGACGACCATGGTGATGGTGCGCTCGGGATAGGTCTGCGCCGATGCGACACCGGCGAGAAGAGAAACCGCGGCAGCCGCGGTCAGGCCGAGCACGGCCTTCAGGATTTTCATCGTTTCCTCCCTGATGAAACAGCAAGCCCGCCGACACATCCTCCGCGCCGGGGATGACCTATTTGCCGCCGGGAGAAATCGAGCCGCAATCACTACCGTCGCTTCCGCAAGATGATTCTGCGGCAGTGCAATGCAGCATGGGTCGATTTGGAAACAAACGGCATGGGTGATGGGTGGATTTCCACCCAACGCGCAACGTTCCAGGGCTGCGGCACCGTTGCCCCGGAGAATCACCGGAACCCGAACTCAGCTTTCGGTGGTCAGTATCCGCTTATCGAGGCCGTATTTTTGCATCTTTTCGTACAGGGTCTTGCGGGAGATGCCGAGGGATTCATAAACCGGCCTGAGGCTGCCGCCATGCGCCACCAGCGCGCTGGCGATAATCCCTCGCTCGAATTCGGCAACCCGCTCCGCAAGCCCGGTTGCCTCCTCGGTCTGCCGTCCACCATTGTCGAGCCCAAGGACCAGACGGTCGGCGGCATTCCTCAACTCACGCACATTGCCGGGCCAGTCGCGCTGGGCGATGTCGGAGATCACCTCCGGCAGCACGGCCACCTCGTCGCGGCCGTAGCGGGCGGCCGCTTCCCGCACCAGCTGCAGGAAGAGCAGCGGAACGTCTGCCCGCCGCTGCGATAGCGACGGCACATGCAGCGTTGCGACGTTCAGTCGGTAGAGGAGATCGGCGCGGAAGCGGCCAGCGGCTACCTCCGCCTCCAGATCCACCTTGCTCGTCGCGATGAAGCGCACGTCGAGCGGCACGACCTCGTTCGATCCGAGCCTGGAGATCACCCGCTCCTGCAACACCCGCAGGAACTTCGCCTGCAGGTCGAAGGGCATCGAGCCGATCTCGTCGAGCAGGATGGTGCCGCCGCGCCCATGTTCGAACTTGCCGTAACGCGGCCTGACAGCGCCGGGAAAGGCGCCGGCCTCATGGCCGAAGAGCTCGCTCTCGATCAGGTTCGCCGGCAGGGCGGCACAATTGATCGCAATGAACGGCCGGCTCGCCCGGGCGCTGATATCGTGAAGTGCACGCGCCACGACCTCCTTGCCCGCCCCGGTCTCGCCGACGATGAGCGTATCGGCATCGCTGGCGCCGATTGCGCGGATGCGGTAGCGCAGATCCACCATTACCTGGGTGCGCCCCGGCAGCCGCGCCTCGATATCGTCGCGTTTGCCGGCGACCGCCTTCAGCAGCCGGTTCTCAAGCACGAGACCGCGCCGCTCCATCGCCCGGCGAATGACGCCGGCGAGCATTTCAGTCGTGAACGGCTTCTCGATGAAATCATAGGCGCCTTCACGCATCGCCTTGACCGCTAGCTGTACATCGCCGTGGCCGGTGACGAGGATAACGGGCACCTCCTGATCGATTTCACGAATCTTCTGCATCAAAGTCATGCCGTCCATGCCGGGCATGCGGATATCGCTGACGACGACGCCGGGAAAACTGTAGCCGATCAGTTCCAGCACATGATCGCCGCTCGAAAAAGTTTCGACGCTGAAGCCGGAGAGCTCCAGCGCCTGCGCCGTCGAGCGGCGCAGTTCCTCCTCGTCGTCGACAAGCAGGATCTTGGCTTCGTTCATTCGGCTGCCTCCGGCATCAGCCCAGCCGCCGATTGCAGCTCGACGCGGAACACCGCGCCCCCTTCAGGATGATTGGCGGCAGTCAGGCTGCCGCCGAAATCCTTGATGATATTGTAGGAGATCGAAAGCCCGAGGCCGAGCCCCTTGCCCACACCCTTGGTCGTGAAGAAGGGGTCGAAGATGCGCTCGGCGATTGCCGCCGGCACCCCGGGTCCGTGATCGCGCACCGTCAGCACCACCTTGCCGGCCGCCTCGAAGGCCGAAACCTCGATGCGCCTGTCATCCAGTCCTTCAACCGCATCGGCCGCATTGGAGATCACATTCACCAGCACCTGCTGCAGCCGTACCGAACCGGCGCGCACCACCGGCGGCCGCGTTCCGAGATCGAGCCGGAGTTCGGCGTCCGCCGCCTTCAGCCGCCAGGCGATGATCTCCAGCGTGTCGCGCATCGCCTCGTCGAGGGGGACCGGCCCGAGCTTCTCATTCGGTTTGCGGGCGAAGTTGCGCAGGTGCCGGCTGATCGAGGCCATGCGGTCGATCAGCCCGCCGATCCGCCTTATATTGTCGCGCGCCTCCTCCGTTCGCCCTCGATCGATCAGAACGGCAGCGCTGTCCGTATAGGTCTTGGCGGCGGCGAGCGGCTGATTGAATTCATGCGAAAGGGCAGCCGACATCTGCCCGAGCCCGGCGAGTTTGCCCGCCTGGATGAGATCGGCCTGGGTCTGGCGAAGCTGCTGCTCGGTCAACCGCCGCTCGGCGATCTCCTCCTCGATGCGGCTGTTGACGCGGGCAAGATCCGCCGTGCGCTCCTCCACCCGCCGCTCCAGCTCGCCCCGCGCTTCGGCCTGCATCAACATGCGCTCGGCAAGCCGCGCCCGCCGCTGGCGAATGACCGCCACAGCAAGGCCTGCGATGCAAAGGATGAGAAAGGCGGCGACAAGCGCGGTGCGCGCCTGGGCGCGGATGGAACTCGTCTCCATCAGCACATTCACCGTCCAGTCCTCGGCCGGCATATAATGCGACAGCACCAGATACTCGCTTGCGCCCCGATCGCTCGCAAGCGTCATCAGATCATGCGGCTCGAAGCGATGACGCGTCACCGGCAGCGCCGTCAGCTTCGCATTGGCATAGCGCCGCGACGCCTCGGTGCGGGCGATACGGTCGGCCGTCAGCGGCAGGATCGCGCCATAGAGCCATTCCGGGCTGCCGGACATGAAGATGATGCCCTCGGGATCGGAGACGAAGATCTTGTATTCGCCGCCACTCCAGGAGGATTCGATCATGTCGATATCGACCTTGAAGACGATGACACCGCGAATATCCGCGCCGACCCTGATCGGGGCAGAGAAATAGTAGCCGCGCTTTAGCGATGTGGTGCCGAGAGCATAAAACCGCGCCTGCCGGCCTTCGATCGCCTCCTGGAAATAAGGCCGGTAATTGAAATTCTGGCCGACGAAGCTCCCCGGTCCATCGTAATTGCTCGCCGCGATCGTCTCCCCGTCCGGCTTCACCACATAGATGTCGGAAGATTTTAAGAGCCCGTTGATCTCCTTGAGATAGAGATTGGCCGCATCACGCAGTGCCATGTCGTCGGGCGCGCTGACCAGTTCCTTGATATCGTCGTGATCGGCGATCAGCGCCGGCAGCGCCTCGTAGCGGTTGAGGTGGCCGCTGAGCGCCGAGACGGCAAGGCGTAGCGCCGTTCCCGCCTGAGCGGAAGCCTCCTCCATATAGGCGCGCGTCGCAATCGCGCTTCCATAGGTGAAGAAGGCGAAGATGACGAGCGGCACCAGCAGCAGCGCCGCGGTAGCACGATATCTCGAAGACAGATCCGGCTCCTCCCTTTCTGCCTTCACTCCCCAGCAAGGCATGCCCGACGGCTCAGTCTAATGAGGCAAGCGAAGATTTCCAAGAGCTCGCCGAAACTTGACACTCGGCAGGGACGGATGTCCTATTGCTGCACCGCAAGGAGACCCGTTCATGAGCGACGACCAGACGCCCGCCGACAGCAAGCTCACAAACTCCAAGCGCCGCTGGGCATCCGAGGGCAAGTTCCTGACCGGCCGCATCAGCCGTCCCGAGGCCGAGCGCCTGCCGCCCGGCCAGCACCTCGTCAAGAACTGGCCGGTGCTCGATCTCGGCCAGCAACCGGTCATTTCAACCGGGAGCTGGCGGCTTGAAGTACGCGGCCTGGTCGAAACGACACTCACCCTCACCTGGACGGAATTCCAGGCGATCGAGCAGAGCACCAGGATCAGCGACATCCACTGCGTCACCACCTGGTCGCGCTACGATAACAAATGGAACGGCGTTTCGACGCGGGATCTGCTCGATCGCGCCATGCCGCGGCCGGAAGCAGCCTACGTGATGCTGACGAGCTACGACGGCTACACCACCAATCTGCCGCTCGCCGATTTCGCCGCCGAGGATGCGATCCTGGCGACCTCCTGGGAAGGCCTGCCGCTGACACCGGAGCACGGAGGCCCGTTGCGGCTCGTCGTGCCGCATCTCTATTTCTGGAAGAGCGCCAAATGGCTGCGCCGCATCGAGTTAATCGCCGCCGACGAGGCCGGCTTCTGGGAAAAGAACGGCTACCATATGTATGGCGATCCGTGGCGCGAGCAGCGCTATTCCGACGACTGAGCCTTCGGCCGCGAGACGCGACGAAGCGCGAGAACGGCCAGACCGAACAGAGCGGCCAACCCCGTCAGTGACGCCATGCTGGCAGGATGAAGCGGCACCTTGCTCCAGCTCGGCTTGATAATATCGGCGGTGTTGAAAGCCTCACCGCTGAACTGGCAGGTGATGAAGGCAAGTCCGCGGCCCGCCATGTCGGCGTCGATGGCCGAGATGATTTCGCCCGCCGCGGTTGCCTCTCGCGGCATCTCACGCATCGCCATCAGCACGGCTTTCGTCGCCGCGAGATAGGCATGGGCGCATTCGTTGAAAGGGCTTTCCTCGTCCGTCACGCTGCCCGGCATCCGGCCCCAGAAGCAATAGGAATACTGGATTTCCGAGTAGTTCAGGACACGCCGGAACGATTCGTTTGTATCGGCCGCCCGCGACGCCAGCATGCTGATGCTGCTGCGATACTCCGAAATGACCGCCATCTCGCCGTGAGAAATTGCCGGAATATCGAGCCCGGGATGAGAGCCGCCAGAGCTGCTCCCATGGGCGAGGGCATTTCCGATAAACATTGGCAACAGGCTCGCGATCAGACCGAGAAAAGCAAACCTGCCGATATGCCGCATCACCGGAACGCCGGCCGCAGACCGCTCTTGGCGGCAAGACGTCTTTCGGCCAGCGCTCCGAAAACCAGACCGAGCGCTGCCCAAAGGATCGCGTGCATTCCGAGCGTGGTCGTGCGGAACCGCCAGAGCACGATCGCCGAGAAATTCTCGGGCACCTCATTGATCGGCGGCAACAGATAAAGCACGAAGCCGATGAAGACGAGATAGGCGACGCCGGCGATAATCGCGCCGTTCCAGAGACCGAAGCGCTCGCCAAGGCGGCGCGACAGCGCGATCGCGGCAATCAGCGAGGCGAGCGAAACGACGATCATCAGGAAGAACAGTTCGGTCCTGGCGCCGATCGTATCGGGATGGCCGACAGCCGGCGGGTTAGCCGGATATTTGATGGCGGGAACAAGCACGACCGCCACGAAGGCGGCAATGGCGATGACGGCCGAAGTGCCGCGCGCCGATAGGCTGCTGAAGCGGCCGTGCACGAAGGCGAAGGCGAGCGAAAAAAGCCCGCCGACGGCGATGCTGTAGGCCATGACGCCTGTGAAAAGGCCGAGGCCGGCCTGCGTGGCCCGGCTGACGATTTCAGGTTCGGCAGCTTCGCCCGCCGCCTGGGCGCTCGCTTCCTCGAAGGCGATTGCCGCATCGACCAGCGGCTCGCCGAAGGTATGGGCGAAGGCGAAAACGAGGATGCCAGCAATCAGGCCCGCGAGCATGCCGCGAAGCAGAAGCTTTCCAACCATGTCAGTATTCCCCCTTGTCGCGCAAAACTGTGCAGCGGTTTTGCGATAACGACATGCGTAAACAAAGACCTAAAGCGCGAGAAGCGAATCCGAAAGATCGCGATGCGCTTTAGTGACAGGGAAATCCGAGGAGATGGCGGCCGTCATGCACGAATTCGTGCACATACATGCCGTTGAACAGCGCCATCGCGCCCTCCTCGGTGCCGACGAAATAAAGAACGATGAGCATCAGCAGACCGCCGAAGATCGCCCAGGGAAGGATTTCCCCTACAGGGATCGGCGCCGGCGCCGCGACAGGCGCGAAAGTGGTGTCAGACATGTATTCCTCCGGAATGACGCGTTCAGTCGAAAGAGTGTTGTGCGGCAGGGTCTGACTTCCAGCGTGAAGAAGTTTCGACACGCTGGTCACAGTGGCGCGACCGCGCCGGATTTCCACCGGCTTCCAAACCCGCAACAGCACGGTTATATCTGCACGCCGAAGAGACTGTCAACGAAACTTCACGAAGCCGGCAAAGGCCGTCCCCATCCCGTCATCGGAGATCAGAACAATCGTGAATATGCGCCTCACCTGGATCTGCCACGGCGCGACGTCGGCGAACCGCAAGGCCCAGTTTCCGCTCGACGAACCGCTGGAAGAAAAGGCCGTGGAAGAAGCAGCCAGGATGGCCGCCCTCCCCCACGCCGATCGTATTGTCACAAGCCCCGCCATGCGCGCCCTCCAGACGGCTGAGGCGCTCCGTCTCGAAGCGCAGATTGATCCGTCGCTTCGAGATTGCGACCATGGCCGCTGGGCTGGCAGGCCGATCGAGGCGATCGAGGCGGAAGAGCCGGAAAACCTCACGGCCTGGATGACCGAGCCGGGGGTGGCCCCTCACGGCGGCGAGAGTGTTTTCGACCTGCGAAAGCGCGTCGCTGGCTGGATGGATGCCCAGTCCGCCCGAAGCGGTCACGTGATCGCCATCAGCCACGCGGCCGTCATCCGGGCTGCAGTCGCCCACGTGCTTCAGGCGCCACCCTCCTCCTTCTGGCTGAGCGACGTCGAGCCACTCGCCATCCTTCGGATGACCAGCAACGGAAGCCGCTGGTCGCTGCGCTTCCAGCATTAGAGATTCCTTATTTTATCCAGCCTTGCACAAGCAAATCGCGTCATTGCTGTTGAACCCGGTTTTGCGGGGACTACTTCCTTGTCCCAAGGAGATGGAAGAATGACATATGATTGGAGTGGAGAGCGTACACGGCGCCTGCGGTTGATGCGCGTCGCCACGTTCACGGTTTTGGCCGGTCTCATCCTCAGCGTTCCGCTGCTGATCGTCACCGCCTGAAGCACTGGAAAAGGCGAGCGATGCGTCAGCACGCTCGCCTTCGTTCTTCTGGGCATCTTTTCGGCCCAATCACCTGTAGCAACATTCTTCCTGAACGGGACCGGCGAAACAGCCGCAGTGCCGGTCCTGGCCGCATCGCAACGCTATCCGTCTGCCGGCGGCTCACCGCAAACCGCCCCCTCCGATAATTCGCCTTCTGGTTTCAACGAACATTTCAGACTTTCGTGATATCTCGGCGCGGGTGGAGTTGGAGAAGGCATAATGCCGGTGTTTTTCCAGAGCAGAGCCGGAAGGCAATGCATGTCGATCGTCGGTTTGGGGATTACCCTCTGGCTCCTAGCTACATTGCTGCGGTTCGACGACAGCCTGGTTTCCTTCATGACCGCTTTCCGTGAATACGGCGCCGACAAGCTCGTTCTGGGACTCGGCATCGCCGGCACCATGAGCTTCATCTACTCGGTGCTGCGTATTGCCGATCTGCGCAAGGAAATGGAACTGCGCGCCGCCGCCCAGGCAAAGGCCGACTGGACGGCAACGCACGACCATCTGACCAAGCTGCCGAACCGCTATGCCTTCGAGCGCAAAATCCTCTCACGGCCGGTCAGAAGCGACGAGGCCGAAATCGAGGAATGGAACCAAAACGTCACCATCTTCTCCGTCGACCTCGACGGCTTCAAAAAGGTCAACGATCTCGTCGGCCACAAGGGCGGCGACGTCTTGTTGGTCGAAGTTGCCAAACGCATCTGCGCGCTCGGCAATGCCGATTGCGTCTACCGCTTCGGCGGTGACGAATTCATCGTCGTCGCCTTTGCCCTGACGACACAACGCGAGGAGCGCTTCGCCAAGCTGCTGATCCAGGCCGTCACCCGCCCGATTCATATCGATGGTTTTGCCGTCGAAGTCGGCGCCAGCGTCGGCTACGATCGTTGGGTCGAGGGCAGCGAGCCGCTGGAAGACGCCGCCCACCGTGCCGATCTCGCCATGTATGAGGCCAAATCACGCGGCCCCAACCATCATCTCGTCTTCGAAAATTCGATGCAGGATAGGGTAACGGAACGCGCCTCCTTGGAAACCAGACTGCGCGCCGCGATCGCCAATAAGGCGATCAAGCCTTTCTATCAACCGCTGATTGATCTGAAGACCGGCCAGCTTTGCGGTTTCGAAGCCCTCGCGCGCTGGATCGGCGAGGATGGCGTCAACATTCCGCCGCCTGTTTTCATCGACATTGCCGAGGAAACCGGGATGATCACCGCCTTGTTCGAGGATCTCCTTGCGCAGGCCTGCAGCGATGCGCTCACCTGGCCGGAGCATGTCACGTTGTCCTTCAACGTCTCGCCGGTGCAGATGGAAGACAGGCTGCTGACGTCCCGCATCCTCAAGGTCCTTTCGGCAAGCCGGCTACCGCCGCAACGCCTGGAAGTTGAGATCACCGAAAACGCGCTGATTCAGGATCCCGCTATCGCCGCCGTCATTCTCGAAGAGCTGCACGCGGCCGGCATTCAGATCGCTCTCGATGATTTCGGCACAGGCTATTCGAGCCTCGCCCAGCTCGCCCGCTACCGCTTCGACAAGATCAAGATCGACAAAAGCTTCATCGCCACCTATCGCGATGACGAACGCCAGGAAAAAATCGTCCGCGCCATGCTTGGCCTCGGCAGAAGCCTCAATATCAAGACGACTGCGGAAGGTGTCGAGGAGCATGGCCAGCTTGCCTTCCTGCTGCAGCTCGGCTGCGACATCGGCCAGGGTTACCTTTTCGGCAAGGCGATGCCCGCCGCCGAGGCGAGCATCTTCATCCGCGATCGCAACGTCAATCTGGCGTCAACGGCCTGAGCCCAGCTTATTTCAACAGAACCCAAGCTTTTGCGTCCCGATCGGCCGCCACGCACCGTCTTGTTGCGCACGGGGGGCTATTGCAGCTGGAGCTCTTGCCGCCATTGTGCCGCCAATGCTCAATGACCGCACGTGCGAGGTTGACAGGCGTGGGGATCGACCGAAGCAAAGGCAACCGCCAAATGATGCCTTTCCAGCGGGAGTTTCGGCGCTAGGTTCGCCCATCGTGACGACTGCGCGGGGTCTCTGAAGACATGTCATTCCCCGACCTTCTCCTGACCTTCAATGCCGGCTCATCGACTGTGAAGATCGGGGTCTTCTCAATTGATGACGCCGGGGCACGACGCCTCGGCAAGGGCGTCATCGATCTCCGCGCCGAGCCGCTCTCGCTTGACCTGACCAAGGGATCGCAGACATTCGACATGCCGCTGAAGGCGGAGGTGACGGACGATCTGCACGGAGTCATCGACGAGACCTTCACGCGTCTCGCCGATCATTTCGATATGGCGGCCGCAGCCGCGGCCGGCCACCGCGTCGTCCATGGCGGCGAGCGCTTCACGAGCGCCGTCGCGCTTGATGACGCCGCCACCGATGGGATCGAAGCGCTGATCCCGCTCGCACCCCTGCACCAACCGCAAGCGCTGCGCTTCATCCGCGCGCTCCGCCATCTGAAGCCACATCTTGTCCAGACAGCCTCCTTCGACACGGCCTTCCATGCCACGCAGGACGATCTCGTGCGCCGCCTCGCCATACCCCGTTCCCTGCATGAGGAGGGCATCAAGCGTTACGGCTTCCACGGACTTTCCTACAAGTTCATCGCCAGTGAACTCGCGCGCAAGGCGCCGCATGCGGCAAAGGCTGTGGTCGCCCATCTCGGCAGCGGCGCCAGCCTCTGTGCGATGGAAAACGGCATCAGCCGCGATTGCAGCATGGGCTTTTCCACCCTCGACGGCATCCCGATGGCGACACGCCCGGGCTGGCTCGATCCCGGCGTGATCCTGCATCTGGCAGGAGAGAGAAAACGATCGCTGGGTGAGATCGAGGATCTGCTCTATCAACGCTCAGGCCTGCTCGGCGTTTCCGGCATCAGCGCCGATACGCGCGATCTGTTGACGGACGGACGGCCGGAAGCGCGCCAGGCGATCGATCTGTTCATCCTGCGCATTGCCGGCGAGATCGGCCGCATGGCGGTAACACTCGGCGGCCTCGATACCGTCGTCTTCACCGCCGGCATTGGCGAGCATCAGCCGGAAATCCGCGCCGGCGTGGCGAAACGCCTGTCCTGGCTCGGCCTTTCGATTGATGAAAAGGCCAACGCCGCCCACAGATTCACGATCAGCACCGGGGAAAGCCGCATGGCCGCCCATGTCGTTGCCACGGACGAAGAACAGGTGATCGCCGACGAGGCGCTGTCCGTTCTCCGCGTCCGCTGATCCAGATCAATGGCGCGCTCGCGCTAACGGCTAGAACTGACGTTGAACGCGTTTTCGAACGGGAGAAGCCCCATGGAAAAGCATGTCTCGACCGCCGCCGCCCTGACCGATGCTGAACTCACCCTGATCGATCGCTACTGGCGGGCGGCCAACTATCTGTCGGTCGGCCAGATCTACCTGCTTGCCAATCCGCTGCTGCGCGAGCCGCTGCAGTCAGAGCACATCAAGCCCCGCCTGCTCGGCCACTGGGGCACGACACCCGGCCTCAACTTCATCTATGCGCATCTGAACCGCCTCATCCGCGCCCGCGATCTCGACATCATCTACATATGCGGCCCCGGTCACGGCGGGCCGGGAATGGTCGCCAACACCTATCTCGAAGGCACCTACAGCGAAATCTATCCCGATATTACCGAAGACGCCGAAGGGATGCGCCGGCTCTTCCGCCAATTTTCCTTTCCGGGCGGCATTCCGAGCCATGCGGCGCCGGAAACACCGGGATCGATCCACGAGGGCGGCGAACTCGGCTACGCCCTCGTCCATGCCTATGGCGCCGCCTTCGACAACCCCGACCTCACCATCGCCTGCGTCGTCGGCGACGGCGAGGCCGAAACCGGGCCGCTCGCCGCCAGCTGGCATTCCAACAAGTTCCTCAATCCCGCCCGCGACGGCGCCGTTCTGCCGATCCTGCATCTGAACGGCTACAAGATCGCTAATCCGACCATTCTCGGCCGGGCCGGTGACGACGAGCTCAAACGTCTTTTCGAAGGCTACGGCTACGAGCCGTTTTTCGTCGACGGCCATGAGCCGCGCGACATGCATCAACAGATGGCTGCGACGCTGGACCAGGTCTTCGACCGCATCCGTGGGATTCAGGAGCAAGCCCGCAGCGGCAAGGCTGCGGCGGGCTGCCCGCGCTGGCCAATGATCGTGCTGCGCAGCCCCAAGGGCTGGACCGGTCCGAAAGAGGTCGACGGCAAGAAGGTGGAAGGTTTCTGGCGAGCCCACCAGGTGCCGGTCTCCAACTGCCGCGAGAATGAGGGCCATCGCAGGATTCTCGAGGACTGGATGCAAAGCTACGATCCCGAAGATCTGTTCGATGCCGACGGCCGGCTGAAAACCGACCTGCGGGCGCTGGCCCCCGTCGGCAAACGCCGCATGGGCGCCAATCCGCATGCCAATGGCGGCTTGTTGCGCCGGGAGCTCGATGTTCCCGCCATAGGCGACTATGCGGTTGACGTCGGCAGGCGCGGCAGCGTCGCCGCCCAATCGACCGAGATCCTCGGCCATTACCTGCGCGATACGATGAAGCTCAACGCGGAGGCGGCAAACTTCCGCATTTTCGGTCCCGACGAGACGGAGTCGAACCGCCTCGGCAGCGTCTTCGAGGTCACCAACCGCGTGTGGATGGAGGATATCGAACCATATGATATCCATCTCTCCCGCGATGGACGCGTCGTAGAGGTGCTTTCCGAACATCTCTGCCAGGGATGGCTGGAGGGTTATCTGCTGACCGGGCGGCACGGCCTCTTTTCCTGCTATGAGGCCTTCATCCACATCATCGATTCCATGTTCAACCAGCACGCCAAATGGCTGAAGGTGACGCGCGAGATCGAATGGCGCAAACCGATCTCATCGCTGAACTACCTGCTGACCTCGCATGTCTGGCGCCAGGACCATAACGGCTTCAGCCACCAGGATCCGGGGTTCGTCGATCTCGTCGCCAACAAGAAGGCCGACGTCGTCCGCATCTACCTGCCGCCGGATGCCAATACCCTGCTCTGGGTCGGCGATCATTGCCTGCGCACCTATGACCGCATCAACGTCATCGTCGCCGGCAAGCAGCCGGAGCCGCAATGGCTGTCGATGGACGAGGCGGTGAAACATTGCGAAGCCGGCATCGGTATCTGGCACTGGGCAAGCAACGAGGAGGACACGATCTCGCCCGATCTCGTCATGGCCTGCGCCGGCGATGTCCCGACGATGGAAACGCTCGCCGCCGTCGATCTCCTGCGCAAGGCCATTCCAGAGCTGAAGATCCGCACTGTCAATGTCGTCGACCTCCTGGCGCTGCAATCCAGTGACCAGCATCCGCATGGCCTTTCCGACGAGGCCTTCGACGCGATCTTCACCACCGACAAGCCGGTCATTTTCGCCTATCACGGCTATCCCTATCTCATTCATCGTCTGACCTATAAGCGGGCCAACCACGAGAACATCCACGTCCGCGGCTTTGTCGAGGAGGGAACGACGACCACGCCATTCGACATGACCGTGCTCAACCAACTCGACCGCTACCATCTCGCCATCGAAGCCATCGAGCGCGTGCCGGGCCTGAAGGAGAAGGCGAAAGACGCGCTTGCCGCCTTCCACGGCAAGCTCGCGGAGCATCACGACTATGTCAGGGAATACGGCGAGGACATGCCGGAGGTGCGGGACTGGACGTGGCCGGCGGCGTGAGCCATTCGCGACTGACGCGCGCGATGTGAGATGACCGAATGCCCTATGGCCGGTCAAGCCGAGCTTTTTCGTTCATCCGCCAAATCCGCGGCGTTTCGCCGGTATATTTCAGGAAGAAACGCGAGAAATAGGCGGGATCGACAAAGCCGAGGCGAAATCCTATCTCCTGAACGCTGCCGATGGTAAAGACGAGCTGGCGCTTCGCCTCTTCGATCAGTTTCCCGGCGATCAGTTCATGCGGGGTGTTTCCCGTCATCGAGCGAACGATACGGGTGAGATGCGTCGACGAAATGCCAAGTTCCCTGGCGTAGAAGGAAGCCGGCCTGTGCGATCGAAAATGCCGCTGGATCAGTTCGTCCAGCATCTCCATCCGCCGCTCGTTCTCATTTGACGGAAGCTCCTGCGCATATCCTTCATGGGAAATCCGCGCCGTCAGCCGCAACGCCAACCCGACATAGGCGGCCAAGACCTCGTTGCGGCCACCGCGGCGGTTTTCGAATTCGTCGCCGAGCCGCCTCAGCGTCTGCATGACATAGGCAGCCTCGGCATTTCCGGGATCGAGCGGCGTCAGATGCGGCATCGCCAGCCACTCGCCGAGATGGCTTCGCTCGCCGGGCGGGTGGCTGAGATGGGACCTCAATATAGTGATCACGAGGCCGTCGATATCACGTGAGAAGCGAAAGCCGTGATCGAGCCCAGGGGGAACCGTGATGACCGCCGGCGGACGGATGGCATGGCTCCTCTTGCTGAAGATCGCATCGCCCGAGCCGGCTTCGATGTATAATATCTGAAAGAAGCTCTCGTGGCGATGAAGCCGAATCTCCCATTGATGCAGGCTGCTGCGGGAGCGGATTGTTTCGCAATGCAACCAGAATTCCGGCGACCGCCCGATGTTTTCGCCGTAGAGTTCGTAGGTCGGTATGTGTCTGCTCATCGGCTCCCTCCTGCGCCAATGTTCGATTAGTGCAATTTTTAGGCTGGAATGTCCATTGTGGCGATCCGGCCAGCGCGGCAGAATCTGACAAAACGCAAAAATGCAAGGGAGGAAGCATTTGCGAACCCAGGTCGCCATCATCGGTTCGGGACCATCCGGCCTGCTGCTCGGCCAACTTCTGACCGAAGCTGGAATCGACAACGTCATCCTCGACCGCGTGGGCAAGGACTATATCCTCGGCCGCGTCCGCGCCGGCGTTCTCGAGGAAGGCACTGTCGGGCTGCTGGATGAAGCCAAGGCTGGAGCGAGGCTGCATGCCGAAGGCCTGCCGCATGACGGCTTCTCGCTCGCCTTCGACGGACGCGATCATCGCATCGACCTTCACGAATTGACCGGCGGCAGGCGTGTGACCGTCTATGGACAGACCGAGGTGACGCGCGATCTCATGGAGCGGCGGGAAGCTTGTGGCGCCCTTTCGATCTATGACGCCGCCGATGTGGCTCCGCATGCTATCGACGCTGGCTCGCCCTTCGTCACCTACCGGAAGGATGGCATCAGCCACCGCATCGATTGCGATTTCATCGCCGGCTGCGACGGCTTTCATGGAATAAGCCGCAGAGCCGTTCCCGAACGGGCGATCCGAAGTTTCGAGAAGGTCTATCCCTTCGGCTGGCTGGGCCTGCTTGCCGACGTGGCGCCCGTCAGCCATGAACTGATCTACGCCAACCACCCGAGGGGCTTCGCGCTCTGTTCGATGCGCTCGGCCAGGCGCAGCCGTTACTATATCCAGTGCCCGCTCGACGCGAAGATCGAAGACTGGAGCGACGAGCGCTTCTGGGACGAGTTGAGACGGCGCCTACCGGCCCATCACGCCGAGGCATTGAGGACCGCCCCATCCTTCGAAAAATCGATCGCGCCGTTGCGCTCCTTCGTCACCGAGCCCATGCGTTTCGGCCGGCTCTTCCTCGTCGGCGACGCCGCCCATATCGTGCCGCCGACCGGCGCCAAGGGGCTGAACCTTGCAGCAAGCGATGTCCATTACCTCTTCCGCGGGCTCCTCGAACATTACCGCGAAGGTTCCGACAGCGGCATCGACGCTTATTCGCAGACGGCGCTCGCCCGCGTGTGGAAAGC
This sequence comes from Rhizobium sp. YTUHZ044, assembly GCF_051123975.1. Lineage (NCBI taxonomy): Bacteria > Pseudomonadati > Pseudomonadota > Alphaproteobacteria > Hyphomicrobiales > Rhizobiaceae > Rhizobium > Rhizobium sp. YTUHZ044. Next base: position 3,535,982 of record NZ_CP101426.1, read on the forward strand.
CGTGCGGTTTTCCTGGTGGATGACGACGATGATGCACCGGTTCCCCGATACAGGCGATTTCGATCAGAAGATCCAGGAAGCCGAACTCGACTATCTCACGCATTCTCGTGCAGCCTCCACGGTGCTCGCGGAAAACTACGTGGGATTGCCGTTCTGACACGAAGATTGCGGGATGAAAGCTGCGATACGCCGGTGAACAGCGAGAGTCGGGACGATACAGAACCATAACCGGCAAATCATGTGTTTGGGGATTTATTTCATTTTACATCACCATTTCGCATGACAAGCTAACCTGAAATTCAATACGGCGCTGGAGTACGCCGAAAAGGGAGAGAGAAGAATGAGGAAGCTGTTTCTGGCCGCCGCTGCGGCAATCCTTGTGGGCACCAGCGCCTGTGCCGACACCATCAAGGTCGGCGTCATCGGGCCGTTCTCCGGCCCCTTCGCGCTCCAGGGCAAGAACTTCAAGGCCGGCATCGACGCCTATATGGCTGTCAACGGCAACAAGGTCGGCAGCGACACGGTCGAGATCGTCTACCGCGACGTGCCGCAGGCCGATCCGGCTCAATCCAAGGCGCTGGCGCAGGAACTGATCGTCAAGGAAAAGGTCCAGTATCTCGCCGGCTTCTATTTCACCCCCGACGCCATGGCGGTGACGCCGATCCTGAAGCAGGGCAACGTGCCGATGGTCATCATGAACGCCGCCACCTCGGCGATCGTCACCAAGAGCCCGCTTGTCGTACGCACCTCGTTTACAACATGGCAGACCTCGACGCCGATCGCCAAGGTTGCCTTCGACGCCGGCGTCAAGAAGGTGATTTCGGTCGTCAGCGATTACGGCCCGGGTATCGACGCCGAGAATGCGTTCAAGGCCGGTTTCGAGAAGGCCGGCGGTCAGGTGGTCGAGGCGATCCGCATGCCGCTCGCGACCAACGACTTCAGCCCGATTATGCAGCGCATCAAGGATTCCGGCGCCGAGGGCGTCTTCGCCTTCCTGCCATCGGGCCCGACGACGCTTGGCTTCGTCAAGGCTTATAACGAGAACGGCTTGAAGGCCGCCGGCATCAAGTTCTTCGCGCCTGGCGATCTGACGCAGGAATCCGATCTGCCGGCGCTCGGCGACGCCGCACTCGGCATCAAGACGACCTTCCACTATGCCGTGTCGCACGACTCGCCCGAGAACAAGGCTTTTGTCGAGGCTGCCGCCAAGGCGATCGGCAACAAGGCCGAAATCTCCTTCCCTGCGGTCAGCGCCTATGACGGCATGTATGTCATCTACAAGATGATCGAGGCGACGGGCGGCAAGCAGGACGCCGAGAAAGCGGTCGACGCGGTCAAGGGCCTTGCGTGGGTGAGCCCGCGCGGCCCGGTCTCGATCGATCCGGAAAGCCGGCATATTACTCAGAACATCTATCTGCGCGAAGTCGCCAAGGCCGATGACGGGACGTACTTCAACAAGGAGATCCAGACGTTCGAGAAACAGAGCGACCCGGGCCTTGCGGCGGCCAAGTAAGATTGCGGCATCCGGACCGGCGGCGGGGTCTCGCGCATCGCGGCCGCCGCATCGAAGTAAGGTATTTTCATGCAGACAGTCTTCAGCATCGCCGTCGACGCCTTTGCCTATGGCATGGCGCTCTTCGTGATCTCGATCGGCCTTTCCGTGACCATGGGGCTGATGCGTGTCGTCAACCTGGCTCATGGCGCCTTCGCCATGATCGGAGGCTACATCGCCTCCTATGCCGCCCGTGACCTCGGTCTTAGTTATGCTGTCGCAGTCGTCGCGGCCGTCGTCGTCACGATCATCATCGCAATTCCGCTCGAGCGTTTTCTCTACCGCCGGATCTATGGCGCCCCTGAACTGACCCAGGTGCTGATGACAATCGGCATCACTTTCTGCGTCATCGGCATCGCGAACTACGTGATGGGACCGACGCTGAAGACGATACCGCTTGCCGGCACCTTGCAGGGATCGGCCGATCTCGGATTCCGCACCATTCCCGTGCACCGGCTTTTCGTCATCTTCTGCGGCCTCGCCGTTGCGCTCGCCCTGTGGTTCGCGATCGAGCGAACGAGCTTCGGGGTCAAGCTGCGCGCCTCCGTCGACGATGCGGCGATGGCTGCCGCACTCGGCGTGCGCACAGAGATCATCTATGCGGTGAGCTTTGCCGTTGCCGTCGGGCTTGCCGCCTTCGGCGGCGTGGTCGGCGCCGAACTCCTGCCGGTCGAGCCCTATTATGCGCTGCGTTACATGGTGACCTTCCTCGTCGTCGTCTCCGTCGGCGGCGCCGGCTCCATTCCGGGCGCGCTGATTGCCTGCCTGCTGCTTGGCGCCATCGATACGACGGGACGCTATCTGATGCCGGAATTCGGGGAATTCTTCTTCTATCTCGCCGTGATCGCCATCATCTGCATCTTCCCGCGCGGCCTTGCCGGAAGGATGAAATAGGATGACGCTCGTCATGAACAACGAAACCGAACGCCTCCGGCATCGGCGCGCAGTGAATGCCGATCTTCTCGGAGTAGCGGCCATCACGGCCATCGCCGCGATCGGCTATTTCGCCTTACCCGACAATCTGGCGCTTCTGACGCGGATGATCACGATCGCCCTGCTCGTCCTGTCGCTCGATCTCGTGACCGGTTATTGCGGCGTCGCAACGCTCGGCCATGCCGCACTCTTCGGCTCCGGCGCCTATGCCGCCGGGATCCTGTCGGCGCATTACGGCATCAACGACCCGCTGCTGATGATGCTTGCCGGCATAACAGGGGGCGCGGTTGCCGGGCTGCTCTGCGGCGCGATCATCCTGCGCGCGCATGGGCTGCCGCAACTCGTGCTGTCGATTGCGCTCATCCACCTCTTCCATGAATTTGCCAACAAGGCCTCCTCCTGGACGGGAGGCAGCGACGGGCTTTCCGGCATTGCGCCGGACCCGATATTCGGCATTTTCGAATTCGATCTCTACGGCCATACCGCCTTCTTTTTCGGAACGACACTGCTCGTCATCGTCTTCATGCTGCTGCGATTGCTGGTTCGCTCACCCTTCGGCATGCTCTGCCGCGGCATCCGGCAAGACCCGCTGCGCATCCGCGCCATGGGCGGCTCGCCGAAGGCCGCTCTCATCAAGATGTACGTGATCTCAGGCGCCGTTGCCGGCGTCGGCGGCGCGCTGAATGCGATCTCGACCCAGGTCGTCGGGCTCGACAGCCTGTCCTTCACGCAATCGGCCGAAGCGCTTGTCATGCTCGTGCTCGGCGGCACCGGTTCCCTGTTCGGCGCGCTCTCCGGCACCGTCATCTTCATGTTCTTCGAGGATTATGTCTCGGCCGCCAACCCCTTTCACTGGCTGACCATGGTCGGCGCCCTGCTGATCGCCGTCGTGCTGTTTGCGCCGAAAGGCCTCTACGGAACGGCCGCCGCCTTGATCGGCCGCCGGAAGGAGACGCGCGCATGAGCCCGGTCTTCGAAGTAACCAATCTCAGGAAAGCCTTCGGCGGCCTTGCCGTCACCAATGATGTCTCGCTGGCAATGGCGCCCGGCGACCGCATCGCGCTGATCGGCCCGAACGGCGCCGGCAAGACCACCTTCGTCAACCTCGTCACCGGCAATCTCTCCCCCGATTCCGGCGAGGTTCGCCTCGGCGGCGAGGCGGTGACGAAGGTGGATGCGATCGGCAGGGTCAAACGCGGCCTCGTCCGATCCTTTCAGGTGACGCGGCTTTTTCAGGATATGACGCCCGCCGAACATGTGGGGCTCGCCGTCCTTCAGCGTGACGGAAAGACCCGCAAGATGTTCGGGAATTTCCTCGCCATGCCCGACGTCATGGCGGAGGTCGACGATCTCCTGGGTAAACTCGGGCTGGCCTCGCTGATGCATCGCAGAGTCAGCGAGATCGCCTATGGCCAGCAGCGGCTCCTCGAAATCGCCGTGGCGCTGGCGCTGAGGCCGAAGGTGCTGCTGCTCGACGAGCCTGCGGCCGGCGTGCCGCAAAGCGATACCGGCCGAATCGAACAGGCGCTGGCCGACCTTCCCGCCGATCTCGCCGTCCTGATGATCGAACACGACATGGACCTCGTCTTCCGTTTTGCCAAGCGCGTCATCGTGCTGGCGGCCGGCGCGATCATCTTCGACGGCCTGCCGGCCGATGTCACCAAGGATGCCCGCGTGCGCGAGGCCTATCTCGGGAGCTATGCCAATGCCAGCCCTGTCGCTTGAGGTTGAAAACCTGTCGGCCGGATACGGGCCGACGCGGGTGCTCGAAGGCATCTCCTTCACCGTGCCGGCAGGCGCCCGTCTAGCCGTGCTCGGCCGTAACGGCATGGGCAAGACCACGCTCCTGGCAACGCTTGCCGGCCAAACCAGGCGGTATCAAGGCCAGATCCACCTCGGTGGTTCGGATGTCACCGCAGCACCGAGCGCAATGCGCGCCCATAGGGGCCTCGGCTATGTGCCTCAGACGCGCTGCGTCTTTCCCACGCTGACGGTCGAAGAGAACCTTTTCGTCGGTCTGAAGGCGCGGCCGAAGACGGCGCTGGAGGAAGCCTATGCCATGTTCCCGCGCCTGAAGGAGCGCCGCCGAAACCTCGGCAACCAGCTCTCCGGCGGCGAGCAGCAGATGCTTTCAACAGCCCGCACCATTCTCGGCCGCCCGTCCGTTCTGCTGCTCGACGAACCGCTCGAGGGCCTAGCGCCTGTCATTTGCGAGGAACTGATGGCTGCCTTCGTCGATCTCGCCAAGAAGGGCGATATGACCATCCTTCTTGTCGAACAGCGCATCCAGAGCGCGCTCGATTTCGCCGATCACGTCATCATCCTCGAACGCGGCCGACTGGCCTGGACAGGCACGCCGGAACGCCTGTCGAGAGATCATCAAACGGTCGAAAGCCTGCTCGGGGTCGGCGGCTTGCACTGACGCCTGGAGCTAGTACTGAGCCCGTTGGAGGCAGAGCCAGCGGCATTGCCGGTGGATCCAAAGCGCCCCCCAGGATTGGTTTGAGGACCCCCAGCAGCGAATCAGTATATCGTCATGACCATGTCATCATTGACCCACCATTATTCTCCGGAAAAGACGAGTTGTCTGCGAGAAACCAAGAGATCGCCTCAAGAGGCGATGAACATCATGAGCGAACGAAGCGCCGTGATCGCAAGGCATGCCAAAAAATCTTGGCGATAGACAGGGTCGGTGCCGGTTGGATCTCTTTATCTGGATATTTGTTCAGCAGGCGATTTAGATCTGCTGGAATTAAACAGGTAGAGTCGATCTGACGCTCCTTCAATTTTCGTTGCCAGACACCAGATAGGGTTGCATAGTCACATAGCACATTAGCCGGGAGGTAGAAATGGCAAACCACAAACCATTCGCGGGCAATGTATACCTGCCTGTTTTCAATCTCGACGATCCGATCAGCGGCGATGTTCTCGAAAACTCCTACGATACCGACGGAGATTCGGTGCGCCTGAATTTCGTCAACGGGCAGCGCATCAAGCAGCCGGCCGATCCTGAAGGCCAGCCGACAAAGACCATCATCGAAGGAAAATACGGCACACTCACCATTTTTTCCGACGGGACGTACACCTACGCCCTCGATCACTCCAAGCCGGAGGTCGCCGCCCTCGGGCCGGGAGATCAGCTCGTCGAGAAGTTCACTTTCAAGATATCCGACGGCAAAGGCGCCACCGATGTCGGTGCGTTCAGTATCGCAATCGATCTGCCGGAACGCGGCGACGTCTTAGTCAATTTCGAGGATGTCGGCCAAAGCGACTTTCCCACCGGCTACAAAGGCTTCGATTGGGGCGCCTGGCGAGACGGCGACGACGCGACAGTGCGCGAGGACGCCGACGGCAACCACTACCTGGGTGGGGGCGTCTTCTGGACCCCCATCTATTCAGCGGATGGCGGCCCCTTCCAGATCAAGCAGTTCGAAGTTGCCAACGGAACATCGAACTATGACAACGTCCTGACGATCGAAGGGCAGCTGAACGGCAACATCGTCTTCTCCACAACCGTGACCATAACCGCCGACAGCATCGATAATCCCCAGCTGATCGACCTCAGCGCCTACGGCGATATCGATTACCTCCTGCTCGACAGCGAACCGATCGTCACGGAAAACAGCGGTCCCGATTATTTCGGCGCGCAATACGACAGTTTCTACTTTGTCGTTTGAGGGATAGAGAGAAGCGTCGCATCACGAAAACTTTGCATCTTTCCGGCGCACCGCAGCGGCATCCGGTAGCAATTTCTTGCGATAGCTGATCGACCTGCACCCTGCTAGCTTTCGATCGTGCGGAGGAGCACGATCATGCTGGGATGGAGGAAATGATGCAGCCAGTCGGGATCAAGTTAGCGGCGGTCATGTTTTCGCTGGCCGCATGGGCCGTTATCATCGCTGCCGCATCCCATCTTTGGGCGATGAAGATGCCGATATTGCATTTGGCGCTCTACAGATAGAGCTGTCCTCGGCGCACCTGACACCCCCCACTCTCCTCGAGTACGCCGCCGATCCGATCGCGGATATTTCCGTGCTGACCTTCAGATCATGCTTCGGCGGGCAGCTTTGCGGCTGCGCAACGCCGGATCAATCGCCCTCGACGACGACTTGAGGCGATTCGTAATCTATGCAGTGAATTGGTGCTGACGCGCTAGGACGCGATCAGGTATGTCGTACGGGAGTGGATGAAGTAGAACACCTATCTGCCGATGTATGAGCTGGACGCAATGGCGAAGGGGATGGGGAAGCTTGATGGGCCAAATGACCATTGGTCAGGACTTGCACGGGATATCTTCATGGCGAAGCCCATTGCCGGTACTCCGCTTAATCCTGCTCTGCGGCTGGGTCTCTTTGATGGCAGGGATTTTACTATGGTCACTCCATCCGATCGCCTACGACAGTTGGCACATCACCCCTGTCCTTATTAGTTTGTTGTGGTTTTCGGGTCCGCTTTTGGCTTTTGCCATTTCGGCCGGTGCACTTATTCTGGATCAACCGGCTTCTCGCCTAATGAAGCGAGCCGCCGCTGTGCACTTCGGGGTAAGTCTGGCTGTTGGCCTAGTGGTATTGTTGACAGATCAGTTTGGTCCCGCCACCTGGTTGTTGCTGGCTGCGCTGGTCGATCTGCCGATCCTTGCGCTCGCGCCAGGCCGGATCGATAGCCAGAGAGCGGTCAAACTGCTACACATGGTGGTTGTGTCGTCGGTTGCAGGACCTATTGCCGCCCTCTTTCTTTGGTCCGCCCTCAACATCAAGATTGTGGAGTGGCGTGCACTCGCGGTCTCCGGTTCACATCCCTATTGCGTGCAGGTGCCCAAGGATTATCTCGGGCAGTACAAGGCAGTAACCCGACGGGCTGAATTGGCGGGTTTGAGGATGCGGACACCGTTTACAAATGGCGGTGGTTCCACTGACTACCAGTTCGCGTTTCACGCAGTGCTCGTGGTCAGGCATGATGAGGGGGACCGGTTGTACAACTGGTCCTACTTCGCCCAAAGCTTCGTCCCCGTCTCCGACAGTGCGATAAAAGGACTCACTCTTCGTGCTGATTGCGAGCCAATGGTTGCTTTCTTCGACGCGCTTTATCGTTAGGGATTGTCATCGAATTGTAGCAAACGCCCGGAACAGCTCGAACCCCGCGTTTGAGGTCATCGCCTCCGCCGCTGGAGGGAAATTACCGGACCGGAATTGTCGGCTGTTGAAGTGGTAGCGGAGGAGGGATTTGAACCCCCGACACAAGGATTATGATTCCTCTGCTCTGACCTACTGAGCTACTCCGCCACTGGTCAAACGATACCTGCTCGCGAAGCGCTGCGGGCTCGTGGGATGAGCGGCTTATAAGGTGCGCTTCGGCTTTGTGTCAAGCGCAGGATGGAGAAAAACGCTGAGCTTTGCCGCCCATCGTTTCTGATGGGTTTCAGGCAGCGACGGGGCCGGCCAGCAAGGCCTTGAGCGAAGCTTCGGCCGAAGGTTCGCGTTCGGAGCGTTCGATGAAACCGCCGCCGAAGACACGGGCGTCGTCGCCGGGCGCCGAATAAAGCGCGCAGGCCTGGCCGGGCGCGATACCCGCCTCGCCGACGGTCAGATCGACATAGGTGCCGGTGGCATCGACATGCAGTACGGCAGGCGCCGGTGCCCGCGTCGAACGGACCTTGGCGTAGCAGGCAAAACCGCGGCCGGAAGCGGCCTCCGCGAGCGGAACGTCGCCCAGCCAATTGACATCGCGCAGATAGACGCGGTGCGTTTCCAGCGCTTCCTTCGGCCCGACGATGACGCGGCGTGAGCGGGCATCGAGATAGACGACATAAAGCGGTTCGCCCGTGGCGATGCCGATGCCGCGGCGCTGGCCGATGGTGAAGTGCAGGATGCCTTCATGGCTTCCCAATACGCGGCCGTCGAGATGGACGATCTCGCCGGCGAGCGCCGCATTCGGCTTCAGCTTGGTGATGATGTCGGAATATTTGCCCTGCGGCACGAAGCAGATGTCCTGGCTGTCGGCCTTCTTCGCGACAACGAGCCCCATCTCTTCGGCGAGCCTGCGGGTTTCGGCCTTCGGCAGGCCGCCCAGCGGAAAGCGCAGATAATCGATCTGTTCCTGCGTCGTGGCGAAGAGAAAATAGCTCTGGTCACGGTCGGCGTCGGCCGGCCGGAAAAGCGCGCGGCGGCCGGGCTTCTCATCCGAAGGGTTCGGTCGCGAGCGGATATAATGACCCGTCGCCAGCGCATCGGCGCCGAGCTCCTTGGCGGTCGCCAAGAGATCGGCAAACTTGACGGTCTGGTTGCAGGAAACACAAGGGATCGGTGTTTCGCCCGCCACGTAGCTTTCGGCGAAAGGATTGATCACCGTCTCGCGAAAACGCTTTTCATAATCGAGTACGTAATGCGGAATGCCCAGCGTTTCGCAGACGCGGCGGGCGTCGTCGATGTCCTGGCCGGCGCAGCAGGAGCCGGCGCGGTGAACAGCGGCGCCATGATCGTAAAGCTGCAGGGTGATGCCGAGCACGTCGTAACCCTGCTGTTTGAGAAGGCCGGCCACGACGGAGGAATCGACGCCGCCCGACATGGCGACGACGACGCGGGTCTCTTCCGGCTTCTTGTCAAAATCCAGTGTGTTCAACGGCGGTGCCAAATTCTGCGCGTTCATAACCCGCCCTTGCGCTGCAATTGCGGCGGTGCTGATCTCAGGCGGGATCGGCCGCCTTTTTCGGTAGGTGACCGATATAGAAAGGATTGTATCGCGACGCAAGGGGCGGCGGCGGACAGCTCGCAATCGCGTGAGAAAGCAAGCGCGGCTGAAGCCACGCCTTGGAAGCGGGGGGTACTGCTCAGGCGCCGATCAGCTTGTTGCAGGCGAATGCGATGCCTGGATTGGCGATGACGACAGCCGCCAGCGCCAGTCCGATTATCGAGAAGTGTTTCATGTCATCCTCCTTCAGCCCATGCGAATTACGCAGCTCCCGGCCGCCATTCTCAAAATAACGAATGCCTGACCGGCACAACTGCAAACAGTGAAAAAAATAATTTCGCCCTATGGAACTATTCTGCCGGATACGCGTTGCCGAAGATCAATGTCGCAATCGAATGCTGCGGAGGGTTTCATGGCCAGGTTCGGCACGACGACGGATTACACCAGGATCAGAGACTGGATCGAAGCGCGCGGCGGCCATCCCGCGCGCATAAAGGACGCGCGTGACAGCGAAACCGTCCGCGTCGATTTCTCCTCCGAGCCACTGGAAGAGATTTCCTGGGACGAGTTCTTCCAGGGTTTCGACGGCAGCAGGCTCGCCTTCCTCCACCGCACGAAGGCGCAGGACGAAGCCGCCCGTCTCGGCAGGATCGTCCGGCGGCGTCGGCACCGTTGAAACCTGTTCCTGACGCAGCAAAGCCCGGTGCCGTTTCCTGCGCCGGGCTCTTGTTTTCCTTGGAGGAAGGAAACTCAGTCGATATTGAAGGTCAGCAGCTTTGCCTGGCGGATCGCCTGGTGCGCCGTCAACTGCGTGAGCACGCCATCATCCACCTCGCCGTCGACATAGAGCAGCGCAATTGCGTCGCCACCCTGCTTGTCGCGGCCGAGCTGGAAGTTGGCGATATTGACACCGGCAGTGCCGAGCGTCGTGCCGATGAAGCCAATCATGCCGGGGACGTCGGTATTGGTGATGTAGATCATGTGCGAACCGACATCGGCATCAAGGTTGATGCCCTTGATCTGAATGAAGCGCGGCTTGCCATCCGAAAACACCGTGCCGGCGACGGAGCGCGTCATGCTTTCGGTCGTCACTGTCAGCTTGATATAGCCATCGAAGACGCCCGTCTTGTCGCGCTTGACCTCGGAAAGCACGATGCCCTTTTCCTTGATCATGATCGGCGCGGAAACCATGTTGACGTCGGCGACCTGCGGGCGGATCAGGCCCGCAAGAACCGCGCTCGTCAGCGCCCGCGTGTTCATATTGGCGGTCACACCATCATAGAGGATTTCGATTTCCTTGATCGGCTCCTCGGTGACCTGCCCGACGAAGGCGCCGAGAACGTCCGCAAGACGGATGAAGGGCTTCAGGATCGGCGCTTCCTCAGCCGTGATCGACGGCATGTTGATGGCGTTGGAGACCGCGCCGTTGACAAGGTAGTCCGACATTTGTTCGGCAACCTGCAGCGCGACATTTTCCTGCGCCTCGGTCGTCGAAGCGCCGAGATGCGGCGTGCAAACGACGTTCGGCAGACCGAACAGCGGGCTTTCCTTGGCGGGCTCGACTTCGAAGACGTCGAAGGCGGCACCGGCGACGTGGCCGGACTTGATGGCTTCGGCAAGTGCCGCTTCATCGACCAGGCCACCGCGGGCGCAATTGATGATGCGCACGCCGGGCTTCGTCTTTGCCAGCGCTTCCTTGTTGAGGATGCCGCGCGTCTTGTCGGTCATCGGCACGTGCAGTGTGATGAAATCGGCGCGGGCGAAAAGCTCGTCGAGTTCGACTTTGGTGACGCCCATCTCCTCCGCGCGCTCCTTGGAAAGGAACGGATCATAGGCGACGACATGCATCTTCAGACCGATAGCGCGGGAGCAGACGATCGAGCCGATATTGCCGGCGCCGATGACGCCGAGCGTCTTGCCGGTGATCTCGACGCCCATGAATTTCGACTTCTCCCATTTGCCAGCCTGCGTCGAGGCATCGGCGGCCGGAAGCTGGCGGGCGACGGCGAGCATCAGGGCGATGGCGTGTTCGGCGGTCGTGATCGAATTGCCGAAAGGCGTGTTCATGACGATGATGCCGCGGCGCGAGGCGGCCGGGATATCGACATTGTCGACGCCGATGCCGGCGCGGCCGACAACCTTGAGGTTCTTCGCCCCTTCGATGATCTTTTCCGTCACCTTGGTGGCTGAGCGGATGGCCAGACCATCATATTTGCCGATGACTTCGAGCAAACGGTCCTTGTCCTTGCCGAGCTGCGGTTCGAAATCGACTTCGACGCCGCGGTCGCGGAAGATCTGGACGGCGGTTTCCGACAATTCGTCGGATACGAGAACGCGAGGTGCCATTGTGGCCTCCTTCAAAAGTGTTCAGCGATGAATGAAAATGGAATGCTGGGCTCCGCCGGACGTGGCGAAGCCGGACGCGATCACGTCAGGCGGCGGCCTGAGCAAGCTGCGCCTTCTGCGTTTCGAAGGCCCAGGAAAGCCAGGGCATCAGCTTCTGCATGTCGGACGCCTCGATCGTGGCGCCGGCCCAGATGCGCAGGCCCGACGGCGCGTCGCGGTAATGACCGATGTCATAGGCGACACCTTCCTTTTCCAGGAGGCCGACGAGGCCTTTGGCGAAATTCGCCTGGCCGTCGTCATCGAGCGCCGTGATGTCCTTGTCGACGATCTTCAGGCAGACGGAGGTGTTGGAGGCCGTTTCCGCCTTGACGGCGAGATTGGCGATCCAGTCGTTTGCCGCGACGAAATCGTGGATGACCTTGGCATTGGCATCGGCACGAGCGATCAGGCTCTGAAGACCGCCGAGCTCCTTGGCCCAAAGCAGCGCATCGATATAGTCCTCGACGCAGAGCATCGACGGCGTGTTGATCGTCTCGCCCTGGAAGATGCCTTCCGTCAGCTTGCCGCCCGAGGTCATGCGGAAGATCTTCGGCAGCGGCCAGACCGGCGTGTAGGTGGTGAGACGCTCGACGGCACGCGGCGAGAGAATGATGACACCGTGGGCCCCTTCGCCGCCCAGCACCTTCTGCCAGGAGAAGGTGACGACGTCGAGCTTGGCGAAATCGAGCTCCTGGGCAAAAGCGGCCGAGGTGGCGTCGCAGATCGTCAGACCCTTGCGGTCGGCAGGAATGAAATCGGCATTCGGGACGCGCACGCCCGAGGTCGTGCCGTTCCAGGTGAAGACGACGTCGCGGTCGAAATCGACGGCGGAAAGATCGGGAAGCTCGCCGTAACCCGCTTCGAGCTTGCGCACATCCTTGAGCTTCAGCTGCTTGACCACATCGGTTACCCAGCCGGCGCCGAAGCTTTCCCAGGCGAGCATGTCGACGCCGCGTTCGCCGAGCAGCGACCAGAGCGCCATTTCGACGGCGCCGGTGTCGGAGGCCGGAACGATGCCGATGCGGTAATCCGCCGGCACTTCGAGAATTTCACGGGTAAGGTCGATGGCCTGCTTGAGCTTGGCCTTGCCGACCTTCGCACGATGCGAACGGCCGAGGGCCGCGTCGGAAAGGGCTTCGAGCGACCAACCGGGGCGCTTCGAGCAGGGGCCAGAAGAAAAATGGGTATTGTGCGGACGGATGTCCGGCTTTGCGGTCTTCGCCATGATGCTATCCTCTCAGATAGAAAGCCCTTCGTTGGGGAAGGGTGTCCCGCCGCCGTGTGTATGGATCGGAAGCTTCATAGTCAAGATCGAAGTGTCGCAAGCTGTAGATATTTTGACGCAGGCAGGGTGGCGAAAAATGAAAAAGCCGCCCGGAGCGGGGGCGGCTTCTGATGCGATGGCTTGAGAGGCTTACTTGTAGACCGGCTGCTGCAGCGGGATTGCCGGCGGCTCGTAGGCGACCGGCTGAGCGCATCCGCCAAAGAGGTAGCGGCCACCGACGCGGACTTCATGGGCGCTGAGGCCCCTGTCGCGGCCCGGACCGCCATTTTCGGCATAGCCGAACATGTTGCCGCCATCGATATGCAGGTATCGGTAGCCGACATCGGCCTTGAAGTTGCAGGTGACGTCGACCGAGGCGCCGGCCATGAGGGCGTAGGTGAAGCGCCAGTTGCCCTTGCCGCCGTGGGTGACCTCGTCGTCGCAGAAGCTGCCGTCATCGGCGCAGGCGACATTGCGCAGGTTTTTCCACTTGACGTAGGAGCCGCCGATACCGGCGCCGACATACGGCGTCACATAGCCGTAGGTGCCGAGATCGACATAGGCGTTGGCCAGCAGCGTATAGGCGGTCAGCGAAGAGCGGTCGCGCGAGGTGCAATCCACCAGCGGGAAGCCGCACTGCCCGGATGTCGAGCCATTGAAATCCGCCTGGGTGAGATAGTCGAAGGTCAGATCGGTGCGCAGATAGCTGTTGATCTGATAACCGACACCGCCGCCAACCGTCCATGCGTCGTCGACATCGGCGTCGTCGAAATCGACCTCCGTGGCGTTGCTGCCTTGGAAATAGCGCGCGCCGCGCAGATCGGTGAAGGCATAACCGACGTCGCCGCGCAGATACCAGCCGGTCGCTTCGGCAACCGCCACCTCCGGCGGCTGTTCAGGGATGGGTTCGGCAGGGGCGAGATCCGCGGAATAGGCGTTTGTCGCTATCAACAATGCTGCGAGGATGCCGGACAAGCTTCTCTTCATGGATTTCACTCCAAAATCCCGTTGCGTCGGCAGGCTCAGTCGCTGCCAATCTGATACGCTTGGCATGGATAATGAATTGAAAACGTTAAAAGCTGCTTAACCACGCTTATTTACTTTGATTTCAAGCATCGAAGTCGCATGAAACAGAAGATCGACTGCGTCGGAAAATGGTTTGAGCAGAGATACATGCCGCCGACGTGCACAACAAAAAAGCCGGCGCTCACGCACCGGCCCTTTGATTATCTGTTCACACAGAGTGTCAGGCAGCGGTCCGGACATTCGAGATCATCCCGATCAGCTCGTTGACGATGCGCTCGATCTGAGTGCGGTCGTCGCCCTCGGCCATGACGCGGATCAACGGCTCGGTGCCCGAAGGCCGGATGACGAGGCGGCCGTTTCTGGCGAGCTCGGCTTCGGCATCGGCAATCGCCTTCTGTACCTGAATATCCTCCAGCGGCTTGCCGCCGCTGATGCGGACATTGCGCAGGAGCTGCGGCACCGGCTCGAAGCGCCGGCAGACTTCGCTGACGGTGCGGCCGGTGCGCTTGACCGCGGCAAGGATCTGCAGCGCTGCGACCAGACCGTCGCCTGTCGTACCGTAATCCGAAAGCACGATGTGTCCCGATTGCTCGCCGCCGACATTGTAATTGTGCTGGCGCATATGCTCGACAACGTAGCGGTCGCCGACCTTTGTGCGGGCAAGCGCCATGCCGCGTTCGTCGAGGAAACGCTCGAGGCCGAGATTGGACATGACAGTGGCGACGATACCGTTGCCGCGCAGCTGCTGGCTCTCGGCCCAGCTCTCGGCGATGACGGCCATCAGCTGGTCGCCGTCAACGATCGAACCGTTCTCGTCGATAATGATGACGCGGTCCGCGTCGCCGTCGAGCGCGATACCGATATCGGCGCGAACCTCATCGACTTTCTTCTGCAATGCGACGGGACTGGTGGAACCGCAATTGAGATTGATATTGGTGCCGTTCGGTTCGTTGCCGATGGTAACGACATCGGCGCCGAGCTCCCAGAGCACGGCGGGCGCCACCTTGTAGGCAGCACCATTGGCGCAATCGATCGCGACCCTCAGCCCTTGCAGCGTCACGTCGCGCGGCAGTGTGCGCTTGGCATGTTCGATATAACGATCATGCACGCCGTCGACGCGTTTGGCGCGGCCGATATCGTCGGACTTGGCAAGCTGCGCGTTCAGATCCTTTTCGAGCAGGTCCTCGATCTCGGCCTCGATGTCGTCCGAAAGCTTGTAGCCGTCGGGGCCGAACAGTTTGATGCCGTTATCTTCATAAGGATTGTGCGAAGCGGAGATCATCACGCCGATATCGCAGCGCAGCGAACGCGTCAGCATGGCGACGGCAGGCGTCGGAATCGGGCCGAGAATGAAGGCGTCGAGGCCCGCAGCCGTGAAGCCTGCCACCATGGCGTTCTCAAGCATATAGCCGGAAAGGCGCGTATCCTTGCCGATGACAACGCGATGACGGTGGTTGCCCCGGCGGAAGATCGTGCCGGCGGCGATGCCGACCCGCATGGCGAGATCCGGCGTCATCGGGAAGACGTTGGATTGACCGCGAATACCGTCCGTACCGAAATAGCGTCTTTTCATCTGCACTCCTGCGCTTTGGCGCGCCATTCCAGGCAGCGCATCGTTCCAAGCAAATCCGGCTTCAGTGGATTGTCGTCAGTCCAGGAGCGTGATTCATGCTTGCTTCTCTTCAGCGGAATGCCACAAATTGCGGCAATCGGCACGTAAATTAGCGAGAAAAATGATTATATCCCGTTACCAATAAAAAAGGCCGGATCTCCCATAGCGGAAATCCGGCCTGTTTTCGAGATGCTGTCACAGCTTCAATGCGGCTGCGGTTCGAGACCGGCTTCGGGCTCATCACCCTTGGTGGCAGGCCGCACGCCGGCCTTCGGAACCGCCGATCCACGGCTCGGCGGCGAATCGTCACCGAGATCGCGGGAGGGCTTCTCACCGCGGATCAGCGCCTTGATCTCATCACCGGTCAAGGTCTCGTATTCGAGCAGACCTTCGGCAAGGGCGACGAATTCGTCGTGCTTTTCCGTCAGGATCGTTCGGGCCTGCGAATAGGCTTCGTCGATCAGGCGGCGCACTTCGTTGTCGATCTTCTGCGCGGTCGCCTCTGAAACATTCTTCGACTGCGAAACCGAGTGACCGAGGAAGACTTCCTGCTGATTCTCGCCATAAGCGACCTGACCGAGCTGATCGGAGAAGCCCCACTGCGTGACCATGGCGCGGGCAAGCTTGGTGGCCTGCTCGATGTCTGAAGACGCGCCTGAAGTGATGTTCTCCTTGCCGAAGGTGAGTTCCTCGGCGACACGGCCGCCCATCATGATGCAGAGGCGCGAGACCATCCATTTGTAGCTCATCGAGTAGCGATCGCCCTCGGGAAGCTGCATGACCATGCCGAGCGCACGGCCGCGCGGAATGATCGTCGCCTTGTGCAGCGGATCGGCAACAGCGACGTTAAGCGCGGTGATGGCGTGGCCGGCCTCGTGGTAGGCGGTGAGCTTCTTCTCCGCTTCGGTCATTGCCGAGGAACGGCGCTCGGCGCCCATCATGATCTTGTCCTTGGCGTCCTCGAACTCCTGCATGGTGACGACACGCTTGTTGCGGCGGGCAGCCATGAGGGCGGCTTCATTGACGAGGTTCATCAGATCGGCACCGGAGAAACCGGGCGTGCCGCGGGCAAGAACCTTGAGATCGACATTCGGCGCCAGCGGAACGTTGCGGGCATGCACTTTGAGGATGCGCTCCCGGCCGACGATGTCGGGGTTCGGCACCACGACCTGGCGGTCGAAACGGCCGGGACGCAGCAGCGCCGGGTCGAGGACGTCGGGGCGGTTGGTGGCGGCAATCAGGATCACGCCTTCATTCGCCTCGAAACCATCCATCTCGACCAGCAACTGGTTCAGCGTCTGCTCGCGTTCGTCGTTGCCACCGCCGAGACCGGCGCCGCGATGGCGGCCGACGGCATCGATTTCGTCGATGAAGATGATGCAGGGCGCATTCTTCTTCGCCTGCTCGAACATGTCGCGCACGCGGCTTGCACCGACGCCGACGAACATTTCGACGAAGTCGGAACCCGAAATGGTGAAGAAGGGCACGTTGGCTTCGCCGGCGACAGAGCGGGCGAGCAGCGTCTTACCGGTGCCCGGAGGGCCGACCAGCAGCACACCGCGCGGGATCTTGCCACCGAGACGCTGGAACTTCTGCGGATCACGCAGGAATTCAACGATTTCCTCGAGATCCTGCTTGGCCTCGTCGACGCCGGCGACGTCTTCAAAGGTCACCCGGCCATGCGCTTCCGTCAGCAGCTTGGCCTTGGACTTGCCGAAACCCATCGCGCCGCGGGAGCCGCCCTGCATCTGTCGCATGAAAAACAGCCAGACGCCGAGAATGAGAAGCATCGGCAACAGCGTGCCGAGATAGCTCAAAAAACCCGAAGAACCATCCGTTTCTGGACGGGCGGAAACCAGCACATTCTTCTGCTGCAGGCGATCAAGCAGGCTGTCGTCGATGACAGGCGAATAGGTCTGGAAGGTGGAGCCATTTTCAACATAGCTTCCCGAGACACGGTTGCCCGTGACCACGACTTCCTTCACACGGCCCGCATCAACCTCACGCAGAAACTGCGAATAAGGGATATCGCGGGAACCCGTCTGCGCCGGCGCCGTCTGAAACATGCTGAAAAGGGCGATCAGCAGAAGCGCGATGATCGCCCACAATGCGAAATTACGTAAGTTAGGGTTCATTGAACTCCCCAGCACTGCAACAGCCGCCTCATGGCGACCGTCTTAATTAGGTTCTAACATAGGGTTGCGCCGCGCTATTGCCAAGGCAATCCCCCAAGTCAGATGGTTTTTCCGTCAATACTTCTTAAAGGCAGCCCCGCATAGGGCGCCATCGCGAAAACCGCCGAAAGCCTGTCGGCAAAGATGAAATCAAATCGTGTCAAAAAGCGGTCGAAGGGTGCGAAATAGGGCGTCAATTCAACCATTGAAGCGGATTCTGGAGATAAATAGGCTCCATCTGAGGATAAGGCGGGCGCCGACTCGATTACGCGTTTCCATGCGGATTTGGGAAGCCCCCTGTCCCGCCCTCCCTCATTCCTGTGCCCGTCACAGGATTCCAACGCGTCCAAGTCCTTGGGCGCAGAAGACTTGTTACGCATTGATGAGTCATTCGCCGCGCCGACCCGCGGCGGCTGGATTCCTGTGACGGGCACAGGAATGAGGGCGGAGCGCGCGGCCTGAGCTTCCACCCTCATGGTCGTTCGTAGCCGGTTTTCAACACGGAACCTCCCATCCCAAACCCCAGCCTCCCCCGGCCGCAACACCAGCGGCATTATCCCCCGGTTCTCCCGCGCCAGATAAAGCCCATCGCACCTGAGATCGAACACCACTCGGCCGGTGGTCATCCGTCCCGGCTTGCTGCCGGCGGCGAATGCGAGAACACGGTCCATCTGCACCCTGCCCGGCGCGAATGGCTGCCCGCCGAACACGGCTGTCAGGCGGCCGAGCGTATAGTCGAGGACCGCATGGTCCTGCCGCAACCCGTCGGGCATTACCTGCCCAAGCACGCCGCCGTGAAGCTGGAAATGACAATCCAGCCACTCGGCGGCTCGAGACGACAGGGCCAGCCTTTCTTCCCAGACTGCGCGAATATCCGTCTCCGCCGCAGGACCGGCAGACAGCTGCCGGCGCATCCGCACACGCTCGTACTTGGTATCCTCATTGCTCGGATCGTCGATCCACCGCACGCCCCGCGCCCGCAGGAAAGCGCGTATATCCGCCCGCGCGACAAAAAGAAGCGGCCGCAGGATCCAGAGGCGCCGGTCGAAGAGCACGGCGTCGGCGATACCGCTCGAAAGTTGCTCTGTTCGCATCCCGCGCATCCGCAGCGTTTCACGCTGGTCGTCCAGCGTATGGCCGGTGACGATAAGATTGGCGCCGAACGCTTCCGCTGCCTCGGCCAGAAGGCTGTAACGGGCTTCGCGGGCCGCAGCCATGATGCCGGTTTTCGGCTTTTCGCCTTGCCATGTCGAGATAATATGGGGAATGCCGAGGGATGCACAGAGGGCTGCGACCTCTCGCGCCTCGTCTGCGGAGCCGGCGCGTAGCGCGTGGTCGACCGTCGCGGCACAAAGGGAAATTTCAAGATGGGGCGCGGCCTTCACGGCTTCATCGAGGAGGAGAAGCAGGCCGCTGGAATCGCTGCCGCCCGAGATCGCGACGAGAATACGCGCAGGACTTCGAAGCGATGCGAGAAACTGAAGGATTGCCTCTCGAGGCGATGCGGCTTCCGGAGACATTCCGGAAGACCTCAGCAGGCGAGGCGTTTCTGTTCGCTCGCAACCTTGCTTATGACGGCGCGTGACGCCTTGGGATAACGCTTCGAGACTTCGCGCAGGGTCGCGCAGGCCGTCTCTTTATTGTCGAGGGCCGCAAGCGACATGCCGAGCTTCAGCAGCATTTCCGGCGCTTTTTCCGAGCTACCGTATTTCTGATGCGCGTTGAGGAAAGTCTTGGCCGCCTCGTTGTATTTGCCCTGTGAATAAAGCGCCTCGCCGAGCCAGAAATTGGCGTCCGCCGCCCGCGCACTGCTCGGGTAACGGGCGATGTACTGGTTGAATTCCTGCTCGGCCGTGCCGTAATCGCCTGACAATACGTGGCCGTAGGCTGACTTGTACTGATCCGCCTCGTTGCCGAGCGAGGCCGTCTGCTGCGGCGTCCCGCTATTGGGAATCGGGGCGGAACCGATAGTGGCGTTTTCGTCGACGCTTCCGCCGATCGCGTTGCCGTTCTGATCGAAGTCGATCGAGCCGAGCTGCTTCGGAGGCTGGCCGAGGCCGGTATTACTGGGCACATCGGTGGAGGGAGCCGTTTCGGCCCCCTGCGGTGCTTGGATCACCCTGGCGACGTCGTCGCTCCCGGACGCTGCCGGAGCGACATCGGTCTCGCTCTTTTTGACCGGAGCCTTGGCGCCACCGCCGCCGCTACCGGTTTTTTCGAGCTGCTGGAAGCGGAATTCATTGTCTTCCTGCTGCTTGCGGATCGTCTCCTGCATCTGCAGGAGCTGAAAGCTCATCTCCTCGATTCGGCCGTTCAGCTGCCGCATTTGCTCTTCGAGCTGCTGCACACGGATTTCCGCGTCCCCGCTCTGCACCCTGACGACGGGAGGGGCCGGCTGCTGTTCCGCGGATCGGCCGCCAAGATGCAGCCCGAAGAACGAGGCCGAGTAAGCCGCTCGTTCGCTCCCGGTCATAGCCGCCAGGCACAGCATGCCTGCCACGACAAGTTTCTTCATATGTATCGTCCTGTCCCAGTGATTCTTCGCGCCGTGAGGCACGAACAGGAGATTTTTCCAATTGCTGTCAAAAAGCAACGGAGTCTGGCCAAAGTGTGGTCAAAAAGAAAAGGCGGCCCCGGATGGGACCGCCTCCGTAAAACCAATTATAACTGGAAATTACATGCCGGCGCCGCCGAGCACGGTGACCGCGCGGCGGTTCTGCGACCAGCAGGAAATATCGTCGCAGACGGCGACCGGCCGTTCCTTGCCGTAGGAGATCGTCTTCATGCGCTGCGCCGGAACGCCGCGCGAAGCGAGGTAGTCCTTGGTGGCAGCAGCGCGACGGGCGCCAAGGGCGAGGTTATATTCGCGGGTGCCGCGTTCGTCGGCATGGCCTTCAACGGTGATCTGGTAGTTCGGATAACGGCCGAGCCACTGTGCCTGACGGTCGAGCGTCTGAGCGGCATCGGCGCGAATCGACGTGGAGTCGGTATCGAAGAAGATGCGGTCACCGACATTGACCGTGAAGTCCTGGGTCGAGCCCGGCGTCGCGGCGCCTGCGCCGAGACCCATGTCGCCGGCGCTGTTCGGCATGCCGCCGTTCTTCTTGTTCGCGCAGCTTGCAAGCGCGAGACCGGCGACAAGCGCGATCATGACGGGGTTGCGGGCAAAATTCTGCATACGGCTCATTGCCGGGGTATGAATTCGGCTCATGGCCGGTCTCCTTGCGAGTTCATCAGGGTTTCCGGACAGTAACCGCACTCGGTTAACCGCCCCTCAAAGATTATGGTTAACAATTTACTGATTTGTCCCGTGTCGCCCGGTTTCCACGACTTTGAGGCGACATAAAGGCATTGATGCACTCGCTACTCCAGCAGCGGCGACCATGCCGGGTCGGAAGCATAGCTCGGCGTCTTCACCAGCTGCTCGTTATAGCCGGTCAGATCAATCGAATAGAGTTGCGGGCCACCCGCGCCTGCCGCCTGGCGGAAGAACATCAGCACACGGCCGTTCGGCGCCCAGGTCGGGCCTTCATTGTGGAAGCCGGACGTCAGGATGCGCTCGCCCGAGCCATCCGGCTTCATCACGCCGATCGAGAACTTGCCGCCGGACTGTTTGGTGAAGGCGATGAGATCCCCGCGCGGCGACCAGACCGGCGTCGAATAGGAGCCGTCCCCGAAGGAAATACGGGTTTGGCCCGAGCCATCGGCGTTCATCACATAGATCTGCGGCTTGCCGCCTCGGTCGCTTTCGAAGCTGATGCGTGCACCGTCAGGCGAATAGGAGGGCGAGGTATCGATCGCCGCCGTCGAGGTCAGCCGCGTCGTCGTGCGCGAGCGCAGGTCCATCGTATAGATGTTGGAATTGCCTTCCTGCTGCAGGCTCATGATCACCTTCTGGCCATCCGGCGAAAAGCGCGGCGAGAAGGTCATTCCGGGGAAGTTGCCGACAACTTCGCGCTGCCCGGTTTCGAGCTGCAGCAGATAGACGCGCGGCTGCTGGTTGGCGAAGGACATGTAGGTGACTTCTTGCCGGCTCGGCGAGAAGCGCGGCGTCAGCACGAGGTCGCTGCCGTCGGTCAGCGTCCGCACGTTGAAACCGTCCTGGTCCATGATCGCCAGCTGACGCTTGCGCTGCTGCTTGGTCCCCGATTCAGAGACGAAGACGACGCGGGTGTCGAAATAGCCTTCCTCGCCGGTGATCTGCTTGTAGATCGCGTCGGCGATGATGTGGGCCACACGGCGCCAATTCTCCGGCTGCGTATAGAACTGCTGCCCGGTCATCTGCTGCCCGGCGAAGGGATCCCAGAGACGGAATTCGGCCCGAAGACGTCCATCGGCCTCCTGCGTCACACGGCCGGTGACCAGCGCCTGGGCGTTGATGACCTTCCAATCTTCAAACCGCGGCGCGGCATCGGGGTTGGAAATCTTCTCAATGAAGGCGCTCTTGTTGATCGGTGCGAAAAGGCCGGAACGCTGCAGGTCGGCGGCGATCACCTGCGAGACCTGCGCACCCATATCGCCCTGCAGGAAGTCCGTCACCGCAATCGGCAGCGGCTGAACGTTGCCTTTTCGAATGTCGAGGGTGACGAGCGCATTGGCCGGCGTCGCAAAGACGGCAGTGGTCGCCAGACCGACTGCGACCAAAATGGCGCGGAAAAAGGAACACTTTGTCATACCAAACAGCCTTTCAGCATCTATGGAATCAGATCGCTGGATTCGAAGTGCAGGACGACTTCCCTCCAGGATTCGTATTTTTCTTTCGGGAGCATGGTGAATGGCGCGGAACGCGGAACAGCGCGGAGAGCCGCAGCCGACAGGCTTTTCCGAGCCGCTTCGGTGCCGCCCGAGGCTGTGACCTTGGGTGAACCAACGATCGCGCCAGCCTTATCGAGCCACAGGTGGATTGTAATCACGACTCCGCCGTCCCTCGCCTGCCCGGGAGGAACATTGAACGAGGAAGCGATTGCGTGCTGCAAATCCCCGGCCGAGTTGTCGGAGATCGACGGATCGACCGGTTGCGCCAACGCTTCAGGTGCACAAGCCAGAACCGTTCCAAACCTGATGGCGGCCGCAATAGACTTGTTGCCATGGGAAAGGTCCATCAGCATCTAGATTCCCATGCTGCTTGGATCGAAGTTAAGGTCGAACTCATTCCAAGCGTCATACTTGTCCTTCGGAAGCATCGAGAAGGGTGCGGATTTCATGACGGCTCTGTATGCGCCGCTTTCCAGCGCACGGCGTGTGGCATCGCTGCTGCTGCCGCCCGATGACTCGACTTCCGGCTGGCCGATAATGTTGCCATCCCTGTCGAGCTTCATATGCACCTTGATGACCATGCCAGAAAGGCCTTCCATCCCCGGCGTGACAAGCCAGTTCCCCTCGATCAAGCCGCGCACAGCATCTTCTTCGCTCTGGCTGAGTTTCGAGCCACCATTGCTCTTCTTCGCACCGAGCGATGCCTCCTGCGTCGAGCGCTTGGCGCCGCCAGCGGAAGGATCGGTCTTGTTCAACAAGGCCGAAATCTCGTCAGCATTGAAATCGCTCTTCATCGTCGAGGCCGATTTCGCCACTTCCTGCTTTTTGTCGGCCTTCTTCTTGTCCGTCGGTTTTTCCGCAGCCTTCGGCTCGTCCGCGGGCTTTTCCGGCGGCTTTTCGGCCGTCTTCTGCGGTTCCGGCGGCTTTACCTGCGGCTTGACGACCGGCGTCGGCACCTTGTCCGGCAAAGCTTCCGCATCCGGCTTCGGCGGCTCTTCGGGCTTGGCCTGCTCTTCCGGCGGTTTTTCCTCCGGCTTCGGCGGCGTCACTTCAACGGGCTTCGGCGGCGGAATGGAGGCAACCTCCTTCGGCTGATCGACCTCAGTCTCTTCCTTGTTGACTTCCTTGACATCGTTCGGATTCGGATCGGTCGTCGGCAGTGGCTTCTCGCTCGAATTCGCTGCCGCAGCCTCCGTATTACTCGGCTTGGCGTTCGGCACCGGCGGCGTCTTCAAGTCGACATTGTTGTCGCCGGCGTTTTCGGCAGGCTGCGAGATCGGCGGCCGGCTCGTCGGCACGGGCGCGGACGTCTCCTTCTTCGGAGCCTTCTTGTCGCCTTGCTGCAACTGGGTGATGGATTCCACCGGCACGAGATCGACCGGCATCGCTTCGAAATCCTCGACCTTGAAGGATTCCGGGGCGCTCAAAGACACCATCGCCCAGGTGAGCACCAGGCAATGCAGAACAGCAGATGTGACGACGCTGGTCTTCATCTTGAACGCTATTGGTCCTTCTTCTGCTGCGTCACGAGACCGATATTCTTGAAGCCGGCCCCCTGGATGCGGGCCATCACGTCAGCGATGACGCCATAGGGCGCCGTCGCGTCGCCGCGCACGAAGATGCGTTCGCTGTAGCCGGTGGTGGCGATTGCCTCGAGCTTGGCGGCAATCTCCGCTGCCGGGATCGGCGTTTCCTGCAGATAGACTTCGCCGGAGTTCTTGACCGAGATCGTGATCGGCTGCGTCTCGGAATTCAGCGCCTTGGCCTGCGTTTCCGGCAGGTCGATCGGCACGCCGACGGTCATCATCGGTGCGGCGACCATGAAGATGATCAAAAGCACGAGCATGACGTCGACGAGCGGCGTCACGTTGATTTCAGAAATGACGGCCTTATTCCGACCGCCGCGACGGCGGCGTCCGCCGCCCCCGCCGCCATTGCCTCCAACAGCCATACCCATCTGAGAATACTCCGTTGGTTACTGAGCGGCAGCGCGCGGCTGCAGCTTCTCGTCGATCTGGCGCGAAAGTATGGCGGAGAATTCGTCCGCGAAACCTTCCATGCGGGCCGAGAGCTTGCCGGCATCGGCAGAGAACTTGTTGTAGGCGATAACGGCCGGGATAGCGGCGACGAGACCGATTGCCGTGGCGAGCAGCGCCTCGGCGATACCGGGTGCGACGACCGCGAGGTTCGTCGATTTCGAGCCAGCGATCGCCTGAAAGGAGGTCATAATACCGACGACCGTACCGAAGAGGCCGATGAACGGGCCGGCCGAACCGATGGTGGCAAGCGATCCGAGACGGGCGCCGAGATATTCGGTTTCACGGGCGAGCGTTACGTCCATGGCGCGGTCGATACGCATCTGCAGGCCGATCGGCGAGCGGGCGCCGCGTTCGAAGGATTTTTTCCATTCGCGCATGGCCGCGACGAAGATCGACGCCAACCCGGTGTTGTTGCGTTCCGACAGCGAGCGGTAGAGTTCTTCCAGCGACTGGCCAGACCAGAACACCTGCTCGAACTTGTCGAACTGGCGCCGTGCGCGGCCATAGGCTAGATACTTGTCGATGACGATCGCCCACGTCCAGACCGAGGCCGCGATCAGCCCGAGCATGACGAGCTTGACGACGATGCCGGCCTGCATGAAAAGCGACCAGAGGCTGACGTCCGTCGTGGCTGCTGCCAATCCTACTTGTTCCATTGATCCAAAATCCCCGAATCCAAACGCCCGGCGCTGGACCGGGCGGCACAAAATGATCTCGCAAGAAGTGTCCGGCGACCGCCGCCCAAAGCCCTGGTCAAGCTTCCAAGCTCTTCTTCCGCCTTCTTGCCGTCAAATTTGGTCAAAGGAAGGCGTGCACCGCACAAACTCCGACTTTCCCAGTAAGACACTATTATGGTTAATAGATCGTTAGTGCCGTACTATGACAGAAAGCCTGTGTTCGGAAGATTTTGTTCCGTGGATTACTTGACCGGAGCATGGTCCGGCTGCCGAAAGAGCGCTCATCCTGCGGCGCGGTAATTCCTTCACATAAAGTTCAAGTTTTGACAAGGCCTGGTTCGGTACTACAAAGGATGGCTGCCTTCCAGGAATTTTGCCGCCAGCGTTTCCGGCAGCCGGCGTGGCCGCCCCTTGGCATTGATGACGGCGATGATCACCCTGGCTGCAATCAGCAGGCTTTCGCCTGAACGGATCTGCTGGTTGAGCACCATCTTGGCGCCTCCGGCCTTTTCCGTATGCGTCAGGATCGTCAGCACGTCATCCATGCGCGCGGGGCTCTTGAAATCGATCTCCATGCGGTGAACGACGAAGACGAGGCCTTCCTCGTCGGCGCTGACGAGTTCGCGTTGCTCGACACCGAGGCAGCGCAGATAGTCGGTACGGCCGCGCTCGAGGAAGTGCAGGTAGCGGGCGTGATAGACCAGGCCGGAGAAATCCGTATCTTCATAATAGACCCGCTGGACGAGGCGGTGTCCAGCCTCCGTCAGCTCTCCCGATATGGAAAAAGGGCGTTCCGTCATAATTTTCTCCAAAGTGAGGTGCCCTCTTTGGCGCAACGCTTCGCGGCAGGCAAGCATTGAATGCCCGGCCGGCAGCCGTTGAATGCGCCGCCGGCAGGCATTGAATGATTGTCATAATTTCTAACTATTGCCGATAATAAGCGACCGATCAGGAGACGATGCGATGAAGATTGCGGTTATGGGCGGAGACGGTTTCATTGGTTGGCCCACCTCGCTCCACCTTTCCGATGCCGGTCACGATATCCATATTCTCGACAATCTCTCGCGCCGCTGGATCGACACCGAACTCGGCGTTCAGTCGCTCACTCCGATGGATTCGATCCAGGAGCGCACGCGCATCTGGCATGCCGAAACCGGACGCCGTATCCACTTCAATCTGATCGATCTCGCCAAGGATTACGAACTTCTGAAGAAATGGCTTTCGGAACACCGGCCGGATGCCATCATCCATTTCGCCGAACAGCGCGCCGCGCCCTATTCGATGAAGAGCGACCGCCACAAGAACTACACGGTCAACAACAATGTCAGCGCCACGCATAACCTGCTGAACGCGCTGACCGAGCTCAATCTCGACGCCCACCTCATCCATCTCGGCACCATGGGCGTCTATGGCTACTCGACGGTCGGCGCGGCAATCCCTGAAGGCTACCTGCCGGTTGGCATCGAAACGCCGACGGGCGAGACGGTAAGCCAGGAAATTCTCTACCCTTCCAATCCGGGCTCGATCTACCACATGACCAAGTGCCTGGATCAGCTTCTGTTCCAGTTCTACGCCAGGAATGACGGCTTGCGAATCACCGACCTGCATCAGGGCATCGTCTGGGGAACGCATACCGAGCAGACGCGCCGCCACGCTCAGCTGATCAATCGTTTCGATTACGACGGCGATTACGGCACGGTGCTGAACCGTTTCCTCATTCAGGCAGCGATCGATTATCCGCTGACGGTGCATGGCACCGGCGGCCAGACCCGCGCCTTCATCCACATCCAGGATTCCGTGCGCTGCATCGAGCTGGCGCTGAAGAACCCGCCCGCCCGTGGCGCCCGCGTCGAGATCTTCAATCAAATGACGGAAACCCACCGGGTGCGCGACCTCGCCGAGATGATCGCCAGGATGAGCGGCGCCAAGATCGCCTGGCTGCCCAACCCGCGCAAGGAGGCCGCCGAAAACGAGCTGATCGTCCGGAACGAAAAGTTCCTCGACCTTGGCCTCGAACCGACCACGCTGGAAGCCGGGCTGCTGGGCGAAATCGTCGACGTGGCGAAGAAATTCGCCTATCGCGTCGACCGCTCCCGCGTGCCGGCCGTCTCCGCCTGGACCAGGGACATAGCCGCGACGATTGATCACGATCCGGAAGGCAAGCGGCTGAAGTCGGTATCGTGAGTGAGGGCTTACTATTGAAGCCCTGCCAGTCCCACGATCTCCCCCTCATTCCCTTCCTCGGGCTTAGCCCGAGGGACGTCACAGGAATCCAGCGCGCCCAGGTCATTGGGCGCAGGAGAGTCATTCACGGCGCGGACGCGCCGTGGCTGGATTCCTGTGACAGGCACAGGAACGAGGGCGTGGGTGGAAGCGGCCGACGCCGATGACTTCTACCTCGAAACTAGCCTACGTCACCCTCGTCACCAACGCCGACTATGCCATGGGCGCCACCGCCCTCGCCCGCTCCCTGCGCCGCACCGGCACCGGCGCCGATATCGTCGTCCTCCACACCGGCGGCGTTGACGCGGCCGCCCTCGCCCCGCTCAAGACCCTCGACTGTCGCCTGATCCAAGTCGAGCACCTGCCCCTCTCCGATACCTTCAACGAGCGCCACGCCCGTGGCCATCTCCATGCCGCGGCCCCCTTCACCAAAGGCCGCAAGCCGGACTTCCATTCGCCACTCGACAATTTCTGCAAGCTCAGGCTCTGGCAGCTGGTGGAATATGAGCGCTGCGTCTTCATCGACGCCGACGCCCTCGTGCTGAAGAACGTCGACAGGCTCTTCCTCTATCCGGAACTTTCTGCCGCTCCCAACGTCTATGAAAGCCTTGCCGATTTTCGCCGCATGAATTCCGGCGTCTTCGTCGCCACGCCCTCGCGTGAGACATTCCGGCACATGCTCGAACGCCTCGACAGGCCGGAGGCCTTCTGGCGACGCACCGATCAGACCTTTCTTGAGACGTTCTTCCCCGAATGGCACGGCCTGCCGGTTTATTTCAACATGCTGCAATATGTCTGGTTCACCATGCCGGAGCTTTGGGACTGGAAGAGCATTTCGATCTTGCACTACCAGTATGAGAAACCGTGGGAAAAGGATCATTCCAAGGCAAAACAGCTACAACCTTTAATCGATCTATGGCACCGTATACACGAGAGCGGCGATATGCCCGAGATCACGGCGCTGAGAAATCCGGAAGGGACGGCATGAAAGTATTGGTATCCGGGGGAACGGGTCTCGTCGGCCGGTACGTCGTCGAGGAGCTGCTGACCGCCGGCTATCACGTGATTGTCGGCGGGCGCCGGGCGCCGCTGCCGCGCTTCTTCTCCCGCCCGGTCGAATTCACAGCACTCCCCCTCGACCCCGAAAAGGATCAGATCGACGTCTTCGACGACGCTTATTTCTTCGTCCACGCCGCCTTCAGCCATGTTCCCGGCAAATATCGCGGCGGCGAGGGCGACGATCCCAAGAGCTTCCAGAGATTGAACCTCGACGGCACCGTCCGACTTTTCGAAGCGGCCAAACGCGCCGGCACGCGCCGTTGCGTCTTCCTGTCCAGCCGCGCTGCCTATGGCGACCACCCACCGGGAACCGAGCTTGTCGAAACGATGCTGCCAAAGCCGGAGACGCTCTACGGCCAGATCAAATTCGACGCCGAAGGTGCGCTTAGCCATCTCTCGACGCCGGGTTTTGCCGGCGTAAGCCTGAGGGCGACCGGTGTCTATGGCGATCTCACGCCGAACAAATGGGATGGTCTCATCGCCGATTATCTCGCCGGTCGGCCGGTTGCTGCGCGCGCCGGGACGGAGGTTCATGGCCGCGACATCGGCCGCGCGGTGCGACTGATGCTGGAGACGGAAAGCACCCGCATCTCGGGCGAGGTCTTCAACCTATCGGACATAACAGTCGACACGCACGACATTCTCGCGCCTATCCGCCGTGAAACGGGCTGTCGTCACGCCTTGCCGCCTCCCGCCGACAAGGCTGCCCTCAATCCGATGAACACCGCGAAAATCCGTGCGCTCGGCTGGCTGCCAGGTGGAGCTCCTCTGCTCGAGGAAACGATGCGGCGGCTGGCCGCCGCGCTGCCGGTGTCGCCGTGACACGAATCTGCGCCGAGTCGATGGACATCCTCGTCTGACGATCGGCAACCGCAGACCGATACGACGTGAAACGGGCGCAGCCCTGTCGCAGCCGGCATTTGCATCGGGTCTCCGGCCGGTTATGCTCGGCCGAACCTCTCAATCCGGCAGATCGTATGACCGCAAAAGAACTGAAAGCGCAGCTGCGCAACGAACGCCTGGCCGCCCGCGATGCCGTCACTCCTGAAGAGCGCACCGCCAAAAGCCTCGCAATGGCCGATCACGCCGGCGAGGCGGTTGCTTTCGAGCCAGGCACCATCATCTCCGGCTTCCTGCCGATCCGATCGGAGGCCGATCTCAGGCCGCTGATGGCGCGCTTTGCAGCACGCGGTGCGCGGCTCTGCGTGCCGGCGATCCTCGACAAGCAGACCATCGTCTTTCGCGAACTGGCGGAAGACGCACCGCTTGTCGCGACCGGGTTCGGCACGGTCGGCCCCACCGAACACGCGGCCGTCCTCGATCCCGAGATCATGCTCGTGCCGCTTTCGGCCTTCGATGTCAGAGGCCATCGCATCGGCTACGGCGCCGGCTACTACGACCGCGCCATCAGCCGGCTAAGAGAGAAAGACCTGCATCCCAAGCTGATCGGCATTGCATTCGACTGCCAGGAAGTGGCACATGTGCCCGACGAGCCGCATGACATAAGCCTGGATGCCATCCTGACAGAAAGCGGCCTTCGCTTTTTTGCCTCTTGGATTGGATAGGGAATGCGGCTGCTTTTTTTGGGTGACATGGTCGGCAAGACGGGACGCACGGCGGTCTGGGACCGGCTACCCGGTCTGATCTCCGACCTCAGGCTCGATTTCGTCGTCGTCAACGGCGAGAATGCCGCCGGCGGTTTCGGCATCACCGAGGACATCTTTCTCGAAACGATCAATGCCGGCGCCGATGTGGTGACGACCGGCAATCACGTATGGGACCAGAAGGAGGCCGTCGCCTTTGCCGGGCGTCATGATCAGTTCCTGCGGCCGGCCAATTATCCGCAAGGCACACCCGGCCGCGGCTCCGGACTTTTCTATGCCAGGAACGGCGCGCGCGTGCTCGTTGCCAATGTCATGGGCCGGGTGTTCATGCATCCGGAGCTCGACGACCCCTTCAAATCGGCCGAAGTGATCCTTGACGCCTGCCCGCTGAAGGAGCAGGCCGATGCGATCATTTTCGATTTCCACGCGGAAGCGACCAGCGAGAAGCAATGTTTCGGACATTTCGTCGATGGCCGCGCCAGCTTCGTCGTCGGCACCCACACTCACGTGCCAACCGCCGACGCGCAGATCCTGAACGGCGGCACCGCCTATATGTCGGATGCCGGCATGTGCGGCGATTACGATTCCTCCCTCGGCATGGACAAGGAGGAGCCGCTCAACCGCTTCATCTCCAAGATGCCGAAGGGCCGCATGGAAGCGGCGAGCGGGCCAGCGACGATCTGCGGCGTCGGCGTGGAGATTTCCGATGCCACCGGACTGGCCGAAAAGATCGCGCCGCTGCGGCTCGGGCCGCGGCTGGCGGAGACGGTACCGGAGTTCTGGAGGTAATCCAGCCGCTCCAACACGCAATTGTGAGCATCGCTGCTCTGGACCGCTGCGACCTCATGACGCATCCTCCGCCGCTAAATGAAAGCGCCGGAGGGGTGGCATGAAGCCGCATTATCTTATCCTCGCTATCACATGCCTGGCGGCCTTCCCCGCATCAGATCCTGCCCAGGCACAGGAGCAGCGCCAGCGAGCCAGCCAGTGCCACGCGATCGCCGAGAAAATGCCCAATGTAACCTTCGCCAGTTTTTCTGGCGCCACGGCGCTGGTGCCGGCCGTGTCCGAGGGCGAGGATGTTAGATTCACCTATCTCGGCCATTCCACCTTCGAAATCGAGACACCCGGCGGCATCATCATCGCGACGGATTATAATGGCTGGTACAGGCCGGCGACGACGCCCGATGTCGTCACGATGAACAAAGCTCATACGACCCACTTCACCCTAACGCCTGAGCCCGA
The DNA here is from genome assembly GCF_051123975.1 of Rhizobium sp. YTUHZ044. Classification (NCBI taxonomy): domain Bacteria; kingdom Pseudomonadati; phylum Pseudomonadota; class Alphaproteobacteria; order Hyphomicrobiales; family Rhizobiaceae; genus Rhizobium; species Rhizobium sp. YTUHZ044. The sequence continues at coordinate 3,567,217 of NZ_CP101426.1, forward strand.
CATCAAGCATGTGCTCCACGGCTGGAGCGACGTGCCGGGCGAGAAGGCCAGCATCAATCTCGTCGTCGGCGATGCCTATATCCGCAATGTTACCACGGACATCCGCTTCAGCTACGGCCTCGGCGGCTCCCAGGCGGATGGAAACTCGATTTTCATCTTCGAAATTGCCGGTCTCTGCATCGGCCATCTCGGCCATCTGCACTACGAGCTGACGGATAGCCATTATACCGAAATCGGCCGCCTTGACGTCGTCATGGTGCCCGTCGACGGCGGCCTGACCATGGGCGCCGACAGCATGAGCCGCGTTATCAAGCGGCTGCGCTCGTCGCTGATCCTGCCGATGCACCGCCGTGGTCCGCCGGTCAATGCCTTCGTCTCCATGTTCGGAAAGGGCTTCGATATCACTTATGCGCCTGATGACAGCCTCACCGTCTCCATGCGCACGCTTCCCAAGAAGCCGCTGATCTATGTGATGAAAGGCGCGCAGTAAAAGCAAAAGCCCGGCGGGTCCCTCCAAACCTTGCTGATCAAGCAAATTGCAGGTGACGTTTGACGCCGACCTCGGGCATCTTGTCGTCATCGAGATTGGCCTTGGCGATCTCCCAACCGAATTTTAGCGTGCTGCCTGTCGAAACCCAGATCTCGGCATCATCGACATGCAGGGAAAGCATGGTGAGTTTCGGGTCCTTCTTGCCGCCGTCATACCATGCCGCCACCATCGAACTCCAATATTCCTCGATCTTGGAAGGGTCGGGGCGTACCTCGATGACGCCGGAAAGGCAGGCGTGATAGTCGTGATCCTTGCCGATGACGCAGAAATGCGCCCGACTGCCGGGTTTGATGGCGCGCACGATGTCGGCGTCGGTCTTGGTGTAGAACCAGATCGTGTTGGTGGTCGGATCGGCATGCGGCGCCATCGGCTGCATGTGCATATCAAGCCCGGAAATTCCGAGCATGCCGGCATGAACATCGTTGACCTGATCCCAAAGCTGACGAGCTGGTTGCTCCCGCGCCTCGCTGAGACTTGCCATGACCGTTCCTTTCCGTTGGGTGGAGTTCGGTTGAAACGTCATCCTCCTGCCTTTGTTCCGAACTGCTTTTTCCTTGAATGGGTGTCGTTTCGCTTTTATAAGGCGGCCCATTCCGAACAATGAGACGTGAACAGGGGTGCCATGGCTGGCCATTCACAGTTTAAAAACATCATGCACCGCAAGGGCCGTCAGGACGCCGTGCGGTCGAAAATGTTCTCCAAGCTTGCGCGCGAAATCACCGTGGCAGCCAAGGCCGGCCTGCCCGACCCGACGATGAACGCCCGTCTTCGCTTGGCGATCCAGAATGCCAAGGCCCAGTCCATGCCGAAGGACAATATCGACCGCGCCATCAAGAAGGCAGCCGGCGCCGACGGCGAAAACTATGATGAAGTCCGCTACGAAGGCTATGGTCCGGGCGGCACGGCGATCATCGTCGAGGCCCTGACCGACAACCGCAACCGCACTGCCTCCAACGTCCGCTCGATCTTTACCAAGGCCGGCGGCGCCCTCGGCGAAACCGGTTCCGTTTCCTTCTCGTTCGACCATGTCGGGGAAATCACCTATAAGCTTTCTGCTGGCGACGCCGACAAGGTGATGGAAGCCGCGATCGAAGCCGGCGCCGATGACGTCGAGACCGACGAGGAAGGCCATTACATTACCTGCGCTTTCGAAGCGCTTGGCGAAGTATCGAGAGCCCTGGAGGCTAGCCTCGGCGAAGCCGAAACCGTCAAGGCTGTCTGGCGCGCCCAGAACAACGTGCCGGTGGACGAGGAAAAAGCCCAGTCGCTGATGAAACTCATCGACTCGCTCGAAGACGACGATGACGTACAGAACGTCTATTCCAACTTCGAGGTCTCGGAAGAGGTTCTGGCGAAGCTTTCAGCCTGAACCTTGCAGCGATCGCCCATAAAAACCCGGCCGCGACGCCGGGTTTTTTGTCTCTCGGACGCCGCTTACAATCCTACGCAGCGACCCGCATGAAATTTCCAAGACCTGCGAACAGTTCCACCGACTTCAGCCGCGCCTCGACATCATGGATCGGCATCGAGATGATCACCTCGTCGGCCGCCGTTTCCTTGAGAAACTCCGCCAGTTTCGCCTCAGTCTTCGCCGGCGACCCTACCACGGCGTAGCGCAGTGTGTGTTCGACGTTCATCTTCTCCATCGGCGACCAGAAGCTCTCCATATCGGTGACAGGGCGCGGGAAAGGACCGCGCACATTGCGCCGCAGGTTGACGAATTGCTGCTGGGCGGACGTGAAATGGTAGCGCGCCTCCTCGTCCGTCGCTGCCACCGCGCCCATGACGCCGACCATGACATAGGGCTTGTCGAGAGTCGCCGAGGGCTGGAAGCGCTCGCGGTAGATCGCGATGGCGTCGAGCAGCATGTCGGGGGCAAAATGCGAGGCGAAGGCGTAGGGAAGCCCAAGCATCGCCGCAAGTTGGGCGCTGTAGAGGCTGGAGCCTAGCAGCCAGATCGGCACATGCGAGCCATTGCCTGGAACCGCAAGGATCGCCTGATTCTCGAGCGGGGTACCGAGAAGCTGCTGCAATTCCACCACATCATTCGGGAAGCTGTTCGCGCCGGCTTCGAGGTTACGCCGCAGCGCCTGTGCCGTGCGCATGTCCGTCCCCGGAGCCCGTCCCAGGCCGAGATCGATGCGGCCGGGAAAAAGCGCCTCCAGTGTGCCGAACTGCTCGGCGATGACAAGCGGCGAGTGATTGGGCAGCATGATGCCGCCGGAACCGATGCGGATGCGTTTTGTCGCAGCCCCGACATGCCCGATGACAACGGCGGTCGCCGCACTGGCAATGGCAGGCATGCCGTGATGCTCGGCGAGCCAGAAGCGCTTGTAGCCGAATTCTTCAGCCTTCTGAGCCATTCGCGCCGAGCTTTCGAGCGACTGGCGCACGGTGCTGCCTTCGGCAACGGGAGAAAGGTCGAGTATGGAGAAGGGAACCATGGAAACCTGCCGGGCTGTTGAACGATGCCGTCTATGTAGGTTGGCGCCTGACCCATTCCAAACCGTGCACGCAAACAAAAGGGCCGCGCGATGGCGGCCCTTGTCGAATAGCGAAAGCACATCTCAGCGGTGACGACGCAACACATGCACCTCGGCACTTGGCCTGTGTTGCCCCTGCGGCAGCGTGAAATTGCCGAGCTGGCGGTCCATTTCCAGAGCTTCCGTCGCCAGCCGGTGGATCGCCGCCGTCGTCTCCTCGACCATCGAGGCGTTCTGCTGCGTCATCGCGTCGAGTTCGGCCACGGCGCTGTTGATCTCACGCAACGTACTGGCTTCCTCACGGGTCGACTCCATGATCTCGTTGATCTGCCCGTTTATCGCCTCGACATGGGCGCCGATGCCGGTCAGGGCAACGCCGGCCCTTTCCACAAGTGCAACGCCGCTTTCGACCTCATGCGTCGATTTCTGCAGCAGGCTGGAGATTTCCTTGGCCGCGCTCGATGAGCGCTGGGCGAGCTCCCGGACTTCCATGGCGACGACGGCGAAGCCCTTGCCCGATTCACCGGCGCGTGCCGCCTCGACGCCGGCGTTGAGCGCCAGGAGATTGGTCTGAAAGGCGATGTCGTCAATGACCGATATGATCGTGTTGATCTGGCGCGAGGAGGTCTGGATCGCCTCCATCGCCGCGATCGTCTCGCGCATGATCTGGCTGGAGCCGGTCGTCTCCTTTTTGGCGTCGCGCGCGATGCGCTCGGCCTGTTCTGCCCGCTCGATCTGGCGGCGAACGGACTGGGTGATGGCGCTGATCGCATTCGCCGTCTCGGTGATCGAGCCGGCCTGACGCTCGGTGCGCCCGGCAAGCTCGTCGGCGCCGGTGCGCATCTCCTCGGAGCCGGCGCGTACCGCCATCGAGTTACCGCCAATCGCCGTCATGGTTTCGCTGAGCGTGGCGAGTGCCTCGTTGAAATTGATGCGCAGGCTTTCGAGTTCGTTCGGGAAGCGCGTATCGATCTGATAGGCGAGATCGCCGCTCGCCAGATGATGCAACCCCTCGTCAATCGCCTCGACCACCTGCTGCAGCGTCCTCGCTTCGGCCTCGCGATGGGCGAGGTTCTGCTGACGGTCGTGCTCGGCCTGCAGGCGCGTCTCTTCGCTGGCGGCTTCGAGTGCGCGGCTTTCGATCAGCGATTGGCGGAAGCGGGCAAGTGCGTTGGCCATCGTGCCGATCTCATCCTTGCGGTTCAGGCTGCCGATCTCGCTGTCGAGCTTGCCGTCGGCGACGTCGCGAGTCACACCGGCAAGCCGCGCCAGCGGCGAAAACAGGAAATTGGTGACGAGCCCGGTCGCGATGGCCATGACGACGAGCACGCCGATGCCGATCATCGTCAGCAAAGTGGCGATCTCGATCGAGCCGGCATTGAGCTCGCTGAGCAGGACGCTCTCGACCACGAGGAAGCGGTCGCCGCGATAGTCGATGCCACGGACATAGGCGCGGGCCGCGCCATCCGCCCGGTCGAAATCAGCCACGATCATCGCGGAGCTGGCAAGCGCGTCCTTGATGAAAGTGAAGGGGGTGGCATCGAGGGTCGCAAGCTTCCCCCCGGCATCGAGGGCGATAGCGGAGCCATCGCTGGAGACGATCGCAGCCCGCGCGGTGCTGCCCTGCACGATGCCCTTGGCAAGAATGCTCGAGATGATGTCGTCGCGCACCTTGAACAGGATGATGCCCTTGGCGGCCCCGAGCTTGACGATGGGCACGGCATAGAAGATCGCGGGTTTACCGCTTGCCGCATCGACACGAAGGCCGGAGAAGCCCGTCGGCGCGGCGTCATCCGTCGCCTTGGCGGTATTCTCGACCGCCTTGGCGAATGCGATGCCGGCGCCGGTTGTCTTCCAGGCGTCCGACTTCAGATTCTCCGCGAAGTTGTCGTCCTTTTTGTAGGAATAGAGCACGCTACCGTCGAGATCGGCGATCAGCAGATCGCTGAAAGCGGTGTTTTCGAGGTCGCGGGCAACTTCGCCCTGCGTCTGCTCATGGTTTGAATAATAGAACCCGCTCGGCCCTTCCGGCTTCATCAGCTTCTCGCGCTGGTCGGCCGGGTTGGGATTGCCCGTGATGAAAACCTTCTTCAGCTCGGCGCGAGCATCCCCCGAAGTCTTCTGGATTGTCTTCCAGCCGCTCTTCAAGCTGGTGATCGACATCTGCAGCGCCTCGATGCGCGCGATGGAATTGGCCTGGTTCTCAAGCTGCGCCAGTTGGTCCTGCAACATGTCGCCACGGAAGATCAGCACGCTTTCCTTGGCCTTCAGCGCCTGCTCGTCGGATATGCGGCTGCTGGCGAAATAGGCAAGCACGTCGATGACCGCGATCGACAGCACGGTCAGCAGGATGAAAGTGGCAATGACCTTGAAGGACAGGGACTGAAATCTCTGAGCCATATACAATGAACCCTTCTGAACGGCGCCTGCCAGCCTGGGCACGCGGTGCATCCCCGGCCGGCTGACCTGTCAACAGAACATCGGGGACTTATTCTTGTGGAACGAAGCCCCTCGCACATTCGATGAACTAGAATTCAGGCATCTCTTTTAATTCGCGGTAAATGCGCGCTCTAAAACCTCAGGTGTTTTCGGTTTGTTCACATATCGATGGCACTTATTTCGCAATCGCTATAGGTTGAACCATGCAAAATACGATTCGTATCATTGGCATTGATCCCGGCCTCCGCCGCACAGGCTGGGGAATCATCGACACTTTAGGCAATTCCCTGAAATTCGTGGCATCGGGAACGGTGACCTCCGATGGCGACATGGACCTCGCCTCCCGCCTCTGCCAGCTGCATGACGGGCTCGCCGATATCGTCCACGCTCACAGGCCCGATGAAGCCGCCGTCGAACAGACCTTCGTCAACAAGGACGCCGTGGCGACCCTGAAGCTCGGCCAGGCCCGCGGCATCGCCATGCTGGTACCTGCACGCGCGGGACTGCCGGTCTCTGAATATGCGCCCAACGCCGTGAAGAAGGCGGTCATCGGCGTCGGGCACGGAGAAAAGCAGCAGATTCACATGATGTTGAAGATTCTGATGCCGAAGGCCGAATTCAAGGGCGATGACGCCGCCGACGCCTTGGCGATCGCCATTTGCCATGCCCACAATCGCGGCGGCCACCGGATGCGCCAAGCGTTGGCAGGATAAGGCGTTCTTGACATGTTCCTGCGGTAAGGATAATTCTTACTTTGAAGGAGCCTCTGATGCGTGTCACATCCAAAGGTCAGGTCACTATTCCCCGCGATCTCAGGGAGCTTGCCGGCATCGAGACCAACAGCGAGGTCATTTTCTCGATTGAGGGCGGCAAGCTCGTTCTCTCGCCGAAGAACGGCAAGCAGGAAGTCGAGGATAGAGGTCGGCTGGACCGTTTCATCGAGACGATCCGTCGTCTGGAGGGAACCGGCGATCAGGAAATCGATGCCGAAGATCTCATGTCGATGACGCGTGATCGCTGATGGCGACGCTTGTCGACACGAACGTCCTCGTCGATCTGGCCATGATCAGCTCGGACTGGCACGATTGGTCGCGCCGGAAGATACTCGATATCTTCAGAGATGGACCGGTCCTTATAAATCCGATCATCTATTCCGAATTTTCCGTTCGGTATGACGATGTGGATGAAGTCGATCGCCTGCTTCCGCAGGATGAATTCCGCCGCGAGAACCTGCCGTGGCCGGCCGCATTTGCCGCGGCTCAAGCCTTCCGGCTTTACCGCCGCGCGGGCGGAGGACGCGAACGGATATTGTCGGATTTCCTCATCGGCGCGCATGCGGCGATAAGGGGCTACAGAATTTTAACCCGCGATGCCGGCGATTATCGTTCCTATTTTCCTTCCGTTGAACTCATTACGCCCGAAACGCACCCTTGAAAGACCGCGACTCATGATCGGCAAGCTGAAAGGCACCATAGACGAGATCGGCGAAGATTATGTGCTCGTTGATGTGCACGGCGTCTGTTACGTCGCTTATTGCTCGGCCCGCACTTTGTCAAAGCTCGGATCGGCGGGCGAAGCCTGCGTGCTCTTCATCGAAACCTATGTGCGCGAGGATCAACTGAAACTCTTCGGCTTCATGACCGCATTGGAGCGGGAATGGTTCAACCTGCTGCAGAGCGTCCAGGGCGTCGGCGCCAAGGTGGCGCTCGCCGTGCTCTCGACGCTGACGCCGGGCGAGCTTGCCAATGCGATCGCCCTGCAGGACCGCGCCGCCGTCTCGCGCGCACCGGGCGTCGGCCCGAAAGTGGCGATGCGCCTCGTGACCGAACTCAAGAACCGCGCACCGGCCCATGCCGGCGAGGCAATCAACATCGGCCTCAAGCAAGAACTCGGCGAAGGCGTCGCCGCCGCACCGGTTGCCGATGCAGTGTCCGCGCTGACCAACCTCGGCTACAGCAGAGACCAGGCGGCAAATGCCGTTGCCGCGGCGATGAAGACGGCCGGCGACGGCGCCGATAGCGCCAAGCTGATAAGGCTCGGATTGAAAGAGCTGGCACGGTGAAAACCGGAAAACCAATGAATGGGTGTCGAGGCACCCGACGTTTGGTGTATTGCTGTAACAGGTTTCAAAACGGAATGAGAGCATGAGTGAGCCCGCCCGCCTGATATCGCCGGAAAAGCGGGGCGAAGATCTTGATGTGACGCTGCGCCCGCAATCGCTGGACGAATTCACCGGCCAGGCGGAGGCGCGCGCCAATCTCAAGATCTTCATCGAGGCGGCGAAGAACCGCGGCGAGGCGCTGGATCACGTGCTCTTCGTCGGGCCTCCCGGCCTCGGCAAGACGACGCTGGCGCAGATCATGGCGAAGGAGCTCGGCGTCAACTTCCGCTCAACCTCGGGCCCTGTCATCGCCAAGGCCGGCGATCTCGCCGCGCTCCTCACCAATCTCGAGGAGCGCGACGTGCTCTTCATCGATGAGATCCACCGCCTCAATCCGGCCGTCGAGGAAATCCTCTATCCCGCCATGGAGGATTACCAGCTCGACCTCATCATCGGGGAAGGCCCTGCCGCGCGCTCGGTGAAGATCGACCTCTCGAAATTCACGCTTGTCGCCGCCACCACCCGCCTCGGCCTGCTGACGACGCCGCTGCGCGATCGTTTCGGCATCCCGGTGCGGCTCAGCTTCTATACCGTCGAGGAACTGGAACTGATCGTGCGCCGCGGCGCACGGCTGATGAACCTGCCGATGACCGAAGAGGGCGCCCGCGAGATCGCCAGGCGCGCCCGCGGCACGCCGCGCATCGCCGGCCGGCTGCTGCGGCGCGTGCGTGATTTCGCCGAGGTGGCACGGGCCGAGGCCGTCACCCGCGAGATCGCCGACGAAGCGCTGACCCGCCTGCTGGTCGACAATGTCGGCTTCGATCAACTCGACAAACGCTATCTCAACATGATCGCCGTCAATTTCGGCGGCGGCCCGGTCGGCATCGAAACCATCGCCGCCGGCCTTTCCGAGCCGCGCGACGCGATCGAGGATATCATCGAGCCCTATATGATCCAGCAGGGTTTCATTCAGCGCACGCCGCGCGGCCGTGTTCTCACCGCAATCGCGTGGAAACATCTCGGAATGCAACCGCCCAAGGAGATGGAGGCTGCGCAGTTCCGGCTGTTCCAGGAGGACGACTGAGTGATCCCCCGCCGCGGATTTTTCAAGGTTCTTGGCGGCGGTTTCGCAGGCGTCATCGCGCTCGGCGGTTATGCCTTCGCCTATGAACCGCTGGCGCGGCTCGGCATCGCCCGCTACCGGCTGACGCCGCCGGGTTGGACGCCGGGGCTGAAGCTCCGCGTTGTCGCGCTCGCCGATATCCATGCCTGCGAACCATGGATGTCGGCAAGCCGCATTGCTGCGATCTGCCGCCGGGCCAATGAACTCGAAGGCGACGTGACCGTCCTGCTCGGCGACTACGCCTCCGGCATGAACATGGTGACGCAATATGTGCATTCGAGCCAATGGTCGAAGGCGCTCGCCACCCTGCAGGCTCCGCTCGGCGTCCATGCGATCATGGGTAACCACGATTGGTGGGAAGACAGGACTGCCCAGAAGAACGGCGGGATGGAGACCTTCGGGCACCGGGCGCTCGCCGACGTCGGAATCCCGGTCTATGGCAACCGCGCCGTTCGGCTCGAAAAGGATGGCCGCGGCTTCTGGCTCGCAGGCCTTGAAGATCAGCTGGCGCTGCTGTCCGGCGGGAAGTGGGGCCGCACGCGCATGCTCGGCCTCGACGATCTCGACGGAACGATAGCACAGATTAGCGACGACGCGCCGGTTATCCTGCTCGCCCATGAGCCCGACATCTTTCCGCGCGTGCCCGAGCGCGTCTCGCTGACGCTCTCGGGTCACACCCATGGCGGACAGATCCGCTTCCTCGGCCGTTCGCCGATCGTCCCCTCGCGCTACGGCAATCGCTACGCCTATGGCCATATCGTCGAGGAGGGGCGTAACATCATCGTGTCCGGCGGGCTCGGCTGCTCCATTGCACCGGTGCGCTTCGGCGTCCCGCCGGAAATCGTCGTGATCGATCTCGGATAAGCACGACATGAGCAAGCGCACTCCTATCCGCCTGACTCAGGGCGCTGCGCGTTTCAACTATCGCATTGCCGGCCTCGGCTTTCGCGATGGGCATGTGCTTGTTCATCGCGCCGTGCACGAGCCCTTCTGGATCTTTCCTGGCGGTCGGGCGGAAATCGGCGGGACGTCGGAGGAAACGCTGATTGGAATGTCCGCCGGAATTTCCCCTTTCAGCCATATGAAATCATCCATCGCGTCGAAGATGGCGACAACCATCTCGAATTCAAATGGGTGCCGACAACGCGCGCGGCCCTGACCGCGCTCGACATCCCGCCCTATTTCATCGCTGATGAAATCGAGAACCTGCCCGGGCTACAATGTCATCTCGCCTGGCGCGACGGTAATCTCGATGACTGAAAACACTCCGGAATGCTGGAAGAGGAAAGCCGCCGATGTCGACCTTCGATCCCGCCAGGGCCTTTCGCAAGCTTGCCTATAACAACGCCCTTGCCAATCACCGGCTGCTTCACGCCTGCGCGGCATTGAAGCCCGGCGAATTCGAAGCGCCGCGCACGAGCTTCTTTCCGTCGATCAAGGAGACGCTGAATCACATCATCACGGTCGACTGGTTCTATGTCGACGGCATGGAAGGCGGCACGCTCGGCTTCCAGGCCTTCGAGGTGGACGAACCCTTCGATGACGTCGAGTCACTGATGCAAGCACAGGCAAAGGTCGATCAGCGCCTGATCGACCTTTGCGAAGCCCTGACGCCGGAAAGGCTGATCTCAATCGTAAATCTCCATCGCGGCAATCGTATTCAGCAGGAGCGGATGGACGACGTGCTCGCCCATCTTTTCCAGCATCAGACCCATCATCGCGGCCAGGTCCATGCGATGCTTGCCGGCACCAGCATTGCCCCGCCGCAGCTCGACGAATTCATCGTCGCCGACGACGCGCGGTTTCGCGGCAAGGAACTCGCCGAACTCGGCTGGCGCGAAGAAAAGCTGATGCATTAAACGCATAACCCGAAATCGAAATCGATTTTGGGGTTATGCGTCAATCGAACTGTCAAAGCATACCGCAAGGCAGCAGCGCTTAATCCTGCAGACGTCTCTTCAGCGCGTCGATGATCGTCTTGGTGAGAAGGTCGTAATTTTCGTCGAAGTGATGGTCGCCGGGCAGTTCAACGACTTCAGCACCACCATCCTTCAACGCCGGACAGGCGACATCGTCGTCATCGTCCTTGCCATAGACGCACTGCACGAGCTTCGGATCGACGTTCTTCAGATCGGCGACGGGATCGCCCCCCGCCCCTTCCGTCTTCTGACCGAGCCAACCAAGAACGGAGATGACGTAGTCCACTTGGTGCGAGAGCGACAGCAGCGACAACTGCACCACCGAGGACTTCTCGGCCGGTTTGAGCAACTGATAGGTTGCGGGTACGACATCCGCGCCGAAAGAGTAGCCGACGAGCAGAACATGCTTCACCTTCCACTGCTTACGATAGAAATCGATGATCTTTGAAAGATCGCTGGCCGTCTCCTCCGGCTTGCGCTCCGACCAGAAATAATGAAGTGAATCAACGCCTACGACGGGAATGCCTTCCTTCTGCAGCGTGCCGCCGACCTCCTTGTCGATGTCGCGCCAACCGCCGTCACCGGAATAGATCACCGCCATCGTATCGAAGGCAGGCGTTGCCTCGAGCACCGCCAGCGGCAGGCCAAGCGGATTGCCGAAGGCGCCGGAAGCGGTGACGAGGTCGTCGAGCGTATCGCCGAATACCGTCTGTGCATCGTCTGTGGAATCGCGGATCTCGATCTCGGAATGGGCTTTCTGCAGCGCCTCGGCATGCGCCCGGCCGTCCTTGTCAGCCTTAGGCGTGAAGACTGATATAATCGGATCCGGCAGGGCGCCGTCGCTGAGACCATACACCGTGCGTTGGCCGATCACCTTCTTGGAAGCCGGCGTGCAAAGCTCCTTGGTCAGCGGAATGCCGGCCAGCGGATCGACCGCAAGCGTCTGACCGATCGTCGCATCCGGTGTCTGAGCCGCGATCGCCAGCGCCAGGGCCCCGCCCTCGCCGATGCCGGCGACGATCGGCAAATGATAGGCATTGTTGCCGGTCGCGCGCTGCACCTGCTGGCTCAGCGATTCAATATCCGAGACCATGTAGATGCAGCCGTCGTTGAGGCTGACGTCGTAGCGGCTGAGCGCCTGGATATAAGAGGGAAACTCGACGCCGATGACGACAGCGCCTTCGGCGACCAGCCTGTCCGCCTCGGCCTTCTCATAATCGCCCCAGCCGGCGGCATCCGAGATCAGCATCACGGTGCCCTTCACCTCCCCTTCCGGCAGGAAGATGTGCGGCGATGGGATGAGGCCGCTTTCGAATCTTTGCGTGGTTTCCTCGGCGGCATTAGCCGGTGCGGCCGCGAGCATGCAGACGCATGCCGTGGCAAGAAGGATTGTCCTGATCATTTTCTCACTACCCCTTTCAATCCGCCCCCGATCAGAAATGTCGCGTCCATCAACGCGATCATCGGATTGCCTCCTCCGGAAACCGCAAGATAGCGCGGTTGCCAGTGCGGATGAAACTTGGATTTGAATGCCCGAAGGCCTTTGAAGTTATAGAAGCGTTCGCCGTGTTCGAAGACGGTGCTGCCGATACGGTCCCAGACGGGTGCCGCTTCGCGTTTCGACATGCCGGAGAGAGGCGCCATGCCGAGATTGAAGTGCGTGAAACCTTGGTTACGCAGATATTCCATGATCTGCACGAAGAGAAAGTCCATTGAGCCCTTCGGCGCGTCCGGCGAGAAGCGCATGAGATCGATCGTGCTCTCCTCGCGGGATTCGGTGACGAGGATATTGGCGAAGGCGACGATCTTGCCATCCTTCTTGAGAATGCCGACCGGTTGCGAGGAAACGTAATCGGGATCGAAGGAACCGAGGGAGAAGCCCTTTTCCTTGGCATTGTGATGTTCCAGCCAGGCCTTGGAAACGGCGGCGAGATCATCGATAATCCCGCTCACGTCCCCGGGTTCGACCACCGCGAATTCCAGCCCGTCGCGCTGGGCTCGGCTCGCCGTCTGGCGAAGGTTCGCCCATTTGCCGCCTTTCATTTCGAAGGTCCGGAGGTCGGCCACCGCCAGTTCGCCGAGCTTGAAGGCGCGCAGGCCGGCATCGGCGCAATGGGAAAGCAGCGCCGGCGAGATCTGGTAGAAGACGGCGCGGCAGCCGGCGGCCCGCGCCGCTTCGACGAAGCGCCAGACGAGTTCCTGCACGGCACGATGATCGCCAACCGGGTCGAACAGCGCGATCCATGAACGGCCCTGCCGGCCGTACATGATGAAGGCGTCACCTTTTTCCGAAAACATGATGCTCTTGTCGCCCATGCGCACCAGATTGGCATCGGCATTGCCCTGCTTCCTGACGATCTCGATGGCACGCGTCAGCGCCTCCTCCGTCGCCGGCTCCGGCTGGAAAGTCGCCGGTCGGAGCAGGCTGAAAATGGCGATCGCCGAGGAGATGATGGTGATGCCGAGCAGAGCGCGCAGTCCCCGCGGCGCCTCGGCGGTGAATTCGAACTGCCACCAGAGTTCGTTGCTGTATTCGACATCGCGATAGACGAAGAGCAGGATGACGATGGCGCCGACGACGATGACCGCGATCGCCATCAGCCAGGACGCCGTCATCGCCTGGTTGAGCAGCGACGCATGCCGGGTGAAGAGCCGCCGGCTGACGAAGAGCCCGAAGATGAGAAACGCGAGAAAGGCAGCTTCGACAAGGGCGATCGCCTTCAGAAGCGACAGGGTCAATGCGGCAACGGCCGAGAATACGGCCACCCACCACGCGCCGTCGAGCCTCTGACCGAGGCCGCGCGCCGCGACCACCAGCGCAAGCCCGAGCAGGCTGGAGAGGAAGTGCGCGCCTTCGACCAGCGGCAGCGGCAGATAGTTGGAGAGGAATTCCAGATTCTGGTCCGGCGTCGGCGTGACGCTCGAAAACACCAGCATCACGCCGAGCAGCAGCGCCAGGGTCGACAGCAGCTGCGGCATCAGCCGTCCGCCGATACGGCGGACACTGGAGGCGGCCGGGTGGTCGACAAAACGGCGCAACTCCGCCGCCGAGACCGCGAGCACGGCGATCAACAGCGGCAATACATGGTAGATCAGCCGGTAGAGCACCAGCGAACCCAGCACCGCGTCGATATTCACCGCGCTGCCGAGCGAAGCGATGATCACGGTCTCGAAGACGCCGAGCCCGGCCGGAACGTGGCTGAGCACCCCGAGACCGACGGCGATCGCATAGACGGCGAGGAAGACCGGCCAGCCGATAGCCGTCTGCGGCAAGAGCACGTAGAGCACCGACGCGGAGGCGGCAATATCAAAGGCGGTAACGAGGAATTGGCGCGACCAGGTGCGCGAGTCCGGCAGGCGGATCGCCACGGCGCCGAAATCGAGCACACGACCCTCGCGGCCGATAATCATTACAGCCCCGAGAATGGCGATGATCGAGCCGGCAACCAGCCGGAGCAGGAACGGACTGACACCGATCAGCGGACCGATCTCGCTGGCGATGATGATGAGGGCGATCGATGCGACGGCCGCGAGCCCGAGGCCGAAGGAGAGCGTGACGAAGGCGATGATCCGGCCAATGTCCTCGGGTGAGAGCCCCAGACGCGTATAGGCGCGGTAGCGGATTGCGCCGCCCGACAGCGCACCGAAGCCGGCGGTGTTGCCGACCGCGTAGGCGCTGAATGCCGTCAGCGCCACATGCGGAAAGGGAAGCTTCTTGCCGATATATTCGATCGCATTGAGATCGTAGAAGACCAGCGAGAGGAAACTCAGCGCCGTAAAGAACAGAGCAAGCAGGATCGCGCTCGGCCTGGTCGCCGCCAGCGCTGCGACGACATCGTCATAGCGCACCTCGTTCGTGAGCTGCATGATCGCATAACCGACGAGACAGAAGACGATGAGCGTCGCGGCTGCCGTAAGCGGCGTCCTGTAACGTCTGAAAAGCGTGCGAAAAGAAAAACCGTCCGTCGCTTCCATCTCTTCCAAATTGCCGTGATCCGACATCTCGTACCTGCGCAGCTTCCAATTCGGCGGGAATCATTTTTCGAAGACGGAACATGACGGGCATATAAGCTCTATGAAGCCATGCCGACGCTACCCAACCCCGCCGCCTGCGCCTCAATCATCCTCAATTGGGGCGAATTTGCGCAGGAATACGTGATGGCACATTGCATTTTCGTAAGCTTGCGAATGCCTTGCAGCGATAATGAGGTTCAGGTGGCGGCATTCATGCAGCCGGTTCGCCGTTGGCTCGCATATGGGAGGCATAACGCGCGACGGCAGCCCCCAAATCGGCCTCGCGATCGCCCGCCACCTGCACCGTCGGCACGGCGAACTCGATGCCGTTTTCCTTGAAGGCGTTGCGGATCATCGCCAGTGCATTGCGTCGGATAACAAACTGTTCGCCGGGCTTCGTCATCATTGACAGGCGGATCTCGATCGCGAATTCGCCGAACTGCTCGACACCCTTCATCTTCAGCGTCTCGATGATGTGCGGGCCGAATTCGGGGTTCTCGAGCAGTGTCTGGCCGATCTGCTTGATCACCTTCTTGGCCTTGACGAGATCAGTGTCGTATTTGACGTTGAGGCTGATCTTGTCGATCGTCCAGTCGCGATTCAAGTTCTTCACCGCGCCGAGTTCACCGAACGGCACTGTTGTCAGCGGTCCGCGATGATGCCTGAGCTTCACCGATCGCAGGCTGAAGGCTTCGACGACGCCCTTGTGGCTGCCGCTTTCGATATATTCGCCGACACGGAAAGCATCGTCCCAGAGGTAGAACATGCCGCTGATGACGTCCTTGACGATCGTCTGGGCGCCGAAACCGACGGCAACGCCGACAACGCCGGCTCCGGCAATCAGGGGCCCGATCTCGATGCCGAGCCCGGAGAGCACCATCAGAACCGCGATGACGGCGATGACCACGGCAAGGATATTGCGGAAGATCGGCAGCAGCGTCTGGATCCGCGCGTGTTTGGCCTTCTCCTCGTCCGTCGCGGTACCGTCCAGAGGTGAATCGAGCAGCTTGCCGTCAATATAGGCTTTGACGACGTGCCAGAGCAGATCCGCCGCAAGCAGGATGACAATTCCGCCGATGACCCCGCGCGCAATCTTGTCGACCATCTTGTCGCCGGCGGCCATTGTATCGGCCCCGACGCCAAGCAGTCGACCAAGCCAGATTGCCGCGATTGCGATGATCAGCGCCCGAACGCCGCGGTCGAGCAACACGGTGGCGATGCGGCGCGTGGCAAGGAAACTCGCCTCGGTCTGCCGCAGCGATTTCACCGCGATCGTCGCGACGGCGAGCACCCGCGGCAGCATCAACACATAGATGCCGAGCCAGAGCAGCCAGTTGAAGCCGGTGACCCAGAGGCCCCAGAGCAGAAGAAAATATACGGTGAGCGCCCAGGAAATTTCGTGACCACGCTTCTCGTCCTTATGAGGCCGCGACCAGACCGCCTCGATCGCGATCAGCAGCAGCCCAATGCCGAGCATGTAACCCGCGAACAGGCGGGCACTCGGGGAAAGGCCGAGCGGCTCCATCGACTGAATGGCCGCCCAGCCGAAGATAAAGTAGATGATGAAGGTTGCAGAGCGGCGATACCAGAAGAGTGCGATGGCACGGCCCGGCATGGTCGGCGCGGGGATGCCCTGCCGCTCTTCCTCGGCCCGCGCCAGTGCGATGAGATCGACCAGCACACCGCCGAGGCAGATCGTGAAACGCTGGACGATCAGTGCGACGACGCAGACGATGGCGATGCTCTGGCTGATCGGCGGCCAGTAGAGGCTGAGCAGCGTCAGCACCGTCGCCGCCGCGAAGATCAGCGCCGGGATGACACGCGGCGCCAGATGCATGCCTGCCATCGCAGCCAGACGGCGACGGCGGCGACGGAAGGCATAGCGGGCAATGCTTTCGATGATCGCGCCCAGCAGAAAGATCGCCAGGAATTGGCCGGCCATACGCATTCGGCCGGTGGCGGCGATTTCGCCGAAAAGCAGCGAGAATGCATTGTTGATCTGCAAGGGCAGCGTCATCGCGGCATCGGAAACCATCGAGACATGACGACGGGCATGCTGCAGCAAACCCGACAGGAGAGACATCTGGTTTTCCACCGCTGTATCGCCCGCAGACGTCGCCGCCATCTGGGCCGACATCCATTGCTTGACCTCGGGCGTCTGCATGAGCTGCATCATCTCACGCACTTGGGCCGGCGGAGCGGCCGCGGCCTGCGCTTGTGCCGGCTGCGTCTGGGCAAAGCTGGGCGAAGCCGCGGAAAGAAGCACAATGAATATGCCCGATATGGCGGCCTTCAAGCCTCCTGCCCTGTCACGCTTCACGACCGCCCTCCAATCAAGTGTCGCGCTTGCACAAAACAAGGCTGACATCTTGCATTGGATACTCGCGACTGCTGCCGCCAGCAAGCGGTAGGAAAGCCGTACCGATGGCCAGTAAAGACCGCTGGCGCCGCCTACCGAGGCCGGCCGTCAAGCCCGCCATTTACGGGTGACGGTCGCCTTCTGCTCAGTGAAGGGAGTGACACTGGCCTTCAGGATTTCGGCGCCGGCTTTTCCACGTGGCCGCCGAAACCCGCGCGCATTGCCGACAGCACCTTGTTGGCGAACTCGTCATTGTCGCGCGAGGAGAAGCGGCCGTAGAGCGCCGCACTCAGCACCGGTGTCGGCACGCTTTCGTCGATTGCCGCCATGATCGTCCAGCGGCCCTCGCCGCTGTCCGAGACGCGGCCGGCATATTTCGAAAGTGCGGGGTCGACATGCAGGGCATCGGCGGTGAGATCGAGCAGCCAGGAGGTGATGACGCTGCCGCGGCGCCAGACTTCCGCGACATCCGGCAGATTGAAGTCGTATTGAAAATGTTCGGGATGGGCGAGCGGCGCGGTTTCCGCATCGGCATCGTGCGAGGCGGCGCCAATATTGGCGTGTTTCAGAATGTTGAGGCCCTCGGAATAGGCAGCCATCAGGCCGTATTCGATGCCATTATGCACCATCTTGACGAAATGTCCGGCGCCGTGCGGGCCGCAATGCAGATAACCCTGCTCCGCCGTGCTGGCCGCCGCCGCTTCGGCGGTGCGGTTTGGCGATGCTTCCGTCTTGCCGACGCCGGGGGCGAGCGTCGCAAAGATCGGAGACAGATGTTGGACGGTGCCCTTCTCGCCACCGATCATCAGGCAATAGCCGCGCTCCAGGCCGAAGACGCCGCCGCTGGTGCCGACATCGACATAATGGATGCCTTTGGTGATGAGTTCGGCGCCACGGCGGATGTCATCGTGGTAATAGGAATTGCCTCCGTCGATGACGATATCGCCGTTCTGAAGCAGCGGCACCAGGCTGGCCAGCACCTTGTCGACGATCGCCGCCGGCAGCATCAGCCAGATCGCACGCGGATGCGTGAGCTTGGAGACGAATTCCTCCATCGAAGCGCTGCCGGTCGCGCCGAGACCTGCGAGCTCAGCAACGCTTTCCGGCCTGGTGTCGTAGACGACGCATTCGTGACCGCCCCGCATCAGGCGCTGGACCATATAATTGCCCATTCGGCCCAAACCGACCATACCAAGCTGCATAATGAATCTCCTGGAAACCGAGATGAAGTATCGACTCCGGAAACTAGCACCCGCAGTGTGACAGGCAAGCAAAGTCTGGCGATGGGCCGCCGATCTCCTTCGAGACAGGCCTCGTCAAACATCCGGGGCGCTGGCCGGCTCGCCTTTCATCTCGCTGAGATACATGCCCTCGCGCAGATTGATGCCGTATTCGACGAAGGCCTTCATGCTGCAAAGCATCTGTGTCCAGCCTTCGCAGTTGAGATAGGTGCCGCGCCGGCCGGCCTCGTCCTCGCGCCAGCCGTTCTCGGCAATCGTCACCAGCGTGCCGCCATCCTCCAGCGTCTTGAAATTCATTTCCACCAGCGTCTTATACCTTGTCTTGTCCTCGGCAGTGCCGCCGTCCCAGCGAAGCACGATGCGGCTTTCCGGCACAAGCTCGACAACCTCGACCGGCGCATCCTTCCACCAGGTTACTGTCGTGCCTTGAACGAGCGGGGCGCTCGCCCCGCCGATCGTGGTGAAATAGCTGCTGAGTTTCTTCGGGTTGACGACGGCATCGAACACTTCGGCAACAGGACGGCCGATCCGGCCGGAAACGCGGATTCCGAGAGACATTGCACTTCTCCTCTTCTCCATTGTGCCTGAGGCCATTATGTTATAAAAATATAACATGTCAAGCGAATCAACCGACGACCCTGTCTTCAAGGCACTGGCGCATCATCGCCGCCGCGAAATCCTCGACCTGCTCAAGGAGGCCCCCCGCACAACGGGCGCGCTCTGCGAGATGTTTTCCGGGATGGACCGCTGCACGGTGATGCAGCATCTGAAGGTGCTTGAGGAAGCGGGGCTGATCGTCGCCAGAAAGGAGGGCCGCGAACGCTGGAACCACCTGAACAGTCTGCCGATCAAACATATCTACGACCGTTGGATCAGCGCCTATGCAGGTCATGCCCTGTCGATCCTTGATCGGCTGAGAAGCGACCTCGAAGGCTAGCCGGAACAATGACCGGCGTGAGGATCGGCTTGCCCTCCGGCCCGCCGAACTCCTATCCTGGCAAAAGAAGCGTGGGAGCTCAGTACAAATGACGATATCAGGAGCCGGCATACGCCGCATGCGGTTGCTGCGCAGCATGAAGCAGCAACACCTCGCGGAACTCCTCGGCGTCAACCAGGCGACCGTTTCGCGCTGGGAGCGCGGCCAGCTTGATCCCTCGCCCAACCAAGCCGTCAAGCTGGAACGGATTTTCGCCACGCCGCAACATGCTGCGGCCGATGCGGCCTTAAAGCGGCTGGTCGAGGATTCCGTTCGGTCTGTGCATCTGATCTGCGATAGCACGCATCGGCTTCTGTCTGCTTCCCGACCGCGGCAGGCGGAATGGCGTGCACCGCTCGGCGCTTTTCTCGGCCGCTCTCTTTTTTCCTACGCCTCCGCCGAGATCGCCGCCGCCGAACTGTCTCTGGAGGAGCGCGGCTGGCATGAGGACAGGCTGCTATCGTTGACCTTCGATACCGGCGCCAACGGCAATGTGCGCCTGCCGATTACCCCGGGCCGCGTCACTTGGGAGCGGATCAGGCTTTCCGATGGCACCGCTGGCCGCCTCGTCACCACAATCCGCTGAGCCTGCAGCCTTCCTGCATGCCCATGCATAATTTATGCGTTGTCCCACGACACCGGTCTTTATAGCATCCGCCGCCAACGCAGTCAGGAGACGACGCGATGACGATATTGGTGACGGGAAGCGCCGGCCACCTCGGCGAGGCGCTGATGCGCAGCTTGAGAGCTCAGAGCCGGTGGGCGCGCGGCATCGACATCAAGCCTTCGGCTTTTACCGATATGGTCGGCTCCATCGGTGACCGCGGCTTTATCAGGCGAGCGATGTCGGGCATCAGCCAAGTCATCCATGCCGCCACGCTCCACAAGCCGCATGTGGCGACCCACGGCAATCGCGATTTCCTCGACACCAATGTCGGCGGCACGCTGAACCTGCTCGAAGAGGCGACTGCCGCGGGCGTTGCAAGCTTCGTCTTCACCAGCACCACCAGCGCTTTCGGCGCGGCGTTGACGCCGGCGGCCGGCGAGCCCGCAGCGTGGGTCACCGAGGACGTGCTTCCTGTCGCGAAGAATATCTACGGCGTGACAAAGCTCGCTGCCGAAGGAATTTCGGAACTCTTCGCCCGCAAATCCCGCCTGCCTGTCGTCATCCTCAGGACGTCGCGCTTCTTTCCCGAAAGTGATGATGATCCCGAGATTCGCAACAGCTATTCGGCGGGAAATGCGCAGGCCAACGAGCTGCTTCATCGCCGCGTCGATATCAGCGACGTGGTCGACGCCCATTTTCTGGCGCTCGAAAAAGCGCCGGCAATCGGCTTCGGCCGCTATATCATCTCGGCCACGACGCCCTTTCTACCGGGCGATCGCGCAGAGCTCAGGCGTGATGCGCCTGCTGTCGTCGAGCGGCTGTTTCCAGGTGCAAACACGCTTTACGCCGAACGCGGCTGGAAAATGTTCCCGACGCTCGATCGCGTCTACGTCAACGAACGCGCAAGGCGCGAACTTGGCTGGCGGCCGCGCTATGATTTCCGCTTCGTGCTCGATTGCCTGCGCGAGTGTCGCGAATGGCGAAGCCCGTTGGCGATCGATGTCGGCTCCAAGGGCTACCACGAGGAAGTATTCGCCGAAGGACCCTATCCGGTCGATTAGGGCAATGAGCTGATTGCAGGCTCCGAGGGTGTCATCCAGTTATCACGATCCCATCCTAGACGTTTAGCCGGGATAGGGGCGAAATCCGGGTGTGTTCGGTTCTGAGGAATCGATCCCAAAGCCGAGGAATGTCATTCGAAACGGTGTCCAGCTTGCGGGCGGGAACCGTTGCAGGAACGCTTTTGACCGAGAGGCTATTTCATGAAGAACGTCAGATCATATGCATCGCGGCTGTTCGCCGCAGTTTTCGCAGCATCCGCCGCCATTCCCGCCTTGGCAAGGTCGGAGAATTCCGCCACTTTCGTCAATAAGGGCCTGGTCGGCGTCGGCCGCATTCCGGCCAACCAGCGCGACAAATTCGGTGAAACCTTCGGCTCCGGCTCCGGGATGGCGATCGACCCCGCCGCCTGGACTCGGGATGGCGCCAGCTATAGGGGCACGCTCTACCTGCTGCCCGACCGCGGTTACAATGCCGCCGGCACTGTCGACTACCGCCCGCGCCTGAACACCCTTTCGATCATTCTGACCCCGACAGCGCCAGGCGCGACCCCCGAGGCCGGCAATGAGCAATCGGGCGTCGAGGCGAAACTCGTCGAGTCCATGCTCTTTGTTGACGACAAGGGCGCGGACACGACCGGTCTCGACCCGGAATCCGGCGTCCGCGCCGCTGCCGGCAACTTCCCGCCGCTGCCGCAGGCGGCGAACGGCAAGATCGCCCTCGACGATGAGGCGATCATCCGCATGGCCGACGGCACTATGTTCGTCAGCGACGAATACGGCCCCTATATCTATCGCTTCTCCGCCGATGGCCACTTGCTTTCAGCCACCCAGCCGCCCAAGGCGCTTCTGCCGATGCGCAAGGGCGCGCTGAGCTTCGCTTCAAACAATCCCGGTCCCGGCGGGTCCGCTCCCGATCCGAAGGACCCCGAAACCGGCCGCCAGAACAACCAGGGCCTCGAAGGCATGGCAATGACGCCCGACGGCAAGTTTATCGTTGCCGTACTGCAGTCGGCGGCCCGCCAGGACGGCGGCGATTCCGGCTCGACCCGCCAGAATACCCGCGCCATGATCTATGACGCCGCCGATCCCGATCATCTGAAGCTGGTGCATGAATATGTCGTGCCGCTGCCGATCTTCAAGGACGCTAAGGGCAAGACGACGATCGCCGCCGAGAGCGAGATCGTCGCCCTTTCCGACAAGACCTTCCTGATGCTTGCCCGTGACAGCGGCAACGGCCAGGGCGTGAAGGGCGACACGTCTCTGTATCGCAAGATCGACATCGTCGACCTATCCGCCGCAACCGATATCGCCGGCAGCGATTTCGACGCCGGCAAGGCGGCTGCACCGAAAGGTGTCCTCGACCCGTCGCTCACACCGGCTACGCTGACACCGTTCATCGACCTCAACGACGAGGCCGAGCTTGGCCGCTTCGGCCTGCACAACGGTGCGCCGAACGACAGGAACGATCTATCGGAAAAATGGGAAGCGATGGGTCTGGCAAGTGTCCTCGACACGAAGCTGCCGGACGATTACTTCCTGT
This sequence comes from Rhizobium sp. YTUHZ044, assembly GCF_051123975.1. Classification (NCBI taxonomy): domain Bacteria; kingdom Pseudomonadati; phylum Pseudomonadota; class Alphaproteobacteria; order Hyphomicrobiales; family Rhizobiaceae; genus Rhizobium; species Rhizobium sp. YTUHZ044. The sequence goes on from NZ_CP101426.1 coordinate 3,589,630, forward strand.
TCGTCGCCAACGACAACGACTTCTTGACGCAGGATGGCTTCCAGGTTGGCGCAGCCTATAAGGCTGACGGCGGCGCCGATGTCGACACCATGTTCCAGGTCTTCCAGGTGACGCTTCCCGGCTTGAAGAAGTAACTGCGCGCCACGAGGGGCGGACGCGCAAGCCGCGTTCGCCCTATACACCCGGCTTCGTCTTCAACGATGAAAGGAAAAGGTGCGATCCACGACGACCGATGGATGTTTACGATCCTGGGCGCCTACAAACGTAGGTGGGCACCGTGTGTCCAGGCCCACGAGCCCGGACAGGGACAGCTCCCTTTGGATCGAGTATGGCCCCAGGGATTGTGGTTCCTGTCGAGAGGCGCAGACCGCATCGCGATATATAAGGCCGTTTGCATCGACGCGCCAGTGGCGACGGCCAGCCGTTTTTATTTAATTGACATCAATTGAGTTCGGGTGCGGCCCTGCCATTCAGCTTGTCGGTGATGCCGCGAATACGGCTCGAAACCTCGCCGAGCGCTGCCGCCAACGTTTCCTCGGTGCGGGCGGTCGCGGCAAGCACGGTGTCGCGGTTGCCGCGCAGCGACTCGAGCTCGGTTTCCAGCCCGGCGATGCGGCGCGTCAGCTCGGCAATCTCGTCCATGATCATGATGCCGGCCATGACGGTGATCCTGAGATCGCCGATCTCTCCGAACTGGCCCTTGAGATGGCCGACATAGCGGTCGAAACGCGTGGCGAGATCGGTCAGATGATCCTCCTGCCCCTCCTCGCAGGCCATGCGATAGGCCTTGCCGTCGATCGTTACCGTCACCTGCGCCATATCAAATTCTCTCTCATCAGCGGTCCAGAACCGCGCGGATCGTCTCCATGGCCGTCACCAGCCGCCGCGATACCTCACGATTGACCTCTTCCAGCCGGTTGGCGCGAAATTCGGCCTGGTCGAGCTCCTGGGCCAGACGGGAGCGGTCGGCATGCACACGTCGCACCTCGCCCTCGATCTCCCCCTGCTCGCGCTGCCGCTCGACACGCATGTCGACGGCGTTTTCGAGGCTCGAAATCGCCTGTCTCAATTCGTCGAGCGCTGCTTCCATGGTTTTGCCTGTGGGCATCATGCCTTTCCGATTCCCGTGCAGGACCTGCGAATCGGCCACATCTGCCGATCTTGTGATTTCAAGAGGATATGCAGCTCGCCAACGGCCCGTCAATAAATCCCGTCACCCGGCAGCCTGCCTATCTGTGGATGAACGTTTTGGACAGGCCCGTCGCGCCAGTTTGGTCTTTTGTATAGTCGAGCGATCAAATGTCAAAAAATTGCCGCAGGCCGCTGGGATTTGCCCCGCCATTTATTGACTCGCCAGCCCCAACTGCTATGTGTCAGCCGCTTTCACTCGATGGTCTTGGAGGCTCGAGGCCATCCCCCGACACCCGGAGCTTGCAGAAAAGCTATGACCTCTCTCCAACAAAACGACCGGATGGCGAACGCGATCCGTTTCCTCGCCATGGACGCCGTTGAAAAGGCGAATTCCGGCCACCCTGGTATGCCGATGGGCATGGCTGACGTGGCGACGGTCCTGTTCACCAAATATCTGCGCTTCGACCCCAAGAAGCCGCATTGGCCGAACCGCGACCGCTTCGTGCTGTCGGCCGGCCATGGCTCGATGCTGCTCTATTCGCTGCTGTATCTGACCGGTTATCCCGATATGACGATCGAGGACCTGAAGCAGTTCCGTCAGGTCGGCTCCAAGACCGCCGGCCACCCTGAATACGGCCACGCAACCGGCATCGAGACCACCACCGGCCCGCTAGGTCAGGGTATCGCCAATGCGGTCGGCATGGCGATCGCCGAACGCAAGCTGCGCGAGGAATTCGGTGCGGACCTCCAGGACCACTACACCTATGTCATCAATGGCGACGGCTGCCTGATGGAAGGCATCAGCCATGAAGCCATCGCCCTTGCCGGCCACCTGAAGCTCAACAAGCTGATCCTTTTCTGGGATAACAACTCGATCACCATCGACGGCGCCGTTTCGCTGTCGGATTCGACGGATCAGATTGCCCGCTTCAAGGCCGTTCACTGGAACACGATTGAGATCGATGGCCACGATCAGGCCGCCATCGCCGATGCGATCGAAGCCGCCCACAAGTCTGATCGCCCGACCTTCATCGCCTGCAAGACGGTGATCGGCTTCGGCGCCCCGAACAAGGCCGGCAGCCACAAGGTTCACGGCAGCCCGCTCGGCGCCGACGAGATCGCCGCCACCCGTAAGGCGCTGAACTGGGATTACGAGCCCTTCGTCGTTCCCTCGGATATTCTCGATGCATGGCGCGCAGCCGGCACCCGCTCCGAAGATATCGTCAGAGCCTGGGAGGAAACCCTTGCCAAGTCTGCTGCCAAGGCCGAGTTCACTCGGCGTTTTTCAGGCGATCTGCCTGAAGGCTTCGACAAGGCGATCGATGATTACAAGAAGAAGCTCGCCGAGACCAAGCCGACAGTTGCGACACGCAAGGCATCCGAAGACGCACTCGAAATAATCAACGGTTTCGTGCCGGAAACGCTCGGCGGCTCTGCCGACCTGACCCCGTCGAACAATACCAAGACCAGCCAGATGATCTCCATCACCCCGACGGATTTCAAGGGCCGCTACATGCACTGGGGCATCCGAGAGCACGGCATGGCATCTGCCATGAACGGCATCTCGCTGCACGGCGGCCTCATCCCCTATGGCGGCGGCTTCATGATCTTCTCGGATTATTGCCGCCCGCCGATCCGCCTCTCGGCTCTGATGGGCATTCGTGTCATCCACGTCCTGACGCATGATTCGATCGGCGTTGGCGAAGATGGCCCGACACATCAACCGGTCGAGCAGATCGCCGGCCTGCGCGCCGTCCCGAACCTGCAGGTCTTCCGCCCGGCCGACGCCGTCGAAACGGCGGAATGCTGGCAGATCGCCATGAAGAGTACAAATCGTCCGTCTGCCCTGGCTCTCACCCGCCAGAACCTGACCACCGTCCGCACCGAGTATAATGCGAAGAACCTCTGCGAACTCGGCGCCTATACGCTCTCCGGCAATGCCGATGCCAGGGTGACGATCTTCGCTTCGGGCTCCGAGGTCGAAATCGCCGTTGCCGCCCGCGCAACTCTGGAAGCCAGGGGCGTTTCGGTGCGTGTCGTATCGGTGCCCTGCACCGAACTGTTCTTCGAGCAGCCGGAGGCCTACCGCAGGGACGTGCTCGGCAACTCGCCGGTCAAGATCGCCGTCGAAGCCGCCGTCCGCGAAGGCTGGGACGCCTTTATCGGACCGGAAGGCAGCTTCATCGGCATGAAGGGCTTTGGCGCGTCCGGCCCGGTCAAGGACGTCTACAAGCATTTCGGCATCACCGCCGACGCCGTCGTTGCGGCTGCCGAAGCAAAGCTTTAAAGAGGGCGCCTTGAGGCGCTCTCCATCTCCTCAATTCCAGGCCGCCCGCCTATCGGGCCCTATTCTATCGGGAGTGAATGAACATGACAGTCAAGGTTGCCATCAATGGTTTCGGTCGCATCGGCCGTAACGTCCTCCGCGCTATCGTCGAATCCGGCCGCACCGATATCGAGGTCGTCGCCATCAACGACCTCGGCCCGGTCGAGACCAATGCCCATCTCCTGCGTTACGACTCGATCCACGGCAAGTTCCCGGCCGAAGTGAAGGTCGAAGGCGACACGATCATCGTTGGCGGCGGCAAGCCGATCAAGGTCACCGCGATCAAGGACCCGGCAACGCTGCCACACCGCGAGCTCGGCGTTGACATCGCCATGGAATGCACCGGCATCTTCACCGCCCGCGACAAGGCCGCTGCCCATCTGACGGCCGGCGCCAAGCGGGTTATCGTCTCGGCTCCCGCCGACGGCGCTGACCTGACGGTCGTGTTCGGCGTCAACCATGACCAGCTCACCAAGGAGCACATGGTCATCTCCAACGCCTCCTGCACCACCAACTGCTTGGTGCCGGTCGTCAAGGTTCTCGACGACGCCGTCGGCATCGACCACGGCTTTATGACGACGATCCACTCCTACACCGGCGACCAGCCGACGCTCGACACAATGCATAAGGATCTGTATCGCGCCCGCGCCGCCGCCCTTTCGATGATCCCGACCTCGACGGGCGCAGCCAAGGCCGTCGGCCTCGTTCTGCCGCACCTGAAGGGCAAGCTCGACGGCACCTCGATCCGCGTTCCCACGCCGAACGTCTCGGTCGTCGACTTCAAGTTCGTTTCCAAGAAGGCTACCACTGTCGGCGAAATCAACGAAGCCATCAAGGCTGCTGCCAACGGCAAGCTGAAGGGCGTCCTCGGCTACACCGACGAGCCGCTCGTTTCGCGCGACTTCAACCACGACAGCCACTCCTCGATCTTCGCAACCGATCAGACCAAGGTCATGGAAGGCAACTTCGTGCGCGTCCTGTCCTGGTACGACAACGAGTGGGGCTTCTCCAGCCGCATGTCCGACACGGCTGTGGCCTTCGCCAAGTTCATCTGAGCGCTGGATCACTGAAATCATGGACGGCCCGGGAAACCGGGCCGTTTTGTATAGGCGCCTGAAGCCAATCATGGCATCGTTGATGACCCCCGGAGCCGCATCGCCATCCGGAGGAGATAAAGAGGGACGGATGGATTACTTTACCGTTGAAATCGCCGGCCGCGCCGTCGCCAGCTTTCGCTCGAAAAACCATGAGGAAGCGACGCATTTCTTCGAGGCGGAAGATTTTCGCGACGACCTGACCATTCTCGAGTCCGAAGGCAAGCCGCTTTGGGACCGCAAGGCGACGCTCAGCCTGCGCAAGGCGACGGCTGAGGAAGCCAGCGAAGTCGAGCACGCCTATGAATTCGACGACGATCCCGAACGGACCATCGACGACGAGTTCGTGGTTTTCCTGGTCCCGGTCGAAGATCTGACCGACCAGGGCGAGGACACCGAAGGCTGAACGGCGATCCGCGTTTTTCCGGCTTCGAAAGCCGCATCGAAGCGACGGCTTCGATGCGGCGTTACCGCTCGCGGGCCAGGATGGCGGTACCATTTCCCCGTTGCTTCGAGAATTGGCAATCCACTGCCCAGGCGTGATAGATTGAGGAAATACGCAGCGCTGCACACTGGCTGAAATGATCCAAGTGGAGGTGATAAATGGCAGAGGCACAAAAACGCTTGTCCCAGACCACTCTCAAGCGGCGGCAGCGATTTCACCCCAAGCGGGATGTCCGACCTGCCGTGCTGGCAAAGGCCAATCGCCTGATCATCTCGATTGCCGCGTTCATCGGCCTCTCGTTTCTCGCCGTCCTCATACTTCAGGCAGTGTTGGGATAGCAGAGCAACGGTCGGCCGCTTCTGGCACGAAACGGCGGCCGGTTGCCCTTGCCGGGCGGCCTGCATTTTCCCACCCGATATCGGAATATCTCGTCGTTCATTTCCCGCTCTCCGCATCCGCGCCACGACAAGACGGCAACCGCTATATGGAATCGATTATAGAGATTGGGACTATAAAAGATGTCGAGCCATGGGCGCAGCTTCGTGCTGCGCTATGGCCGCATCACACGCTTGAGGATCACCGAGCCGAGCTGCGCCGGGCGTTTCTTTCGGAAAGTGGAGAAGCCGTCGCGTTCATCGCTCGAAATGCTGCGAATGAAGCTGTCGGCTTTGCTGAGGCCACTTTGCGGCATGATTACGTGAATGGCTGCAGCAGCTCGCCCGTTCTATTCCTCGAAGGGATTTATGTCAGGCCCGTTGACAGACGAAAAGGTATCGCAGGGTTGCTTTGCAATGCCGTTGCCGATTGGGGGAAGTCGCTTGGGTGTGTTGAGTTTGGCTCCGACGCGCCACTTGAGAATTCGGCAAGCCACGCGCTCCATACCGCTTTAGGATTTGAGGAGACACAGCGCGTCGTGTTCTTCCGAAAGCCACTGTAGGGCTCGGCGTGAAGCAGGAGCGTGTCCGATCCTGTTGCCGTTTGCAGAGACCGGCAGGAAAAATTCGTGCCTTTCTCTTTTGCCCTGCTCTCGCCTGATTTTCCTATACATTCTTTATAGAGAATTTCTCCCGTAGCATTCCAATTCGGCTGGCCGTCCGGCAGCCGTTCAGCAGCATGATGCAGCATCGCGACGAGGTTAAGCCGCAAGGCCTACCCTTCTCCGGCGTTTTGCCGTTTACTGTTGGGCCGCCGCGCGCGAGGGAGAGTTGGGATTAAAGCGGGTCGGCTCGGGGTGGCTATATTCGCGAAGCAGTCGTCGGAAAGGAGTGGGCATGGAAGCGTTCTATATCGTGGTGCTGGTCTCGACGGCGCTCGTGCTTCTTGCCGCTTTTTCAAGCCTGCTCGCCTTTCGCTTCGGCGCCCCCCTGCTGCTACTTTTCCTGATGATCGGCCTTGCTGCCGGCGTCGACGGCCTCGGCATCGAGTTCAGCAACAATTACCTTGCCTATATTCTCGGCTCCATTGCCCTTGCCGTCATCCTGTTCGATTCCGGCTTCGGCACGCCGATGCAGGCCTTCCGGCTGGCAGCCGTTCCCTCCCTCACGCTCGCCTCGGTCGGCGTGCTGATCACCGCCTCGCTCTTTGCCGTCGCCGCCATGTGGCTGCTGGACTTCACCTGGCTCGAAGGCCTGCTGCTCGGCTCGATCGTCGCCTCGACGGATGCCGCCGCCGTCTTCTTCCTGCTGCGCATCGGCGGCATCAACATCCGCGATAAGGTGCGCTCGACGCTGGAAGTCGAATCCGGCACCAACGATCCGATGGCGATCTTCCTCACCATCGCCCTTGTAGAGGTCCTGGCGAGCGGCGAGCGTTATGCTGGCATCAATATCGGCATGCTCGCCATGTTCGTGCAGCAGATGGGGCTCGGCGTCATCCTCGGCCTGCTCGGCGGCATGATGATCGTGCTGATCGTCAGCAGGCTCGACACCGATCGCGGCCTGACGCCGATCTTCGTGCTGGCGCTTGCCCTTCTCGTCTTCTCCTTTGCCGGCACGGTCGGGGGCAGCGGCTTTCTCGCCGTCTATGTCGCCGGCATCTATGCCGGAAATCGCAAGATGCAGGCGATCGGCACCATCAAACGCTTCCAGGACGGCATGACCTGGCTGGCGCAGATCATCATGTTTCTGGTGCTCGGCCTGCTCGCGACACCGTCGCAATTCCCCGTCATCATCGTGCCAGCGATCCTGCTTGCCCTCTTCCTGATCTTCGTCGCCCGGCCGCTGGCGATCTGGCTGTCGCTGCTCCCATTCGATTACACCCAGCAGGAAATCGGCTTCGTCGCCTGGGTCGGTCTGCGCGGCGCCGTCTCCATCCTGCTTGCCATCATGCCGATCCTCGGCCGGCTGGAAAACGGCCAGATCTTTTTCAACACCGCCTTCATTATCGTGCTGGTCTCCCTGCTGGTGCAGGGCTGGACGATCAAACCCGTCGCCAAGAAGCTCGGCCTGATCATTCCGCCACGCATCGGCGCCGTCGATAAGGTCGAGGTCGACCTGCCGGGTGCCGCCAACCACGAACTGCTCTCCTATCGCGTGATCAAGGATAGTCCGGTGCTGCGCGGCGAGCGCATTCCGCGCTGGGCAACCCCTTCGCTCGTCATCCGCGACGGTAAATCGATGCGCTACCAGTATGCCGGGCGGCTGCGCGAAAACGATCTAGTCTATCTCTTCATCGTGCCGAGTTATTCCCGGCTGCTCGACCGGCTCTTCGCCAGCCGTGCGCCGGTGGACGAGGATGATGCCGAATTCTTCGGCGCCTTCGCGCTCTCACCCGCCCGTCCCGCGGCCGATCTCGATGCCGCCTATGGGCCCGGCCTGCTCAACGAATCCGAGAAAGGCCTGACCATCGCCGAACTGATGCGGCAGCGCCTCGGCGGCAAGGCCGATTATGCCGATCGCGTCCGTCTCGGCTCGATCATCCTCATCGTCCGTGATCTCGACGAGCACGACCACGTCACCTCCGTCGGCATGTCGCTCGAAGCGGTCGAACCGGCCACGACGCTGCCGATCTTCATCAATCTCAAGGACATTATCCAGCGCATCCGCGACAGGTTGAACGGACGTCGCAACCGCGAAGCGGCGGCCTCCGAAACCATGCCGAAAGCATCGGCCGGAGGCGACGAAGCCAGGCGCGAAAACGGCCGTTGAACGCCTTGCGTCTCGAATGATCCTTGCTATGGTCGGCGCGACTTCCGCCAACCAAGACTGGATCTTCCCCATGCCTTCTTTCAAGACCCTCGACGATCTCTCCGACATCAGCGGCAAGCGCGTGCTCATCCGCGTCGACCTCAACGTCCCGGTCAAGGACGGCAAGGTCACCGATACGACGCGCATCGAGCGTGTGACGCCGACGATCCTCGAACTATCGGGCAAGGGCGCCAAAGTGATCCTGCTTGCCCATTTCGGCCGGCCGAAGGACGGTCCGTCGCCGGATCTGTCGCTGTCGCTGATCGCCCCTTCCGTCGAGGAGGTGCTCGATCATGCGGTGCTGACGGCCTCCGACTGTATCGGCGAGGCCGCCGCCTCCGCCGTAGCCGGAATGAATAATGGCGATATTCTGCTGCTGGAAAACACCCGCTTTCACAAGGGCGAGGAAAAGAACGATCCCGACTTCACCAAGGCGCTCGCCGCCAACGGCGATATCTATGTCAACGACGCCTTCTCCGCCGCCCACCGCGCCCATGCTTCCACCGAAGGCCTTGCCCACCACCTGCCGGCCTATGCCGGCCGCACCATGCAGGCCGAGCTGGAAGCGCTGGAAAAAGGTCTCGGTAATCCTGCCCGTCCCGTCGTCGCCATCGTCGGCGGCGCCAAGGTCTCGACCAAGATCGACCTTTTGATGAATCTTGTGAAGAAGGTCGATGCACTCGTCATCGGCGGCGGCATGGCCAATACTTTCATCGCCGCGCGTGGCACCAGTGTCGGCAAGTCGCTCTGCGAGCATGATCTTGCTGAAACCGCCAAGCAGATCATGATCGAGGCCGCGACATCAGGCTGCGCCATCATCCTGCCGGAAGACGGCGTCGTCGCCCGCGAGTTCAAGGCGGGCGCCGCCAATGAGACGGTCGATATCAACGCCATTCCCGCCGATGCCATGGTGCTCGACGTCGGGCCGAAATCCATTCAGGCCATCAATGCCTGGATCGAGCGTGCCTCGACGCTCGTCTGGAACGGTCCGCTCGGCGCCTTCGAGATCGAGCCCTTCGATACCGCAACGGTAGCTGCCGCGAAATACGCCGCCGAGCGCACAGCGACCGGCAAGCTGACCTCCGTTGCCGGCGGCGGCGACACCGTCTCAGCACTGAACCATGCCGGCGTTGCCGACAACTTCACCTATGTCTCCACTGCCGGCGGCGCTTTTCTCGAATGGATGGAAGGCAAGGAGTTGCCCGGCGTCGCCGTCCTCAATGCCGGCAAATGACTGCTAAGCGGATTTGACAGGTTTTATATGGGGATAGACCGCGGCGGCGAGTAGCCTTGCGCGGTCTTTTGCTCAAGCGCCGGAAAAAATCCCAGTTTTTCAAACGATTGAAACGATTTCAATCGTTTCAACGATTTAGCCTTCCATTTTCCTCCCTATAAACTTCTGTTATCGCCGTCCTATATTCTTAAACCGCCGATGTTTCATGCTGTGGAGAGAACGAATGAGCGAACGACTGGAAGACATTGCAGTGCAGATGGTTGCAGGCGGCCGGGGACTGCTTGCGGCCGATGAATCGACCTCCACCATCAAGAAGCGTTTCGACACGATCAATCTCGAATCGACCGAAATCAGCCGTCGCGATTACCGCGAAATGCTCTTCCGCTCCGACGAGGCGATGAAGAAGTATATTTCCGGCGTCATCCTCTACGAAGAGACGCTTTTCCAGAAGGCCGCCGACGGCACGCCTTTCGTCGACATCATCCGCGCCGCTGGTTCAATTCCCGGCATCAAGGTCGATACCGGCGCCAAGCCGATGGCCAAATTTCCAGGCGAAACCATCACCGAAGGCCTCGATGGCCTCGGCGAACGTCTGGCTCGATATTATGAAGCCGGCGCCCGTTTCGCCAAGTGGCGCGGCGTCATCGCGATCTCCTCGACGCTGCCGACCCGCGGCTCGGTTCGCGCCAACGCTCAGGCGCTTGCCCGCTACGCGGCCCTCTGCCAGGAAGCCAAAATCGTTCCGATCGTCGAGCCGGAATGCCTAATGGACGGCAAGCCGGGCGACCATAATATCGACCGCTGCGCCGAAGTCACCGAATCCACCCTGCGCATCGTTTTTGAGGAGCTGGCCGATGCCCGCGTCAGCCTCGAAGGCATGATCCTGAAGCCGAACATGGTCATCGACGGCAAGAACGCCCGCAAGGCCTCGGTCGCCGAAGTCGCCGAACGCACCGTGCAGGTGCTGAAGCGCACGGTTCCCTCTGCGGTTCCCGGCATCGCCTTCCTCTCCGGCGGCCAGTCGACCGAAGAGGCGACCGCGCACCTTTCGGCGATCAATGCCACGGCCGGCCTGCCCTGGTTCGTCACCTTCTCCTACGGTCGCGCCCTGCAGGACAGCGCGCTCAAGGCCTGGAACGGCAAGCCGGAAAACGTCGCCGCCGGCCAGCGTGAATTCACCCACCGCGCCGAGATGAACAGCCTCGCCGCCAAGGGCAGCTGGAAGAAAGACCTGGAAAAGGCGGCCTGAGTTTTAGCATCTGGGATTCGGGCAAGGGCAGCACATCAACGTTGCTGCTCGTGCCTAATCCCCTCGCCTCCCTCATTCCTGTGCTTGTCACAGGAATCCAGTGCTCCCAAGTCTTTGGGCGCGGAAGACTCTTTCCCTTGAGATATTGATTCATTCACGGCGCAGACGCGCCGTGGCTGGATTCCTGTGACGAGCACAGGAATGAGGGAGTTCGGAGAGGCCTCGCACTCCCCATCCGACGAATCTGCGTAAAAATCAGCGCAACGCGATAGACAGCCCTCAGCATTGTCTCGGCGACAAGAAACCGCTTCGTCCCGCGAAAAATCGTGATTATTCATAACGGCCCGCTGCAAGAGGAGCCGCTATGGACACCATTTCCTACGTCACCGTCGATGTCTTCACGTCCACCCGTTTCGAGGGCAATCCGCTTGCCGTCATATCGGATGCCCGCGGTCTGAGCGATGCGGCGATGCAGAGGATCGCCACCGAGTTCAACTATTCCGAAGTGACCTTCGTCCTGCCACCTGAAGACCCCGAGAATTCCGCCCGCGTGCGCATCTTCACCCCGACGATGGAGATCCCCTTTGCCGGCCATCCGAATGTCGGCACTGCCTATGTGCTCGGCCAGCAGGCGGAGATCTTCGGTAAGCCGGTCGGCGAGAAGCTGCGCTTCGAGGAAGAAGCCGGCATCGTCGAGGTCGAGCTGAGACGCAGCGGCGGAAAGGTCGCGGCCGCCGCCATCCGCGCACCGCAGCCACTGACGGTCGGCGATACCATTGCCGAGGAAATCATCGCCCGCTGCATCGGGCTCGAACCCGGCGCCATCGTCAAAACCACCCACGCCCCGGTCTTTGCCTCGGTCGGCCTGAACTTCGCCGTCGCCGAGTTGAACGGGCTCAAGGCGCTCTCCGCCGCCCGTCCGCATCTTACCGGCTTCCAGGCCGCCGCCGGCCGGCAGACGACGAGCGGCCACGACTTCTCCCTCTTCGTCTATGCCAGGACAGCCGAAAATCCGTGGGCTATCCGCGCCCGCATGTTCGCGCCGCTGGACAACGTGCCTGAGGACCCCGCGACGGGCAGCGCTTCGGCCGCTCTCGGCGCCTATCTCGTCACGCTGACGCCGGAGGCCGATATGAACGTCCGCATCACCATCGAACAGGGCATTGAAATGGGGCGGCGCAGCGTCATCACCCTCGACGTGGCAAAATCCGGCGGTATCGTCACCGATGTCATCATCTCGGGAAGCTGTGTTGCCGTAATGCGCGGCGAAATCATCCTGCAGGACTGACGGCCACATCGAGGCTTGAATCCGAAGCTTACATCACGAAGTCGCGCGACAGCAGCGCCATTGCCCATATGGCGAAGGCGATAAGCGCGATTTTCCAGAAATCCATCCGCCGCCTGAGGCCGGGAAGCTCGAGCGGCTTGATCACCTGTATCGCCATGGCAAGGATGAGCAGCAAGGCTATCAACTTTGTCATGCTTTATTTTTTCCGTTTTTCGGAATGTCACAGGACGGACATTTTTCCGCGCGAACAAGAGGTTCACACACGCCGTAAAGGCATTCCGGGGCACAATCAATCATCTTGAGGCTGGGCAGGCGCAGGTCTTGCCTTATGTCCGTTCATAATCGCTTGAGACCGAGTCTGGGGAAATGAAGAGAAATCTGCTGTCCGTCGCCGCGCTGCTCTTTGGCACGCTCTTCCTTTTCATGGGCAATGGTCTGCAGGGTATCCTGCTTCCCGTGCGCGGCAATCTCGAAGGCTACGCCACGACGACGCTGGGCCTGCTTGGCACCTCGTGGGCTGGCGGCTTCGTCATCGGCTGCCTGGTGGCGCCGAAACTGGTGCGCCGCGTCGGCCATGTCAGAGCCTTCTCCGGCTTCATCTCGATCATCGCCATTATCGCGTTGGTCAGCGGCATAATCATCGATCCGTTCTGGTGGGTGATCCTGCGCGCGGTGACCGGCTTCTCCACCGCCGGCACGTCGATGATCATCGAAAGCTGGCTGAACGAGCGCGCCAGCAACGAGAGCCGCGGTGCGATCTTCTCGCTCTATATCGGCATCACCCTGCTCGGTGTCGTCGGCGGCCAGATGATGATCCCGCTCGAGGATGTACGCACGCCTGTGCTGTTCATGATCTGCGGCATCTTTTATTGCATCGCCATGCTGCCGACGACGCTATCGACCGCGGCGTCACCGCAGCCGCTGAAGGCCGTGCGCCTCGACCTGCCGGCGCTATACCGCAATTCGCCCGTTTCCTGCCTCGGCATTCTGCTCGTCGGCATTGCCAACGGCGCTTACGGCACGCTGGGGGCCGTCTTCGGCGCCGGCGCCGGCCTTTCCGACACCAGTATCGCCGTCATGATGAGCGCCACCATCTTCGCCGGCGCCATGATGCAGCTCCCGGCCGGCCGGCTTTCTGATCGCATCGACCGACGCTACGTGCTCGCCGCCTTGTCGGCCATTGCCGCGATCGCCGGCTTGCTCATCTTTCTGCTTCACCCGACATCACCGGGCTTGCTGATCGGGCTCGTTGTCCTTTACGGCGCGGTTGCCAATACGCTCTACCCGATCGCTGTCGCTCACGCGAACGACTTCGCGGCGTCGGAGGATTTCGTCAAAGTCTCCGGCGGCCTGCTGCTGCTCTACGGCATCGGCACAGTCATCGGCCCGACGCTCGGCGGCCCCGTCATGTCGGCAATCACCCCGCACGCGCTTTTCCTGGTCACCGCCGTCGCCCATGTGTTGATCACCGTTTATGCGATTATCAGAAGCCGCATCCGCGCCGCCGTCCCGGCCAGCGACCGCGACGCCTATACGACGATCCCGACCGGCACGTCGCCGATGCTGACACCCCAGAGCATGTCGCTGGCCGATCGTGGCACCGGCAAATCTCCCGAAAGCAGCGATCCTGCTGTAAAATTCGGTTAGGCCTTCCTGCAAACCGCACTGCGGTTTTCTCCGTGGTTCGCGAAAAACGAAAAATGGGGAGGCGAGACTGGATTTGGGCCGGATCGGCCTAAATTCCGATTCCGTATCGGCCGCATTTTTCGGCATTATGCTGCCGGCAGCAAAAGGAGGAGAACCGATGAGCTTTATCGATGACGACCGGCCGCAGAAGAAAACCGCCCACGAGATCGGCGCCGATCTCTCCATGCTTTCGGTGGATGAGCTGAAGGCGCGAGTGGAATTGCTGAAAACCGAGATCGCCCGGCTCGAAGCCGAAGCCGCCCGCAAGGCGTCCGGGCGACAGGCCGCCGAAAGCTTCTTCCGTTCGTGAACCGCTAAAAGCCTCCAAAAACAAGGCCATAGGCAGGAAAAATGAGCCAACCTCAAGTCTTCATTCGGCACAATGTTAATAAATTATTAAGCTTTATAACGTATTACTGTACTCATCCAGGCTTTCTCTGGATCTCAGACAGTTTTCCAAGCGGTGAATTGGTCTGATTTTTCTCCCTGTTTTACCTTGAGAGCCGCTTTTGCGGCTCTTCTTTTTGCTGCGGCCGGCGCATTTCCATGAAACTGTGGAGATTAACCCTTTCTTAAGAAACGGCTTGCGCATTTGCGCTAATGATACCATCTTAAAGTCATAAAGACCGGACGCGGAAACTTTTCCGTTAAGCCCGGCGTTACCTGACCATAAGTAGCTGCGTGCAACAGGGACTATTGCGATGTCGGAAGTTGGATTGAACACGATCAGTTTTGCGGGCCGCGCGGCTGCATCCTCACAGTTCAAGGCACTCTATGCCGAAGGCATGTCACTGGTCGAAGAGACCGCCGCCTATCTCGATGGCCAAGGCCGCGCAGCCTCCAAGGTTCTGCCGCGCATGGCATCCGTCCTCTACGCCGCGGAATCGATGCGGCTGACCACCCGCCTGATGCAGATGGCCTCGTGGCTGCTGCTGCAGCGCGCCGTCAACAATGGTGAGATGTCGCGTGACCAGGTGCTGGCCGAGAAGAACAAGGTCCGCCTCGACGGCTTCAACGTCGACCGCGCGGCACCCGGCTGGGGCGACCTGCCGGAATCCTTCCGCGACCTCGTCGAGCGCTCCTTGCGCCTGCAGAACCGCATCGCGCTGCTGGATCGCGAAATCTATCGTCCGGCTGAAGCCGTGATCGTTCATGACAATCAGAACAGCGTCCAGGCGCAGCTTTCCCTGCTGCAGACCGCCTTCGGCAACAACTGACCAAACCTGCTAAATTCATTTGGGCCGGCTGCGCAGTGCGCGGCCGGTTTTTTGTTGCCGCTGCGCACCGTTCTGCAAACGCAAAAAAGCCCGGCAGAACCGGGCTCCTTGCGAAACGTCGTCAAGCAGAAGCGATTAGAGACCGAGGCCGCCGAAACGCTTATTGAACTTGGAAACGCGGCCACCGCGGTCCATGAGCTGCTGGTTGCCGCCCGTCCAGGCCGGATGCGACTTGGAATCGATTTCGAGGTTCATGACAGCGCCTTCCGAACCCCAGGTCGAGCGGGTTTCGTATTCGGTGCCATCGGTCATGACTACCTTGATCGTGTGATAGTCGGGATGGATGCCTGCCTTCATAACAATCTTCCTGCGATACCGGAGTTCAATTTGCCGCATGCAGTTGCGGCCACCGAACCGATTGAATAAATGAAGCCGCAGTCGTGATGGCTACGGCTTCCCATTAGGATGCGGTGCCTATACATGAAGGACGCCGGGATAACAAGAGCCAACAGGCCGCATTGCGTGGTCCTGCGGGCGAATGGAGACGATTTGGCAGATCAGGCACAGGCTGAGGAAAACAAGAGACGGTCGCTGCGGCCGCTCGGCAGGCTGACGCCTTATGTCATGCGCTATCGCGGGCTGGTGGCTGGCGCGCTGATTTCGTTGGCGCTTGCCGCCATGACCTCGCTGGCCCTGCCGCTCGCCGTGCGCCGCATGATCGATCATGGCTTCAACCAGTCTGACGGCAGCTTCATCAACAGCTACTTCGCCATGCTGATGGTCATGGCCATCGTGCTCGCGGTCGCCAGCGCGCTGCGCTATTATTTCGTTATCACCATCGGCGAACGCATCGTCGCCGATCTTCGCCGCGACGTCTTTAGCCATGTGACGCGGCTGTCTCCCTCCTTCTTTGACGTCAACCAGTCCGGCGAGATCGTCTCGCGTCTGACCGCCGATACGACGCAGATCAAGTCCGCCGTCGGCGCCACCGCCTCGGTGGCGCTCAGGAACCTCATTCTCTGTCTCGGCGCCATGGGCATGATGGTCGTCACCTCGCCGAAACTTTCGAGCCTCGTCATCGGAGCGATCCCGCTGATCGTCTTCCCACTCGTCGCCTTTGGCCGCTCGGTGCGCAGGCGATCTCGCGCCGCTCAGGATACGCTTGCCGAAGCGTCCGCCTTCGCCAATGAGACGATCGCCGCGACCCGTACGGTACAGGCCTTCAACGGCGAGGATGCCGCGGCGACGCGATACGCCGGCGCCGTCGAATCCGCCTACGAAGCCGCCCGCGCCGCCATCCGCTCACGCGCACTCTTGACGGGCATCGCCATCACCCTAATCTTCGGCAGCGTCGTCGCCGTACTCTGGGTCGGCGCCCACAGCGTGCTGGCCGGCACGCTGTCTGCCGGCACGCTCGGCCAGTTCCTGCTCTACGCCGTGATCTCCGCGGGATCGCTCGGCGCGCTGTCGGAGGTCTGGGGCGAACTCTCGCAGGCGGCCGGCGCCGCCGACCGGTTGACCGAACTTCTTGACGAGGTGTCGCCGATATCAGCCCCCACCAACCCCGAGGCCCTCCCTTCGCCGAGCCGCGGCCGCGTCGAGTTTTCCGACGTGCATTTCGCCTATCCCTCGCGCCCCGGAAAATCGGCCCTGCATGGCTTGAGCTTCGCCGTTGCTCCAGGCGAAACCGTCGCCATCGTCGGCCCCTCCGGCGCCGGCAAAAGCACAGTCTTTTCGTTGCTGCTGCGCTTCTACGATCCGCAGCAGGGCAGCGTGGCGATTGACGGTGTCGATGCCCGGCTGACGACGCCCGACGAGTTGCGCCAGCGCATCGCCATCGTGCCGCAGGACGTCACGATCTTCGCCGCATCGATCCATGACAACATCGCCTTCGGCCGCCCTGGTGCATCGCGTGAGGAAGTCCGCGCTGCAGCGCTTGCCTCCCAGGCCGACGAATTCATCGCCCGACTGGAGAACGGCTATGAGACGGAGGTCGGCGAACGTGGCGTCACCCTCTCCGGCGGCCAGCGACAGCGCATCGCCATTGCCCGCGCCATTCTGAAGAACGCGCCCGTGCTGCTGCTCGACGAGGCGACCTCCGCGCTTGACGCCGAAAGCGAGACCCTGGTGCAGAAGGCGCTCGACGGCTTAATGGATGGCCGCACGACGCTCGTCATCGCCCATCGCCTGGCAACCGTGCTGAAGGCCGACCGCATCCTCGTCATGGATCAGGGGCGCGTCGTCGAGGAAGGCACGCATCAAACTCTGATCCGCCACGGGGGCATCTATGCCCGCCTCGCCCGGCTGCAATTCGACGCCGCCAAGGAGGATGTGCTCGCGGCCAAATAGCCGGCAGGCGCCCTTGGCCGCACGCTACTAAAGTCGGACTTCGCTGCGCCTTCCCGCGGTTGTCTTTCCCGCCCCCTGCCCTACCCTCTTCATGCCCTGGGTGGGGATTGCTGTTGAATTCATGGGAGGAGATAGGAATGGCGCTTTCCAACATCACGCGACGCACGGGCCTCGCGCTCGCTCTTGGCCTCACTGCAATGCTGGCGCTTGGCAGGCCTGCCGTTGCCACGGATTTTCCCGATCGCGCGATCACCATGGTCGTGCCTTTCGCCGCCGGCGGCTCAACCGATGTCGTCGCGCGCATCGTCGCGCAGAAGATGTCGGAGGATCTCGGCCAGCAGGTGATCGTCCAGAACGTCGCAGGCGCCGGCGGTAACCTCGGCGCCGGCAACGTCGCCCGCGCTGAGCCCGACGGCTACACCATTCTGATGGGCACGGTCGCGACCCACGCCCTCAACCCGCTGATCCTCAAATCGACCCCCTACGATCCCGAGAAGGATTTCGCGCCGGTCTCGCTGCTCGTCGTCGTGCCGAACGTGCTGGTCGTCAATCCGGAATTGCCGGCAAAGACGGTGCAGGAGCTGATCGCGCTCTTGAAGGCCGAGCCCGATAAATACAGTTACGCCTCGTCGGGCAACGGCACGCCGCTGCATCTTTCCGGCGAACTTTTCAAGTCGATGGCCGGCGTCAGCATGCAGCACATCCCGTACAAGGGCGCGGGGCCTGCATTGAACGACGTCATCGGCAACCAGGTGCCGATCATGTTCGATAACCTGCCCTCATCGTCCAGCCATATCAAGGCAGGCACGCTGCGGGCGCTGGCGGTGACGACGGCCGAGCGCGCACCCTCCTTCCCCGACGTGCCGACGATCGCCGAGTCAGGCATTCCAGGCTATGAGACCTATACTTGGAACGCGCTCTTCGCTCCGGCAAAAACGCCGAGCGAGGCGGTCACGCGCCTCAACGCCTCGGCCAGAAAGGCGCTCACTGACCCCGCCGTTGCCGAACGGATGAAGGAGTTCAGCGCCACCATCGTCGGCTCGACACCGGAAGAACTCGCCGTCCATGTAAAATCCGAGCTCGCCAAATGGGGGCCGGTCGTCAAGGGCGCGAACATTCAGATGGAGTGATGCGAAGACGTTCGTCTGTCTCCCGTGCCTGCGTCCGATGGAAACGACCGCACTACGATTCTCATTAAGGTAGTGGAAAAGCTCGCCATTTTGATCTAGCCTCCTCGACGCTGATCGTGCAATTCAGCGTTTCGGGAGACATCCATGTACAAATTCGAAGTCTACAAGGATAAATCAGGCGAATTCCGTTTCCGCTTCAAGGCATCGAACGGGGAAACAATGTTCAGTTCCGAGGGCTACAAGGCGAAAGCGTCCGCCCTGAACGCCATCGAATCCATCAAGAAGAATACCTCCGGCGCCGAGATCGTCGACCAGACGAAGGCCGAAGCCTGAGCGGCATGGCCGGGCGGCATCGATGCCGCCCTGCTTTTTTTGCGCCCTCGAGCGGCGCGGGTGTCTTTGAGACCGGCGCGCCTGCTGGTGATTTCCGGCGCTGTTTTTCAAATATTTCTTCAGAGCCATGTCGAAACGACCGGCGATCGCGCCTCATTGTCTTGGAACGGCTGAGCCGCTCCACCAGGCTAGACCGGCTTTCGTCGGCGGCCTGGATCAAAGCCAACAACGAGATCAGGAGTTTTCCATGCAATATGCCCTCATCATTCGCGAAGCGCCGGAGGATTTCGCCCGCCGTAGCGATCCAGCCTATCGCGATGGCTGGGTCGCCTACACGCAGGCGCTTGTCCAGGCGGGGATCATGACCGGCGGCGCCGGGCTGACAGCGCCCGAGACCGGGACGGTCATACGCCGCAAAGGCGAGGATCACGATGTCCAGGACGGTCCCTATCCGGAAGGCAAGGAACAACTGGGCGGCTTCTATCTGATCGAGGTTCCCGATTTGGACGCCGCGCTCGAATGGGCGACGCGCATTCCGATTTCCGACAAGGGTTCCGTCGAAGTGCGCCCTCGCCTGCAGATGTGAGGAAGGATGTCACCCGATGCAGGACGCGCCGCCGAGCAGGTGGCGCGACAGTCCTATGGCAAGCTGATCGCCTTTCTTGCCGCCCGTTCGCGCGACGTGCCGGCGGCAGAGGACTCATTGTCGGAAGCACTGGCGTCAGCCCTGCGGGTCTGGCCGGAGCGCGGCGTTCCTGCCAATCCGGAAGCCTGGCTGCTGGTGGCCGCCCGCCGCAACCTGATGCAGGCGGCCCGCCACCGCGCCGTCGAGGCCAACGCACAAACGACGATATCGGTCGCCCTGGAGGAAGCCGAAGAACGGATGAACGAAGCCGGCAATTCCGTCTTTCCCGATGAACGGCTGAAGCTGCTCTTCGCCTGCGCCCATCCTGCCATCGACAGCTCGGTGCATACGGCGCTGATGCTGCAGACGATTCTCGGCATCGAAGCGAGGACCATCGCGCGGGCCTTCGTCGTGTCACCGGAAGCTATGAGCCAGCGGCTGGTGCGGGCCAAGGTGAAGATCCGCGAGGCCGGCATTCCCTTCACCATACCGCCTCGGCCCGCGCTGCCTGGTCGGCTTGCCGCCGTGCTTTCGGCGATCTACGCCGCCTACGGCCTCGGATGGGACGGTCTCGATGGCGAGGAAGCGCACCATTCGCTTGCCGGCGAAGCGATCTGGCTCGGCCGGGCGCTTCTGACGGTGCTGCCGGATGAGCCGGAAGCGATCGGCCTCGTCTCGCTGATGCTTTACTGCGAAGCCCGCCGCAGCGCCCGTCGTGACCGCGCCGGTCGCTATGTGCCGCTGGACGAGCAGGACCCGGCCAGCTGGGACGCCACCATGATCGCGGAGGCGGACGCGCTGCTGCGCAACGCAGGGGGCCTCAACCGTTTCGGCCCCTATCAGTGTCAGGCGGCGATTCAATCGGTACATACGGCGCGCCGCCTCTCGGGGACGACCGACTGGCAGGCACTGACGACGCTCTATGCCGCGTTGCTGACGATGAAGCCGACGCTCGGCGCGCGCGTCGCCCAAGCGGCGGTGATTGGCCGGGCTTTAAGCCCCGCCGAGGGCCTGACCCTGCTCGACAAGGTTGATCCCCGCGCGATTGCAGCCTATCAGCCCTACTGGGCTGTACGTGCTTTTCTTCTGGCGCGAGCCGGCAACGATGCTGCCGCGGCCGACGCCTACATGACGGCGCTCGGCCTCAGCGACAGCCCCTCGGTCCGCGCCTTTCTTGCCGACCGGCTCGCCGAAGCGCGGCGGACAACATGAAGCTGATCATTTCTCGGTCAGCTTCAGCTCGATGCGGCGGTTGGTGGCGCGCGCATCCGGCGTATCGCCCGGCGCGATCGGTTGGAACTCACCGAAGCCGGCGGCGACGAGTCGGTCGGCAGGGACGCCCTGGCCAATCAGGAACTTGACGACCGAAATGGCGCGCTCTGAGGAGAGTTCCCAGTTGTCGCGATAGCGGCCGGTCCCGGCAAGCGGCACATTATCGGTATGGCCGTCGACACGCAGCACCCAGTTGATCTCCGGGGGAATTTCCTTGGCGAGATCAAGGAGAGCGGCGGCGAGCTTCGCCATTTCCGTCTGCCCGTCCGGATTGAGATCCGCGCCGCCCGAGGGAAACAGCACTTCCGACTGGAAGACGAACCGGTCGCCGACGATGCGGATATTCTCGCGATCCGATAGGATCTCGCGCAACCGGCCGAAGAAGTCGGAACGGTAACGGTTCAGTTCCTGTACGCGCGCCGCCAGCGCCACGTTGAGGCGACTGCCGAGATCGGCGATCTTGGTCTGCGAGACCCGGTCCTTCTCCTCGGATGCCTGCAGTGCCGCTTCGACCGCGGCGATTTGGCTGCGGAGTGCGGCAATCTGCTGATTCAAGAGTTCGACCTGGCTCAGCGCCCGTTCGCTCACCTGCTTCTGCTCGTCGAGCTCCTGCGTCATTGCGCCGATCCGCTTCTGAGCCGCATCCTGGCCGCCCGAGCCGGCGTTCAGCAACGCCTGAAGCCGCGACCGGTCGCTTTCAGCAGTCGCGAGCGAGGCTTGTAGGTTGGCGACTGAATCCTGGAGATCCTGATTGCTGCCCTTTTCGAGCGCCAGAAGCTGCGTCAACTCGTTGATCTGGCTATTGAGACGATTGAGCACCTCGTCGCGCCCAGTGATTTCGCGGCTGAGGATGAACTGCCCGACGACGAAGACCGTCAGCAGGAACATGATCGAAATGAGCAGCGTCGACAACGCATCGACGAAGCCCGGCCAGTAATCCACCGTGCGTTCGCGGCGGCGGTTGCGGGCAAGTGCCATGGCTTATTTGCCCTCGCTCTTTTCTGCATGGCTCGTGCGCTCGCGCAGGCGCTCGGCCCGCTCGCCGCCCCGCTCCTGCAGGCCGATGCGCTCGGCCAACCGATCGAGCGTGCGGCGCATGGCTTTCGCCTCGTCCTGCTGTGCCTCGATCCAGTCACGCAGCATCTGCTGCTCGTTGCGCATATTCTTGACCAGACCCTGAATGCCTTCGGCAAGGCTTGCCATGGCGGCGACAGAGCGCTGGCTTCCGACACCGCCTTCTTCGGAGACCTTGCGCAGATACTCGGAGAGTGCGCGCATGTCGTCCGAGGAAGACCCGGCAACGGCATCGAGCGCCGGCGCAAGATCGGAGCCGACATCGGTGACCGAGGAGAGCCAGTTTTCCAGTTCCGTGTAGAAGCGATTCTGCGCGCGACCGGCCTGTAGGTCGAGGAAGCCGAGAATGAGCGAACCGGAAAGGCCGAGCAGCGACGACGAGAAGGCCTGCCCCATGCCTGAAAGCGGCGTCGACAGCCCCTCCTTCAGTGCAGAGAGCACGTCCGCCGTGCCGTTCGAACCGGCATCGAGTGACTGGATAACGGTGCTGATCGAGCCGATCGTGCCAATGAGACCCCAGAACGTGCCGAGCAGGCCAAGGAAGACCAGGAGGCCGATCAGGTAGCGCGAAACGTCACGCGATTCGTCGAGGCGGGTGGCGATCGAATCGAGAATCGAACGCAGCGCGGTCGTCGACAGCGCCACCGACGCCTTGCGGCTGCCGATCAGCGCCCGCATCGGCGCAAGCAGCCGTGGGTTACGGTTGACCTTATCCGCGCTGCCGGCAGCGCGGAAGGAATTGAACCAGCGCACTTCGGGGCGAAGCGCCAGCACGTGATTGAAAACAAGGACGATTCCGACTGCGAGAACGCCGAGGATCAGGCCGTTGAGGCCCGGATTGTGCATGAAGGCGGTCTGCGTCTGCCGAAAGAGGATCGCGGCAATGAACCCGACAATGACGAGAAAAAGCAGCATCGTCCAGAGGAAGGGCATGGGGCTCGAGAGCCTGTAGGTATAACCGCCGGCCGTCTTTTCGGTGGAGCCGATCTCCGCCACATTCACATTTTCCATAGGTTCAGCAGCCTCCGAACTCATTGCTGGCGGAGACTAGAGCAACATTGTGCCGAATTGAAGTATGCCGGGGCGAAAACCGTGACTTTACAACAGCCGGTTTTTCATGCGCTCACTTGGCAGGAATCGGCCGCTTGATGACCTCGATCAACGCCTTATGGATGTGTTCGTTGCCGGCGACGATCGCACCGCCCTCCAGAATGGCCGCTCCGCCATCCCAATCGGTGGCGAAGCCGCCGGCTTCACGGATGAGCAGGATACCGGCCGCCATGTCCCAGGGTGCAAGCTCCGCCTCCCAGAAGCCGTCGAAACGTCCGGCGGCGACATGGGCGAGATCGAGGGTCGGCGCGCCCAGGCGGCGGATGCCGGCCACTTCGCCCATCACGTGGCGCAGTTCGACCAGGAACTTGCCGTGATTGCGCTTGCCGAGCGCGGGCACACCGCAGCCGATGACGCAATCCGACAGCACGCGGCGCGCAGCGACGCGCAGGCGCCGGTCGTTGAGGAAGGCGCCGCCGCCGCGCTCGGCGGTATAGAGCTCGTCGGTCGCAGGATTGAAGACGACGGCGGCCACGATCTCGCCGTTGCGTTCGAGTGCGATCGAGACGGCGAAGGCCGGGATGCCGTGGAGGAAGTTCGTCGTGCCGTCGAGCGGATCGACGATCCAGCGATGTGCTCCGTCGGTGCCCTTGATCTCTTCGGTTTCCTCGCCGAGAAAGCCATAGGTCGGCCGCGCCTTTAGCAGCTCTTCCCTGACGATCTTCTCGGCCTTGCGGTCGGCAGCGGAAACGAAATCGCCCGGTCCCTTCACCGAAACCTGCAGGTTCTGCACTTCGCCGAAATCACGCCCCAGCGATTTTCCTGCCTTGAGGGCAGCCTGAACCATGACATTGAGAAGAGCTGAACGGGCCATCGGCGCATTTCCTTGGGACTGATACGGGACGCGCGCTGCCAGGGGCGGGAAATGTCCCTGAACATGCATGACAGGCAGCGCTGCAAAGATTGGCGGCCTCAAGACCACAAAATCGCGGAAATTTCAAGGGGAGGCACACATGGCTGCCCGCAGGCCTGAAAAGCGCCGCCTTATTTTCCATCGGAACCCGGAACCGGCCTTAGAACTTCTGCTGCGTTATCAGGACTTCGCGGGCGATCTGATCGAGCGGCAGAATGCGGTCGACCCCGCCTTTGGCAATCGCCTCCTTCGGCATGCCGAAGACAACGGAGCTCGCCTCGTCCTGCGCCACCGTGTAGGCGCCGGCTTCATGCATCTCCAACATGCCGCGCGCACCGTCGTCGCCCATGCCCGTCATAATGATCCCCATGGCGTTCGAACCGGCCGAACGCGCCGCCGAACGGAAGAGCACGTCGACGGAAGGCCGGTGGCGGGAAACCAACGGCCCGCTCTTCACACTGACATGATAGCGCGCACCCTGGCGTTCGAGCAGCATGTGCCTGTCACCAGGCGCGATCAGCACATGGCCGCGCAGCACCGGATCGCCGTCGGCGGCCTCCTTGACCTCGACCTCGCAGAGCCCGTTCAGACGTTTGGCGAAGGCGGCAGTGAATTTCTCCGGCATATGCTGGACGATCACCATGCCGGGCGCATTGGCCGGCAGTTCCTCCAGGAATTCGCGCAGCGCCTCGGTGCCGCCGGTGGAGGCACCCACGCAGACAACCATCTCCGTCGTCTTCGCCATCGCCCGCCCCGTCGGCGGCGGCAGCATGGCATCCGCCGTCAGCTTCTTGGCCGGCCCCTCGGCGGAAGCGGAACGAATGGTTCCCGCGGCGCGGCGCACGGTCGAAAGCCGCGCCTGCGAAGCGCTCTTGACAACTTCGCGAATCCGCATGGCGTCATCGGCAAGGCTGTCGGCGGCGCCGATCTTCGATTTCAGGATGACGTCGACGGCGCCCGCCTCCAAAGCCTGAATCAACGTTTCCGAACCCGCCTCCGTCAGCGACGAGCACATCACGACCGGGATCGGCCGCTGTGCCATCAGCTTGCGCAGGAAGGTGATGCCGTCCATGCGCGGCATCTCCACGTCGAGCGTGATGACATCGGGGATCTCGTCCAGCAGCCTGCGCGCCGCGACGAAGGGATCAGACGCCACCGCCATGATCTCGATGTCGGGATCCTGCTCAAGCACATGGGCCAGCGTCTGTCGGACGCTGGCGGAATCGTCGATAATGAGAACGCGGATTTTCTTGCGCATAACCGCCTCTAGATACGCTGAAACACCGTGTTCGAAACCTGTTTCAGCGGCAGGTCGAAACCGGTGATCGACTCGGAGTGGCCGATGAACATGTAGCCGCCCTTCGCCAGGCAATTGCAGAGGCGGTTGAGCACGCCCGCCTGCGTCTGCTTGTCGAAGTAGATCAGCACGTTGCGGCAGAAGATGATGTTCATCAAGTCGCCGACCGGATATTTGTCGTCCATCAGGTTCATCCGTGCAAACCCCACCCTGCTGCGCAGTTTAGGGCTTATGCGCACCTCCTTGCGGCCCGGCTGCTTGGCGACCAGCACATATTTGCGCTGCAGGTCGCGCGGCACGGGTGCGATCAGGTCTTCCGGATAGATGCCCCGGCGCGCCGTCTGCAGCACGTCGGTGGAAAGATCGGTGGCAAGCACGCTATAGGAAACGTCATTGCGGCCTTCCGCGAATTCAGCCAGCACCATCGCCATCGTATAGGGTTCGGCCCCCGTCGAACAGGCCGAGCTCCAGGTACGAATGGTGCGCACGCCGCTATTGGCGATCGCCGGCAGCGCCACGGTCTGCAGGTAATCGAAATGCTTGGCTTCCCGGAAGAAGTCGGTCTTGTTGGTCGTCACCACGTCGATCAGGTAGACGGTTTCCTGGGCAAGCCCATCATGATTGAACAGGAAGTCGCAATAATCGTCGAAGGTCGAATGATTAGTCGCACGAAGGCGGCGTCTCAGCCGCCCTTCGAGCATCGTCAGCTTGGTCGGCGGCATCTTGATGCCGCTATAGTCGTAGATGAACCGGGCAAGCTTTTCGAAATTCCGCTTGCTGATCCGGTCCCCCGGCAATTGGGTTTCCACCGCTGCTGCCATACTCATGGAACGCATTACTCCGGGTTGACGCGCGATCATGCCGCCGATTGCAGTGCAGAAGCATCCTCGCGCGACAAGAGACGTGCGAGATCGATGATGACGACAAAGCCGTTTTCACGGCGAACGACGCCGGCGATATAGTCCGAGCGCCAGCGCACACCGATGTCAGGCGCCGCCTCGATCTGGTCACGCCGGAACGGTGTAACTTCGAAGACGCGGTCGGCGACGAGGCCGAGCGTTAGCAGCCGGCTTTCCATCGGCACGTCGAGCACGAGCACCCGCGTATGTGGCGTCGGCACCGTCTTCGTCATGCCGAGCTTCAATCGAAGATCGATGGTCGGCACGCCCTGCCCACGCACGTCGCGCAGGCCGAGCAGATAGTCGGGACCATTCGGAATCTTGAACGCTTCCGCATAGTCGAGGATTTCCCGCACGACCTCGACCGGCACGGCAAAAATTTCCTCACCGAGGCTGAAGGTCACGAATTGCGCTTCCAGAGATGTCGTTGCCATGATCATGCACTTTCCTTGAATTCGGCGTCGCCATCATCGGGACCGCCCATGGAGAGATCGAGTGCGAAACCTTTCACCCGCGCCTGCTGGCCGGCGACACTGCCGGCCGCCGGTTTCTTGATCGCCGGCTTGCGGGCGGCGCTGGGAGCCGGGCTGCGGGCCGTCATCTTGACGGCCGGCGCGCGTGACAGGCGGTTGCCTGCCGTATCGACCCTGAAGAAGGCAATCGAGGTCTGCAGTTCTTCCGCCTGGGAGGCAAGTTCTTCCGAGGTCGCCGACATCTGTTCGGAGGCGCCGGCATTCTGCTGAGTCACCTTGTCGAGCTGTTGGATCGCCTCGTTGATCTGGGCCGCACCGACATCCTGCTCGCGGCAGGCCGCGCTGATTTCGGCAACGAGTTCCGCCGTCTTGCGGATGTCGGGCACCAGGCGGCCGAGCATGTCGCCGGCTTCTTGGGCGGCCTTGACCGTATCGCCCGACATGGCGCTGATTTCGGCCGCGGCCGACTGGCTGCGTTCGGCAAGCTTGCGCACTTCCGACGCGACCACTGCAAAGCCCTTGCCGTGTTCGCCGGCACGCGCCGCCTCCACAGCGGCATTGAGAGCGAGAAGATCCGTCTGACGAGCGATTTCCTGAACGATGCTGATCTTCTCGGCAATAGTCCGCATCGCCTGCACGGCACGCGTCACCGCATCACCGCTCGCTTCCGCGTCCTTGGCCGACTGCCGCGCGATCTTCTCCGTTTGGGCGGCATTGTCGGCGTTCTGCTTGATATTGGCGGCCATCTCCTCCATCGAGGCCGACGCCTCTTCGGCCGAAGCCGCCTGTTCGCTCGCGCCCTGCGACACCTGTTCGGAACTTGCCGAAAGCTGCTGGCTGCCGGACGAGACGTTCTCGGCTGCCGAGATCGCGTCGGCGACGACGCCGCGCAGCCGCTCGACCATCTGTTCGAGCGCAATGCCGAGCGTATCCTTCTCTGAAAGGGGCTTCGGGGATACCATGAGGTCGCCGTTCGAAATCTGGTTGGCGATCGTCGCGGTGTTGCGCAGGTTTGCCGTCATCCTGCTCATCGAATCGACGAGATCGCGGATTTCGTCATTGCTCTTATGCTCTATCTTCTGCTCGAGATCCCCGATGCTGACCGCGTCGGCGAGGTTGACGGCGCGCTTGAGGCCGCGGGAGATGTTAAGCAGGATCCAGATCGCGGCCGCCGACGAGACAAAGATCAAACCCACCGTCATCATGACAAGCAGATTACGCGATTGGGCATACTGCTCGTTGGTGGCCGCATCCGTTTCCGCGAGATTGGCTGTCACGGTGTCGTTCAGCTTGGTGAGAATACCGAGCAGCTGGGCCGTCGCCTGCTGCCCTTCGCCCATTGAGATGACGCCGGCTTGAGCATTTGATTCCGTCGTATTCTCGGTGGCGAGACCGGCGATGCGATCCTGCAACCTGGTCCATTTACTATAGAGATCACCGAACTTGGCCATCTCCTTCTTGATCTCCGCATCGTTCGAGGCGGCAAGACGGCCCTGCAGTGTCTTGATGACTTCGTGCTGTTGCGCAATCTCCTCGACATAGCCTGTAATCTTGACCGGATCCGTATTGATGATCGCGTCCTTTTCGGCGCGGATAGAGCGCATGACGGCATCGGAAAGATCGCCCGAATCGCGCAGGTTGGCGACCGGACCGGCGACCATGATCGATATCTCACTGTTCAACGCCGAAAGAGTATAGATCGCAAGACCCGCCATGCCGCACGTGAGTAGAACGATAAAACCGAATACCAAGCTTAGTTTGAGTTTGATTGTGAAGCGCATTTCAAGCCCTCGTTAGTACCGCAGCGGGTATTCCGCGAAATCGCACATAGTGCCGTCGTGAAAACGCTTCATGCGTTGCCGGCAGAGCCGGCATGACCAAGTGCGTCCATGCACCGGTTCGATGCTGGGGCCGCTGTCGCCGCGGCCCCAGTCCTGTGTCCGAAGAGCACTACGCGCTCTCGCGGAATTCTTCGTCCGCAATATCTGGTCCGCCCATCGACATGTCGAGAGCAAACCCCTTCGCACGAGCCTGTTGGGCGGCCACGCTGCCGGCAGCCGGTTTCTTGGCCGCAGGCTTGCGCGCAGCGGTGGGAGCTGCACCCCGAACCGTCATCTTGACGGCCGGCGTGCGGGACTGGCGGTTGCCTGCCGTATCGACCTTGAAGAAGGCGATCGACGTCTGCAGTTCTTCCGCCTGCGCGGCGAGCTCCTCTGAAGTTGCAGACATCTGTTCGGAGGCGCCGGCGTTCTGCTGCGTGACCTTGTCGAGCTGCTGGATCGCCTCGTTGATCTGGGCCGCACCGATATCCTGTTCACGGCAGGCAGCACTGATCTCGGAAACGAGTTCCGCCGTCTTGCGGATGTCGGGCACCAGGCGGCCCAGCATTTCGCCGGCCTCCTGAGCGGCTGTCACGGTATCGCTCGACATGGCGCTGATTTCGGCGGCGGCCGACTGGCTGCGTTCGGCAAGCTTGCGCACCTCCGAGGCCACCACCGCAAAACCCTTGCCGTGTTCGCCGGCGCGTGCTGCTTCCACCGCCGCATTAAGGGCAAGCAGATCGGTCTGACGGGCGATTTCCTGCACGATGCCGATCTTCTGGGCGATCGTGCGCATGGCGTCGACGGCGCGCGTCACCGCCTCGCCGCTGGCTTCCGCATCCTTTGCAGACTGCCGGGCGATCTTTTCCGTCTGCGCGGCATTGTCGGCATTCTGCTTGATGTTCGAGGCCATCTCTTCCATCGAGGCCGACGCCTCTTCGGCCGACGCGGCCTGCTCGGTGGCGCCTTGCGACACCTGTTCGGAACTTGCCGAAAGCTCCTGGCTGCCGGCCGAAACATTTTCGGCGGCCGAAATCGCGTCTGCGACCACGCCGCGCAACCGCTCAACCATCTGCTCCAGCGCAAGGCCCAGTGCATCCTTGTCGGAGAGCGGCTTCGGAGACACAGTGAGATCGCCATTGGCGATCTGGTTGGCAATCCCCGCCGTGGTCCTCAGATTGGCGATCATGCTCTGCATCGCAATCCCGAGCGCGTCCTTGTCCGAGAGAGGCTTGGCATCGGTGGTCAGATCGCCCATGGCGATCTGGTCGGCAAGGGCGGCGGTCGATCGCAGATTGGCGGTCATGGTGTTGACCGTATCGATGAGGTCCTTGATCTCGTCATTGGTCCTGACGTCGACTTTCTGATTGAGATCGCCGATTGCCACGGCGTTTGCGACGCTCGTGATCTTCCTCAGACCATTGTTGATGCCGAGCGTGATCCACAATGCGGCGCCGAGGGCCATAAGCACGGCGATTCCGGATGCTGTGGTGAGGATGAGCTTGGTCGAATTGTAAAGATCGCTGTTCGACTGATCGGTCGCTTGCATGCCTTTGCGCTGGATCTCCGTGAGGGCGGCAATCGCATCGCCCATGTCCCCGGTCATCGCCCGGAGATCGCCAAGTGAAAGCGCGAGCGCGGATGCCTTATCACCCCTGGCATCGAGTTGCTGCAGCTCGGCGGACTTCTCGCGGAATTTCCCGCCAACGCTCCGCAGCTTCTCCCAATGCGGCTTGCCTTCCGGAGAGGCGATGGCCAAGCCGGCGTCGACAGCGTCGAACATGGCCTGCAGGTTCTGGTCGGCCTCTTTGTAGAAGCCGGCGGCCGTGTCCGGATCGGTGGAAAGCAGCGCGTTCTTCTGAGCCCGAATGGCGTTGACTTCGGCGATGTTGGCGTTCAGCGCCAGTTCCAGCCGGCGCATCGGGCCGTCGATCATGTTGCCGCTCGCCTCGTTCAATGTGCCGAGGCTAAAGCTTCCATAAACTGCAATGCCGATCAGCAGCAGCGTCATGATCCCGAAAGCGAGACCCAATTTCAGTTTGATAGTGAAACGCATGTGATACCCCGTTTTATGCGCCAAAACGATTGGATAGAGAGACGTTCCGGTCTGGGAACGCCGAACTTCAGAGTGATGTGTCTGAAAGAGGGAAAGCGACTGCATTCACTTCCCGGCAGCCGGACATCGATCGGTCGCAGCGCCAACGCCTACACGCGTTGGGGATATTTCCACCTCGGGCCACGGGAGTGGCCCGAGATATCCGATGAGGGCGAAGGCGCTCAGGTGCCTCGCCGGGAACGCTATGCGCGTCCCCAGGAACGCCTACGCGCTTTCCCGAAAATCATCGTCACTGGCGTCCGGACCGCCCATCGACATATCGAGAGCAAAGCCTTTGAGACGCTGCTGCTGAGCCGAAACCGTCTGACCGCGGCCCTGGCTTTGGGCCTGCTGTGCAGGCTTGCGGGCCGGGGCCTTGGCCACCTTGGTTGGGCCTTTCGACGGCATCTTCTGGGCGCCGGGCCGCGTGCTGCCCGTCGTATCGACCTTGAAGAAGGCGATCGACGTCTGCAATTCTTCCGCCTGAGCGGCGAGTTCCTCGGACGTTGCCGACATCTGCTCCGAGGCGCCGGCATTCTGCTGCGTCACCTTGTCGAGCTGCTGGATCGCCTCATTGATCTGAGAGGCGCCGATATCCTGCTCGCGGCAGGCGGCGCTGATCTCGGAAACGAGTTCCGCCGTCTTGCGGATGTCGGGCACCAGGCGGCCGAGCATCTCACCGGCATCGGCGGCGGCCTTGACGGTATCGCTCGACATCGAGCTGATTTCGGCTGCTGCCGACTGGCTACGCTCGGCAAGTTTGCGCACTTCCGAGGC
The DNA here is from genome assembly GCF_051123975.1 of Rhizobium sp. YTUHZ044. Taxonomy (NCBI): domain Bacteria; kingdom Pseudomonadati; phylum Pseudomonadota; class Alphaproteobacteria; order Hyphomicrobiales; family Rhizobiaceae; genus Rhizobium; species Rhizobium sp. YTUHZ044. Next base: position 3,620,592 of record NZ_CP101426.1, read on the forward strand.
CACGACCGCAAAACCCTTGCCGTGTTCGCCGGCGCGTGCCGCTTCGACGGCGGCATTGAGGGCCAGGAGATCGGTCTGACGGGCGATTTCCTGCACGATGCCGATCTTCTCGGCAATCGTGCGCATGGCGTCGACAGCACGGGTTACCGCTTCGCCGCTGGCTTCCGCATCCTTGGCGGATTGACGGGCGATCTTCTCCGTCTGGGCGGCATTGTCGGCGTTCTGCTTGATATTGGCGGCCATCTCTTCCATTGAGGCGGACGCCTCTTCGGCAGAAGCCGCCTGTTCGCTCGCGCCCTGCGACACCTGTTCGGAACTTGCCGAAAGCTGCTGGCTGCCGGACGAGACGTTCTCGGCGGCCGAGATCGCGTCCGCGACGACGCCCCGCAGGCGTTCGATCATGACGTTGACATTACCCAGAAGCTCGCCGATTTCGTCATGGCTCGTAATATCGGCCATTTTCGTCAGGTCGCCTTCAGACACTTCGCGAACCACGGTGTTGGCGCGGCTGAGGCCCTTGCTGATCGTGCTGGCGATCCAGAAGGCGGTTATCGCGGCAATCAGTAGTGCCACGGCAGCGACGGCGACCATCGTCGTGCGTGTCGTCTCATACTGCGCGTCGGCACCGGCGTCGGCGGCCTTCATGCGCTGCTTCTCAAGCGCCAGAATTTCGGCGAGCGTCGAGTCGATCCCGTTGGCGGCAGCGCGCGCGGTCGTGATCGAGACGGTGTTTGCACCTTCCACGTTGCCGGTCTTCACGTAGTCACGGATCTGGTCGTCAGCTGCGTTGAAGGACTTCGAAAACTCGGCAATACGAGCCCAACGCGCGTTGCCTTCCTCCGTGGCAAGCGCCAACGCTTGATTGAAGGCATCACTGAAGTCCTTGCGGGCCTGATTGCCCTTGTCGATCGCCGCGGCCGCTTCATCGGCGCCACGGGCATTAAGCAGGTTCTTCTGCTGGCGGATCGCTTCGAGCTGCGCGATGTTGATCTGCTGCGCAAGATCGAGGCGGGCTGCCGGGCCGGCGAGGAGATTGCCAATCGTATCATTCAGCGACCCGAGGCTGAAGATACCGTAAGCGGCGGTGCCCAAGAGCATGAGGATGATGAAGGTGAACGCGGTCACCAGCTTCGTCTTGATTGTCAGTCGCATCGGTTTAACCCCAAGTTGAATCCATCTGCGTCAATTGCCGGCTCCCGCCGCATCATGCCTGGATGAAAAAATCGCCTGCAGATTCGGGAGAATGATGAACTCTCCGCCCCTCTTCACCAGGCAGTTGATGTAGTCGGCGCGCCAGCGCATCCCGACGCTCGGCGGCGCCTCGCTCGCGTTTTTTGCGAGCGTCGTCACCTCGTTCACTTTATCGGTTCTGAGGCCGACGAGCGTCGGCTCGCCCTGGAGATCGATCTCGATGACGATGAAACGGCTATCGATCGTTGCCTCCTCCGCCTCCATCCCGAAGGCGAGACGCAGGTCGGCGAGCGGTATGACCTTGCCGCGGAAGTTGATGACGCTGGCGACGAAGGGCTGACTGCCCGGCACCGCGGTCTCCGGAAGCAGGTCCAGGATTTCCTGGACGATGACCGCTTCCAGCGCGAAGGTCTCGCCGTTGAGATCGAATGTCAGGACCTCGACTTCCTCGGCATAGCTCCAATGATTGTCGAAACGTTCGGCTGCTGCTGTTGCACTCATCCTGCTACCCGCAATTGCGCCTCCTGTTGCTGACCCGCGGCAACCAGGTGCCCGACGTCGAGAATGAGTGCGACGCTGCCGTCGCCGAGAATGGTGGCGCCCGAAAAGGTCGCCACGTCATTGTGCAGTTTCGACATCGACTTGATGACCGTCTGGTGGTCGCCGATGATCTGGTCGACGACGAGGCCGACGCGCTCGGTTCCGGTCGAGATGACCACGACCTTCTGGTGCACATCGGGTTTCGTGCCGGTGCGGAAAAGATCGCGTAGGCGTAGGAACGGCACCAGGCTGTCGCGCAACGAGATGAAGCTACGGCCGCGCGAGCGCAGATCCTCCTCGAGCGACAGTTCGAGGCATTCCTCGACGGCCGAAAGCGGGATGACGTAACGGCCCGAGCCGACACGCACCAGCAGGCCGTCGATAATGGCAAGCGTCAGCGGAATGCGCAGCGACACTTCCGAACCCTGTCCGGGCACACTGACGATATCGATTGCGCCGCGAAGCTCTTCAACCGTCTTCTTGACCACGTCCATGCCGACGCCGCGGCCGGACAGATTGGTGATCGCGGTGGCCGTCGAAAAGCCGGGAGCAAAGATCAGTTGCAAGAGCTCGGGGTCCGAAAGCGGTTGGCCCGGATGGATGAGGCCGGAGGATTCCGCCTTGGCGCGGACCCGTTCACGGTTGATTCCGCGGCCGTCGTCCTTGATCGAGATGATCACCTCGCCACCGGCCTGACGGGCCGAAAGCGTGATCGTGCCGGCCTTGGCCTTGCCGGCCGCAAGGCGGTCGGCGGGTACTTCGAGGCCGTGATCGATCGAGTTGCGCACCAGGTGCACCAGCGGATCGGCCAGCCGCTCGATCACCGTTTTGTCGACCTCGGTGCTCTCGCCCTCCATCACCAGCTCGATCACCTTGCCGGTCTCGCGGGCAAGATCGTGCACAAGGCGGCGGAAGCGGGAGAAGAGGGTCGCAACGGGCACCATGCGCAGCACCATCATCGTGTCGCGCAATTCGCCGGACAGACGTTCGATTTCTTCCGAGACGGAGCGCAATGCGATATCGGTGCTGGCGCTGGCGAGCTGGCTGAGGCGCGATTGCGCGATCACGAGCTCACCGACACGGTCCATCAGTTCGTCCAAGCGCTCTGCCGGGACGCGCACGTTCTCGGCAGCCTTCGCCTGGCTGACGGCAGCGGGCGCCTCACGCCTGACGGGAACCGCTTCGACGGGACGGAATTCCGGCACACCAGCCGCCGGGACAGGTGGTGGCGATACTGAGGCGGCAGCGGCAGGCGCCGGCCTTGCTACAGCCGGAGCGGCCGTTGCCGCTGCTGCACTGCCGATCTCCTCGACGCTGAGTTCCATGTCGTCGAGCACGAAGATGAAGACATCGTCGATCGCCGAACGGTCCTGTTCGCTCATCAGCGTCACATCCCAGGAAATGTAGAGTTCCGTCGAAGTGAGCTCGTCGAGAGGCGGAATGGCCGAAGTGTCGGCGCGTACGGTACATTCGCCGAGATCGCGCAGTTCGTCCAGCAGACCGAGCGGATTGGTGCCGTTGGCCATCGCATTGGCCGGCAGGCTGAATCGGATGCGCCAGCTGTTCTTCGTCTTGTTCGCCGACGCTCCTTGCACGGGCGCTGCGACGGCGGCTGTCGCTGTGGCGGGTGCCGCAGCCTTGGCGCCGACCGCGGACTGCAGTTGTGCCAGAAGCTTATGCCCGGTATCGCCGTAATCGGCGTCGGGCTGGTCGACGAGGGCACGCATATGGTCCTGGGCGGCGAGAACGGCGGCGACAAGTTCGCTGGTCGCCGCGACCTCGCCTTTTCGGACGCGGTCGAAAGCGGTTTCACAATGGTGGGTGAAGGCCGCCAGCGCCTCGAAACCGAACATGGCGCCCGATCCCTTGAGCGTATGAAGCCCGCGGAATACCGCATCGACGAGATCCTTATTGTCGAGTTGGTGAGTGAGGTCGAGAAGACCGGCCTCGATCGCTTCGAGGCATTCGGCAGCCTCCATGCGGAATACGGCGACGGGGTCGAGCGTACTCATCTGCCGAGGACCTTCTTCACGATCTTCACGAGACTTTCCGGGTCGAACGGCTTGGTCAGCCAGCCGGTCGCGCCGGCGGCCTTGGCACGTGCCTTGAGATCGGCGTCAGATTCCGTCGTTAGAAAGATAATCGGAACACCGGCCTGCGCCGGCAGCTTGCGCAGTTCTTCGATCATCGTCAGCCCGTCCATAACAGGCATGTTGAGATCGGTTACGATCAGATCGAAGCTGCTGGCCTTGGCCGCCATAAGACCTTCAGCCCCGTTCACCGCTTCGGTGACGCTGTAACCGGCATTGGTCAGGGTGACCTTTGTTGTCAGACGGATGCTAGCGGAATCGTCTACCGTCAGAATGTTGGCACTCATAATGTCACCTCTTTATGCAACCAGAACTTTAAGTCTTCTTGATCGAAGGATTCGATGAAACCGGCACGCTCAAGTACGTTCAGCACTGAGCCGCTGGCGGGAGAAAAAAGCCTGAACGTCTTTCCGTCAGACTTTGCTTGGCGACGCGCGGCCTCGATAAGCTGTATGAAACTGAGGTCAGCTTCAGCATCAGCGATAACGCTAACGACAATGTCGTCTTTACTGTTAAACTCGTCACTAAGCTTCGAATGTAGCTCGGCCACATGGCGGATGCTTAGCACGCCCGGTAAATTTATAGATTCACAATATTGGCTCTGAGTATCCAATGCAGCCTCCTGGGCCCGAGAAATACTTGTGACCCTAAGAGGACTCTCACGACAGCGTTAATGCAGCGTAAACAGGGGTTGTATAAAACCGACGTACAACGCGGTCCGCGACTCCCAATTCTTATCCAGGATAAGTTGTACCGCTCTCTCAATGTTTAGAGATAAATTAAGTAAAAACAGAACCTTAAATGATCTCTTTCGGCATGCGGTGCACCGGCCGCCTCGTCTCACACCTTTCATTAATCACAACGCAGGCGAGTCTGGGGCGTTTACCGGACATTTCCATCCTGCCCGTAGAAATAGAGTCAAATGGCCTGCGTTTTAAGAAAAGGTAATAAATGTGGCACACGCTCTGGTAACATCCAACGCTGCAGCCTACACATCGGGGCGGGAGATCAGTCAGATCCTGGAATCCGCCCGCAGCCAAGTCGAGGAGCGATTTCTCGCGGGCGGGGCGGTGCTGCTGTCGGTGATGGATGTCCTCAACCGTCTGCTGAACTCGCTCGAAAGTGTCGCCAAGGTACTCGATGACAAGGAGGCGAGCGATACCGGCGCCGATCTCCGCGCCACCGTGGAAATCCTGACTGCATTGCCGGTCACCGAAGAAAATCGCCAGCAGGCGCTCATCTCGCTGGCGCACACCGGCAGGGATCTGCGCAAACACGTCGCCGACATGCAGGAGACGATGCGCTATCTCAGAACCTTTGCCGTGACTGTCAAGATCACTGGCGCCGGCCTCGCCGAATTCGCCGGCTTTGCTCAGGAGATTCTGGAACGAATCTATTCGGGCACCGATGAGGTCAATCGTTTCGCCGCCCATCTCGACAGCCTTGAGAAAGAGGTCAAATTCGCCGCCTCCTTCGGAGCCAACGTTTCCAGGAGCTACGCCGATACCGTTCCGGCCGTCGCCGGAGCCCTGCGCGACGATGCCGCCAAGATCGCCGAACACCGCAAAAACCTCGGTGTCCTCGCCCGCGAGGTCGGCGCGATCGCACGCGGCGTCCAGAGCAAGGTCAGCTCGACTCTATCGGCCCTGCAGATCGGCGACATCACCCGTCAGCGCATCGAACATGTACAGGCAACCTTTTCGATGCTTGAAGATTTCCTCGCGGGCGAAGATGGCGCCAGGCTCGACGCCGGTGCGCGCCAGCGTCTTCAGAATGTCGTTCACCATCTGACCGCGGCGCAGATCAACGACATGTGGATCAATTTCCAGCGGGATTCGGAAAACGTCGTCAAGACGATTGCGAGTTTCGACCACGACATGCGGGAAATCCTCAAACTGCGCGATCAAATGGGCACCGAAAGCGGCGAAGCCGGCGGCAATTTCATGCGCGCGCTGGAATCCAGCGTTTCCGCCGCCCACGAGATCGTCAAGCAGGTTGACACGGCAAGCCGGCAGGCTGACCAGGTAAGCCATTCGACGATCGGCACGGCCGCCAAGCTTTCCGAAGCCATCGTCAACATCCGCGTTGTCAGGACCGACATCCATTACATGGCTCTGAACACCAATCTGCGCTGCAGCCGGCTTGGCGAGGAAGGCAAGTCGATCAATGTCGTCACCGCCGAGCTGCGCATCTTCGCCGGCAAGCTCGATGAATCCGCCGACGCCATCGTCAACGGCCTGCCGGCGCTCGAAGCCGCTGCCGGGCGCGTGGCTCCCGCCACGGACGCTGCGGCCGGCGGACTGGACGAGAGCCTGACCTCGGCTGTCGGCAACATCCGTTCCGCGGCCAATGTCATGGAAAACGAGCTGAAGGTGCTCGCCGAAAACGGCCGCGAGGTTGCCGCCAAGATCGGCCTGCTGATCGGCAAGCTCGACTTCCAGCACGAACTCGGCGATGTCCTTGCCCGCTGCGCCGATGTGCTCAAAGGCGTCGCCGGCATCGATGTCGCCGATATTTCTGATCTCGCGGAGGCCATCGCACCGCTCGACCGCAAGATCTTCAAGCTCTACACGATGGTCCAGGAGCGAGACATTCATCGCGACATCATCCCGGCAAGCAATGAAAACATTCCAGCGCCCGCGGAGACCGCCAAAACCGAAAATGACGAGGATCTTTTCGCCGACGCGCTTTTCTAGCGCATGTCTCGCAAAACTGTGCAGCGGTTTGCGATAAAGACATGCGGAAAACCAAAGACCGAGAGCATGATAAGCGAATCTGAAGGATCACGACATGCTTTAGAGAATGAAACACGCGGCGGCTATCGCCGCCGGAATTTGTTGGCGGCATCGATCGCCGCCTTCTGCTGATCGTCCTCGATCCCGAGATAAAAATCTTCCAGCGCTGGATCGGCAAGCCCGGCACGGCGCGACAGCACATACCACTTCGCCGCCTCGATCGGATTCGGCGGCGTGCCGATGGCGTTGATGTAGAGATGGGCAAGCTTGTTCTGGGCAACGACATTGCCACCATTGGCGGCAAGTTTCAGCCATTCGAAACCCTTGACGTAATCCCTGGGACCACCGACGCCGTTGACGAGCCAGATGCCGAGATCGAGCTCGGCTGTGTCGAAGCCGGCGCGCGCGGCGCGCGCCATCCACTCGCGGGCGAGCTGCTTCTTTTCCTCCGGCAGATCCTTCAGCGTCGCATAGATCTGCGCCACGGCATATTGCGAATCCGCAATGCCCTGCTCGGCCGATTTCTCGTAAAACGGTAGCGCGAGCTTCAGCCCCTTTTCGCCGGGATTGTCGGCGACAACAATCTGCGCCCAGTTGAATTCGGCCGAAGGATTGCCGGCTTCGGCCGCCTTGCGCATATAGTCGTCGGCTTTGACCTTGTCGCGCGGCACACCTTGGCCTTCCATCAGCATGAGCGCATATTTGAACATCGCCGCAGGATCGCCGCCTTCGGCCGCCTTGCCGTACCAGAAGGCAGCGCCTTTCACGTCCTTCTTGACGCCGAGGCCTTGCGAGAGGATTTCGCCGATCAGCGTCTGCGCCGCCGGATCGCCGAGCTGGGCGCGCGGCAGCGCCTTGTCCATCGCCGCCAGATAATAGCCGCGCTGATAGGCGCCGTACGCCTCGTCGATCGGACCTTTGTAATCTTTCTCGGGCGGGAGGTCGGGCAGCTTCGCGCCCATGCGATCAAAAACGCCGACACCGTCCGAGGGCTTCACATCCCCGTTGGTGTGCCGGTCGGTACGAAAGCTTGACGCCGGAGCAGCGCCGGGCTGGCTGATGACGCTGTCCGGTGCCTGCGCCACGGCGATATCAGACCCGCCCGCAGTGAGGGCGACTATGCTGGCAAGCAGATATTTCAAAGGGCGGGCGGGCAGGATCGGCATGAGCGGGATTTCAATCCTCAAACCGTGGCGCTTTTTCGTCAAGCAGAGCATTGATCTCGGCAACGATGGATGGCGCTCGGCCGGGCTCCCCGAACACCGCCAGCCGCAGCGCCACGAACTCTGCTCCGGTCTCGGCAACGGCAAGAGCCGACACGGGATCGGTGCCGCCCATGACGATGCAGGGGATTTCGATCATTGAGGCCCACCATTCGCCGAGCGCGAGGTTCTTGGGATGCGCCTCCGGCTTGATATCCCCATCAAGCTTGCCGAAGAAGATATAATCCGGCCTGACTTCGCCGATCTCCAGCGCATTGTGCCGGTCGCTGGCATTGCCGCCGCCGACGATCAGCTTCGGAGCGTGTTTGTCGATCGCCTCCGACAGTGCCTGCGCGTTGCTGGTTATATGCAGGCCATCGGCCTTCGCCCGTCCCGCCACGCGGCTGTCGCCTGCAATCAGCGCGGCGGCCCCCGCATCCTGAATCACCGGCACCAGCTTTTCGGCATGTTTCTGGAAGGCGCCGTCGTCGAGCCCGTATTGCGGCACGATGACGGAGGCGACATCGCCGCCCTTCAGCGCATCGGTGACGATCCTTGCCTGTTCATCGGCGTCGGCAATATCAGGGACGATGAGCACCAGGCGGCAGCGGTTTTCGGGTTCGGTCATGAGGTCTTTCCGTTTCCTGCGAATTCCCTTCTCGAAAAGACGGATCCGCACTCGTTTTGTGTGAGTAGTTCCGTTAGAGGAGGCTTGCAAGAGGAGGACGTCGAAAGCATGCCGCAGGACTTGTCATTCTACTACGCCGCCGTGCCCGCGGTTCTGCTTGTTGGTCTCGCAAAAGGCGGCATGGGCGACGCTTTGTCGCTGATCGGCCTGCCCTTTCTCGCCCTGGTCGTCTCGCCGCTCGAGGCGGCGGCAATCCTGCTGCCGATCCTGGTCTTCATGGACATGATCTCGCTTGTCATCTGGCGCAGGCATGGCGATTGGGCGACGCTGAAGATCATGCTGCCGGGCGCAATTCTCGGCATTGCCCTCGGCTGGGCGACCTCGGCGCTTGTTCCCGGCAATGTCCTGCGCGTCGTCATCGGCGCGGTGACGATCCTCTTCTGCCTGCGCTATTTCTGGAACAATTTCGGCCCCGGCGCCAACAAGACGATCCCGCCGCACGGACAGCGGCCGGTCGCTGCCGCCCTCTGGGGAACGTTTTCCGGATATGGCAGCTTCGTCGCCCATGCCGGCGGCGCGCCGTTTCAGATCTATGCCCTGCCGCTCAAACTGGAGCCGCGCGAATATACCGGCACCAGCGTGCGCTTCTTCGCAATCCTCAACGCCATCAAGCTCATTCCCTACTTTGCCCTCGGCCAGCTCGACACGCAGAACCTTGCGACCTCCGCCACGCTCTTGCCTTTCGCGCCGCTCGCCACCCTTGCCGGGGCCTGGTGCGTGCGCCGCATGAAGCCGCAGATCTTTTATCCTTTCATGTATGCGATGGCGCTGATCGCGGCCTTTCTGATCATACGCGAGGGCCTCGGCTGGTAAGGGCGGCAGTACGCTGCAATGCACAATTTCCTTGCTGCAACGGCCGGTTTGACGTAGCGTTTCTGCCATGTCGAACACGGACCCCTTCTCTGCGATTGCCGACCCGAACCGGCGCTTTCTGCTGGAGGAATTGCGGCGCGCGCCGCGCACGGTCAACGAGCTTGCCGAGGGCCTGCCGATCAGTCGGCCCGCTGTCTCGCAGCACCTGAAGGCACTGCTCGACAGCAATCTTGTCTCCGTGACCTCGGAAGGTACGAAACGCATCTACGCGGTCAACAACCGCGGCTTTGACAAGCTCAATCTGTGGCTGGATCAGTTCTGGGCCTGACCGCGCCTCCGATCACACCCCTGACGCATCATAAAAACGCCCTTTTGCTGCAAGCAGACGCAAACGCGCCAGCCGCGACGTCACAAGCATCGGGCTGGCGCAATTCTGGTGTGATCACCGGTTCTTGCAAATTTTAGGCGGAATGGATGGATTTACCTCTTGCGCAAGATGATCGCCCGGCGACCCTTGGGAAGATTAATGGACGGATGACTTGAGACGCTGAATCTCGTCCTTGATGCGCAGCTTGCGGCGCTTGCATTCGGCAATTTCTGTATCGGAGATAGAAGGAGCTGTTCTGAGTGCATGCAACTCCTCCTCGAGAGCAACATGCTTTTTCTGGAGTGATTCAAGATGAGCTTCAACTGTCATTTGACCCTTCCTTCCTCTTACCCTCCCCGACCATCGTCGTCGGGGATCAAGGTGTCAACGGGCGGACTGTGACATATTTTTGAAGGCTTGTCGAAGGCCAAAAGATGAAGATGCGATGGCAAATTCATGATCACGACTAACTAGCCGTTACCCGTATTTGGTGATAGGAGCTTGCGGAAATCATCGGCAGATCGGACAAGGTCCGTGGACGATAACGGGGAATGCATATGGCCGATCAGGAACAGGCGGAAATCAGGCTCATGGTGGCGCGTCTGCGCCAGGAGCACGAGGATTTCGACGCTGCGATCAACGCCATGATCGAGACCGGATGCGACGCTCTGCGAATCCAGCGCATGAAGAAGAAAAAGCTCGTCATCAAGGACAAGCTCTCCAAGCTGGAAGACCAGATCGTTCCCGACATCATTGCCTGAAAGGAACCGCCGCAGGATGACAGATAGACCACTCGTCGCCATCATCATGGGCAGCCAATCCGATTGGGAGACCATGAAGAACGCGGCCGACACGCTGGAAGCGCTGGAAATCGCTTATGATGCGCGCATCATCTCAGCGCATCGTACGCCCGAGCGCATGATGAATTTCGCCAAGGGCGCCCGTGCGGAAGGCTTCAAGGTCATCATCGCCGGTGCTGGCGGTGCGGCGCATCTGCCGGGCATGACCGCATCGATGACGCCGTTGCCGGTCTTCGGCGTGCCGGTCCAGTCGAAGACCATGTCCGGCCAGGACAGCCTTCTTTCCATCGTGCAGATGCCGGCCGGCATTCCGGTTGGGACCCTCGCCATAGGCAAGGCGGGTGCGGTCAACGCCGCTCTTCTCGCCGCCGCCGTGCTGGCCCTTTCCGACGAAGAGATTGCCGACAGGCTCGACGAATGGCGCGAGCGCCAGAGTGCTGCCGTCGCCGAATATCCAATGGACAACCAATGACCATAGGAACAATCGGCATAGTCGGCGGCGGCCAGCTCGGCCGCATGCTGGCCATCGCCGCCGCCAGATTGAATTTCCGCACTGTCATCCTCGAGCCGCAGCTCGACTGCCCCGCCGCCCAACTGGCGAACCGGCAGATCGTTGCCGCCTATGACGATCCGGCGGCACTGGCCGAACTGGCAGACGCCTGCGACGTCGTCACCTACGAATTCGAAAACGTGCCCGTCGCAGCCGCCGAAGCGCTCTCGGCAAGCATCGCCGTCTATCCGCCTGCCAAGGCGCTTGAGGCCGCCCAGGATCGGCTCGTCGAAAAACGCTTCCTCAACGGCTGCGGCATCTCAACCGCTCGCTTTCATGCGGTCGACAGCCAGGCAGATCTCGAAACCGCGCTGAAAGATTTCGACGGCCAGGGCGTGCTGAAGACCCGCCGCCTCGGTTATGACGGCAAGGGGCAGAAGGTTTTCCGCTCGCCCGCCGACAATCCTGACGGTGCCTATGCCGCGCTCGGGGCCGTGCCGCTCATCCTCGAAAGCTTCGTCGCCTTCGAGCGCGAGGTCTCGATCATCGCCGCGCGTGCCGCGGATGGGACGGTCGTCTGCTTCGATCCCGCCGAGAATGTCCACCGCAACGGCATCCTCCATACCTCGACCGTTCCGGCCGCAATCTCGGCGACGACAGCGGAGGCCGCTCGTCGATCGGCCGAAAAGATTCTCGCCGCGTTGAACTATGTCGGCGTGATCGGCATCGAATTCTTCGTGCTTGCCGATGGCGGCCTGATCGCCAACGAGATGGCGCCGCGCGTCCACAATTCCGGTCATTGGACGGAAGCCGCCTGCGTCGTCAGCCAGTTCGAGCAACATATCCGCGCTGTCGCCGGCCTGCCGCTCGGCAATGGCGAGCGCCACTCCGACTGCGTCATGCAGAATTTGGTCGGTGACGATATCCTTGCCGTCCGCGACTGGCTGCAACGTCCCGACACGCTGGTTCACCTCTATGGCAAGAGCGAGTGGCGCCCCGGTCGCAAGATGGGTCATGTCACGACATTGGCGCCGAAATTGCCGGTTTCGCGGTGAGAAACGGTCCTGCGGCTTGGGAAAAACACCGTCACGTGGTTGACACGCTGGAGGTGACGAGGTATCTGCACCCCCACCTAAAGAGCGCGCCCCGACGGCGCGCTTTTGATTGTTAAAGTTACGGGCGAATGTGAATTCCCCCATAGAGATCGCGGATCAGAAAAATGAAGATCAAGAATTCGCTCAAGTCGCTCAAGGCTCGTCACCGTGACAACCGTCTGGTTCGTCGCAAGGGCCGCATCTACATCATCAACAAGCTGAACCCGCGCTACAAGGCTCGTCAGGGCTGATTGCGCGAATCCGGATTGTGCGCCGCGCAGATTGCGCCGACGGACATCCGGTGGGTCGCTGCGGTGATCACGTCTAATTTGTTTGATCTTCGGCGCTGGCGGGCTAATATGTCCGCCATGCGCTTTTTTGCTTTGACGTCAGCGGTGCTGCCGCTCGCCTTCATCCTCTCCACCTCCCCGTTCCCGGCCACCGCGGCGGAAAACAACGTCATTGTCGAGCGGAGGGATGCCAATAGTTCGCCGAAGCAGCGTCTCGACCAGCTCTTCAGCCAGCTGAAGCGCGAGCGTGATCCTGACAAGGCCAGCAGCATTGCCAACGAAATTCGTCTGGAATGGAATGATTCCGGCAGCGCGACCGTGAACCTACTGATGCAATGGGCCGACAAGGCGATTGAGGAAAAGCGCAATCCCGCCGCTCTCGATTTCCTCGACGAGGCGATTGCCCTCAAGCCCGATTATGCCGAGAGCTGGAATCGCCGCGCCACGCTGAATTTCGTCATGGGCAATTACCGCAAGTCGATGTCCGACATCGAGCATGTGCTGGATATCGAGCCGCGCCATTTCGGCGCGCTCTCCGGCATGGCCGCGATCCTCAGCAATTCCGGCAACGATCAATTGACCCTGAAGGCCTGGGAACGGTTCCTCGATATCTATCCCGCCGATCGCACTGCGCAGGAGCAGGTCAACATGCTTGCGGAAAAACTCGCCGGCAATCGCACCTGAAGCCGGCCGATCAAGCTTGACCTTCGGCCGGAGCGCGCAATTTTAGAACCTGTCGAGGGCAATTTGACGCGACCGCCGCCCCTCGCAAAATCCATCGACTGTCGCCGTTAAGATCATGCTTGCCGAAGTTTCCGCCCTTCTTGCCCCGCTCGCCGCCGCCATCGGTTACTCTTCTTATAAGGCGCGGCAATTCGAACGGACCTATCCGAATATCGGTGAATTGACGGATGTCGGCGGCTACCGCATGAACGCCGTCCATGTCGAACGTCCCCAAAATGCGGACCTGCCGGCGCTCGTCTTCATTCACGGCGCCAGCGGCAATCTGCTCGATCAGTTCGTCGCCTTTCGCGCCCCGCTCGAAGGCCGGGCGGAAATGCTGTTCGTCGATCGTCCCGGTCATGGCTATTCCGAGCGCGGCGGCCCTGAGAACGCCGTACCCTCGGGCCAGGCCGATGCAATCGCTCGACTGATGGAAAAGCGCGGCATCGAGAAGGCGATCATTGTTGGCCATTCCTTCGGAGGCGCGATCACCGCCGCCTTCGGACTGCGCCATCCGGATAAGACCGCTGGTCTGCTCTTCCTCGCACCCGCCACCCATCCGTGGCCCGGCGGCATCGACTGGTATTACCACGTGGCGACCGTGCCGGTCATCGGTTGGCTCTTCAACCACGCCATCGTCGTTCCGCTTGGACTGAGCCGGCTGGAGCGCGGCACATTGAACGTTTTCCGTCCCAATCCACGCCCTGCCGACTACATCGAAAAAACCGGCCCGTCGCTGGTGCTGCGCCCGCGCACCTTCCACAACAATGCCGCCGATTTCAAAAGACTGCTCGCCTATGTGAAGGAGCAGTCGCCGCTCTACTCGCAGATCACCGCGCCGACCGTTATCATCACGGGCGACCGCGACAAGATCGTCTGGGAACACCTGCATTCGCGCGGCCTCGCCCGCGATATACCAGGTTCCGAACTCGTTACGGTCGGCGGCGTCGGCCATAAGCCGGATTATCTGGCCACCGACGTCGCTATCGCCGCCATGGAAAAGATCGCCGGCGAGCCCCGCGACCTCCAGGCGGCCGCCCGCCGTGCCGAAGAGCGGCTCGCCGCCTCTCTCCGCGATCAAGCGATCCAAATCCAGCCGTCGCGGATGCCGGGCGCTCTCCACGGCGTTTGATCTCTCCGGCGGTGTCCCTGTCGGACATTCGGCCGGCTTCCTCGCACAAAGCCTGCTCCTCGCATTGCCGCGGACCGCAGCAGCCCCATATGTCTTTCCGTTGTTGTCCATAGGAGGGGAAATCATGGGCCGCCTGCATATCGGGACGATCTCCGTCATATCGGCCTTGTCGCTAACTCTGACGACGGCTTTCGCGGCGTCGCCCGCACCGGTTGAAGCCGAACACGGGATGGTCGTCACCGCCCAGCATCTGGCGACCGATGTCGGCGTCGAGGTGCTGAAGAGCGGCGGCAATGCCGTCGATGCGGCGGTCGCCGTCGGTTATGCACTGGCGGTCGTCTATCCCTCGGCCGGCAATCTCGGCGGCGGCGGCTTCATGACCATTCGCCTGAAAGACGGCAGCAAGACCTTCCTCGATTTCCGCGAGCGCGCGCCGCTCGCCGCGACAAAGACCATGTATCTCGATAGCAAGGGCGATATCGTGCCGCGCGCCAGCCTTGACGGCTACCTCGCCGTCGGCGTTCCCGGTTCGGTCAAGGGCTTCGAGACGGCGCGGGAGAAATACGGCACCCGCTCACGCCAGGATCTGATCGCGCCGGCGCTCCGCTTCGCCAAGGAAGGCTACACGCTGGAACAGGGCGATGCCGCGATTCTCGCCGGCGGCGCCAAGCGCCTTGCCAAGGACGAGACGGCGGCGAAGATTTTCCTGAAACAGGACGGCAAGCCCTATGCGTCCGGCGAAAAGCTTGCGCAGCCCGACCTCGCCGCGGTTCTGGCAGCCATCTCGGAAAAAGGACCCGACGCCTTCTACAAGGCCGCCCCCGCCGAGGCGATCGTCAAAGCGAGCCAGGCCAAGGGCGGTATCCTTGCCAAGGAGGATTTCGAGCAATACACCGTGCGCGAACTGACGCCAATCGAGTGCAATTACCGCGGATACGACATCATCTCCTCACCGCCACCTTCCTCCGGCGGCGTCATCATCTGCGAGATCCTCAACGTCCTCGAAGGTTATCCGCTCTCCTATCTCGGCTACGCCTCGGCTGAGACCGTGCACGTGATGGTCGAGGCGATGCGCTACGCCTATGTCGACCGCAACGCGGCGCTCGGCGATCCCGATTTCGTCGAGAACCCGGTCGAGAAAATGCTCGACAAGAGCTACGCCAAGGAGATCGCAGCAAAGATCGATCCCTACAGGGCCGGGACTTCGGCCAACCTGAAACCCCTCGGCGGCAAGGAAAGCAACGAGACGACCCATTATTCGATCATTGACGACGAGGGTAATGCGGTTGCCGTCACCTATACGCTGAACGGCTCCTTCGGCGCGGCGGTCGTAGCGCCCGGCACCGGGGTTCTGCTCAACAACGAAATGGACGATTTCACCTCCAAGCCGGGTGTGCCGAACCTTTATGGCCTCGTTCAGGGCGAAGCCAATGCCATTGCTCCGAAGAAGACGCCTCTCTCCTCGATGAGCCCGACGATCGTCACCCGCGACGGCAAGCCCTTCATGGTGATCGGCAGCCCCGGCGGCTCGCGCATCATCACCATCACGTTGGAGGCGATTTTGAATGTCGTCGACTTCGGCATGGATATCAGCCAGGCGGTCAACGCGCCGCGGGTTCATCACCAATGGCAGCCCGACAAGGTCTATTTCGAGCCCTATGCGCTTTCGCCCGATACGGAAAGGACGCTTGCGGCGATGGGCTATAGCTTCGACGGCGGCAACGACGCCCCGCTCTGGGGCCAGGCCGCTGGTATCCTCGTCGGCGGCAAAAGCCTTGCCGCCATCGAAAAAGGCAGCGGCGCTCGTTACAACGGCGCCATGGACGCCCGCGCGACGGAAGGCTCAGCAGGCGGCTATTGACGGTCGGCGAGCCGCCGGGCATAGGCGCAATGGTCATTCATGTCACGGTGACAAAGTCACCGTTCACAAACCGTTTGCCCCGTCTTATGCATGAGCGACTCCCGCAAGCAGGACGATTCCCGAATGGTCAGCATTGAAATGATTGTTGCCGCCCGCGCTCGACTGCGCGGTCGCGCGCGCCGCACGCCGCTTCTCTCCTCCCCCTTCCTGAACGAGATCGCCGGCCGGCGGCTGTTCGTGAAGGCGGAATGCCTGCAGCATTCGGGTTCCTTCAAGTTTCGCGGCGGCTGGTCTGCGGTTTCCGGCCTTGACCCGGCCGTACGCACGCGCGGCGTCATCGCCTTCTCCTCGGGCAACCATGCGCAGGGCGTCGCCCTTGCCGCCAAGCTGCACGGCGTGCCCGCCGTCATCATCATGCCGAGCGATGCGCCGAAGCTGAAGATCGCCAACACCCGCGCCTTCGGCGCCGAAGTCGTGCTCTACGACCGCGCCAACGAGGATCGCGATGAAATCGGCGCGCGGCTCTCCGCCGATCGCGGCCTGACGCTGATCAAGCCTTTCGACGAACCGCTTGTCATCGCCGGCCAGGGCACGACTGGCCTCGAAATCTCCGAACAGGCGGAAGAAGAAGGTGTGACGGAAGCCGAGGTGCTCGTTCCCTGCGGCGGCGGCGGACTGACGTCAGGCATCGCGCTCGCCCTCGAGGCCAGCGCCCCCGGCTTTCGCGTCCGTCCCTGCGAGCCGGAGAATTTCGACGACACCACCCGATCGCTCGCCTCCGGCAGGATCGAACGCAATGCCGCGATGTCGGGTTCGATCTGCGATGCGATCGTCACACCGGAGCCGGGCAAGATCACCTTCCCGATCTTGAAGCGCCTCGCCGGCGCCGGCATCGTCGTCACCGACGAGGAGGCGCTCCGCGCCATGGCGCTCGCCTTCGTCAGATTGAAGATCGTCGTTGAGCCGGGCGGCGCCGTGGCGCTGGCTGCCGCTCTTTTCCATGGTGAGGCGCTGGAAAGCGATACAGTCGTCGCCGTCACCTCCGGCGGCAATGTCGATACCGACATCTTCACTATGGCGTTGGAACGCTTCGGCTGAGACAGACCGGCGGCTTGATCAAGCCGCCCTGTAACGTTGGGCCGGCGCCGTACGCGAAAGGTTCGGCATCAATGCCTGGCGCGCCTGTTCGTAGGCGGCCAGCAAGCCGGCGTCCTCAAGCGCGGGAATGGTTGCGAATTCCCCTTGCTTGAGGCCCGCGAGCGAGGCATCGACCATATCTTCCGCCGACATCACGATCTCATTGGGCAGGTGCTCGACGTGCGTGCCGGCGATGCCCCAGAATTCAGTCGCGGTGGCGCCGGGCAGCACGGCCTGGATACGGATGTTCTTCTCCGCCAGCTCATGTTTCAGCGACTGGCTGAAGGCAAGCACGAAGGCTTTCGTGCCGCCATAGACGCCGTTCAACAGTTCCGGCGCGATTGCGACGATCGAAGCGATGTTAATGATCGTGCCGCCGCCGCGCGAGACGAAACCGGGAACGGCGGCATAGGTTAGCCGCATCAGCGCTGTCACATTGAGTTCGATCATTTCCTGCATTTTGTTTACATCGGCAGAAAGCAGCGGCGCCGTTCCCCCAAAGCCGGCATTGTTGACGAGAAGGGTGATGCTCCGGTCTTGCTTCAGCACGCCCTCGACGCGCCCTAAGTCCACCTTGCTGCCCAGATCGGCGACGAGGGTCTCCACAGTCCTGCCGGTCTCGGTCGTCAGCCGGCTTGCCAGCGCCTTCAGCCGCTCCCCATTGCGGGCGACGATGATCAGATCGTAACCCTGCTGCGCCAGCCGATGCGCATAAATCGCGCCGATGCCCGAGGATGCGCCGGTAACGAGCGCCGTACCCTTATGTTCCTGTGACATGCTCCGTCTCCTTTGTTGCACTGGCCCTTGCCCCGCGCTTGAAGAGAACGATACGTCGAATTGCTAAAGTCCTGAATGTCATATACACCACCTTTTAGGACACAGGAGGTTCAGCCATGCAGCATGTCGCTTTCCTGCTCTATCCCGGCTTTCAGATCATGAGCCTGGCCGCTGTCTCGGTCTTCGAGTTCACCAATCTCGAACTCGGCCGGAAGGCTTATGACATCACCTACATCTCCGAAGCGGGCGGAACATTGCGCACCTCGCTCGGTATGTCGGTCGAGACCGAGCCTTTCGGCGATCCGGTCTTCGACACGCTGGTCGTCGTCGGTGCACCTGACCTCATCTTGCCGAAGCCTGGCGAAAGCGCCTTCATTCGCGCCGCACTAGGTGCCTCCCGCCGCGTCGCTTCGATCTGCACCGGCGCCTTCTTCCTCGCCGAAGCCGGTATTCTCGACGGTCGCCGCGCGACGACGCATTGGTGCCTCGCCCGCGAGATGAAGGCGCGTTATCCGAAGATCAGGGTGGAAGAGGATCGCATCTTCATCATCGACGGTTCGGTCTGGACATCCGCCGGCATGACCGCCGGGATCGACCTTGCACTGGCGATGGTTGAGAAGGACCACGGCATCGAAGTCGCCCGCGCCATTGCGCGAATGCTCGTCGTCTATCACCGCCGCGCCGGCGGTCAGTCGCAATTTTCCGCGCTGCTGGAACTCGAGCCGAAATCGGACCGCATTCGGAAGGCGCTGGACTTTGCCCGCAGCAATCTGAAATCTCAGCTTTCGGTGGAAGAACTGGCGGAAGCCGCTCATCTCAGCCCCCGCCAGTTCAGCCGCGCCTTCCGCGCCGAAACGGGCCAGTCGCCGGCCAAGGCCGTCGAGAACTTGAGGCTCGAAGCCGCCAGGCTGATGATGGAGCAAAGCCGCCATCCGATCGACGTGGTTGCCGACGAAACTGGCTTTGCCGATCGCGAACGCATGCGCCGCGCCTTTTTGCGCGCCTTCGGTCAGCCGCCGCAGGCGATCCGCCGCAACGCCCAGTTGGAACGGCAGATGTGAGTACCCAGTCGGCGACCACCGGGTGCCCCTTCTCGCTACGACAGGTGAAGCGCCCGGCGGATCGCGGGATCGACCGGCGAATAGACGCCGTCCTGCTGTTCGAGCCGAAGAGGCTCAGAACGTGCAAGGCCGGGCTGCGCCATGAAGCGCCTTTCCGACGGGGTCAATGAGATATCAGGCCATCACTCGCTGGCAGGGCGCCCCGCACCGACTGTTGCACGAGCTCGGCAAGCCGGGCCGCGGCCGGTTGCAGTTCGGCCTCGGCCCGATGCAGGACCAGCCCGAGCTTCGGCAAACCAGGCAGGCCGACGGCCTCCGGCTGAAGCGTCCGGACCTTTGCCGGTAAGCCGACCGGGGTACGAATGGTAAAACCGAGGCCCGCCGCCGTCGCGGCCCAGAGGCCGCCGAGACTGGGGCTGACAAAGGCGAGCCGCCAGGAAATGCCAACCTCGTCAAGCGCCCGGGTCGCCGCATTGCGCAACAGGCACGGCGCCTCCAGCGAGGCAAGCGGCATTGGCTCGCCACTCGCAGCATGCCAGACTGGCTGCCCTTCTGCAGGCCCGATCCAACACATCGGCACCTCGCCGATCGCCTCACAATGTGCCGTCAACGTCCCATCGCTCCAGGCCAGCGCCAGGTCGAGCTTGCCTGAGGTGACCCGATCGAGCAGTTCGGCATTGCGCACCACTCGAGCCTCAATGCGTACCTTTGGATGGGCGCGAGCGAAACGGCCGAGCACCTCGGGCAACAGGGTCTCGCCGAAATCCTCCTGCAGGCCGAGCCGCACCCAGCCTTCCAGCTCGACGCTGTGCACGGCCGCCGCCGCCTCATCGTTGAGCTCCAGCAGCCGTCTGGCGTAACCGAGCATCGTTTCGCCGGCATCGGTCAGCGCCAGTCCGCGGCCCGCCTTGCGGAAGATCGGCGTGCCCGCCTGTTCCTCCAGCTTCTTCAACTGCGCACTGATCGCTGACGTCGAACGCCCGAGCTTTTCTGCCGCTTTGGCGAAATTGCCGAGCTCCATGCCGGTCGAAAAGGTCCGAAGCACATCGAGATCAAAGATCGTCCGTCGCATCATATAGTCCTGGTTTTTGGGATCATTAATCCATAAAATTCTGATTTTCAGCATCATCGTGCTGTGAGATGGTTTCATTGTCAAGGCCGGGGAACCGGCCAGAACCATGGAGAACCCCAATGCCCTTCGTTCGAATTTCCCTTCGCAAAGGCAAGTCGCCAGACTATCTCGCGGCGCTCGCGGACAATATTCAGCGCGCGCTAGTCGAGACTTTCGACGTGCCCGAAAACGACCGCTTCCAGGCCATCCACCAGCATGACGAGAACGAGCTGATCTTCGATCGCAGCTATCTCGCAGGTCCGCGCTCCGGCGATTTCGTCTACATCTCGATCACCATCGGCAGACCCCGCACGGCCGAGATG
Organism: Rhizobium sp. YTUHZ044; assembly: GCF_051123975.1. Taxonomy (NCBI): domain Bacteria; kingdom Pseudomonadati; phylum Pseudomonadota; class Alphaproteobacteria; order Hyphomicrobiales; family Rhizobiaceae; genus Rhizobium; species Rhizobium sp. YTUHZ044. The sequence continues at coordinate 3,641,017 of NZ_CP101426.1, forward strand.
AAGGCCGCACTCTACCAGCGGCTCGCGGATCTCCTGGCAGTGTCGCCCGGCCTTCGGCCCGAGGACATCATGATCGTCATCAGCACCAGCGCGCCTGATGACTGGTCCTTCGGCAACGGCATCGCCCAGATGACCGATCCGGACTGGCGACTGCGGGTAGCAGGAGGCCGGCAATGAGCGCTTCGAACCCGAAAACGATGACCGTCAGCCGTCCCGGCAAGGTGGTCCGCTCGCCCGAAGGCGTGGCAACCGCGCCCTTCTGGGTCGAGATGCTGCTCGAAGGCGCCGACGGTGAAAACACTGCGATGCGCGCAACCCTCGATCCCGGCACTATCACCCGCTGGCACACCCATCCCAGGGGGCAGTTGCTCTATGTCCTTTCGGGACAAGGCCTGGCTCAGAACGAGGGCGGCCCGGTCGAAGAATTGCGTGCCGGGGATGCGGTCTGGTTTGCGCCCGGCGAACGCCACTGGCATGGCGCTGCCGATGACAGCCCGTTCAGCTATATCAGCATCCAGCCGGCGGACAATGGCAGCTTCGTCGAATGGCTGGATCCGGTGGACGCACGGCCATGATCGGCATGCAATACAGCTTCACCCTGCCGGCCGACTACGACATGTCGATCATCGACCGCCGCATCCGCGAAAAGGGACCATTACTCGACGGCTTCCCCAATCTCGGCTTCAAGGCCTATCTCAGCGCACGCAGGAACGAATTCGGCGGCCGCGACAACCTCTACGCACCCTTCTATCTCTGGCAGAAGCCCGAGGGAGCAAACGAGTTCCTCTGCGGGCCGGGCTTCGAAGCGCTCACCGGCGCCTTCGGCTGGCCTCAGGTGAGGACATGGATTGTCTGGCAGGCGGCCGTCTCTCCCGATATCGCAGCAGCGGCCTTTGCCACCCGCGATATCATGCAGACGGAACCCTACTCGCCGCTCGCCGATACCCGCCGGGCCGAAAGCGCAGAAGCCGTAACCGATCTGGAAGCAGGCGCGCTCGCCTCCGTCTCCGGCTTCGAACCGACGACCTGGACGCGCGTGCGCTTCAGGCTATGGAAAGAGATGCCCGAGATCGGTGGGCACACGCAAGCCTTTCGTGTCGGCCACCTGTCCCTGCCTCGCTGAGATCAAGTTGTTGCCCGGCGATAGAAGGCAAGCGACCCGGCAAGGGCGAGCAGCGCTCCGCCGCATGCCCGCTCCAGCCATAAGGCGCCAGAGGTCTTCAGAAAGCGTACCGCCTGCGAGCCGAAGAAGGCGTAGCCGAACATGATAATAAAATCGATCGCGGCAAAAATGAGCGCCAGAAGCGCATACTGCCCCGGCTGTGGCTGGGTGGGATCGATGAACTGCGGCAGGAAGGCCGAGAAGAACAGGTAGCCTTTCGGATTGGTCGCCGCGACCATGAAGCTCTTCAGGCCGATCGAAAAGGCCGATCGCCCGCCTGGCGCCTCGCCAGATTTCAACGCCGCATCGATGGTGCCTTTCGAGCGCAGCAGCATGATGCCGAGAAAGGCGAGATAGGCCGCACCCGCCCATTTCAGCATCGAGAACCAGAATTCCGATGCCGCAAGCAGCGCCCCGAGCCCGACCGCCACGGCGCCGATCAGCACGAAATCGGAAAGCACCGCGCCGATCATGCCGGCGACCGCGCGGCGCAGGCCATGCCTTGAACCGTTGGTCAGCGCCAGCAGCACCGTTGGCCCCGGTGTCGCGATGCCGACGAAGGAAACGGCTGCAAAAGCGATAAGCGTGACGACATCCATTGTGATCCCTCCAAACCTGGACCGAGACTTGCACGCGCCGCAACCCTTGGCAATGCCGGACCCAGCAACAAAAAAGCCCGCCGCCTCGTCAGGCAGCGGGCTTCATCAGGGATGCGATCGGATCAGATGCCGCTTTGGCCGTCCGATCCGATATAGGCAATGCGCAGCATGTTGGTGGCGCCGGGCGTGCCGAGCGGCACGCCGGCCGAGATGATGATGCGATCGCCTGGCTTGCCGAACCCTTCGTCGGCGACGATGCGGCAGGCGCGGTTGACCATGTCGTCGAGATCGGTCGCATCATGGGTGACGACGCAATGCAGGCCCCAGACGACGGCAAGCCGGCGCGCCGTCTTGATGATCGGCGACAATGCCAGGATCGGCACCTGCGGGCGCTCGCGCGAGGCGCGCAGGCCCGTCGTGCCGGAGGAGGTGTAGCAGACGATCGCCGACAGCTTCAGCGTCTCGGCGATCTGGCGGGCGGCAAGCGAGATCGCATCGGCGCCGGTCGCTTCCGGCTGGGCGCGCTGGGCATAGATGATGCCGGGATAATGCGGCTCGCGCTCGATGGCGCCGGCAATTGACGCCATGGTCGAGACGGCCTCGACGGGATAGTCGCCCGAGGCCGATTCGGCCGAGAGCATGACGGCATCGGCACCTTCGAAGACGGCGGTCGCGACGTCGGAAACTTCGGCGCGCGTCGGAACCGGCGCCGAGATCATCGATTCCAGCATCTGCGTGGCGACGACCACCGGCTTGCCCGACCGGCGGCAGGCGCGGATCAGCTGCTTCTGAATGCCGGGAACCGATTCGAGCGGCATTTCGACGCCGAGATCGCCGCGGGCGACCATCAAGGCATCGGAAAGCTCGATGATCTCTTCGATCCGCTCGAGAGCCTGCGGTTTTTCGATCTTCGACATCAGACCAACGCGGCCGCGGGCGATCTTGCGCACCTCGGCAAGATCGTCCGGGCGCTGGACGAAGGAAAGCGCCACCCAGTCGACATCGTCGGTGGCGAGCACGGCATCGAGATCGGAACGGTCCTTGTCGGTCAGCGCACCGACGCCAAGCAGCGTGTCGGGAAGGCTGACACCCTTGCGGTCGGAAATGCGCGTGCCGGAGATCACCGTCGTGACGATGCTCTTGCCGTCGCATTTTTCTGCGCGCAGGGCGAGCTTGCCGTCGTCGATCAGCAGACGGTGGCCAGGCTGCACCGATTCCAGGATCTCGGGATGCGGCAGGTAGACGCGCGTGGCGTCGCCAAGCGCTTCATTGTTGTCGAGCGTGAAGGTCTGGCCGGGTTTCAGGTCGACCTTGCTGTCGGTAAACTTGCCGACGCGCAGCTTCGGTCCCTGCAGATCGGCGAGAATGCCGATCGGCCGGCCAGAGCGCGCCTCGACCGAGCGGATGCGCTGGATGAGCGTTCGCATCAGGTCGTGGCTCGCATGGCTCATATTGATGCGGAAGACGTCGGCACCGGCCTGGTGCAGCTTCTCGATCATCGATTCCTCGGCGGAGGCGGGCCCGAGGGTGGCGAGGATTTTAACTTTGCGATTACGCTTCATCAATTCTGACTTTCTTGCGTCCCTGGGGTGTCGGAGAGTTGAACCATCCAGCTGCCCTGGCGGCCCGTGTCATATTCCTTGAATCCCATCTTCTGATAACCCCGGGCATAACAATCTTGCACGCCCGAAATCTTGAATTCGTTTTCCGCCACGCACATCTGCACGTCCCCCGTCCACCGTCCTCCCCGGGCGGCGTCCTCTGCGTAGAGGTAATAATAGCGCGACTGCAATTCTCCCTCGATCAGCGTGGCGCAGGTCGTTGCCGGCACCTGCCACCAACCCTCCGTGATCCAGCCGTCCTTGGCCCTGTATCCGATTGCCACCCCGACCAGATTTTGCGTTCCGTTGCAGACGCGAAAATCGGCGCGTGCGGCATCTGCGATGAGGAACGGCATGGCGGCTGCAAGAGCAAACAGGGCGAGTCGGACCAACGGTCCGGACCGCGTGAGGAAACTTGGCGCGGCTTGAATCAACACGGCTCCCAAATAGCTCCACGGTTATTCGTATCCGTGTCTTCTTGCGCCGCCCTCATCCGAAAGTCAACGCAATGCTAATCGATTATATTCCCTTTCATAGCTGGCTGCGGAGGTTCATATCCGCTCTCGCCGCCTGTCACGCTTGAACCGGTCGCGGGCGCATGCAATCACTGGGCACGACTGCGCAATGATCAACGGCAATTCCTTCATGGACGACTTTCAATCCTTCGAAATTCTACCCGGAAAACATGATAAAGGCATGGTGATCATCGCCGATCACGCGATGAACCGTCTTCCCGCCCGGTATGAGAGGCTCGGCCTGCCTGGGTCGGCCTTTGCCCGCCACATTGCCTATGACATCGGCATCGAGGGCCTGACGCGACAGCTTTCAGCGAAGCTCGGCGTACCGGCAGTGCTCGGCGGTTTCTCGCGCCTGCTGATCGACCCGAACCGCGGGGAGGACGACCCGACGCTGATCATGAAGATCTCGGACGGCGCCGTCATATCAGGCAATCACCCAATCACGCCGCAGGAATGGAATTACCGGATCGAAGCCTTTCATCGGCCCTACCACGATGCCGTGGCAGGCACGATCGACACCGTGGCGAATAGCACCGGCAAGGCACCGCTGGTACTGTCGCTGCACTCTTTCACGCCAGCGTGGAAGAGCATTCCCCGACCCTGGCACGCCGCCGTTCTCTGGGACAGTGACCGGCGCGCCGTCGGCCCGCTGCTCGATATGCTTCGCGCCGATCCCGATCTCGTCGTCGGCGACAACGAACCCTATGACGGCGCTTTGAAGGGCGATACCATGTACCGCCATTGCATGGTGACAGGCATTCCGCATGCCCTGCTCGAAGTGCGTCAGGATTTGATCGCTGATGAAGCCGGCATATCGGCATGGGCCGAGCGCCTGGCGCCGATTTTTGCGGCGATGAATGCCGATCCGGCCCTGCACGAATACGACGTCCACCAGTCGCGCACCGGCCCCTATTGAGAGCCCATGGAATGAAAGGAGAGCGAGATGACCGCGCTCAGCAAGGAACAACAGACCGAATTCGAAGCCGCCGCCTTCCGCCGTCTGATCGCACATCTTCGTGACCGCAGCGACGTCCAGAACATCGATCTGATGAACCTGGCCGGCTTCTGCCGCAACTGCCTATCGAACTGGTATCGCGAGGCCGCCGAGGCCCAAGGTGTTCCGATCAGCCGGGACGAATCGCGCGAGATGATCTACGGCATGCCCTATGAGGACTGGAAGAACCTCCACCAGAAGGGGGCCTCACCTGTGCAAAAGGCGGCATTTGAGCTGAACAAGCCACACAAATAGTCCGCTTGGCCTTTAACGGGCTTGACCGTGACGCCGCTTCGCGGCAGTCACGTGCATCCAAAATTGATCACCGAAAAATCAGGAGAACACGATGTCTGATGCTCATGGCGTCGCCCGCGATCAGCTTCGCGCTTTCATCGAGCGCATTGAACGGCTGGAAGAAGAAAAGAAGACCATCGCCGACGACATCAAGGACGTCTATGGCGAGGCCAAGGGAATGGGCTTCGATACCAAGATTCTGAAGAAGGTCGTGGCGCTGCGCAAAAAGGACGAGCAGGAGCGCATGGAGGAGGAAGCAATCCTCGACACCTATCTGCATGCGCTCGGCATGATCGAAGCGCCGCCGGAAGGCTGATTTCGCCGACATCGCTGCTATCGAAAGCCGCCGCCTCCGGCGGCTTTTCTTTTGCGCCGGATCCTGCTGGCCGACCAACTGTTCAAACGTTCGAACAGTCAGAAGAAAAACCGCCGGATCACTCTGCCGGTTTTTCGGTCTGACGAGATCGGCAGGCTCAGTTCGTGTTGAACTTGCGCACTTCCATGAAGTTGACGGCCGTGCCGCTGAAACGGGCCGGATCGACCGAGGCGGTCTTGACGTTGAAGCCCTCGGCATAGACAGCGGTCGGCTGGGCGCGCATCGTCTGGCTGACGAAGCGCGGCGCCTTGACCTGCTTGGACGCCATTTCGAGACGGGCATTGGTCAGCGCCCACTGCGAGATCATCTTCTGCGTCAGCTTCGGCTCGGTACGCACCGTCGCGCGGCTGGCATCGGCTGCGGCGGCTTCTTTCTGCGTCGGACGGCCGCCTTTGACCGGGAGGGGCTGCGGCGCGGGGCTCTCGGCAGCCGGCGCGTCGAAAGCATCACCGAAGCTTGCCGATTTGGTCGCCGGCGCCAAGGCAGCGAGCTGCAATGACGGCTTTTCGGCGGGCGCCTTTTGCGGCATCGCGGCGGCGATTGCCTGCTCCACGCTCATGCCGGGCTCATGCGAGGCGACTTGGCTTTCCGTATCCTTATTCTGCTGCTCGAGCGCGTCGGCGATGGCAGGAGACAGGCCGCCATCCTGATCGGCTTCGTCTGCCTCCGCTTCCGGATCAGCATCCGCCGCAGCAAGCAGATTTTCGGCAACGGCAGGGCGCTCGACCGGAGTGGGAACCGGCAGTCCGTTCTGCATGTTCGGATCGACCGACGCGACCTCGGCGTCACCAGGCGCGCGGCGCTGACCGAGAAGCGAGGGAACGGGAATGCTGTAGGCGCTGAGATCGGCGAATTGCTGCGGCTGGGCCTGATCGGCAGGAAGCGCCGCGGCAAGGGCCTGCTGCGCGGCGTTACCCGAAGACGGCGCCACCAGCGCGCTGGCCATTTCGCTGCCGGCCGGCTGGTTGCTGAAGGCCGGGCGAACCTGCGGCACCGGCGCGTTCAGGGCTGCGACCTCTGTCTGCTGCGGCTCGGCAGGAGCAGGCTCGACCTTCGGCGGCGTCGCCTTGGCGACAGCAACGGGAGCCGAATCGTCTGTGTCATCTTCCTGTTCATCCGCCCCGCCGCCAAACAGCGCTGCAAACAGCGTCTTGTGTTTCGGCGCCGATTCGGACGCACTGGCGATCTCGATCTGGGTGCCGTTGACGCGGCGCTTGTAATCGGCCATCGCCTGCTGATAGCCGGGCAGCGGCTTGCCGTCGGCCGGAATGTGAATGGTGTTGCCGTTCGGGAAAAGCCGGACAAGCTCGTCGCGGCTCATGCGCGGCCAGGCGCGAACCCCGCCGACATCCATATGCACGAAGGGTGAACCGGATTTCGGATAGAAGCCGACGCCGCCGATCTGCATCTTCATGCCGATGGCCCGCAGCGCCGCAAGCTTGACGTCGGGAATGAAGAAGTCCATCGCCTTGCCGAGCATGTGCTGGCTCTTTTCGGCGACGCCGGAATTGCGCGAGCGACCGCGCAGCATCTCGTTGGTCGCCGGCGAACGGAAACCGCAGACGACGTTGATGTAGTCCCGCGAACCGCTCTGGCGGTAGACTTCCCAGATCAGGTCGAACAGGCGCGGATCCATCTTCGTCGGCTGGTTCTTGCGCCAGTCGCGCAGGAAGCGGTTCAGCTGCTCCAGACCCTTCGGGTCGAACTTGCCGTTACGCTTGTAGGTGATGACGGCTTTTTCGCCGGTATGGATGAAATAGAGCTTGAGGCTGCGGGTTTCGCCCGCTGCCTGAGAAGGTGTACTGACGAATACCGGTGAGGAAACCGCAAGCGCAAGAAGGGCGGCCGCCGCCGTCCTCACTGCCTTTCCGCAGATGTCGGCGCACAAAGAACGCCAGCTCAAGCGCGAAGGCTTGGAATTCCCATTCAGATTCGGCAACTCGATCCCCGTCAGACAGACAATGTCCCGTACTGTCTCAGATGACTGTCAAATGCGGTCACACGATGGCAAAAATGCCACACATGATCAACCTTTTCTTTACATAGTGAACGAGCCACTAACAAGTGGTTTATGATCAGTAACAAATCGTGGTTGCCCGAGTCTTAATAAATGGGGCTTAAGCCGCATCTTTCTGGGGATTATCGGGATCTATGCCGTAATCTTTGAGCTTGCGATAAAGTGTGGACCGGCCGATGCCAAGTTTGCGCGCTACTTGACTCATCTGCCCACGATAGAATTTGAGTGCGAATCGGATGAGTTCCTCCTCGACGTCGGCGAGTTTGCGCACGTCTCCGGAGGGATTGACGCTGGCAATGGCGTTTTCGGAAGTCTCCGGCAGGCGGTGGTGCACCTCACCCGGCATCGGCGCCCGGTATTCCTCGCCGTAGGCTTCATCCGGGTCGAGGCCGGTATTGTCGGCAACGAGCGCCAGGTGGTCCACCACTTCATATTCCGGAAGCTGGGCGGCGATCTGCGGGAAATCCGCCTCCGTCAGCTCCGGCCCTTCGGCGAGAACGACCGCACGGAAGATCGCATTTTCGAGCTGGCGAATATTGCCTGGCCAATCATAGGCGGTCAGCAGTGCCAGCGCGCCTGAATTGACAGTCATGCGGCGGCCGTTCTTCTGCTCGCTGGAGAAGCGGTCGGTAAAGACGCGCACCAGGTGCGGGATGTCTTCCTTGCGCTTGCGTAGCGCCGGAATGGTGATCGGGAAGACGTTGAGGCGATAATAGAGGTCCTCGCGGAAATGGCCGTTCTTGACCTCTTCGATCAAATCCTTGTTGGTCGCCGAGATCAGCCGGACATTGACCTTGTGCGCGGTGCGCGCGCCGACCGTCTCGATTTCGCCCTGCTGCACGGCGCGCAGGAGTTTCACCTGCACCTCGAGCGGCAAGTCGCCGATCTCGTCGAGGAAGATGGTGCCGCCATCGGCTTCCATGAATTTGCCGATGTGACGTTCGGTCGCGCCGGTAAACGCGCCCTTCTCGTGACCGAAGAGAATGCTCTCGACAAGATTATGCGGGATCGCCCCGCAATTGACGGTGACGAACGGCTTGTTCGAGCGGTCGCCGCCGGACTGGATAGCGCGCGCCACCAGCTCCTTGCCGACGCCGGATTCGCCTTCGAGCACGACGGGAATGTTGGACTGAGCCGCCCGCTGGGCGAGATCGATGACGCGGATCATCGCCGGGCTGGCCGAAACGATATCGTCGAAGCCGACCGAGCCCGAGCGCGACCGGCGTCCCGCCCGCGCCTTCACCTCGCGCTGGTCCAGCTTCATCGCATTCGCGATCGAGGTGGCGATCCGTTCGGGTGAGACCGGCTTGACGACGAAATCGAAGGCGCCGGCGCGCATCGCCTGCACCACGGTCTCGATACCGCCCTGGCCCGTCTGCACGATAACCGGGATCTGCGTGCCGAATTCGTGAAGCGCGTCGAGAAATTCGAGGCCGGTCATCTCGGGCATCATCAGGTCGAGCACGATGACATTGAAAAGGCCGCTGTCGCGTTTGACCATTTCCAGGCCGATGCGGCCGTTTTCTGCCTGGTGCACGACATGGCCGTGACGCTCGATTGCGTTCTTGAGCAGACGGCGCTGCACCGGGTCGTCCTCGACCACGAGGATTTGCCCTGCTCCCTTGAGCTCATTGTAACCGGTCATTGTCGCTCCACTTCATGCGAAACCATGAAGCGCACTCTGGCAGAAAGGCTTGAACATCCAGTTTTGAGAAATAATTGCATTTTAACGATTGCGAAGACCCGATTTCGTGCCGAAGCGAGGCCTTTTATGCGCCGAAAGGCCCTTGATGCGGTGCCTTCTCGCGCTTATTCAAACAGACCTGTTATAAAGTGGAGAGGAATTGCGCCCATGAAAATCGAGCCCCTGCACGCCGGCTTTTTTTTCTCGCCAGCAACGCCAGCCGGGGCGGCGGCCGATCCGGCGCTCGGCGACCTGCCGGTCTGGAAACTGCAGGATCTTTATCCCTCCGCCACGTCCACCGCCTTCGTCGCCGACATGGAAAAGGCCGGCAAGGCCGCGATCGCTTTCGAAGAAAAGTGGAAGGGCAAACTCGCCGAAGCAGCAGTGAAGACCGGCACCGAAGGCATCGGCGCGGCGCTGAAGGAATATGAGGCGCTTGACGATATCATGGGCCGCCTCGGCTCCTTTGCCGGCCTCACCTATTTCTCCGACACCACCAATCCGGCCAACGGCAAGCTCTACGGCGACGTCCAGGCCAAGGTCACCGAATTCTCCGGCCATCTCCTGTTCTTCGCGCTCGAGCTGAACCGGATCGACGACGCCGTCATCGACGCTTGCATGGCGAAGGACCCCGATGCCGGCCATTATCGCCCCTGGCTGATCGACCTGCGTAAAGATAAGCCCTATCAGCTCGACGACAGGCTGGAGCAGCTCTTCCTTGAGAAGTCGATGACATCGGCCTCCGCCTTCAATCGCCTCTTCGACGAAACCATGGCGGAACTTCGTTATGAGATCGATGGCGAGAAAGTGCCGCTCGAGGTGGCGCTGAACATGCTGCAGGAGAAGGATCCGGAAGTGCGCCGCAAGGCGGCCATGGCTCTCGCCGAAACCTTCAAGGCGAATATCCGCATCTTCACGCTGATCACGAATACGCTTGCTAAGGACAAGGATATCTCCGACCGCTGGCGCGGCTTCGAGGATATCGCCGACTCCAGACATCTGGCAAACCGCGTCGAGCGCGAGGTTGTCGACGCCTTGGCCGCAGCCGTCCGGGAAGCCTATCCCCGCCTTTCGCACCGCTATTATAAGATGAAGGCGAAATGGCTCGGCATGGAGCAGATGAATTTCTGGGACCGCAACGCGCCCCTTCCGGAAACGTCGAGCGCCGTGATCTCCTGGGCGGACGCGAAGGATACGGTGCTCTCGGCTTACGGCAATTTCGCCCCCGAGATGGCCGATATCGCCAGACGCTTCTTCGACGAGCAATGGATCGATGCCCCGGTTCGCCCAGGCAAGGCGCCCGGCGCCTTCGCTCATCCGACGGTTCCCTCGGCTCACCCCTACGTGCTCGTCAATTATATGGGCAAGCCGCGCGACGTTATGACGCTTGCCCACGAACTCGGCCACGGCGTCCATCAGGTTCTTGCCGGGGCGCAGGGCGCGCTGATGTGCCAGACGCCGCTGACACTGGCCGAGACCGCATCCGTCTTCGGCGAGATGCTGACCTTCCGCGCGCTCCTGGAAAAGACCACCGACAAGCGCGAGCGCAAGGCGATGCTTGCCCAAAAGGTCGAGGACATGATTAACACGGTCGTGCGCCAGATCGCCTTCTACGAATTCGAGCGCAAGCTGCACACCGCCCGCAAGGCAGGCGAACTCACCGCCGACGACATCGGCGAGCTCTGGCTCTCCGTCCAGTCGGAAAGCCTCGGGCCGGCGATCAATATTTCAGAGGGCTACGAGACCTATTGGGCCTATATCCCCCACTTCGTCCATTCGCCCTTCTATGTCTACGCCTATGCCTTCGGCGACTGCCTGGTCAATTCGCTTTATGCCGTCTACCGGAAGGCCGAGAAGGGCTTCCAGGAGAAGTATTTCGAACTCTTGAAGGCCGGCGGCACCAAGCATCATTCCGAGCTCTTGAAGCCTTTCGGCCTCGACGCAACCGATCCGTCGTTCTGGAGCCAGGGCCTGTCGATGATCGAAGGGCTGATTGACGAGCTGGAAGCGCTAGATAGGGCGTAAGTCTCGGCTAAGGCCAGAAAGAGCGAACCTCATGGCGGGCTGTTGATCAGCCAGCCGCATTCTGCAACGTCCACGAGGAACCATGACGGCACCCCCCTCTCCCTCATTCCTGTGCTCGTCACAGGAATCCAGCGCGCCCAAGTCCTTGGACGCGGGAGACTCTTCAGGTGCCGGAATTGTGTCATTCACGGCGCAGACGCGCCGTGGCTGGATTCCTGTGACGAGCACAGGAATGAGGGTGGATGTAGCCGCGGTCCCGGCCTACCGCAGCAAGACCATCGCCAGCGTCGGGTGACCAAGCAAGATGCGGCGCAACCATGCCTGATCGCTATATTCTCTTCCGCGACGACACTTCAGGCCAAGTGATGCTTTTCGCCGAGCCCGCCGAGATCATCCTTGCCAGGACGCGCGCCGAATTCTTCGCAGGTCTCGCCCGCATGGAAGAGGCCAAGGCCGAGGGCAAATGGCTTGCGGGCTACATGGCATACGAGGCCGGATATCTCTTCGAAGAAAAACTCGCTTCCTTTGCCGGAGAAGGTCGCGAAACGCCGCTCCTCTATTTCGGCGTCTTCGACGCACCGCAGCCGGACACGCATCCACTTGCCCAGCCGAAACAGCGTCTCGAAAACGAGGAATTCCTCACCGCCCCGAAGGCCGCCTGGGATTTCCCTATATATAAAGAGCGTTTCGACCGTCTTCACCAGCACCTGCGGCTCGGCGACGCCTATCAGGCGAACCTCACCATGCCGGTTGAAGCTCGCTGGAGCGGCGATCCCCGTGCCGCCTTCTGGTCGCTGATCGAACGCCAGCCGGTGAAATACGGCGCACTGGTCGATCTCGGCGGTCCGCTCATCCTGTCGCGTTCACCCGAACTCTTCTTCCGCACGGATGAGCAAGGCTGGATCGAAACCCACCCGATGAAGGGCACGGCAAAACGCGGCACGACTGCCGCCGAGGATGCCGAAATCATCGCGGCCATGCGGGCAGATATCAAGACCCAGGCCGAAAACCGCATGATCGTCGACCTCCTGCGCAACGACATCTCCCGCATCACCGAGGTCGGCACGCTCAATGTCCCGAAGCTCTTCGACGTCGAGACCTATCCGACCGTCCACCAGATGGTCAGCCATGTGCAGGCCAGACTTCGACCCGGACTATCGATCCGCGACATCTTTGCCGCCCTCTTCCCCTGTGGGTCGATCACCGGCGCACCGAAGATCCGGGCGATGGAGATTCTCCACGTGCTCGAAGATACCCCGCGTGACGCCTATTGCGGCGCAATCGGCATGATCTCGCCGACCGGCGCCATGCGTTTTTCCGTCGCCATCCGCACCGTCACGCTTTTCGACGGCGGCAAAGCTATCTTCAATGTCGGCGGCGGCATCGTCTTCGATTCCACCGCCGAGGCCGAATATGAGGAATGCCTGCTCAAGGCCCGCTTCGCGGTCGGCGACCAGTGGATCGCGCGATGACCGATTTTTCGCTGATCGAGACGTTGCGCTGGCAGCCCGGCGAAGGCTTCATCCGTCAGCGCCTGCATCTGGCCCGGCTTTCCCGCTCCGCCCGTCGCCTCGGTTTTCCGCCGCCGACCGATGTGCAAACAAAGCTCGAAGCAGCCGTTGCCGGCGCTGGCGGCCCGCTGCGCGTCCGGCTGACCTTCGACCCGCAAGGCGAGATCGAGGTGACGAGCGCGCCCTTCATCCCGCTGGCGCCACAGTCCGTTTGGAGTGTCCGTATCGCCAAGACCCGCCTCCACTCCGCCGACAGCCTGCTGCGCGTCAAAACCACACGGCGCACCGTCTACGAGACCGCCCGCGCCGAATATGCTCAGGCGGAAGCCGACGAGGTCATCCTCTTGAACGAGCACGACGAAGTCTGCGAGGGCACCATCACCTCCATCTTTCTCGACGACGGAAGCGGCATTCTGCGCACCCCGCCGATCTCCTGCGGCCTGCTCGCCGGCGTGCTGCGCACCGAACTCATCTGCGGGCGCAAGGCCCGCGTCGGCCGTCTCACACTTGCCGATCTTGATGCCGGCACGCTGTATGTCGGCAACTCGCTGCGCGGACTGATCCGCGCAAACCTTCTCAGGAAATGATCATGTTCATCCTCTCCCTTACCTATCGCAAATCCAACGATGAGGCCGACAGGCACATGGAGCCGCACATGGCCTGGGTGAAGGAGGGTTACGCCAAAGGCTGGTTTCTCGCCTCCGGCCGCAAGGTGCCGCGCACCGGCGGCGCGATCCTCGCCATCGGCGACCGTGCCGCAATCGAAGCCTATGTCGCCGTCGATCCCTTCACTATCCACGACGTCGCCGAATACGAAATCACCGAACTTGCGATAACGACGGCGGTCGAAGGACTGGAAATCCTGAAGCGATGATTTTCGTTCAGAGGATCTCGTCGCCCCGATATTTGCCCTTTCCCCGTCAACACTCTTTATTGTGACGGCGTTTTGTGGTTAGAGCCGGTCACTTCGCAATTTCTGCGGCAATCTCACAAGAATTCTTCAGGCTGAACGCCTTCGTCCCCTTCCACAGGAGAAAAGAATGACGGAACAGAACTATCCGGTATATGCCGAAATTACCGGTCCGATCGTGATGATCGGCTTTGGCTCCATCGGCCGCGGCACCCTGCCCCTGATTGAGCGCCACTTCAAATTCGACAAGAGCCGGATGGTCGTCATCGACCCGCGTGAAGAACCCTCCGACATGGAGATCCTGAAGAAACACGGCGTTCGCCACATCCAGGAATATGTCACCAAGGACAATTACAAGGAGCTGCTGAAGCCCCTGCTGACGAAAGGCGAAGGCCAGGGCTTCTGCGTCAACCTCTCGGTCGACACCTCCTCGCTCGACATCATCAAGCTCTGCCGCAAGCTCGATGTTCTCTATATCGATACGGTTGTCGAGCCCTGGCTCGGCTTCTATTTCGACAAGGGCATGAGCAATGCCGACCGCACCAACTATGCGCTGCGCGAGACGGTGCGCAGGGAAAAGGCGAAAAACCCCGGCGGCGCCACCGCCGTCTCCACATGCGGCGCCAATCCGGGCATGGTCTCCTGGTTCGTCAAGCAGGCGCTCGTCAACCTCGCCAATGATATCGGCGTTAAATTCGAGGAACCGGACCAGCACGATCGCGAAGGCTGGGCCAAGCTGATGAAGAAGGTCGGCGTCAAGGGCGTCCACATCGCCGAGCGCGACACCCAGCGCACCAAGCATCCGAAGCCGCTCAACGTCTTCTGGAACACCTGGTCCGTCGAAGGCTTCATCTCCGAAGGCATGCAGCCGGCCGAACTCGGCTGGGGCACGCACGAGCAGTGGATGCCGAAGAACGCCAAGAAGCACAAGAAGGGCAACAAGGCGGCGATCTACCTGGAGCAGCCGGGCGCCAACACCCGCGTGCGCACATGGTGCCCGACCCCCGGCCCTCAATACGGCTTCCTCGTAACCCATAACGAGTCGATCTCGATCGCCGATTATTTCACGGTCCGCGACAAGGACGGCGAAGTCACATTCCGTCCGACCTGCCACTATGCCTACCATCCGGCCAACGACGCCGTGCTCTCGCTGCATGAGATGTTCGGCAACGGCGGCACCCCGCAGCCGGTCCACCACGTACTCGACGAGGACGAGCTGGAGAACGGCATCGACGAGCTCGGCGTCCTGCTCTACGGCCATGAGAAGAATGCCTACTGGTATGGTTCGCGCCTGTCGCTGGAAGAAACCCGCCGCATAGCGCCCTACCAGAACGCCACCGGCCTGCAGGTGACCTCTGCCGTTCTCGCCGGCATGGTCTGGGCGCTGGAAAACCCGAAGGCCGGCATCGTCGAAGCGGATGAGATCGATTACAAGCGCTGCCTCGACGTGCAGATGCCCTATCTCGGCCCGGTCGAAGGACACTACACCGACTGGACCCCGCTCGACGGTCGTCCCGGTCTCTTCCCCGAGGACATCGACACCAAGGACCCGTGGCAATTCAGGAACGTCCTCGTTCGCTGAAAATCGCCCTCACAGGATTTTGACAATGCCCGCCGCAAGGCGGGCATTTTTGTAACGCTGGCTGTATAAATGGCTCCGCCGCCGCTCCAAGCCTTGCCATCATGGCGAGCGCACGTCATGTTTTGCCCGAACTTGGCGGGTGACCGCCACGCCGAATCGCCGGGAGAAGCCTTATGAAAATCAGAACTGGTCTTGTTCTTGTCGGTGCAGCGGCCACTCTTGCCGCCTGCGTTTCATCAGGACCGCAACAGCGACCGATCGCAGTCGCGCCGCCTGCAACAAATTCTGTTGAAGGC
Organism: Rhizobium sp. YTUHZ044; assembly: GCF_051123975.1. Taxonomy (NCBI): domain Bacteria; kingdom Pseudomonadati; phylum Pseudomonadota; class Alphaproteobacteria; order Hyphomicrobiales; family Rhizobiaceae; genus Rhizobium; species Rhizobium sp. YTUHZ044. The sequence goes on from NZ_CP101426.1 coordinate 3,656,586, forward strand.
GAATGGACGGATGCCAACGGCTTGACCTCCGCCTTCACGAATGGACAATTCGTAACCCGCACCAGCGACGGAACGAACACGCAGATGGCATCCGGAACATATACAACAACCCCCGATGGGATCATTCAGATAAACCTTTACTCGAATGTTAAGCGGACGACTTCCCTGGTTAATTGCGCCATGAGCGGCACGAGCCAGCTGAATTGTACGACTGCAACGAATTCGCAGTTCACGCTTACACGTCGTTTGTAATGCTTCAATATCACCCTGCAAAAGCTCCCATTCGGGAGCTTTTTTGTTTTGCGGCATCTTGGAAAGCGCCGCCGCAAACCCAGCTTCCCTCTTGCGACTAGGCGTCGTTTGTTGAAACATCGGCACGCGGGAAACCGCCTGACACCATTATAGGGATCGGCGAGGATCAGGGGGATCTCTCGCCTCAATCAGGAGAACAAGGATGACGAAGTCTTTCAGCTTCGGTCTTTTGACCGCGTCCATGCTGGCGCTGAGCGCGGGCGCCGCCTTTGCCGATTACGAACTCAATATTCTTCACATCAACGATTTCCATTCACGCATCGAATCGATCAACAAGTTCGATTCCACCTGCTCGGCCGAGGAGGAAGGCAAGAAGGAATGCTTCGGCGGCGCCGCCCGCCTGAAGACCGCGATCGACCAGCGCCGCCAGGCGTTATCGGGCAAGAATGTGCTTCTCCTGAATGCCGGCGACAATTTCCAGGGTTCGCTCTTCTACACCACCTATAAGGGCGCGGCCGAAGCCGAATTCCTGAACCTGATGAAGTTCGACGCCATGACCGTCGGCAATCATGAATTTGACGACAGCGAGGACGGGCTTGCGACCTTCCTCGACAAGGTGCAATTCCCCGTCGTGACGGCGAATGTCAAGGCGAGCGCCGCCTCCAAGCTCGGCGACCGCATCAAGCCCTCGCTGGTGCTCGATGTCGGCGGCCAGAAGATCGGCATCGTCGGCGCCGTCACCAACGATACGCCAGAGCTCTCCTCCCCCGGCCCGAATGTCACGATCGAAGATGACGTTCAGACGATCACATCAGCCGTGCAGGACCTGAAAAGCCAGGGGGTCAACAAAATCATCGCGCTGACCCATGTCGGTTATCCCCGCGACCTGGCTTTCATCGCCAAGATCCCGGACGTCGATGTCGTCGTCGGCGGCCACTCCCACAGCCTGCTTTCCAACACCGACCCGAAGGCTGAAGGCCCGTATCCGACGATGGTCGACAATCCGGGCGGCTACAAGGTGCCGGTCGTCCAGGCCGCCTCCTACAGCAAATATCTCGGCGACGTCGTCGTCAATTTCGACGATAACGGCGTCGTCAAGGAAGCCAAGGGCGATCCGATCCTGATCGACGCGTCCTTCACACCCGATCCGGCCGTCGTCACCCGCGTCGCCGAATTGGCAAAACCGATCGAGGAACTGCGCAAAAAGGTGATTGGCTCCTCCGAAAGCCCAATCGAGGGCGACCGGAAGGTCTGCCGCGTCAAGGAATGCTCGATGGGCAATCTAGTGGCCGATGCCATTCTCGATCGCACCAAGAACCAGGGCGTCACCATCGCCTTCCAGAACGGCGGCGGCCTGCGCGCCTCGATCGACGGCGGCGATATCACCCAGGGCGAAGTCATCACTGTCCTGCCCTTCCAGAATACCCTCGCCACTTTTGAAGCAACCGGCGCGGACGTCGTCAAGGCGCTCGAAAACGGCGTCAGCCAGGTCGATCAGGGCGCCGGCCGATTCCCGCAGGTCGCCGGCCTGAAATTCTCGTTCGACCAGTCGAAGCCAGTCGGCAGCCGCGTCAGCGATGTCCAGGTGAAGGAGGGCGACAACTTCGCGCCGATCAACCCGGCCAAGACCTACAAGATCGCCACCAACAACTTCATGCGAGCCGGCGGCGACGGCTATTCGATCTTCAAGCAAGGCAAGAACGCCTATGATTACGGCCCGGATCTCGCCGACGTGACCGCCGACTACGTCGCCGCGCATTCGCCCTATAAGCCCTATACCGATGGCCGCGTCACCGAAATCGGCGCGACCGTGGCACAGGCGCCAGCTGCCGAACCGGCGGCTCCCGCGCCGGCGGCACCTGCGCCGGCCACTGAGCCCGCTCCTGCCCCTGCGGCCCCGGCCGCACCCGCACCAGCCATCGAGCCTGCCCCGGCCGCGCCAGCCCCGGCAACACCGGCAACTCCCGCGCCCGCGGCGGAACCAACTCCGGCGGCCTCCGCCCCCGCCGCAACAACGCCTTCCACCCACGTTATCGCGGCCGGCGACACCTTTTGGGATCTCGCCGTCAGCTTCTATGGCGATGGGACGCTGTGGCGGAAGCTTTCGGAGGCCAACGGCAAGCCGAATCCGCACCACCTGACGGTTGGCAAGGAGATCCAGGTTCCTGCAAAATAAGACGATTTGTCTCGACACCATCGGCCGGCTCGGGGTTTCCCGGGCCGGCTTTTCTTTCTATAGGGTGAACCATGTTCTCGAAGCTGCGTATCAGCCGATGAGACAACGAGCGTTGGGGCTAGAATGACAGCAGATATTTCACTTCGCCCGGCGGACCATCCGGCCGTCAATTCAGGCAAGATCGGCGTGCTGCTGGTCAATCTCGGCACGCCCGACGGCACCGACTACACCTCGATGCGCCGCTATCTCAAGGAATTCCTGACCGATCGCCGCGTCATCGAATGGTCGCCCTGGAAGTGGTATCCGATCCTCTTTGGTATCGTGCTCAACAGACGCCCGCAGAAGGTCGGCAAGGCCTACGAGCTGATCTGGAACAAGGAGAAGAACGAAAGTTATCTCCGCACCTACACGCGCAACCAGTCGGAACTGATGACCGAGCGCCTACGGGATCTCGACAATGTCAAGGTCGACTGGGCGATGCGCTACGGCACGCCGTCGATCGCTTCGCGCATCGATGCGCTGAAGCAAGAAGGCTGCGATCGTATCGTGCTCTTCCCGCTCTACCCTCAATATGCGGCGGCAACGACCGCAACCGTCAACGACAAGGCCTTCCAGAAGCTGCTCACGATGCGCTGGCAACCGGCTCTGCGCACCGTGCCCGATTATCACGATAACGAGACCTACATCGAAGCCCTCGCCCAATCCGTCGAAAGACATATTTCCACGCTCGACTGGAAGCCGGAGATGCTGCTCGCCTCCTTCCATGGCATTCCGATGTCCTATTTCAAGCAGGGCGATCCCTATTACTGTCAATGTCAAAAGACCGGCCGCTTGTTGCGCGAGCGGCTCGGGCTCACCAAGGAAAACTTCATGGTCACCTTCCAGTCCCGCTTCGGGCCGGAAGAATGGCTGCAGCCCTATACAGACAAGACGGTGGAGAAGCTTGCCCAGGACGGCGTCAAGCGCATCGCCGTCATCAATCCCGGCTTCGTCTCCGACTGCCTGGAAACGCTGGAAGAAATCGCCGAACAAGCCGCGCATTCGTTCCACGAGAACGGCGGCGACAAGTTCACCCATATCCCCTGCCTCAACGACAGCGAAGACGGTATGAAGGTGCTGGAAAAGGTGGTCCGCCGCGAATTGCAGGGTTGGGTCTGAGAAGAAGATAAAGACCTTTCCTAGAGCCTCCTTTTCAGCTGGAGGTGGTGCATCCGCGTGTCATTTCTTCCTCGCAAAGAACATGCTAATTCACCACATCAGTTGTGAGGCGCTTGCGCATGCGCCGATGGGAGGAAATTTTCATGCTGTTCGGCGGCTTCGACATCGTCGTAATCGTGCTGGTCATCTTCGTCATTCTGGTCCTCTTTGCCGGGATCAAGACCGTACCGCAGGGCTATCGCTACACTATTGAGCGCTTTGGCCGTTATACCCGCACGCTGGAGCCGGGCCTCAACCTCATCACTCCCTTCATCGAGCGCGTCGGAGCGCGGATGAACGTGATGGAGCAGGTGCTGAACGTGCCGACCCAGGAAGTGATTACCAAAGACAATGCCTCGGTTTCAGCCGATGCCGTCGCATTCTTTCAGGTTCTGAATGCTGCCCAGGCCGCCTACCAGGTTTCCCACCTCGAAAATGCCATCCTCAATCTCACCATGACAAACATCCGCTCGGTCATGGGCTCCATGGATCTCGACGAACTGCTTTCCAACCGCGACGCGATCAATGACCGGCTGCTGCGCGTCGTCGACGAGGCGGTGCAGCCATGGGGCATCAAGGTCACCCGCGTCGAAATCAAGGACATCCAGCCGCCGCGCGACCTCGTCGATGCGATGGCCCGCCAGATGAAGGCCGAGCGCGAGAAGCGCGCCCAGGTGCTCGAGGCCGAAGGCGCGCGCAATGCGCAGATCCTCAGGGCCGAAGGCGCCAAGCAATCCGCGATCCTCCAGGCCGAAGGCCAGCGCGAAGCCGCCTTCCGCAACGCCGAAGCCCGCGAGCGACTGGCCGAGGCCGAAGCCAAGGCGACGAAGATGGTCTCCGAGGCGATTGCCGCCGGTGACGTTCAGGCGATCAACTATTTCGTCGCCCAGAAATACACCGAAGCGCTCGCCTCGGTCGGCTCGGCGCCCAATTCCAAGATCGTGCTGATGCCGATGGAAGCCTCTTCCATCCTGAGCTCGCTCGGCGGCATTGGCGCCATCGCCCGCGAAGTCTTCGGTGACGCCGGCAATCCGCCGCCGCCGCCCCCGCCGCGTCCGCGTCCCGCGCCGATCCGCTCTACGCCGCCGATCAATCCGCCGGCCCCCAATCCCTTCAATCCGGATCCGGAGCGATAAGCCATGCTGGCGAAGATCATCGCGGAACTCGGTCCATGGAGCTGGTGGGTTGCAGGCCTCGTGCTGCTCGCCGCCGAAATGATCGTGCCCGGTTTCTTCCTGGTCTGGATCGGCCTCGCGGCCTTGATCGTCGGCGCACTGTCGCTGCTCTTCTGGGACAGCGCCTTCTGGGTCTGGGAACTGCAAGCGATCCTTTTTGCGCTTCTGGCCGTCGCCACGACCGTTGCCGGCCGCCGGCTGACGCTGCGCAACGCCGAGACCGACGAGCCCTTCCTCAATCAGCGCGGTGCGAGCCTCGTTGGCCGTACGGCGACGCTGCAGGAACCGATCCGCGAAGGCCGCGGCCGCATCCGCCTCGACGATACGCTATGGCAGGTAATGGGGCCTGATTTGCCTGTGGGAACACAGGTGAAGGTGATCTCGTGTCACGGCCGCGACCTGCGGGTCGAACCGGTCTGATCAGGCGACGCCGATCCGCAGAAGGTCATGGAAGTGCACCAGCCCGATCGGCCGGCTGTCCTCGTCGATGACGATCAGGGCCCCGATGTGGTGCTGGTTGAGCAGCGCCAGGGCGGCCGTCGCAAGCATCGTCGGTTTCACCGTCTTCGGCGTCTTCGTCATGATGTCGTCGACGGCAAGCTCGGCAAGGTTGCGGCTCAGATTCCGAGCCATGTCGCCTTCGGTGACGATGCCGCAGAGCCGCCCATCCCGGTCGAGCACGCCGACGCAGCCGAAATGCTTGCGCGACAGCACGGTGATCGCCTCCGGCATCGGCGTGCCCTTGGTAACGAGCGGCAGCTTCTCGCCGGTATGCATGATATCGGCGACATGCATCAAGCTCGCACCCAGCTTGCCGCCGGGATGAAAAACGTGGAAATCGGTGGCGCTAAAGCCCCGCGCCTCCAGGAGTGCGACCGCCAAGGCATCGCCGAGTGCAAGCTGCATCAGCGTCGAGGTCGTCGGCGCCAGCCCATTGGGGCAGGCTTCCTGTTCGTTCGGCACCAGAAGCACGATGTCGGCGGCCGTCGCAAGCGAGGAAGCTTCGCTGCAAGTAATCGCGATCAAGGGGATCGAGAAGCGCCGCGTGAAGGAAATGATACTCTTGAGTTCGGCGCTCTCGCCGCCTTTGGAAATCGCCAAGACGACGTCATCGCGCGCTATCATGCCGAGATCGCCATGATTGGCTTCGGCCGCATGCACGAAAAAGGCTGGGGTGCCGGTCGAGGCGAATGTCGCCGCGAGCTTAGTACCGATATGGCCGCTCTTGCCGACGCCGGTAACGATGACCCGGCCGGAGATGTCGCCGATGATCTCGACGGCGCGGGTGAAAGGACCGGCCAGTCCGTTGTCAAAGGCCCGTTCGAGCGCTTCAAGACCGCGTTTCTCGGTCTCTATCGTGCGTTTTGCCGATTCGAGCACGCTGTTTTCAACGAGTTTGATCGCTCTTCTGTTCATGGAGATGCGTTAGACCTTTTCACTTTCCAAGTCCACCCCGCACCATTTCCGAATTGTGAACAGCGCCCGCCGGCGGCAACGAATGATTAACCACAACGCTTTACCTTTGAGTAAGAACCGAAAGCATGTCAGGCGAGTGAATGGGGCAGCCAAAACAGACGAGCAGTGTGACGCCGCTCCGCGCGATGAGGCGTGTCGTCTGCTTTACTGCGTTCGGCACCCTGCTGGTCGGCCAGACTGCGGCATTCGCACAGTCCATCTCACAGCAGCCTGTCGCTAGCCACGCCGCCAGCCAGGACAGTCGCACCACGAACAATGCCGCGGCCGGTTTCGGTGATGAAATCGACGTTTCTACCGCTCCTGTGGCAACGGGTGCGGCGGGAAACCCGGACGACGCCCAGCAGAGGCCCGTCACACCGGACGCGCAACCCGGTGACGAGATTGCCGGCTCAATCCTCGATGAGGACATGCGCCGACTGAACACCCGTGAAGCGCGGATCGACGAGACACCGCCGGTCCGCAGGGCTGGCGAAAGTGCCTCGATGGCAGAAACACCCGGTATTCCGATCGGCACCTTCGTGCTCCGTCCGAGCGTGACCCAAAGCATCAACACCGAGACCACCAAGGACGGCAATACCAGGCAACGGCGCGCCTTCCTCGAAACGGATGCAGCCGCGACGCTCACCTCCGACTGGGGACGGCACCAGCTGACCGTCACGTCGGAAGGCGCCTGGCAACGAAATATCAGCGGCGAAGGCGAGGAGCAGCCGTCTTTCAAAGTCAATAGCGATCTCCGCCTGGATCTTGCCGACGACACGGTGGCGCACCTCACGGCCGGTTATAATTTCTACCGCGAGGATACGGACGATCCCGACGCCATCGCCGATGCCACACAGCAGTCAGATGTGCAGGAGTTCACTGCCGGCGCCTCCGTCCAACGCGATTTCGGCATCCTGCGCGGCACGACGGCGCTGGCGCTGAGCCGTTCGATCTATTCCGACGCCACGCTTGCGAACGGCACGACCGTGGAGTTGAACGATCGCAACCAGACGACCGGTACGCTGCGCGGTCGCGTCGGCTACGAGCTGTCGCCCGCGCTCATCCCCTTCATCGAGGCCACGATCGGCCGTACCCTCTATGACGAAACACGCGACTCCGCCGGTTACGAGCGCTCAGGCCATAGCTATGGCGCCAAGGCCGGCGTCGAGGTCGACCTCGGCGAAAAGCTGAAGGGTGAAGTCGGGGTAGGCTACGAAAGGGCGGATTTCGAGGACAGCCGGCTCGCCTCGATCGATACAGCCACGCTCGATGCGAGCCTGCTTTGGTCGCCGATCCGCGGCACCGACGTCAATCTAGACCTGCAGACTAGCATCCAGCCCTCGACCACCGCCGGCGAGAGCGGCTACGTTTCGCATGCGCTGACGACGACGGTCACCCACCAGCTGCGCGACAACCTGGTCGGAACCATGATCGGCGGCGTCATATGGCGCGACTATCCCACCGACAGCACAATCAACGACGAGCTCGTCTATACTGCGGCGACCGGCCTGACCTGGAACATCAACCGCTATCTCGATCTCACCAGCACGCTCGGCTACGAGCTGACGACGCGCAAGGACGGCGATGACTCGCAGCAATGGCGCGCCGGCGTCGGCCTGAAGCTGAAACGCTAAACGCCGCGCCTCCGGTGCGAGGCGCGGCGCTTGATCATTCATAGCTGTGCGCAAACCTTAATTCAGGCCGGCAAGCAGTTCCTTGAAACCGCCTTCGACCGACGGACGGATATCGGCGCGTTCGAGGGCGTAGGCGACGTTGGCCAGGATGAAGCCATCCTTGGCGCCGCAGTCGTAGGTCGTGCCACGGAAGTGGTAGCCGGCGAAATCCTGTTCCTTCAGCAGCTTCAGCATGCCGTCAGTGAGCTGGATTTCATTGCCGGCGCCGCGCTCCTGGGTTTCGAGGATCTTGAAGATCTCCGGCTGCAGGATGTAGCGGCCGTTGATGAAGAAATTCGAGGGCGCCGTTCCCTTGGCAGGCTTTTCCACCATGCCGGTGATGCGGAAGCCTTCGCCGATCGCTTCGCCGACGCCGACGATGCCGTATTTATGGGCCTGATCGGGGGCACATTCCTCAACGGCGATAATGTTGCCGCCGCTCTGGCCGTAGAGCTCGATCATGCCCTTCATGCAGCCCTTGTCGCCCTTCATGATCATATCAGGCAGCAGCAGCGCGAAAGGTTCGTCGCCGACGATTTCGCGGGCGCACCAGACGGCATGACCGAGACCGAGCGGTTCCTGCTGACGGGTGAAGCTTACCGTTCCGGCCTTTGGCAGTTGCTCGGCAAGAAGGGTTATCTCGGCCTCCTTGGCGCGTTCGCGCAGCGTCTGTTCCAGCTCGAAATGAATGTCGAAATAGTCTTCGATAATGTGCTTGTTGCGTCCGGTGACGAAGACCAGATGCTCGATCCCTGCTTCCAACGCCTCATCGACGACGTATTGAATGATAGGCTTGTCGACAACGGTCAACATTTCCTTCGGAACAGCCTTCGTTGCCGGCAGGAAACGCGTTCCCAACCCTGCCACCGGAAAAACTGCCTTACGAACTTTATTGTGATGCGCCACACAGGCCTCCTGCTTTGACTAAATCGCCTTTTAAATAAAGCCGTTCACGTCTGACTAGTATAGAATTGCGACTGTTTTGCAATGGTGACCACCGCGGGTCGCCATGGTAAAGAATTTGTTGACTCCGTTCCTGTAGTCTCGGGTCTGGGCGGACATGATGCCCCCTGCTGCACCGAAAACTGAAGATGACGGATACGACTGTCGATGATCCAGAATCACAAAAACTCCCTTCGTGGTCTTGCTCTGGCCCTCGTTGTCGCCGCCCAGGTAGGGCTGGCCCCCGACAACGCGAAAGCCGATTCCCGGTTCCAGAAATGGATCGCGGACTTTTACCAAACAGCCGCTGAGAGTGGCATCAGTAAGGCAACTTATCAAAAGGCCTTTTCCGGGGTGAGCGAACCCGACCCGACGGTGCTCGAAAAGGCGGCCTATCAACCGGAATTCACCTCGAAGATTTGGGACTACATTGATTCCCGCGTTAACCCCTACACGGTCAGGATCGGCCGCGAGATGGCCGTCAAGCATGCGCGGACGCTCAATGCGATCGAGCAGCGCTTCGGCGTCGACAAGACGATTCTGCTCGCGATCTGGTCGATGGAATCGAATTACGGCGCGATTCTCGACAAGGACGACCGGCTGCACTATGTGCCGCGCGCACTGGCAACCCTTGCTTACGCCGATCCGAGTCGGGCCAAATTCGCCAAGAAGCAACTGGTTGCCGCGTTGAAAATCCTGCAGAATGGGGATGTGCCGGCACGTCAGATGACCGGCTCCTGGGCGGGCGCCATGGGCCACACTCAGTTCATCCCGACAAGCTACCTGCTCTACGCTGTCGATGCCGACGGCAACGGCCATCGCGATATCTGGAATTCGGTGCCGGACGCGCTGGCGACCTCGGCCAATCTGCTAATGAAGAACGGCTGGGATGCCGGCAAGACCTGGGGCTACGAGGTCGTCGTTCCCGCCGCAGCCGCCAAGCAGGCCGGCAAGACCCATACGCTCGCCCAATGGGCGGAGCTCGGCCTGAAACGGCCGAACGGCAAGGCCTTCCGCGACGGCGGCACCAAAGCCGTGCTGAAAATGCCTGCCGGAGCCGGCGGTCCCGGCTTCCTGATGACGGCAAACTTCTTCACCATCAAGAACTACAATGCGTCGGACAGCTACGCGCTCGCCGTTGGCCTGCTGGCCGACCAGATCGCCGGCTATGGCGGCATTCAGCAGCGCTGGCCGCGCCCCGACGGCGCGCTCGACATCACCGAGAAATTCGAGCTGCAAACCCGTCTCAAGACGCTCGGCTATTACAATGGTGAGGTTGACGGCAATTTCGGCTCGGGTTCGAAAGCGGCGATATCGGCGGTGCAGGAGCGCATCGGCATGCAGCCCGACGGCGAGCCCTCGCTGCCGCTTTTGAACGCACTTCGCCGCTAGAAGTGGCCCTACGATGACCTACATAAAGCGGGAGTAGACGCTGGCCTGCCACCAGTGCAAGATGCCGGCAGATGCGGAACTGCCCATGATGAAGAAAACTCACCGGACCCCTCAAATCCGCTGGCTCATGCTCGCCTTGATGGCGGCTTCGGTGTGCCTTGGCGCTCTTGCGCCGGTGGCTGTCGCCCAAGCCCAGGAGCAGCGCTATCAGCGCCGGTCCATCTTGGATTTCTTCCTCGGCCGGCGCTATCTCGACGACAGCCCACAGGCTCCTGATGTCCCGGAGCCGAGACGCCAGCAGCGCAAGCGCCCGCCGCCGGCGCAGAAAGCCGTGGTCAATCCCCGCACCACGCCGCCGGTCCGCGCTCCGGTACGGGAAGAAGAGCCTGTCGTGCAGAAGCTCCCCGACGCCCGCAAGATCCTGATCGTCGGTGATTTTCTTGCTAGCGGCCTCGGCGACGGCCTGACCGCCGCCTTCGAGACATCGCCGGGCGTCATCGTCGAAGCCCGCGGCAATGTTTCCTCGGGTCTTGTCCGCGATGATTATTATGACTGGCCGGAACAGTTACCGAAGATGATCGACGAGCTGAAGCCGGCAATGGTCGTCGTCATGATCGGCGCCAATGACCGCCAGCAGATGGTGACCGACACTGCCAAGGAGAAGTTCCGCACCGACGGCTGGTTTGCCGAATATCGCCGCCGTGTCCTTTCTTTCGGCAAGGAAGTCACCAGCCGCAAGATACCGCTGCTCTGGGTCGGTCTTCCCGCCTTCGAATCCGATCAGATGACGGCCGATGCCGTCCAGATGAACCAGCTCTATCGTAACCAGGTCGAGAGCATCGGCGGTGAATTCGTCGATATCTGGGATGGTTTTGTCGATGAAAACGGCACCTTCATCGTCACCGGTTCCGACGTGAAGGGGCAGCAGGTGCGCTTGCGCACCTCCGACGGCATCAACCTCACGCAGGCCGGCCGGCGCAAACTTGCCTTCTATGTGGAAAAGCCCGCCCGCCGGATTCTCGGCACCCAGGCAAGCCCTGATCTGGTGCGCCTCGATGAAAGCAATTTGCCGGATCTCGGCCTTCCCACCAATCCGGTCGAGCACACCGTGCCGATCAGCCTCTCCGATCCCAGTCTCGATGGCGGCGCCGAGCTCCTTGGCGCAAGACCGCCACCGGTGACGCTGACGAAATCGCCGCGCGATCTCCTGGTCGAGCAGGGCGAGATGACGCCGGCACCTGTCGGTCGCGTCGACGACTACCGCATGCCGGCGGCCAAGACGCCGGCCGAAGTCTCGGTGAAATGAAAAAGGCTACACGAGGCGGCTTTCTTACGCCGCCTTTGGCCAACTCAGATAATAGTAGTTCGAGCCGATCAGCCCGAAGAAGGCATTGCTGTCGTTCGTCTGATCGACATAGCTGCCGTTCTCCTTGACAAAGGCGCCGTCGGAGCCGCGCTCCAGATGCGCATCGAGGAAATCGCTCCAGCCGCTGACATTGATCGCCTTGCCGGCCTCGCTTTCCGTGTCGGCCTCATCCGGATCATCGACGTCCCAGGCGCGGATCGACACGCCCTGCTTCGGATCGGAGATGGAGAGCGTGCCTGTTTCGAGCGCAGCCAGTATGTCATGAGCCTTGCCGCTTTCGCCTTCGGCCGCGGCCGCTTCCTGCAACTGGTGCTTCAGCATCGACATGAAGGAGGCGCTGGTCACATCGGCGCGGTCGTCGGTCGTGTCGGTCTCGTCGGAAGTATCGCTTTTGGAGGAAAGCGTGTCGAGCAGCCCCGACAGCGCCTGATTGGAAAGAAGCGACGCTGAGCTCGAATCGAGTCCGTAGCTGCTCAGAATGCTGGCGGCCGACGAACTCCGCGTATCCTCCGAGCTTTCATCGGAGCTCCGAAGATTCTTCAAGGCGTATTGAGCCGAAACCATCCTGGTATTATCGAGTGCAGAAACCATTTGAATAATCCTTGTCGATCATTCGCGGCGGCTCCTCCTGAGCCCGCGTCCGGCTTAAGCTTCACCCTCCGGCATTGCTCAAGGCTTGCGTCGCATTCCGCCGCGTCAAGCGGTCGCACCGGCAAAGGAGGTCCCGCCGGACGCGCCGCGCACAATAAAAAACTCCGCCGGAAGGGGCGGAGTTCGTCTCTTCATCAGCTATCTGAGGCGCGATCAGTTCGGCAGGACGGTCGAGCCCATCAACGCCTCGTCGATGGCGCGTGCCGCCTGGCGACCTTCGCGGATCGCCCAGACCACCAGCGACTGGCCACGGCGCACATCGCCCGCCGTCCAGAGCTTGTCGACCGAGGTCTTGTAGTCGCGGTCGTTGGCGACGACATTGGTCGAGCCGCGCTTGTCGGTGTTCAGCGTCAGCTTGCCTTCGAGCTCCTTCAGCACGCTTGTCGTGAACGGGCCGCGGAAACCGATGGCGATGAAGGCGAGATCGGCGCGGATGACGAATTCCGTGCCGGCAACCGGCCGCCGGCGCTCGTCGACCTCGCAGCACTTGACGCCCGTCAGCACGCCGTCTTCGCCGATGAATTCGAGCGTCGCGACCTGGAACTCGCGCACGGCGCCCTCGGCCTGCGAGGAGGAGGTGCGCATCTTCGTCGCCCAGAAGGGCCAGACAGCGAGCTTGTCTTCCTTTTCCGGCGGCTGCGGCCGAATGTCGAGCTGGGTGACCTTGACCGCCCCCTGGCGGAAGGCCGTGCCGACACAATCCGAAGCCGTATCGCCACCGCCGACGACGACAACATGTTTGGCGCCGGCCAGGATCGGGTCCGACGGCCAGCCGACACTGTCGATATTCTCGCGCCCGACACGGCGGTTCTGCTGCACCAGATAGGGCATCGCATCATGCACGCCTGCGAGGTCGGCGCCCGGAATGCCCGCCTCGCGCGGCGTCTCGGAGCCGCCGCAATAAAGGACGGCCTCGTGGTCGGCCAGCAACTGTTCGACCTTGACGTCGACGCCGACATTGACGCCGCAATGGAAGGTCACGCCCTCGCCCTTCATCTGCTCGACGCGGCGGTCGATGAAGTTCTTCTCCATCTTGAAATCGGGAATGCCGTAGCGCAGCAGGCCGCCCGGCTTGGTCTCGCGCTCATAGACATGCACCTCGTGGCCGGCGCGGCCGAGCTGCTGGGCAGCCGCCATGCCGGCGGGGCCGGAGCCGACGACGGCGACCTTCTTGCCGGTATGGACCGTGGCCGGCTGCGGCCTGATGAAGCCGAGTTCATAGGCCTTGTCGGCGACCGCCTGCTCGACCGTCTTGATGGCGACCGGCGCATCCTCGAGATTCAAAGTGCAGGCTTCCTCGCAGGGAGCCGGGCAGACGCGGCCGGTGAATTCCGGGAAGTTGTTGGTCGAATGCAGGTTCTGGATCGCCGCTTCCCAGTTGTTGTTGTAGACGAGGTCGTTCCAATCCGGAATCTGGTTGTGAACCGGGCAGCCGGTAGGCCCGTGACAATAGGGAATGCCACAGTCCATGCAGCGCGCGGCCTGTTTTTGCACTTCCGGGTCCGACATCGGGATCGTGAACTCGCGGAAATGCCGGATGCGATCCGACGCCGGCTGGTACTTCGCCACCTGCCGGTCGATTTCCAGAAATCCTGTAACCTTACCCATTTCTTCGTCCCTTACCCTCATGACCGCCTCACTGCGGCCAGTTGTCTGTCGTCAGTCCCCGGCAATCCGGGCGGGTTGCTTCTCTTGACCGTCATTGGAACAGATCTCCTGAAGGACGCCGCGCGATCCGGACGGCTTTCCGCCGTCGTCATGATCATCACGAGTCATCGAGATGTTTCCGTCATCCGCCACCTGCGATCGGCAGGTGGCGGATGCTCCGGTTCAAATCATTCCGCGGCGATGCCCATCCGGCTGCGCTCCATTTCCTCGAGCGCACGACGGTATTCGACCGGCATGACCTTGCGGAACTTCGGGCGGTAGTCGGCCCAGCTGTCGAGGATCTGCTTGGCGCGGGCGGAGCCCGTATAGTGCAGATGATTGGAGATCAGCTGGTAGAGCCGCTCCTCATCGTGGCGCGTCATGTCACCTGAGACGTCGACACGTCCCTTGTGCATGAGATCGCCGCCGTGATGATGCAGCTTCTCCAGCATGTCGTCCTCCTCCGGCACTGGCTCGAGTTCGACCATCGCCATGTTGCAGCGGCTGGCGAAATCGCCGGCTTCATCGAGCACATAGGCGACGCCGCCGGACATGCCGGCCGCAAAGTTGCGGCCCGTGGCGCCGAGCACGACGACAACGCCGCCGGTCATGTATTCGCAGCCATGGTCGCCGACCCCCTCGACAATGGCGATCGCACCGGAGTTGCGCACGGCAAAACGCTCGCCGGCGACGCCGCGGAAATAGCATTCGCCCTCGGTCGCGCCATAAAGCACGGTGTTGCCGACGATGATCGAATTTTCGGCGACGATCCGCGAGTTCTCCGGCGGCCGAATGATGATCTTGCCGCCCGAAAGTCCCTTGCCGACATAGTCGTTGCCGTCGCCGATCAGGTTGAAGGTGACGCCGCGCGCCAGGAAGGCGCCGAAGCTCTGCCCCGCCGTACCGCGAAGCGTCACGTTGATCGTATCTTCCTTCAGCCCGCGATGGCGGTAACGCTTGGCGACTTCGCCCGACAGCATCGCGCCCGCCGAACGGTCGACGTTCTTGATGCCGACCTCGAAGGCGACGGGCGTCTTGTCCGTCAGCGCCGGCTGTGCCTGGTCGATCAGAACGCGGTCGAGAATATCGTCGATCGGATGCTGTTGCCGGCTCGTCCAGAAAGTCTCTTCCTTGGCGGCATCGACCTTGTGGAAGATGCGGCTAAAATCGAGGCCCCTGGCCTTCCAGTGCGCCAGCATCTCATCCTTCTCCAGCAGCTCGGATGCGCCGATGATGTCGTCAAGCCGGGTGAACCCGAGCGAGGCGAGAATTTCGCGCACTTCGTTGGCGACGAAGAAGAAGTAGTTGATGACGTGCTCCGGCGTGCCCTTGAAGCGCTTGCGCAGCACCGGATCCTGCGTCGCTACGCCGACCGGACAGGTGTTGAGATGGCACTTGCGCATCATGATGCAGCCGGCCGCGATCAGCGGCGCGGTGGCGAAACCGAACTCGTCTGCGCCGAGCAGCGCCCCGACGATGACGTCGCGGCCGGTCTTGAGGCCGCCGTCCACCTGCAGTGCGACACGCGACCGCAGGCCGTTCAGCACCAGCGTCTGCTGGGTTTCGGCAAGGCCGATCTCCCAGGGGCTGCCGGCATGCTTGAGCGAGGTCAGCGGCGAGGCACCGGTGCCGCCGTCGAAGCCGGCGACGGTGATGTGGTCGGCGCGCGCCTTGGCGACACCCGCCGCAACCGTGCCGACACCGACTTCGGAGACCAGCTTGACCGACACGTCGGACGTCGGATTGACGTTCTTCAGATCGTAGATCAGCTGCGCCAGATCCTCGATTGAATAGATGTCGTGATGCGGCGGCGGTGAGATCAGGCCCACACCCGGCGTCGAATGACGGGTCTTGGCGACCGTCGCGTCGACCTTGTGGCCCGGCAGCTGACCGCCTTCGCCGGGCTTGGCGCCCTGCGCCACCTTGATCTGCAGCACGTCGGCATTGACCAGATATTCGGTGGTGACGCCGAAGCGGCCCGAGGCGATCTGCTTGATCGCCGAACGCTCCGGGTTCATCGAACCATCGGAGAGCGGCATGTAGCGGTCGGACTCCTCGCCGCCCTCGCCGGTGTTCGACTTGCCGCCGATCCGGTTCATGGCTATCGCCAGCGTCGTATGCGCCTCGCGGGAGATCGAGCCGAAGGACATTGCCCCCGTCGAGAACCGCTTGACGATATCGGCGGCCGGCTCGACCTCATCGATCGAGACCGGCTTACGGCCGAGCGCCTCGGCGCTCTTGATCCTGAAGAGCCCGCGGATCGTGTTCATGCGCAGCGCCGAATTGTTGACCATCTCGGCGAATTCGCGGTAGCGATCCTCGGCATTGCCGCGCACGGCATGCTGAAGAGCTGCAACCGCATCCGGCGTCCAGGCATGGCTTTCGCCGCGCATGCGGTAGGCATATTCGCCGCCGATATCGAGCGTTGTCGCCAGCAACGGATCCTTGCCGAAGGCTGCGGTATGGCGCGCGACGGTCTCTTCGGCGATCGCTTCGAGGCCGATGCCTTCGATCATCGTCGCCGTTCCGAAGAAATACTTGTCGACCAGGTCGGACGAGAGGCCGATGGCGTCGAAGATCTGCGCGCCGCAATAGGACTGGTAAGTCGAGATGCCCATCTTCGACATGACCTTGAGGATGCCTTTGCCGACCGCCTTGATGTAGCGGTAGACGATTTCGGAGGCATCCACTTCCTTCGGGAACTCGCCCTTGGCATGCATGTCGAGCAGCGTGTCGAAGGCGAGATAGGGGTTGATCGCCTCGGCGCCGTAGCCGGCGAGCAGGCAGAAATGATGCACTTCGCGCGGCTCACCGGTTTCGACGACGAGGCCGACCGACGTGCGAAGCCCCTTGCGGATCAGGTGATGGTGGACGGCAGCCGTTGCGAGCAGCGCCGGAATGGCGATTCTATCAGGTCCGATCTGGCGATCGGAAAGCACGATGATGTTGTAGCCGCCCTTGACGGCCGCTTCCGCGCGTTCGCAGAGTCGGTCGAGCATCTCCGGCATGCCGGCAGCGCCGCGTTCGATATCATAGGTGAAATCGAGCGTCTTGGTATCGAAACGGTCTTCCGTATGGCCGATCGAGCGGATCTTTTCGAGATCGCCATTGGTCAGGATCGGCTGACGCACTTCCAGGCGCTTGGCATTCGCCATACCCTCATGGTCGAGAATGTTCGGACGCGGGCCGATGAAGGAGACGAGGCTCATGACGAGCTCTTCGCGGATCGGATCGATCGGCGGGTTCGTCACTTGCGCAAAGTTCTGCTTGAAATAGGTGTAGAGCAGCTTGGGCTTTTCTGACATCGCCGAGATCGGCGTATCGGTGCCCATCGAACCGATCGCTTCCTGACCGGTCGTCGCCATCGGCGACATCAGGATCTTGGTATCCTCGGTCGTATAGCCAAAGGCCTGCTGGCGGTCGAGCAGCGATACATCGCGGCGCAGCGCCCGCGGTTCCACCGGCTTCAGGTCTTCGAGGATGAGTTGGGTGCGGTCGAGCCAGCTGCGATAGGGATGCGCCGTCGCAAGCTGCGACTTCACCTCGTCATCGGAGATGATGCGGCCCTCTTCCATGTCGATCAGCAGCATCTTGCCCGGCTGCAGGCGCCACTTCTGGATGATCTTTTCTTCCGGAACCGGCAGCACGCCGGCCTCGGACGCCATGATGACACGGTCGTCATCGGTGACGAGGTAGCGCGCCGGCCTGAGGCCGTTGCGGTCAAGCGTGGCGCCGATCTGCCGGCCGTCGGTGAAGGCGACCGCCGCCGGTCCGTCCCACGGCTCCATCAGCGCGGCGTGATATTCGTAAAATGCCTTGCGTTCGGCCGCCATCGACTGGTTGCCGGCCCAAGCTTCCGGGATCAGCATCATGACGGCATGGGCGAGCGAGTAGCCGCCGCGCACCAGGAATTCCAGCGCATTGTCGAAACAGGCCGTGTCCGACTGTCCCTCGTAGGAAATCGGCCAGAGCTTGGAGATGTCCTCGCCGAACAGCGGCGAAGAGACCGAGGCCTGGCGCGCCGCCATCCAGTTGACGTTGCCGCGCAGCGTGTTGATCTCGCCGTTATGGGCGACCATACGATAGGGGTGGGCGAGCTTCCACGACGGGAAGGTGTTGGTCGAGAAGCGCTGATGCACGAGAGCGACCGCGCTTTCGAAACGCGGATCCGACAGGTCCTTATAATAGGCGCCGACCTGATAGGCCAGGAACATGCCCTTGTATACCACCGTCGCCGACGACAGCGACACCGGGTAGAAATTGCTCTCCTCACCCTCGAACTCGTCATAGATCCGGTTGGAGATGACCTTTCGCAGCGTGAACAGCCGCCGTTCGAATTCGTCGTTGTTTTCGGCATCTTCCCCAGCGCCGATGAAGACCTGCACATGATGCGGCTCGGTCGCGGCAATATCAGGCGCCTTGGAAAGCGAGGAATTGTCGACCGGCACGTCGCGGAAGCCGATGAAGACCTGGCCTTCCTCGACGACGACGTCCTTGATCACCTTCTTGAAGTGCTCGATCTGCTTTTGGTCGCGCGGCATGAAGATATGGCCGACGCCATATTCGCCAACCGGCGGCAAGGTAATGCCCTGCGCCGCCATCTCCTCGCGGAAGAAACGGTCGGGGATCTGCACCAGGATGCCGGCGCCGTCGCCCATCAGGGGATCGGCGCCGACGGCGCCGCGATGCGTCAGGTTTTCGAGGATGAACAGGCCGTCCTTGACGATCTGGTGCGACTTCTCGCCCTTCAGATGGGCGACGAAGCCAACGCCGCAAGCGTCATGCTCGTTGGCAGGATCGTAAAGCCCCTGCTTCTTCGGCAGGCCGGACGCGGATTTGGACGTCTTGGCCGTCGCGCGCACCTCTGCAGCAGCAAACCGGTCAAATTCCATGGATGGCGTCTTCGTCATCGTCTTTCCTCCTGTCGAAGCCCGCGGGGCCGCGGGCGGCTCTTCGTCTCGCGCCGCAACCCGAAAATAGGTCCGTCGCATGACAGCGCTGTTGCATTGTGAAGATCGGCCGCAGACATCTGCTTTAAGGGAAAGCAAACCGCCGCGTTCCGCGCCTGCCATTCGCCTCCGCGCGCCGCCTGGGGCTTGACGCTTGGAAGAACTATAGCGTGAAAGCCCGTCGCTGCCAGGGTTTTCGGCGCCTCTTCGGCCCCAGGGGCCAAAATAGGACAGCAACACTGTCCTAATTCACCAGTTCTATGCCAGAAACGATCCCGGTCCGCAAGAGCGTTACGTTAAAAAACGTGATTTTGCGAAGGAAGATTGCCAGATAAACCCCATTAGAGAAATAAAATTACGCACCGACGCGTCATTCTTTTTATTGATTGCGTAATTCAATTTTCGTGATGCATCAGGGGCGATAGCCTTGATCCCGTGAAGCTTTGGCGTAAGGTCCGCTTCGAAACCTCCCAACTCTCCGTCCACTCCCCCACGGTCTTAGCCATGTTCTTTGCTTCCGATAATTGGGCCGGCGCCCACCGTTCCATTGCCGAACGCCTGCTTGCGGAATCGGCCGGCTTTGCTCCGGCCTATGGCGCCGGTGATCTCGACAAAAAGGTCGAGGCCCGCTTCTGCGAGATCTTCGAGCGTGAGGTTTCCGTTTTCTTCGTCGCCACCGGCACGGCCGCCAACTCCCTGGCGCTGGCGAGCGTCCAGCGCCCCGGCGGGATTACCTTCTGCCATTCGGAAGCCCATGTGATCGAAGATGAATGCGGCGCGCCGGAATTCTTCTCCGGCTCCGCCCGCCTCATGGCCGTCGACGGCGAAGCCGGCAAGATCGATCCGGCAAAGCTTTCGGCAAAAATCGCGCACTTTCCCGAGGATGCCCTCCGTCATGGCCGCGCCAGCGCTGTGACCATCACCCAGTCGACCGAGATCGGCACCGTCTATTCACTGCCGGAGATCGGCGAGATCGCCGCCATCTCGAGGAAGCGCAACCTGCCGCTCCACATGGATGGCGCCCGCTTCGCCAACGCGCTGATCGCACTCGATGCCACCCCTGCGGAGATGACCTGGAAGCGCGGCGTCGACATGCTGTCCTTCGGCGGCACCAAGAACGGCTGTTGGTGCGCGGAGGCGATCGTCTTCTTCAATCCCGATCAGGCAAAGGAAATGCCCTTCATCCGCAAGCGCGCTGCCCAGCACTTCTCCAAGTCGCGCTTCATCGCAGCCCAGTTCGACGCCTATTTCGAAAATGGCCTCTGGCTCGATCTCGCCCGCCATTCGAACGCCATGGCCGACAGGCTGCGCGCCGGTATTGCCGCCAGCAGCGCCGGGCGCCTCGCCTGGCGGACCGCGACCAACGAGGTCTTTGCCGTCATCAGCAAGAGTGCTGCAAGAACAGCAGAGGAAAAAGGCGCGAAATTTTATGAATGGCCGGCGCCTGCGGCAGCACCCGAACTCGTTTCTGAAAGCGAGAGCTTGATCCGCCTCGTCACCAGCTTCGCAACCACGGAAGCAGACGTGGATGGCTTCCTGAGATGCCTGGCCGCCTGATCGACGACCGGACGAGCCTGCCTGCCGGTCAGGTTTCCCCGTGACGGCTGTGGGTCATGCGGACCTCAGCCCCCTGACCTTTTGGAGAATATCGTCGGACAGTGCCGAGACCAGCGCCTGATCCGCACCCGTGCGCGGCACCAATACGAATTCCACATCCTCGAGCACCGGCAATTTTCCCGCAGCAACTTCTTTCAGCCCGGACGGAGCCATACTGCGCGGCTGCACCAGCATGCCCATTCCGGCTCGCGCCGCTGCCGTCAGCCCGCTCAGGCTGCCGCAAGTGCAGACGATCCGCCACGGCACGCCATTGCGCCCAAGTGCTTCCAGGGCGATCGCCCGTGTCACGCTCGGCGGTGGGAAAGCGATCAGCGGTAATGGACCGGAGGCGAGCACTCGTTCAGGATCGCGCGCCAGCCAGACGAGCGGCTCGCGATAAACCAGTTTTCCGCGCGCATCGCCAAGCCGGCGCTTGGCGAGCACCAGATCGATTTCGCCATTATCCTGCATCTCATAAAGCACGCCTGAAAGCGCCACCGTCAGTTCCAGGTCGACGGACGGGTGCGAGCGAACGAAATCCTCCAGCACTGCTGGCAGCTGGCTGGTGACGAAATCCTCCGACACGCCGAGCCGGAGGCTGCCGCGCAGGCTGTTGCTCTTGAACAGCGCCTGCACTTGCCCCTCGATCGAAAGCATGGCGCGCGCATGCGAAAGCAGCGCCTCGCCGTCACCGGTGAGCATCACCTTGTGGGTGTCGCGCGCGAGCAGCTTGCGTCCGAGCGCCGCCTCCAGCCGCTGGATATGCTGGCTGACCGTCGATTGCCCGAGGCCCAGCCTTTCCGCAGCAAGCGTGAAACTGCCCATCTGTTCGACGGTAACGAAACTGCGCAACTGCGCGAGGTCCAGCATAATCCAGCATCTCGATAACTGTTATTTCTTGCATCCTGGATCATAATGGACGACAGAACAACGGTTACTTTATTGCTGCGAGACCGTCATGCGCCGCTTTCTGCCAGATACGTTCACGATCCTGCTCGTCTGCACCGTCATTCTCGCCTCCCTGTTTCCGGCGAGCGGCAGTTTTGCGGATTATTTCGGCGTCGCCACCGATATGGCCATCGCGGCGCTGTTTTTCCTGCACGGCGCGCGCCTTTCCCGTGACGTCGTCATTGCTGGTCTGCTGCACTGGCGGCTGCATCTCGTCATCCTGCTGACGACGTTCGGCATCTTCCCGCTGCTCGGGCTCGGACTCGGCTTCATCCCCGACGCGATCCTGCCACGGCCGCTTTACCTCGGCATCCTCTTCCTTTGCGTGCTGCCGTCGACGGTGCAGTCGTCGATCGCCTTCACCTCGATGGCGGGCGGCAGTGTGCCCGCCGCGATCTGCTCGGCCTCGGCCTCGAACATTTTCGGCATGTTCCTGACGCCGCTGCTGGTCGGCCTGCTCTTTTCCGTCGGCGGCCATGGCGGCTTCTCCTTCGACGCGCTTCGGCAGATCCTGCTGCAGCTGCTTGCGCCTTTCATCGTTGGTCAGATCCTGCAGCCCTGGATCGGCGATTGGATTCGCGCCAAGAAGAAGATTCTCATGCCGGTCGACCGCGGCTCGATCCTGATGGTGGTCTATCTCGCCTTCTCGACGGCGATCGTCGAAGGACTGTGGCACACTTTCTCGATTGCCGACATCGCCGTTGTCGTCGTCGCCGACGTCGTGCTTCTGGCGTTTGTTCTTGTCTTGACGATGTTCGGCAGCCGCTGGCTGGGATTCGACAAGGCTGACGAGATCACCATCACCTTCTGCGGCTCGAAAAAGAGCTTGGCAAGCGGCGTTCCGATGGCAAACGTCATCTTCGCCGGCCAATCGATTGGGGCGATCGTGCTTCCGCTGATGCTCTTCCACCAGATTCAGCTGATGGTCTGCGCCGTCATCGCCCAGAAATATGCCGCAGCAGCAGCCCGGCGCGTAACGGAACAGCAAATGAAGGACGCCGCCAGCCCGGCCTGAACGCCAATAAGATGTTCGGCAATAAAAAAACGGCGCCCCGATCGGAGCGCCGTCCATTGTCCCTGAAGGACAGCTGTTAACCGTTGACGACCTGCGCCTCGATCGCCTTCGGAGCCTCGACCGGCTCGGCGGCAATCGTGATCTTGCGGGGCTTCATGGCCTCGGGAATGTTGCGCAGAAGATCGATGTGAAGCAGGCCATTCTTCAGCGAAGCGGCTGACACCTCGACGTGATCGGCAAGCTGGAAGCGGCGCTCGAAGGCGCGCTTGGCAATGCCGCGATAGAGGAATTCGCCGCCTTCAGCGGTTTCCTCGTTCTTTTCACCCTTCACGGACAGCACATGGGCATGAGCTTCGATCGAAAGCTCGGTCTCGTCGAAGCCGGCGACCGCCATGGTGATGCGATAGGTGTTTTCACCGGTGCGCTCGATATTATAGGGCGGATAGGTCTGCGCCTGCTCCGGCTGAGCAAGGCTGTCGAGCATGGTGAAGAGGCGGTCGAAACCGACCGTCGAACGATAGAGGGGAGAGAAGTCTACGTGACGCATGATGTCCTCCTAGGGAAGCGACGTGTTGCGATAAGGTGCCCTGAAACCCCATCTTGGCGGTCTCGGGACGGTTGCGCGGGCCCCTTTGGCACCCGCAGGATGGAGATGGTGACGCGATTCGAGGAGTTCAAGACCTTTTCGAGGCCCCCTCGGCCGGCCGTGAACCGCGCGTGAACGGCCGGTTCGGAAGGCGTTCAGACATGCCTGCCTAGAAATGACGATGTCGGGTGACACTGGCCCCGATGACTGAAGTGCATCGTCCCTTCTTCTTCAGTCTAAACTTGGGCCGGCCGCGAGCGCCCTCACGCTCCCGCCGGCCCTTTTTCCCCCGCTTTCCAAGCCGGGCGCCATGCGCTATCCCTGATAGGGAAGCATTCAGCAGCGGCGCATAGGTAAGTGATGGATCAGGTTCTCTATTCGACGCCCGACAATCCTGCCCCGGAAAACCGCACCGAAGGGTTCTTCGAAACCCATGACGGTCACCGGCTGCGTTACGCCGTTTTCCGTTCTGGCGCCCAGGTCGCCAAGGGCACGGTCGTCATCATCCATGGCCGCAACGAATATATCGAAAAATATTTCGAGACGATCCGCGACCTGACAGGCAAAGGCCTCTGGGTCGCGACCTTCGACCTACGTGGCCAGGGCGGTTCGTCGCGGCTCCTGAAGCGCCGCAATCACGGCCATATCCGCCGCTTTTCCGATTACGAGCGCGATCTCGACACCTTCCTCGAAAAGATAGTGCTGCCGGATACCCGCCTGCCGTTCTACCTGCTCGGCCATTCCACCGGCGGACTGATCGCGCTGTCGGCCGCCCCCTATCTCACCACCCGCATCGACCGCATGGTGCTATCGGCTCCCTTCATCGGCCTGACCGGCCAGTCGGCCTCGCCCCGCGTCATCCGCACCCTCGCCGGCGCGCTGACGGCCGCCGGCCTCGGCTTCATGCCGCTGACCTCGAAGCTGAAGGAGTCGGAATTCCGCGACAATCCGTTGACCTCAGACGAAACCCGCTTCGAGCGCAATATTGCGATGATGAAGGCCCATCCGGAACTGACGCTCGGGCCGCCGACGGCCCGCTGGCTGACCGAAGCCTTCCGGACCATGGACCGGGTCACCTCGCCCAACCATCTTTTCTCGATTACCATCCCGACCATCGTCATCGCCCCGACACGTGATGGCGTCGTGCCCTACACGGCACAGGAGCGGCTCTCGCGTTATTTCCGCGCCGGCCAGCTGGTGCCGATCAACGGCGCCCGTCATGAGATCTTCCAGGAACGGGATATTTATCGCGCCGCGGCGCTGGCGGCCTTCCACGCCTTCATCCCCGGCAGCGATGCCGAGGAAAATCATGATGTCGCCGCCCTCGGCACGTGAGCCGGATCAACCGCGCCGCCAGCGGAATCGGCCTTGCCGGCCTGGGGCATCGGCTTTGCCGAGCCCGGGTTCAGCGCTGCAGGATGGCGATTGCCTGCTCGTAGACCGCGCGGCTGCCGGCGGCGATGATCGAGCCGCCGTTTTCCGGCCGTTCGCCGTCCCAGGTGGTGATGAAGCCGCCCGCCCCCTCGATGACGGGAATGATGCCGCCGACGTCATAGGGCTTCAGCCCGTTTTCGATGACGAGATCGATATGGCCGGCGGCAAGCAGCGCATAGGCATAACAGTCGCATCCATAGCGGAAGAGCCGCACCTGCCCCTCGATCTCCCGATACTTCTCAATCTCCCCGCCGGCGAAGAGATGTGGCGAGGTCGTGAACAGAATGGCGCTCGAAAGCGCCTCGCACTGGCGCGTCACCAGCCGCCGCTCACCCTCCGGCCCGGTATAGATCGAGCCGTTCTCGTCGGCGAAATAACGTTCGCCGGTAAAGGGCTGCTCGATCATGCCCATGATGGCCCGGCCTTCCTTCTGCAGGCCGATCAGCGTTCCCCAGACCGGCACGCCCGATATGAAGGCGCGCGTGCCGTCGATCGGATCGATCACCCAGACATAGTCCCGGTCGAGCCCGACATCGCCGTGCTCCTCGCCGAGAATGCCGTGGTCGGGGAAATTCTCCTCGATCAGCGCCCGGATGGCGAACTCGGCCGCCCGATCGCCTTCCGTCACCGGATCGAAGCCGGAAGAAAGTTTATTCGTGACATCAAGGCCGGAGCGGAAGCGCGGCAGCGTCTCGGCGCGGGCGACCTCCGCCAGACGATTGAAGAATGAACGGTCAGGAAGCATGGTGACACCGTTTGGCTAGCGGGAATGCGCTTTCATAGCGAAAACGAGCGGGAATGCAAACGAAGCGGGCAACGTCAGGCGAATTGCCCAAAGATATCGCAGCGCAATATATTGCTTGACATTTGTGCAATGCAATAGTAGCGTCGTCGTTACAGTCTTCTGACTGTAAATACCCTCCTTGGGTGTTTCCTCCCTAGACTTAGCCGCGCTGACAAGCGCGGTTTTTTTTGACCTGGGGAGGCAGGTCGAGAATCAGGAAAGCAGTTTACTCGGCGGCCAGCGCTCGATCGCCGGCAAATTTTTCGACATAATCCGCCATCTGCCGCATGAAGGCCGCGACGGCGTCGGCCACCGCGGCGAAATCCTCGCGCTTCTCCAGCGTCACCTCGTCGACATAGATCGCCCGGTTCACTTCGATCTGCAGCGCGTGCAGACCGCGCGAGGGACGGCCGTAATGCTCGGTGATGAAGCCACCGGCATAAGGCTTGTTACGGATCGCCGCGAACCCCATTTCCTCGAGGATGGCGATGGCGGCGCGTGAAAGTTCGGCCGAAGCGCTGGTGCCGTACCGGTCGCCGACGATGAAATCGGGCCGCGTGGTGCAGCCCGCGACCCGCACATTGCCGGGCATCGAGTGGCAGTCGATCAGAACGCCGAAGCCGAACTGCACATGGGTGCGGGCGATCAGCCGGCGCAGCGCCGCGTGGTAGGGTTTGTAGACTGCCTCGACCCGATCGAGCCCCTCCTGCACCGGCAGCCGCCGTGCGTAGATCTCCATGTTCTCGGCAACGATGCGCGGAATGGTCCCGAGTCCGCCGGCAACCCTCAGGGAATTGATGTTGGCATAGGGCGGCAGCAGCCCGTCGAACATCCTGGGATCGAGCTCGTAGGGCTCACGATTGACGTCGAGATAGGCCCGCGGAAAATTGGCGGCGAGCAGTGGCGCGCCCAGTTCGACGGCCGAGCCGAACAGCTCGTCGACATAGTGGTCCTCCGAACGGCGGATCGCTATGCCTTCCAGCCTCGATTGGGCGATGAATTCCGGTGGATAAATTCGGCCGCTATGGGGGGAGTTGTAGACGAAGGGAATGGTCTGCGACACGGGCTCATGGACCTCAAAAAGCTCGTATTCGCGGATTTCCGGCACTTTCGGCCCTCTTTACCATGTCATGAACTGACTGCTTTGTTCATGTTGCCAGTTGCCCGCCCTCAAGTCCATACTATGTAGAAGGGATGACCATCACGCACAGGCAATTCACCGGTTGTTTACCGGGCAAAGACTAGTGTAGACGGCTGGCAGCCCACCCAAAACCTATTGATTAGCGGTCTGGATTGATGACTCAGAAGATACTTCTCGCCGAAGACGACAACGACATGCGCCGTTTCCTGGTGAAAGCGCTCGAAAAGGCCGGCTACAAGGTCCTTTCTTACGACAATGGCGCCAGCGCCTATGACCGGCTGCGCGAGGAGCCATTTTCCCTGCTGCTGACTGATATCGTCATGCCCGAAATGGATGGCATCGAGCTGGCGCGCCGGGCCACCGAACTCGATCCGGATCTGAAGGTGATGTTCATCACCGGTTTTGCCGCCGTGGCGCTGAACCCCGATTCGAAGGCGCCGAAGGATGCCAAGGTCCTTTCCAAGCCTTTCCACCTGCGCGACCTCGTCGACGAGGTCAATAAAATGCTTGCCGCGTAAGGCTTGTCGGGCGGCGCGTCACAAAACTGAAAAAAGCCTATTGACGGCTCCGAAGGTTTTGTGATCTATGCGCCGCCATCGGATGGGCGTGTAGCTCAGCGGGAGAGCACTACGTTGACATCGTAGGGGTCACAGGTTCAATCCCTGTCACGCCCACCATCCGATCTCCCTGACATCATTGACAGATCTCCGACTCGGGGATTTTATTTATCAAGACCGGCGTACGCCCGAATCCGACCTCTGGCGCAGGGGGCGTATGACGCAAAGGACGCGGACACGTAAAGCGATATCCATAATTCTGGGCCTCGCCCTGGCTGGTGTTGGCCTCTTCGGTTTCGGTTACATGCAGTTTCATGTCGTTGAACCGATCAGCATCAAGTTTTGGCTGATTCCGATCACGATATTCGCGGCTGGGGTAGCGATCCTCTGGGACGACTTCAAAAGTCCTTAAAGCACGTCGCATCAAAGCTGGTTCATGCGATGTGCTTTAGCGCGCGAGGCGATTTCTGTCTCCGCTTGAGGATGTCGCAGTCATTGAGATCCGTCCCTTGCTCCGATTGATCGGTGTCCAGGCAATCCGGTCGCCTGGCCTTGCGCCGACTCGCGTAGATTGCAGTTATGGCCGCCCTCATATGAGGAGGCGCTCATTCGAGCGTCAATTGCATACCATTGCTGAGTGCTCAGCCCCTCGTTGCTCGGAATTCAGAAGTATGATTTTTGTGACAAGCAGATGACAAGCTTGTGACAAAATGCGTGTTATTTCAGCAACATAGCCGGTGTAGCCTGCTGTCATGATCGACAACGACGTTGCGGTCCAACATCCCTTATGTAACTTCCGCGGCGAGGCAGACACCGAGCTAAAAAGGTGCCGCTTCGATCACACGGGGTGAAGACACGTAGGGACTGCCGATGGCAACGGTCTTCATCCTCTCGCATCTGAACTGGAGGTTATTCCATGAACATCAAGAGCCTTCTTCTCGGCTCCGCTGCTGCTCTCGCAGCAGTATCCGGTGCTCAGGCCGCTGACGCTATCGTCGCCGCCGAACCGGAACCGGTTGACTATGTTCGCGTCTGCGACGCTTACGGCACCGGCTACTTCTACATCCCCGGCACCGAGACCTGCCTGAAGATCAACGGCTACGTCCGTTTCCAGGTTGACGTTGCTCCGAACGCCAGCTCGATCGGCGCCGGCGGCGGCGGTTCCGTCGCCAACGACTCGGACTGGGACGCCCGCACCCGCGGCCAGGTTCAGTTCACCGCCAAGAGCGACACCGAATATGGTCCGCTGACCGGTGTTATCGTCATGCAGTTCAATGCTGACAATGCTTCGGCCCAGAAGGCCCAGCTCGACTCCGCTTACATCGACATCGCAGGCTTCCGTGCTGGTCTGTTCTACTCCTGGTGGGACGACGGCCTCTCCGGCGAAACCGACGATATCGGTTCTCCGGTAACGCTGCATAACTCGCTGCGTTATCAATACGAAACCGACGCCTTCTATGCTGGCATCAGCGTCGACGAGCTGGAAGACAGCCCGTTCTACAACGGCGAAACCGCCAACAACGTCGGCGTTGCCGTCGGTCTCGGCGGCAAGGCCGGTATCTTCAGCTACCAGATCACTGCGGGTTACGACACTGACAACGAAGAAGGCGCCGTCCGCGCCATGGGTACGGTTGCCGTCGGGCCCGGCACGCTAGGCCTCGCAGTCGTCTACGCATCCAACCCGAACGCCTACTACAACAAGGCTGAATGGGCGATCGCTGCCGAATACGCCATCAAGGCGACTGACAAGCTGAAGATCACTCCGGCCGTTCAGTACTACGACAACTACGGCATCACTGCCGGCGAGTTCAACGACGACGTCAGCGCCTGGAAGGCTGGCGTAACGATCGACTATCAGATCGTCGACAACTTCTCCGCAAAGGTCTCGGTTCAGTACCTCGATCCGGACAATGCCGACGACGTAACCTCGGGCTACTTCCGCCTGCAGCGCGCGTTCTGATCAAGGCTGCCGGCCAGACCGGCAGCTATAAATTCCTGATCTGACTGACCTCCGATCGGGAAAGAATGGGCCTGGACTTCCCTGCCTAGGCCCATTCCGCCTTGACCAGAAGTGTCCAGGCGGCAGGCGCTCGACGAGCACGGCCATTAGAGCGTCGTGCGTCCTATCGGACGCACGAACCTTGCCGATGTCCGGAAGATCATGCCGTTGCCGGACCTTTTAACCGGCAAGCCAAACCGACGTTCCGCCCTTCCGCGGGCTGGCCCGGCGAACGGCAGAATCTTTATGCTACATGGAACCAAATTTCGGACACAGAGCCGTGCCATGGCCAATCGAAGGTGAAGCGGTGATTCGCCTCGCCAGGACATGGGATTTGAGATTGAAATGAAGTTATCCGCGCTTGCAGCCGCCGGCTTTGTTGCCGCCGTCCTCGCCTTGCCAGCCTCCGCCGCGCCGGCCTCCCCGCCGGAGACATTTCCCGGCGCTCCCGGCGTCATTACGCTTTCCGGCAAATGCGCCAGACTGGTCGTCGCCAAATTCGACGCCACCAAGGGCTGCAAAAACGAGCTTGCCAGCGTCACGCTGGCCAACGGTTCGGTGACCTTCATCTTCACTTCAGACGGAAAAGCGCTCGGCTTCCAGGGCGATGGCAGCGGCATCAAGCCAGCCTCCAACGGCAATGCTCGCCTGCCGTTGAGCCTGGTAACGACGGGCGTCGGCAACAAGATGACCGGCCAGGTCAAGGTCGCCGGCTTCTGCACCTTCGGCAATCCCTACGCCGGCAAGCCGATTGCGATCGAATGCACCGCCGAAAGCAAGGACTCCTCCTTCACCGGCAGCTTCCGCACCGGCGGCCAGCTGGTGAAAAAGGGAAAATAGCTCCCGTCAGGCGGCGCACCACGCGCCGCCGGCCGCCCCTGGCTTGCGCGCCAGCCCTTCCTTGATCAGCTGCGCGCCAAAAGAGCGCCCGTCGCGCGAGACGATCCGCTGCGCGCCTGAGGGCTCGGTCGTTCCAGCCGCGTCGATGGCGAAGGGGCCGGCGTTCAGAAGCGCCAGCAGGCGCAGCTTCGCGGCAAAGGCCACTCTGCGTTCGTCATCGCAGCGCGCCTGGTCGGCCACCGGGCTTGCCATATCGGCAATGACGATCTTTTCGCCCTTGTACCAGAAGACGCCGCCGTCGCCGACGCAATTGATGTGCGCGCCCTGCCCGCAATAGCCGAAGGCGCCCGTTGCCGTCTGCTGAGCCCCGGGAGAGGCCGGGGCCGGCACCGCCTTGACCGGCTGGATGGCCGGCGTCGGGATTGCAGCCGGCGGCAGCGGCTGCGCCTGCAGCGTCGGCGGCGCGGCTCTCGGCGTCGGTGCGACAAGCGCCACCTGCTTCGGCGGCACATCCTTCCTGGTGACAGGTCTCGGCTCCGCCATTTCCGCTGCGATCGGCGCCGAGTGCCGTTCAAGCATAGGCTGAAGGCTCTTCCAATTGTCGTGAGCGACGATGCCGCCGATCGCGGCAATGCCGATCACCGCCCAGGGCAGCAACCCGCCGCCGCGCGCTCTGCTCTTTCCTCTCGCCGGCGCCTTGCGGCGGCCGCGTGTCGCTGTCTTGGCCATCTGTCCGAATCCCGTGAGGCCGGGATTATCGCTGCCCAATCCTTTCCGAAAGGTTGGCGCGGGCCGTTATCTTTGACGTGGGCCGATACTCTGGACAGCAAAACGCCCGGCATCGCCGGGCGCCTATCTCCACAGGTTTGTCTTTCGCCTAGTCCGGACGTTGGGCCGAAGGCTCATTTTTCCCCGCCGATGCAGCGCCGCTGCTGGGCGAAGCGATCGACTGTTTGCGTTTGCCGATCTCGATGCGCTTGTCGGGCCCCTCGCGGATGGCCTGCCATTCATTTTCGTGCCGGATCACAATATCCCGGGCCACAAAGTTCATTGCCATATGTTTCTCACACTGTTTCAGATCGACCGTCAGCACGCCGAAGAGGCCTTCGGAAGAGCCGTTATTTCTTCGTGTTCGTATGAGCTTTGATGTCAGGCCCCCCTTTGGAAAGGTCCGCGCCGGTCACATGCGCCGGCACGTGAATGTCGTGGATGACGCCGGGCGTCAGCGTCAGGTCGACATGATGCGGAGGCAGTACCTGTGCCTTCTGCATGCGATTTGGTCTCGCCCGCTTCATGCGGTCGGATGCCTCCGTGCGCTTGTCGGGAACATGGGTCGAAGTGTGCATCATCGGCCTCCTTTCAGCTCAACCAGGGTTTAACGAGCGGAGGCCCCCAATGGTTCCCGAAAATTTGCCGTTTTCTGTGGCGCGTTTGGCCTTGACTGGTTGGGGAAGTAGATTACCTAGGGCCTATCCCGCAGCCTTCCAGACATCGGCTACGGGGAACATTGGTGCCGGGCCCCTCTGGCGAGAGTTTTTACGGCGCTCTCGTGATGTCGGTACCGCCTGCAGCTCAGCCGGCGGATTTTTCATCGATGAAAAAGCTCACCATGCCTCGTCAGCATGCCCGTTGTGGTATGCCGCGTTTTTATAATACCTCCATCCCCTCCAAGCTTTGCGGCCGCGAGGTGCGGCCATGAACCAGTCCCAGACCAATAAATCCTCGCTCGGCTATTTCCGCTGGGCTTTCATCGTCACGGCCCTCGGGCTCATTCTCGGCGCCGTGCTCGGTTGGCAGACCACCGGCACGATCGGCGGCATGGCGACCGTCTTCTTCATCTGCACCGTGCTTGCGGTGCTGGAGATCTCGCTCTCCTTCGACAATGCCATCGTCAATGCCAACAAGCTGAAGGAGATGACGCCGGTCTGGCAGAAACGATTCCTCACCTGGGGCATCATCATTGCCGTCTTCGGCATGCGTATTGTCTTTCCGCTGGCGATCGTCGCCATCGCCGCACGCATCGGCCCCTGGGACGCTCTGGTGCTCGCCTCCCGCGAACCCGAGGAATATGCCCGCATCATGAACGATGCGCATCTGCCGATCGCAGCCTTCGGCGGCACCTTTCTGATGATGGTCGGCCTCAGCTATTTCTTCGACCAAGAGAAGACGATCCATTGGCTTCGCGGCCTGGAAAAGGTGATGGCGCGCTCGGCCACCATCAGGGGCATCGAAATCGCCTTCGTGCTGGCGCTGATGCTTGTATTCTCCTGGCTGATCGGCGGCGAGGACGCCAGCGTCTTCGTCCATTGCGCCATTTACGGCTTGCTCACCTTCCTCGCGGTCGAGGTCGTCGGCGAGTTACTCGATGCGTCGCAGCAGACGATGAGCGCAGCCGCCAAGGGCGGCCTCGGCGCCTTCGTCTATCTGGAGGTGCTGGATGCCAGCTTCTCGTTCGACGGCGTCATCGGCGCCTTCGCCTTGACGCAGAATCTCTTCGTCATCGCGATCGGCCTCGGCATCGGCGCCATGTATGTGCGCTCGATGACCATCATGCTGGTGGAGAAGGGAACGCTTGCAGAATACCGCTACCTCGAACATGGCGCCTTCTACGCCATCCTGATCCTCTCGGTGATCATGTATGCGCAGACCCTGGTGCACATTCCCGAGGTTATCACCGGCCTCGGCGGCGCGGTCTTGATCGGTCTGTCGCTCTGGTCGTCCATTCGCCACAACAGGCGCGAGAGGGCGGATGATCACGCCGACCGGCGGGAAGAACTGCACGCCTGACGTGGCAGGCGATGGAAGGTCGCAACGCGCTTCAGCATTGCGGCTATTGCTCCGACAAAAAAATAAAGCCCGCGACCATCCGGTTGCGGGCTATTTCATTCGTGCATGCCTTGAAGGGCTTAGCGGATGACCTGACCGAAGGAGGCCGGGTCGATGCCAAGCTCCTTGAGGTCGCGGGCGCGCGGACGACGGCCGGCCTCGACAGCGGCGCTGACGGCGTTGGCGGCGCTCAGCGCAGCGAATGCGCGGCCCAGGAAGCCGGCGTGGACTGAATTGCGGATGGCGGACATTATCCTGTTCCTCTTGCTCTATGATTGACCACTCATAGATGGCGGCGCGCCGGCGAATCGACAATGCACGGAAAATCACCGCAGCCATGCAAAAAGAAGCGGCCGGCGCATGTCTCCATGGCCGGCCTCCAGGCAGGGGTAAGGTTGTCTTTTTCTTCTAGTCTTCGTTTGCCGCCAGTTGCGACAGCACCTGGCCCCGACCGCGAATGCGCAGGATCAGCGGGATCAGGAAAGCAGCCGCCGCAACGATGAGCAGGCCTGCCGCGATCGGTGACATCACCAGTGTCGTCACGTCGCCCTGGCTGATCGCCAGCGCGCGGCGCAGCTGCTGCTCGGCCAGCGGCCCGAGGATCAGGCCGACGACGGCAGGCGCGATCGGATAGCCGAAGAGCCGCATCACATAGCCGAGCAGGCCGAAGGCGAGCAGCATGCCGAGTTCGAACACCGAAGGGTTGGCGCCGATCGTTCCGAGCGTCGCAAATAGCAGGATGCCGGCATAAAGCCACGGCTTCGGAATGGTCAGCAGCCGCACCCAGAGCCCGATCATCGGCAGGTTGAGGACGAGCAGCATCGCGTTGGCGATGAGCAGGCTGGCGATCAGACCCCAGACGAGCTGCGGATTGGTGGCAAACAGGAGCGGCCCCGGCTGCAGCCCGTATTGCTGGAAGCCGGCGAGCATGATCGCCGCTGTCGCCGTCGTCGGCAGGCCGAGGGTCAGGAGCGGCACCAGCGTGCCGGCGGCTGACGCATTGTTCGCCGCCTCTGGACCGGCCACGCCTTCGATCGCGCCATTGCCGAATTCTTCCGGGTTCTTGGCCAGCCGCTTTTCGGTCGAGTAGGACAGGAAGGTGCCGATTTCAGCGCCGCCCGCCGGCATCGCTCCGATCGGGAAACCGATCAGCGTGCCGCGCAGCCAGGGCTTCCAGGAGCGCGACCAGTCCTGTGCGTTCATCCAGAGCGAACCCTTGACCGCCTCTACTTGCTCCGCGGCCCGGTTGCCCTGCGCTGCGATATAGAGCGTCTCGCCGATCGCGAACATCGCCACTGCCAGCGTCGTCACTTCGACGCCGTCAAGCAGGTCGGGAATGCCGAAGGAAAGCCTGGCCTGGCCCGTCTGCTGGTCGATGCCGACCATGGCAAGGGCGAAACCGATGAACAGCGCGGTCAGGCCTCGCAGCGCCGAATCCCCAAAGGCGGAGGAGACGGTGACGAAGGCGAGCACCATCAGCGCGAAATATTCACGCGGCCCGAAGACCAGCGCCAGCTTGACGATATAGGGCGCGATGAAGGCGAGCCCGAGCGTCGCGATGAGGCCGGCGACGAAGGAGCCGATCGCCGCCGTCGCCAGTGCCGGTCCGCCGCGCCCGGCCCGCGCCATCTTGTTGCCCTCGAGCGCGGTGACGATCGAGGCGCTTTCACCCGGCGTGTTGAGCAGGATCGACGTCGTCGAACCGCCATACATGCCGCCGTAATAGATGCCGGCGAACATGATCAGCGAGCCGCCCGGATCGAGCTTGTAGGTGGCCGGCAACAGCAGCGCCACGGTGAGCGCCGGGCCGATGCCGGGCAAGACGCCGACGGCAGTGCCGAGCGTCACGCCGACCAGCGCATAAACCAGGTTCATCGGCTGCATCGCAACCAGGATACCCTGCCATAGGAATTCGAATGTGCTCATCTTGGTGTCCCAGGCGGCGTTCCCGTCCGTGCCTTCGCAATCGGTCGCCGCGAAAAATCAAAAGAGCTGACAGCACGTCCCGCGCAGTCAGAAGAACAGATGTTCGAGCGGGCCGGCCGGCAGCGTCAGCTGTAGGAGCTGCGAGAAGATCGCCCAGACGACGAAGCTGAAAACGATGCCGATCGGCAGCGAGATCCAGAGCTTGTGTTTGCCGAAGCCGCGTGCCGTCAACGCAAACAGAATACCGGTCGCAATCGAGAAGCCGGCAATGCGCAGAAGCAGCATCTGGCAGACAAGACCGGCGACGATCCAGATCACGGGCGCCACTTCTTGCTTGTCTCGTTCCGGGAACTCGCCGCGCCAGGCTTCGGCGACTGTCCAGACGCCAAGACAGAAAAGCCCGAACGCCACTACCTCCGGAACCGTTGCCGGACCGATGCGGGCATACTGTGCGATCGCCTTCAGATGCGTTGCATCCCAGGCCATCACACCCGCGATGGCGAAGAGGAAAACGGCAATGATGAACGCCGCCCGATCAGGGCGGCGCTCGGTTGCCGAGGAGGTCTTATCCTCGCTCATTGAACAAGTCCGATCTCTTTGAGAATGCCCTCGGTGGCGGAGACGTCCTTTTCGAGCTGCGCCTTGAAGGCATCCCCGGACAGATAGGTGTCGGCCCAGCCCTTGGTCTTCAGCGTTTCCTGCCAGGTGGCAGAGCCGTGCAGCTTCTCGAAGTCGGCGGTGATCTTGGCGACCTCGTCGTCCGACAGGCCAGGGGCTGCGGCGACCATGCGCCAGTTCTGGATGCTGACGTCGGTACCGGCTTCCTTCAGCGTCGGGGCATCGACGCCGTCGATACGCTTGTCGCTGGAGACGGCGAGGAGACGGAGCATGCCTGCTTTCACCTGCGATTCGAACTCGCTGTAGCTCGAAATGCCCGCTGTGACCTGGTTGCCGAGAATGGCTGCGAGCGCTTCACCGCCGCCGGAGAAGGCGACATAGTTGATCTTCGTCGGGTCGACGCCGGAAGCCTTGGCGATCAGGCCTGCGGTGATGTGATCGGTGCCGCCGGCCGAGCCGCCGCCCCAGGAAACCGAACCCGGATCCTTCTTCAGCGCCGCGACCAGATCGGCCATCGTCTTGATATCGGACGAGGCAGGAACGACGACGGCTTCATATTCGCCGGTCAGGCGGGCAATCGGCGTCACGTCCTTCAGCGTCACAGGCGACTTGTTGGTGAGGATGGCGCCGACCATGACGTAGCCGCCGACGATCAGCGAATTCGGATTGCCGGCGGCCTGGCTGCTGAACTGTGCAAGGCCGATGGTGCCGCCGGCGCCGGGAACGTTCTGGACCTGCACGTTGCCGGCGATCTTCTCCTGCTGCAGCGCAGCCTGCAGCGAACGGGCCGTCTGGTCCCAGCCGCCGCCGGGAGCGGCCGGCGCGATGATGGTGTAGTCGGCCGCATAGGCCGGCAGCGCGATGGCGGCTGCGAGAATGGTTGCGATGAACGTATGCTTCACGATGTGTCCTCCGTGGGCGGCTGAGCGAACCGCTTGTTATTCTCGAATGAATCGGGAGGGGGCCGGCCAATGGACGCAGTTGTCCTGAATGACGAGCGGAATGCCTCCCAAGGCTTCAATTCTCCGCCTCCACGGAGAAGAAGTAGCCAAAGCCACCACAACAACCTGTCATCTAGCTGACATCGGCAAGATATCCAGAAGGAGAAGCCGCTTTTTTGCCGTAATTGGGCTAGCAGCCCGCCGAGGTGTAGCAGGTATCGAGGTCATGAACCGGCCGAAGGCTGGCCTTCTTCACTGCGCCCGCAGAACCTCGTTCCAGTGCGCGATCAGCCGCGCACGCTTTACCTGGTCGAGATAGACCATCAGCCCGGGACTGACCGGCACCGGCCGAAGTTGGGCGCCGAGCAGTTCCTGCAACGTATTGGCAGTGTTTTCCCCCGCCACCTCCGGGCTGACGGCCGGGATCTGCAGCTCGCGCGCCATGATCGTCTGGCCCACCTTCGACATGAAAAAGGCAAGATAGCGGCGCCCGAGTTCCGGCTCGGCCGCAGCCTGCGGCACCAGTCCGATGCGCGACATCACCACCGTGTAGTCCTTCGGCAGCACGATGCCGACATCGGGGTGCCGCGAAGCCCAGTCAGCGGCGTAGGAGCCGAGAATATTATAGCCGAGCACGAAACGCCCGTCGGCCACGCGTTCGAGAATCGCCGAGCTCGTTGAGTAAAGTTTGACGCCGGCCGCGCCCATCGCGCCGATCACCGACCAGATGTCGCCGAATTGCTCCTGGTCGCGCGCCATGAAGAGAAAGCCGACACCGGAGCGTTCGATATCGTAAGTGCTGATCCGGCCATAGACCACATTGCCCTTGCGCTTCAGATAGTCGACGAGTTCGGCCCGCGAGCTCGGCACCGGCTCGTGCGCGAAGCTCGGTTTGTGATAGACGAACACCGCCGGCTCGAAGGTCAGCGCATAGGCGGTATTGCGCCAATTCGCCCATTTCGGCCAGGCAGCACTCATCGGCAGATTGCTGACCTGCGCATAGCCGTCGTTGGAAAGCTTCACCTGCAAGTCCATCGCCGAGGAAAAGGCAAAATCCGCCGTTTTGCCGCCGGCATCCGTTTCCCTGACGATCCGGTCGTAGATTTCACCGGTCAGCATGTCCTCATATCTGACTGCGACATCAGGATTGGCCTCCTGGAACCCCCGGATTATCGGCTGTGCCAAGGGCTCGTCGAGCGAAGAATAGACCGTCAGCACCGGTGCGGCGACATCGCCCGACTTCGCCGGATAGAAGGCTTGGTCGGCCAGGACGCAACCCGGCCAGAACGCCAGCAGCAAAATGAAAATACTCCTCATACCGCAACAATGCCCGAGCATGCCTGGAGGAGCAAGGGCGCCGGATTCGGACAGCGAGTGAATTGTCCCGACGGCAAGTATTGGCATGGCGCAGCAATAGCGTAGTTACGAGCCTGGCGACACGTTTAGCCATAAATGATTATGCTTTCATCTCGTCCTTCGCCCCTTTAGAGTATTGAAGAAGATTGGCGACGATATACGGTGCGCTGCCGCGTGAAAACGTCGAAGCCGTCCGAATTTTCTATTCGGGGGACGACTCTGCGCAACAAAAACTCTATAAAAAACTAGAATACTCCGGGTGATCCATGGGAGGGGTCATGGAACGACGACTGAGCGCTATTCTCGCTGCGGATGTCGTCGGCTACAGCCGACTGATGGGCATTGATGAGTCAGGCACCTTGCAGGCGCTGAACCGCCATCGCTGCGAACTGGTTGACGTTCGTATTTCGGACTACAAGGGCCGGATCGTCAAACTCACCGGCGATGGCATCCTTGCCGAATTCCAGAGCGTGGTGAATGCCGTGGCCTGCGCCGCCGAAATACAGCGGAGCATGGCCGCCCGCAACGAGAACGTGCCGAAGGACGAGCGCGTCGAATTCCGCATCGGCATCAATCTCGGCGATGTCGTGGTCGAGAACGGCGACATTTTCGGCGACGGCGTCAATCTTGCCGCAAGGCTAGAGCGTATCGCAGCACCGGGCGGCATCGCCGTGTCGGCCTCCGTGCGCGACCAGATCGGCTCGCGCCTTAATCTCGGCTTCGAATTCATCGGCGAGCACATGCTGAAGAATATCAGGCAGCCCGTTCAGGTCTACACCGTCACCTTGGCGCCGCCCTCCTCCACCAGGCTGGTCGCTGAGAACCGCAATACCTGCTTCATTGCCGTGCTGCCCTTCACAAATATGAGCGGCGACGCCGATCAGGATTATTTTTCCGACGGCATCACCGAAGACATCATTACCGATCTCTCGAAGATCTCGAGCCTGCACGTCGTGCCGCGCAACACGATCTTTACCTACAAGGGCATATCGGTGAAGTTGAAGCGCCTCGCCCAGGAACTGGGTGTGCGCTATGTGCTCGAAGGAAGCGTGCGCATCTTCGACAAGCGCGTACGCATCTCCGGCCAGCTGATCGACACTGCCAATGGCGACCACCTCTGGGCCGAGCGTTACGACCGCGACCTCACCGACATCTTTGCCATCCAGGACGAGATCACACAGGCGATCGTCAGCCAGCTGAAGGTGCGCCTGCTGCCGGAGGAAAAGAAGGCGATCGCCAACGAACCAACGGCCAATGTCGAGGCCTACACCTATTACC
Organism: Rhizobium sp. YTUHZ044; assembly: GCF_051123975.1. Taxonomy (NCBI): domain Bacteria; kingdom Pseudomonadati; phylum Pseudomonadota; class Alphaproteobacteria; order Hyphomicrobiales; family Rhizobiaceae; genus Rhizobium; species Rhizobium sp. YTUHZ044. The sequence continues at coordinate 3,695,306 of NZ_CP101426.1, forward strand.
TCAGGGGCCGCCAGCTCTCGCACAGCTGGACGAAATCCTACCTGCAACTCGCAAGACGCATGTTTTGCAAGGCGGTGGAACTCGATCCTGATTATGCCCGGGCTTATGCCGGCATCGCCGATTGCGACGCTGCGATCCGCGACTGGGCGCCCGACGATGTGCCGCTGAGGCGCCTCCTCGATATGAGCGCCCGGGCTCTTCAGCTCGATCCCGATCTTCCCGAGGCCCATGCCTCGCATGGCTTGGCCCTGCATCAGAGCGGCCTCGATGATCGGGCGGCGGCCGCCTTCGAACGTGCCCTCACGCTCGACCCGAACCTCTTCGAGGCGAATTTTCATTACGCCCGTTTCTTCTTCATGCGCGGCAACTTTGCCGAATCCGTTCAATATTTCACCCGCGCCGCTGAAATCCGCCCTGACGACTACGTCTCGCCGATCCATCTGATGTCGGCCTACCGCTCGCTCGGCCGTCCGGTGGATACAGAAAACTGGGCACGACTCGGCCTGCTGCGCGCCGAACGTGCGCTCAATCTCAATCCCGAAAACTCCGGCCCGGCCCATCGCGGCGCGCTGGCGCTTGCCCATCTCGGCGATGCGACGCGGGCCCGCGACTGGGCCGCCCGTGCGATCGCCATCGATCCCGACGACATTGTCGCCCAGTATAATCTTGCCTGCGTCTATTCCGTCCTCGGCGATACCGACCAAGCAATCGACCTGCTCGAGAAGCTGCTGCCGCACAGCTCCGTCTATCACATCAAATGGTTCAACAATGATTCCGACCTCGACAACATCCGCGACGATCCGCGCTTCCGGAAATTGTTGGCGATCGCAATGACGGAACGTGAACGGATCGAGAGGACCGGGAGCTGAAATCTCGTCCCCGGCCATTCATCGAATTTTGAAAATCGCTATGACATCGCTCCGCCACCTTTGTAATCTCCTTTGAAAACAGAGGGAACATTCGTGCGCATCCTGCTCACAGAAGACAATATCGCGTTGGCCGACGGTCTGTCGGCGATCCTGCGCGGCACCGGCCATGCCGTCGATGTCGTCCACGACGGCGCATCCGCCAATGCGGTTATCGCGGCGGAAAATTTCGATCTGGTGATACTCGACCTCAACCTGCCCGAAATGGACGGGCTCGACGTGCTGCGCGCCATGCGCGCCCGGCAGAACCAGGCAGCCGTGCTGATCCTGACGGCGCGCGGCACGCCGGAAGAACGGGTGAAGGGTCTCGATCTCGGTGCCGACGATTATCTCATCAAACCCTTCGATATTGCCGAGTTCGAGGCCCGCGTACGCGTGCTGCTGCGCCGCCAGGCCGGGCTGCGTTCGGCGACCGTCGGTTTCGGCGGCATTTCTTTCGACCTTAATTCCCGCACCTTTTCATCAGGCGACACTCCTCTTGATATTCCCGCCCGCGAACTCGGCTTGCTCGAAATCCTCTTCATGCGGGCCGGCAAGGTCGTGGCCAAGGAGGCGATCATCCAGTCGCTGACGGCCTTCGACGACGACATTTCCGCAAACGCGATCGAGCAATATGTCAGCCGGCTGAGGAAACGCCTCTCGCCGCACGGCCTGACGGTCAAGACCGCCCGCGGCATCGGCTACTATCTCGACAAGCTGCCCGAGGCCTCATGAAAGCGGCCTATTCCCTCAGGCGGCGGCTGCTCTTCTGGCTGCTCATCTCGACCGCCGTCATCGGCACGCTGGCGCTCGCCGATACCTATCGCGAGGCGGTCCAGACGTCGAATATCGTCTCCGACCGCGTGCTCGCCGGCTCTGCTCTCGCAATTGCCGAACGCGTCGTCGTCGCCGAAGACGGGACATTGCAGGTCGACATTCCCTATGTCGCCCTTGAAATGCTGACCTCGGCGGCGCAGGACCGGGTCTTCTACCGCGTTGACGGCCCTCCGGGTCAATTCATCACCGGCTATCAATCCCTGCCGGTCCTGAAGAAGACGCCCGGCAATGCCGCGGCCTTTGCCGACGACAGCTTCCGCGGCGAGCCGATCCGCATCGCCACCCTCGAGCGCTCGGCCTCGACGGGCATCCGCTCCGTGCCCTTCGTCGTGACCGTCGCCGAAACCACCATCGCCCGCCGGCAGTTGACGCAGGCGATTCTCGTACGTTCGGCGCTGCGTCTCGCCTTCATGATCCTGGGCGCGGCGGTCATCGTCTGGATATCGGTCACGGTGGCGCTCCGCCCGCTCTACAAGCTCGGCGACGCCATCGGCGAGCGCAGTCCTGACGATCTGCATCCGATCGAACAAACCGTGCCGAGCGAGGTCGAGCCGCTGGTCGATACGGTGAACTCTTTCATGGTCCGCCTGCAATCGGCCCTCGATGCGCTGCGCCATTTCACCGGCAATGCCAGCCATCAGCTGCGCACGCCCTTAGCGATCATCCGCACCCAGCTTGCCCTTTCCGCCCGCGCCGGCTCGCTTGATGAAGCCCAGGCGGCGGCGCTGAAGGGAGACCAGGCCGTGGCGCATGCCGAACGCATCCTCGCTCAGCTTCTCTTGATGGCGAAGATCGACGCCGCCACGGCCAAGGAGGCGCTGACCGCCTCCGCCATCGACCTTGCCGCAATCGCTCAGGAAATCACCGGCGAGCAGATCCCGGCGGCTGCCGTCGCCGGTATTGATCTCGGCTTCGAGGGCGAAAGCCCGGCCATGGTCCGCGCCGAGCCGCTGCTGATCGGCGAGATGCTGCGCAACCTCGCCGGCAACGCCATCGCCTATGCCGGCAAGGGGGCTGAGGTCACCGTCCGCATCATCGCAGCCGCCGACACGGTTCGCCTCGAAGTCGAGGACAATGGTCCCGGTATTCCCAGCGAGAAGCTGGAGGCGGTTCGCCAGCGCTTTTCGCGCGGCAATGATTCCGGCGCGCCCGGCGCCGGCCTCGGCCTGCCGATCGTCGAAGAAATCGCCAATCTTTTCAACGCCGCCCTGACGCTGGAGCCGTGTGCGGGCGGCAAGGGCCTGAAGGCGGCGGTCACCTTCGCCAAGGCGGGGTAAAAGCCGCCGAGTCCTGGGCGCCCTTGCTTTCTTTCGCTGCATTGCACACACTGGTTTCGGGAACAGCAAGCCGCACAACGATGCGCGCCGGATAAAAAGAGCAATATGTCGATCAAAGCCAGCATCTATCACCTGACGCACTATACCTACGACAAACCGGTCCGCCTCGGCCCACAGATCATCCGGTTGAAACCGGCCTCGCATTCGAAGACACGCGTGCTCAGCCACTCGCTGAAGGTCACGCCCTCCAACCACTTCGTCAACCTGCAGCAGGACCCCTACGGCAACTACCTCGCCCGCTACGTCTTCCCGGACCCCGTGACGGAGTTTAAGATCGAGGTCGACCTCGTCGCCGATATGACGGTCTATAATCCCTTCGACTTCTTCGTCGAGGAGGAGGCGACCAAGTGGCCGTTCGATTATCCTGAAACCATCCGCGAGGATCTGTCGATCTACATGACGCCGGAGCCGGCCGGCCCGCGCCTCAAGGCGCTGCTGCCGACTCTCGACTGGTCGCCGGGCCAGCCGACGGTCGATATGGTCGTCGGTTTGAATGCCCGCCTGCAGCGGCAGATCGGCTATGTCATCCGCCTGGAAACCGGCGTGCAGACGCCGGAAGAGACGCTGGAAAGCGCCAAGGGCTCCTGCCGTGACACCAGCTGGCTGCTCGTCCAGATCCTGCGCCACCTCGGACTTGCCGCCCGCTTCGTCTCCGGCTACCTCATCCAGCTGACGCCTGACCTGAAGGCGCTCGACGGCCCCTCCGGCACCGAAGTCGATTTCACCGACCTGCATGCCTGGGCCGAGGTCTATCTGCCCGGTGCCGGCTGGGTCGGCCTCGATCCGACCTCCGGCCTTCTGACCGGCGAAAGCCATATCCCACTTGCAGCAACGCCGCATTACCGCAACGCCGCCCCGATTTCCGGCGGCTATTTCGGCGAGGCCGAAACCGCATTCGCCTTCGATATGAAGGTCTCGCGCGTCGCCGAACATCCGCGCATCACCAAGCCCTTCTCCGATGAAAGCTGGGATGAGCTCAACGAACTCGGCGAGAAAGTCGACCGTGTCCTCGAAGCCGAGGATGTGCATCTGACGATGGGCGGCGAGCCGACCTTCGTCTCGATCGACGATTTCCAGTCCGAGGAATGGAACACCGCCGCCGTCGGCCCGGCCAAGCGCGAAAAAGCCGACAGCCTGATCCGCAGGCTGCAGGAACGCTTCGCCCCCGGCGGCTTCCTGCATTACGGCCAGGGCAAATGGTATCCGGGTGAAAGCCTGCCGCGCTGGACCTTCTCGCTCTACTGGCGCCGCGACGGCAAACCGGTCTGGCAGAACCTCGATCTGGTCGCCGCCGAGGGCAAGGACACCGGCGTCACCGCAGAGGATGCCGAGAAGTTTCTGACGGCCATCGCAAAAGAATTGGCGATCAAGCCTGACATGGTGCAGCCGGCCTATGAGGATCCGGCCGACTGGATCATCAAGGAGGGCAACCTCCCCGAAAACGTCGATCCGGCGAATTCGAAGCTGAAGGATCCCGAGGAGCGCAACCGTATCGCCCGGGTGTTTGCCCGCGGCCTGACCGTCCCCACAGGTTACGTCCTTCCGGTCCAGGCATGGAACGCCAGGGCGGCTGAAAGCCGTGTGTGGATCAGCGAGAGATGGAACACCCGCCGCGGCAGGATCTTCCTCGTTCCAGGCGACAGTCCGATCGGCTATCGTCTGCCGCTCGGCACCCTGCCCTATGTGCCCCCGGCGCGTTATCCCTATATCTATCCCGCCGATCCGACGATCCCGCGTGAACCGCTGCCGGACGTTTTTGTACCGGCCGGTCGGGCCATGCCGGAAGCCTCCTTCCAAGCCGGCGAGAGCAATCGCAGCCGGATCGAACAGACGCTCGGCGACATCGCCGGCGCCGTGCGCACCGCTATGTCGGTCGAACCGCGCGACGGCAGGCTCTGCGTCTTCATGCCGCCGGTCGAACGCATCGAGGATTATCTTGAGCTGATCGCCGCGGCCGAAAACGCCGCCGCCGAACTGAAGCTTCCGGTCCATATCGAAGGTTACCCGCCGCCGCAGGACGAGCGCATCAATGTCATCCGCGTCGCTCCCGATCCCGGCGTCATCGAGGTCAATATCCATCCGGCCTCGAACTGGAAGGAATGCGTCGATATCACCACGGCGATCTACGAGGAGGCGCGCGCCACCCGGCTCGGCGCCGATAAGTTCATGATCGACGGTCGTCATACCGGGACAGGCGGCGGCAACCATGTCGTCGTCGGCAGCGCCAATCCGAACAACAGCCCCTTCCTGCGCCGTCCCGATCTCTTGAAGAGCGTCGTCCTCCATTGGCAGCGCCACCCCTCGCTCTCCTACCTCTTCTCCGGCATGTTCATCGGCCCGACCAGCCAGGCGCCGCGCATCGATGAAGCCCGTCACGACAGCCTCTACGAGCTGGAAATCGCCATGGCGCAGATCGCCGCGCCCGGCCGCGGCCAGCCACCGCTGCCCTGGCTCGTCGACCGGCTGTTCCGCAATCTCTTGACCGACGTCACCGGCAACACCCACCGCGCCGAGATCTGCATCGACAAGCTGTTTTCGCCCGACGGCCCGACCGGCAGGTTGGGTCTCATCGAGTTCCGCGGCTTCGAGATGCCGCCGAACGCACGCATGTCGCTTGCCCAGCAGTTGCTGGTGCGCGCGCTGATCGCCCGCTTCTGGGTCAACCCGGTCGACGGCAAGTTCGTCCGCTGGGGCACGACCCTGCACGACCGTTTCATGCTGCCGCATTTCGTCTGGGCCGATTTCCTCGACGTGCTTGCCGACCTTCGCCAAAACGGTTTCGACGTCAGCCCGGAATGGTTCAAGGCCCAGCTCGAATTTCGCTTCCCCTTCTGCGGCGAAGTCGAATACGAGGGCTCGAAGCTGGAACTGCGCCAGGCGCTGGAACCCTGGCACGTCATGGGTGAGCAAGGCGCGATCGGCGGCACGGTACGCTATGTCGATTCGTCCGTCGAACGCCTGCAGCTACGCTTCGAAACCAGCAATACCGCGCGCTACACCGTCACCTGCAACGGCCGCGTCCTGCCGCTGACGCCGACCGGCACGTCGGGCGTATCGGTCGCCGGCGTCCGCTATAAGGCATGGCAGCCGGCCTCCGGCTTGCATCCGGTGTTGCCGATCAACACACCTTTGACTTTTGACATTTATGATACATGGTCGAAGCGTTCGATTGGCGGCTGCATCTATCATGTTGCCCATCCGGGCGGCCGGACCTATGACACCTTCCCGGTCAACGGCAACGAGGCGGAAGCAAGGCGGCTCGCCCGCTTCGAGCCGTGGGGGCATACGGCGGGCGGGTTTATTCCGCGCGCCGAGACGGGTTCGCCTGAATTCCCGCTGACGCTGGATCTGAGGCGGCCCGCCGGCATTTGAAGCCCCGGGGGTATAGGCCGAGGGTGAGGTTGGGTTTTGATGGGTAAGAGACCGGCAGCGGAGCGCAGGGAAGAGGCTGGAGATCGCATCGGCAAGGATGCGGCCTTCGATTATGCGACGCTTCCCGGCTCCGCCGACGAAATGGTCGACAATAAGGGCGCAGTCCGCCCCGTCTGGCAGCGTTTCCTCTCGCATCTCGGCGCAATGCCGGAAAAGGATCTCGCCGAGCGTTTCGCCCGCGCCGACCGCTATCTCAGGGATGCCGGCGTCTTCTATCGCGCCTATGGCAGCAAGGGCACCGGCGAACGGGCCTGGCCGATCTCGCATATTCCCGTGCTGATCGATGAACGCGAATGGCAGGCGCTGTCGGCGGGCCTTGTCCAGCGCGCCGACCTGCTGGAGGCGATCATTGCCGATATCTACGGCGAGAACCGGCTGGTGGAGGAAGGATTCCTGCCGCCGGCGCTGATCGCCGCCAATCCTGAATATCAGCGCCCGCTGGCCGGCATCCGGCCGGCATCCGGCCACTATCTTCACTTCTGCGCCTTCGAGATCGGCCGCGGGCCTGACGGCAACTGGTGGGTGCTGGCAGACCGCACCCAGGCTCCCTCCGGCGCGGGCTTTGCGCTTGAAAACCGCGTCGCGACGACCCGGGCCTTCTCGGATGTCTACGCCGAAACGCCCGTCCACCGCCTCGCCTCCTTCTTCGGCGCCTTCCGTGATGCGCTGCAGGACATGAAACATTCGGGCGACGACCGCATCGCAGTGTTGACGCCAGGCCCGGCCAACGAGACCTATTACGAACACGCCTACATTGCCCGCTATCTCGGCTTCATGCTGCTCGAGGGTGAGGATCTCGCTGTCGTCAAGGGCCGCGTCATGGTGCGCACTGTCGCCGGCCTGAAGCCGATCGGCGTGCTCTGGCGCCGCCTCGATTCAGCCTTTGCCGACCCGCTGGAGCTGAACCAGAATTCACATATCGGCACGCCCGGTCTGGTAGAGGCGCTGCGCGCTGAAAGCGTCACCATCGTCAACGCGCTCGGAACGGGGATTCTGGAAACCCGGGCGCTTCTAGCCTTCATGCCGACCATCTGCCGGCATTTGCTGGGGCAGGATCTGAAACTGCCGTCGATCGCCACCTGGTGGTGCGGCCAGAAGGAAGAGCGCGAGCAGGTCGCCAAGAATATCGAGAAAATGGTGATCGGCCCGGCCTATTCCCGTGCGCCCTTCTTCGACGACAACGGCGAATCCGTGCTCGGCTCGTCGCTGCGGGCGACCGCCAAAGATTCCATCGCCGACTGGCTGAATTCGGACGGCCCGAAGCTGGTCGGCCAGGAAGTCGTCACGCTGTCGACGACGCCCGCCTGGGTGAATGGCAAACTCGTGCCGCGGCCGATGTCGCTGCGCGTTTTCGCTGCCCGCACGGCAAACGGCTGGCAGATCATGCCCGGCGGTTTTGCCCGCATCGGCTCCGGCGCCGACGTCTCGGCGATCGCCATGCAGTCTGGCGGTGCAGCTGCCGACGTCTGGATCGTCAGCGACAAGCCGGTCGAGCGCCACACGCTGCTGCCGGCAGAAGGCAGCTTCACCCGCAACATGCCTGGCAGCCTGCCGAGCCGGGCGGCCGACAACCTGTTCTGGCTCGGCCGCTACATCGAACGTGCCGAAGGGGCGCTGCGCATCCTGCGCGCCTGGCATGCGCGTTTTGCCGAAGCCGCCGATCCGGGCCAGCCGCTGCTCGCCGACGTCTCCGCCTATCTCGCGGCCGTCGACATCGATACCGCCGAGCCCGTGCCCGAAAGGCTCCTGCGCAACATCGACAGCGCCGTCTATTCGGCGAGCAACATCCGCGACCGCTTCTCGCCCGATGGTTGGCTCGCCCTCAACGATCTCGCCAAGACCGCCCGCCGCTTTCACGCCACCGTCACTGCCGGCGATGACGCCAGTCATGCGATGACAATTCTCTTGCGCAAGCTCGCCGGCTTTGCCGGCCTCGTGCACGAAAACATGTACCGCTTCATGGGCTGGCGTTTTCTCTCGCTCGGCCGCTATATCGAGCGCGGCCTGCACATGACGCGCCTGCTCGGCCACATGTCCGGACCAGAAGCACCCGACGGCGCGCTGGACATGCTGCTGGAGATCGGCGACAGCGTCATGACCCATCGCCGCCGCTACAACGTCAACACCGCGCGGCTGACCGTCACCGACCTGTTGGCGCTCGACCCTCTCAACCCCCGCTCAGTCCTCTTCCAGGTGAACGAGATCCATCATGAGGTCGAGCAATTGCCGAACGCCCTGATCAATGGGCAGATGTCGCCCTTCTACCGCGAGGCGATGCGGCTTCATTCCGGTCTGGCGGTGATGACGCCCGAGGGCATGGGGGTCGAGGTCTACCAGCGGCTCGAACGCGAACTGGAGCAGCTTTCGGATCTGCTCGCCCAGACCTATCTCGGGTGACGGCAGTGCTTTACGATCTCTCGCTCCGCATGGGTTACAGCTACGACGTGCCGGCCTCCGGCGCTCGCCATATCATGCGCCTGATGCCGTTGTCGCTCGCCAACCGGCAACGCCTGGTCGCCGGCTCGATCACCGTCTCGCCGACGCCGGACGAGCAGTCGCATTTCGTCGACTTCTTTCAACACCCCGCCACCTCCTTCATGCTGCGGACGGCGCATGAGACGCTCGACATTCGCATGCAGGCCCGTGTGCAGGTCGAAAGCCAGCCGATCGCCGCCGATTTCTCGCCGCTGCTTGCCGGGCTGCCGGAGGAAATATCAGGCGTCTGGTCACTGGCGCCGGATTCACCGCATCACTTTCTCGGCGACAGCCCGCGCCTGACCCAGGCCCGCGAGATTGGCGATTATGCACGAAGCTGCGTCACGCCCCGGCTGACAGTCGTGCAGATCGCCCATGCGCTCTGCGCCCGCATCAATAAGGATTTCACTTACGATTCCGACGCGACGACGGTGGACACGACCCCGCTCGAAGCGTTCAGGCTGAAGCGCGGCGTCTGCCAGGATTTCACCCACGTCATGATTCTGGCGCTCAGAAGCCTCGGCATCCCGGCCGGTTACGTCTCCGGCTTCCTGCGTACCATTCCACCGCCCGGCAAGGAACGGCTGGAAGGAGCAGATGCGATGCATGCCTGGGTGCGGGCCTGGTGCGGCGAGACGATCGGCTGGATCGAGCTCGACCCGACCAACGACATCCCTGCCGGCACGGATCATATCGTCGTCGCCTATGGCCGGGACTATTCCGACGTGGTTCCCGTTATCGGCGTTTTGAAAAGCTACGGCGGTCAACGTGCCGTTCAGGCGGTCGACGTAATCCCGCTGAAATGATCCCAAAACTGGAAAAATCAGCCGATTCGTTAAAAGTCTATTGACGCCGTAAGGGCGGCGTAAAGAAGCAGCGTGCGTAAATTACCTCACAGGGTTTCCAGTTGGGTGAACATGATGAGCACCTCCATTTTGCATCCCTGCCTGCGTCGCATGTTCAGCGATCGAGGCGGTAATTTCGGTATCATGACGGCGATCTTGGCGCCGGTTCTTCTCGGCGCTGCCGGCATGGCGATCCAGGTCGGTGATATGCTCCTCTCGAAACAGCAATTGCAGGAGGCGGCCGACTCAGCCGCGCTTGCGACCGCCACCGCACTGGCGAATGGCACGATCCAAACGACTGGGGCCGAAGCCTTCGCCCGGAATTTCGTCGCGGGGCAGATGGCGAATTATCTGCAGAGCGGTGCCGACATCAAGAGCACAACGAGCGTCAATGTCCAAACGACGACTTCGGGCAAATCGACATCCTACCAAGTGACGGTTTCGCCGAGTTACGACCTCACGGTCAACCCACTCATGCAGGCGGTCGGCTTCAGCGCGCAACACCTCTCGGCTTCCGGCACCACTGTTGGCGGCCATTCGCAGACCCAGGGCTCCATCTCGATGTATCTGGCGCTCGATAAATCGGGATCGATGGGAGAGGATACCGCGACAGTTAACGAGGAAGATCCGACGGAATCGTACACCTATGACTGCAATCCTCATTTGAACAAGCACGGCAAGACCATCTACGACACCTGCACGGGCAGCCGCACGAACTACTATACGAAAATAGAGGCGCTGAAGATCGCCGCCGGCAATCTCTTCGGCCAGTTGAGCAGCGCCGATCCCAACGCCCAATACGTACGCACTGGCGCAGTCTCTTACGATATCGTTCAATATACACCCAGTAGTCTCGCCTGGGGGACTGCCGGTGTATCGAGCTACGTCAATGCGCTTCAGTCAGGAGGCGGCACCAATTCGAGCGGCGCGATGAGCACGGCCTATTCATCCCTGACGGCAAAAAATGCCGCGGGGAACGATGCCGAGGACGCCGCCCATAAGCTGAAGACTGGCCAAATACCCAAAAAGTACATCGTCTTCATGACAGACGGAGACAACAACAACGATAGCAGCGGCGGCCGTTCATATGACACCCTGACCAAGGCAACATGTGACACGGCGAAGTCCAAGGGCATCGAAATCTATACGATTGCCTTTATGGCACCCGCTGGCGGACAGACGCTGCTGCATTATTGCGCCTCCGACGACTCCCATTATTTCCAAGCTGAAAAAATGGAAGACCTCCTTGCCGCCTTTAAGGCGATCGGTGCGAAAGCCTCCGCTCAGCTGACACGTCTGACGAACTGAGCATACCGCCACGAAAAAGGGACAAAGGAAAGCCGCGCCGGAACAACCCGGTGCGGCTTTCGGCTGTCGCTGCCGGCCAGCAGATCGGGAAAGGCGATTGAAATCAATCCTCCGCGGCAATGTGAATATGACGGTTTCCCAAATTTTCCGTTTGTCCAAATCCTTTGTTGCAAGTGCTTCCCAACGATGCATAAACTGTCGCAAGCGCAGGCGACAAATCGATTAAATCAGGCATAACACCCTGATACAAAATTAAAATTGGCGAGATCTGACCATGAATACCGTTTCCAAGCCGGTTATCCCCTCTCCCGCTCCCCGCAGCTCAAGGCCGGAAATTCTCGCCGAAGAAATCATCGAACGCCTGACCTATCGCATCGGCAAGGATGCCAAGGTGGCAAAGCCGCATGACTGGCTGACAGCGACGATCCTGGTGGTGCGCGACCGCATCATCGACAAGTGGATGGCCTCCACCCGTGAGGTCTATGCGACCGGAGCCAAGCGCGTCTATTATCTTTCTCTCGAGTTTCTGATCGGCCGCCTGATGCGCGATGCCGTCTCGAACCTCGGCCTGATGGAAGAGGTGCGCGATGCGCTGAGCTCCCTCGGCGTTGACGTCAACGTCATCGCCGGTCTGGAGCCGGACGCCGCGCTCGGCAATGGCGGCCTCGGCCGTCTGGCCGCCTGTTTCATGGAAAGCATGGCGACGGTCGATGTTCCGGCCTATGGCTACGGCATCCGCTACGTCCACGGCCTGTTCCGCCAGCAGATGGCCGACGGCTGGCAGGTGGAACTGCCGGAGAACTGGCTCGCCCACGGCAATCCCTGGGAATTCGAACGGCGCGAGAGCGCCTATGAAATCGGTTTCGGCGGCGCCGTTGAATTCATCACCACCCATGACGACCAGCCGCGCTACGTCTGGAAGCCGGCCGAGCGCGTTATCGCCGCCGCCTTCGACACGCCGGTCGTCGGCTGGCGGGGAAAACGCGTCAACACGTTGCGCCTCTGGTCAGCGCAGCCGATCGACCCAATCCTGCTCGATGCCTTCAACGCCGGCGACCACATCGGCGCGCTGCGCGAAAGCAACAAGGCCGAGAGCCTGACCCGCGTCCTCTATCCTGCCGACGCTACCCCTGCCGGCCAGGAATTGCGGCTGCGCCAGGAATTCTTCTTCTCCTCGGCCTCGCTGCAGGACATTCTGCGCCGCCACCTGCAGCAATATGACGATTTCACCTCGCTGCCAGACAAGGTGGCAATTCAGTTGAACGACACCCATCCGGCCGTCTCGGTCGCCGAGCTCGTGCGTCTGCTCTGTGACGTGCACGGCATGGATTTCGACCAGGCCTGGGATATCACCCGCCGCACCTTCTCCTACACCAACCACACGCTTCTGCCGGAAGCGCTGGAAAGCTGGCCGGTTCCGCTGTTCGAGCGGCTGCTGCCGCGCCACATGCAGATCGTCTACGCGATCAATGCCAAGATTCTGCTCGAAGCCCGCAAGGGCAAGAACTTCTCCGACAGCGAGATCCGTTCGATCTCGCTGATCGAGGAAAGCGGCGACCGCCGCGTGCGCATGGGCAATCTCGCCTTCATCGGCTCGCACTCGATCAACGGCGTCTCGGCCCTGCACACCGACCTGATGAAGGTCACGGTCTTTGCCGACCTGCACAAGCTCTATCCCGACCGCATCAACAACAAGACCAACGGCATCACGCCGCGCCGATGGCTGCAGCAGTGCAATCCCGGCCTCACCGGTCTGATCCGCGAGGCGATCGGCGATGCGTTCCTCGATGATGCCGAGAAGCTGCGCCCGCTCGAGGCGCATGCTTCCGATCCGAGCTTCCAGCAGAAGTTCGCCGCGGTGAAGCGGGCCAACAAGGTGGCGCTTTCCAACCTCGTCGCCAGCCGGATGGGCGTGAAGCTCGATCCGTCGGCGATGTTCGACATCCAGATCAAACGCATCCATGAATACAAGCGCCAGCTTCTGAACATCATCGAAGCGGTTGCCCTCTACGACCAGATCCGCTCGCATCCCGAGCTCGATTGGGTGCCGCGCGTCAAACTCTTCGCCGGCAAGGCGGCGCCGAGCTATTACAACGCCAAGCTGATCATCAAACTGATCAACGACGTCGCCCGCACGATCAACAACGACCCATCGGTGCGCGGCCTGCTGAAGGTCGTCTTCGTGCCCAACTACAATGTCTCGCTCGCCGAGGTCATGGTTCCCGCCGCCGACCTTTCCGAGCAGATCTCGACCGCCGGCATGGAAGCCTCAGGCACCGGCAACATGAAGTTCGGCCTCAACGGCGCGCTGACGATCGGCACGCTCGACGGCGCCAATGTCGAAATGCGCGACAATGTCGGCGAAGACAACATCGTCATCTTCGGCCTCAGGGCCGATGAGGTCGCCAAGGTCCGCAGCGATGGCCACAACCCCCGCGCCATTATCGAGGGATCCCGCGAACTCTCCCAGGCGCTCTCGGCCATCGGTTCCGGCGTCTTCTCACCCGATGACCGTAATCGCTACGCGGCGCTGATCGACGGCATCTATTCGCATGACTGGTTCATGGTCGCCGCCGATTTCGACGCCTATGCCCAGGCCCAGCGCGACGTCGATCAGATCTGGACCAACCAGTCCGCCTGGTACACGAAGACGATCAACAATACCGCACGGATGGGCTGGTTCTCCTCCGATCGCACGATCAGGCAATATGCAGACGAAATCTGGAGAGCCGGATGAAAACGCCGAAAACCGTCCCTGAAGTAAAGCTTTCCTGGGAAATTTCGGCAGATGAAATCACGGCGATCCTTGCCGGTTCGCATTCCAATCCCTTTGCCGTTCTAGGTGTGCACCAAGCCGGCGACGCTTTCGTTGCCCGGTGTTTCATCCCGGGCGCGGAAGAAGTGACCGCCATGACGCTCGACGGCAGCGTCATCGGCGAATTGAATCGGCTCCACGCTGATGGCCTCTTCGCCGGGCCGGTTTCGCTCGCCAAACTGCAGCCGGTGCGCTATCGCGCCCGGCGCGGCGATGCCGAATGGGCAGTCACCGACCCCTACAGCTTCGGGCCGGTGCTCGGGCCGATGGACGATTATTTCGCCCGCCAAGGTTCACATCTGCGCCTGTTCGACAAGATGGGCGCCCATCTCATCAAACATGACGGCGCCCAGGGCATCCACTTCGCGGTCTGGGCGCCGAACGCCCAGCGCGTCTCCGTCGTCGGCGATTTCAACGGCTGGGACGGCCGCCGCCACGTCATGCGCTTTCGCGCCGACAGCGGCATCTGGGAAATCTTCGCTCCCGATGTACCGCTCGGCGTCGCCTACAAGTTCGAGATCCGCGGCCACGACGGCGTATTGCTGCCGCTGAAGGCCGACCCCTTCGCCCGCCGCAGCGAGCTCAGACCGAAGACCGCCTCGATCGCCGCTGCCGAGCTGGAGCAGGTCTGGGAGGACGAGGCCCATCTGAAGCACTGGCGCGAAATCGACAAGCGCCGTCAGCCGATCTCGATCTATGAGGTGCATGCCGGCTCCTGGCAGCGCCGGCAGGACGGCACCATGCTTTCCTGGGACGAGCTCGCCTCCAGCCTCATCCCCTATTGCGTCGACATGGGCTTCACCCATATCGAATTCCTGCCGATCACAGAACATCCCTATGACCCTTCCTGGGGCTACCAGACGACGGGCCTTTACGCACCGACCGCCCGCTTCGGCGAGCCGGAAGGCTTCGCCCGTTTCGTCAACGGCTGCCACAAGGTCGGGATCGGCGTCATTCTCGACTGGGTGCCGGCGCATTTCCCGACCGACGAACACGGACTCGGCTGGTTTGACGGCACGGCGCTCTACGAGCACGAAGACCCGCGCAAGGGCTTCCATCCGGACTGGAACACGGCGATCTATAATTTCGGCCGCACCGAAGTGGTTTCCTATCTGGTCAACAACGCCCTCTATTGGGCCGAGAAGTTCCATCTCGACGGCCTGCGCGTCGATGCCGTCGCCTCGATGCTCTATCTCGATTATTCCCGCAAGCATGGCGAATGGATCCCGAACGAATATGGCGGCAACGAGAACCTCGAAGCTGTCCGTTTTCTGCAGGACCTCAACATCCGCATCTATGGCCAGCATTCCAACGTCATGACCATCGCCGAGGAATCGACCTCCTGGCCGAAGGTTTCGCAACCCGTGCATGAAGGCGGCCTCGGTTTCGGCTTCAAATGGAACATGGGCTTCATGCATGACACGCTGAGCTACATGAAGCGCGACCCGGTGCACCGCAAGCACCACCACAACGAGCTCACCTTCGGCCTCCTCTATGCCTATTCGGAAAATTTCGTCCTGCCGCTGTCGCACGACGAGGTCGTTCACGGAAAGGGCTCGCTGATCGCCAAGATGCCGGGCGACGACTGGCAGAAGTTCGCCAATCTGCGCGCCTATTACGCTTATATGTGGGGCTATCCCGGCAAGAAGCTCCTGTTCATGGGCCAGGAATTCGCCCAGTGGAGCGAGTGGAGCGAGGATCGGTCGCTCGACTGGAACCTGCTGCAATACCGTATGCACGAGGGCATGCGGCGTCTGGTGCGCGACCTCAACTTCACCTATCGCAGCAAGCCCGCCCTGCATGAGCGGGACTGCGAGGGCGATGGCTTCGAATGGCTGATTGCCGACGACAGCGAGAATTCCGTCTTCGCCTGGCAGCGCAAAGCCCCGGGCCAGAAGCCGATCGTCGTCATCACCAACTTTACTCCCGTCTATCGCGAGAATTATCTCATACGTCTGCCGCTTGCAGGCCGCTGGCGGGAGATTCTGAATACCGATGCCGACATCTATGGCGGCAGCGGCAAGGGCAATGGCGGACGCGTGCAGGCCGTCGATGCCGGCGGCAATATCACCTGCTCGATCACGCTGCCGCCCTTGGCGACAATCATGCTTGAACCTGAAAATTAAGACTGGTGGGAGGAGAAAATGGTAGAGAAGCGTATTCAGCCACTTGCCCGCGATGCAATGGCCTATGTTCTGGCCGGCGGCAGGGGGAGCCGTCTCAAGGAACTCACCGACCGACGCGCCAAGCCCGCCGTCTATTTCGGCGGCAAGGCCCGCATCATCGACTTCGCTCTGTCGAACGCGCTGAACTCGGGCATTCGCCGCATCGGCGTCGCGACGCAATACAAGGCGCATTCGCTGATCCGTCACATGCAGCGCGGCTGGAACTTCTTCCGCCCTGAGCGAAACGAAAGCTTCGACATCCTGCCTGCCTCGCAGCGCGTTTCCGAAACGCAGTGGTATGAAGGCACCGCCGACGCCGTTTATCAGAACATCGATATTATCGAGGATTACGGCGTCGAATACATGGTCATTCTCGCCGGCGACCATGTCTACAAGATGGACTATGAATACATGCTGCAGCAGCATGTCGATTCCGGCGCGGACGTGACGATCGGCTGCCTGGAAGTGCCGCGCATGGAAGCAACCGGCTTCGGCGTCATGCATGTCAACGAAAAGGACGAGATCTTCGCCTTCATCGAAAAGCCCGCCGATCCGCCGGGCATTCCGGACAAGCCGGATTTCGCGCTCGCCTCAATGGGCATCTACGTCTTCCACACCAAGTTCTTGCTCGATGCGCTGCGCCGCGACGCCGCCGACCCGAACTCGAGCCGCGATTTTGGCAAGGACATCATTCCCTATATCGTCAAGAACGGGAAGGCGGTCGCCCACCGCTTCGCCAAATCCTGCGTCCGCTCCGATTTCGAACACGAGCCCTACTGGCGCGACGTCGGCACGATCGACGCCTACTGGCAGGCCAATATCGATCTGACGGCCATCGTCCCGGAACTCGATATCTACGACAAGTCCTGGCCGATCTGGACCTATGCCGAGATCACCCCGCCGGCGAAATTCGTCCATGACGACGACGACCGCCGCGGCTCGGCCACCTCCTCCGTCGTCTCGGGCGACTGCATCATCTCGGGCGCCAGCCTCAATAAGAGCCTGCTCTTCACCGGCGTCAGGGCCAATTCCTTTTCCAAACTGGAAGGGGCGGTCATCCTGCCGAACGTGAAGATCGGACGGCGTGCACAGCTCAAGAATGTGGTGATCGACCATGGCGTCGTCATTCCGGAAGGCCTTGTCGTCGGCGAAGACGCCGAGCTCGACGCCAAGCGCTTCCGACGGACGGAAAGCGGCATCTGCCTGATCACCCAACCGATGATCGACAAGCTGGATATCTGACTTATGAAAGTTCTTTCGGTTTCGTCCGAAGTCTTCCCCTTGATCAAGACAGGGGGCCTGGCCGATGTGTCCGGCGCCCTGCCGATTGCTCTGAAAGCCTTCGGGGTCGAGACCAAGACCCTCCTGCCCGGCTACCCCGCCGTCATGAAGGTCATTCGCGACCCCGTCGTCAGGCTCGAATTCCCGGACCTGCTCGGTGAGCGGGCAACCGTGCTCGAGGTTGAACACGAGGGCCTCGATCTCCTCGTCCTCGATGCCCCGGCTTATTACGACCGGCCGGGCGGCCCCTATCTCGATCCGCTCGGCAAGGATTATCCCGACAATTGGCGTCGTTTCGCCGCCCTGTCGCTCGCGGCTTCAGAGATCGCCGCCGGTCTGCTGCCCGGCTGGCGGCCGGATCTCGTCCATACCCATGATTGGCAAGCGGCGCTGACCTCGGTCTACATGCGCTATTATCCGACGCCGGAACTGCCGAGCGTGCTGACGATCCACAACATCGCCTTCCAAGGCCAATTCGGCTCCGACATCTTTCCCGGCCTGCGCCTACCCGACCATGCCTTCGCCGTCGACGGCATCGAATATTACGGCACGGTCGGCTTCCTCAAGGGTGGCCTGCAGACCGCCCATGCGGTCACGACCGTCAGTCCGACCTATGCCGACGAGATCCTGACACCCGAATTCGGCATGGGGCTCGAAGGCGTCATCGCCACCCGCATCGACGATTTGCATGGCATCGTCAACGGCATCGATACCGATGTCTGGAACCCGGCGACCGACCCCGTCGTCCACACCCATTATGGCCCGACGACGCTGAAGAACCGCGAGGAAAACCGCCGCTCGATCGCCGAGTTCTTCCACCTCGACAATGACGATGCGCCGATCTTCTGCGTCATCAGCCGCCTCACCTGGCAGAAGGGCATGGATATCGTCGCCAACGTCGCAGACCAGATCGTCGCCATGGGCGGCAAACTCGTCGTGCTCGGCTCCGGCGAAGCTGCGCTTGAAGGTGCGCTGCTTGCCTCCGCCAGCCGCCATCCCGGCCGCATCGGCGTCTCGATCGGCTATAACGAACCGATGTCGCACCTGATGCAGGCCGGCTGCGACGCGATCATCATCCCGTCGCGCTTCGAACCCTGCGGCCTCACCCAGCTTTACGGCCTGCGGTATGGCTGCGTGCCGATCGTCGCCCGCACCGGCGGATTGAACGACACCGTGATCGACGCCAATCACGCCGCACTTGCGACGAAAGTGGCAACCGGCATACAATTCTCACCCGTGACCGAAACGGGCATGCTACAGGCAATCCGCCGTGCCATGCATTTTTACGCGGACCGAAAACTCTGGACCCAATTGCAAAAGCAAGGCATGAAATCGGATGTCTCCTGGGAGAAGAGCGCCGAACGCTACGCTGCCCTCTATTCAAGCCTCGTCTCGAAAGGCATGTGACCTAAAATGATCAAGTCCGTACCCACCACGCCCTATCTGGACCAGAAACCCGGCACTTCGGGTCTGCGTAAGAAGGTTCCGGTCTTCCAGCAGCCGAACTATGCGGAGAATTTCATCCAGGCCATCTTCGATTCGCTGGAAGGCTATCAGGGCAAGTGCCTCGTCATCGGCGGCGACGGACGTTACTACAATCGCGAGGTCATCCAGAAGGCGATCAAGATGGCCGCCGCCAACGGCTTCGGCAAGGTGATGGTCGGCAAGGGCGGCATTCTGTCGACGCCGGCCGCGTCCCACATTATCCGCAAGTACAAGGCCTTCGGTGGCATCATTCTGTCGGCCAGCCACAATCCCGGCGGCCCGACCGAAGACTTCGGCATCAAATACAATATCAACAATGGCGGCCCGGCGCCGGAAAAGATCACCGACGCGATCTACGCCCGTTCCAAGACGATCGATAGCTACAAGATCGCCGATTTCGCCGACGTCAATCTCGACCGTATCGGCAAGGACGAGCTTCCCGGCGGTATGATCCTCTCGGTCATCGATCCGGTCGAGGACTATGCCGCGCTGATGGAAGAGCTGTTCGATTTCGGCGCCATCCGCAATCTGATCAGCCTCGGTTTCCGCATCGCTTTCGACGGCATGAGCGCCGTCACCGGCCCCTACGCCAAGGAGATCTTCGAAAATCGCCTTGGCGCGCCCCTCGGTTCGGTGCGCAACTTCATGCCGCTGCCGGATTTCGGCGGCCATCATCCCGATCCGAACCCGGTTCACTGCAAGGAACTCTTCGATGAGATGATGGGCGAGGACGCGCCCGATTTCGGAGCCGCGTCCGACGGCGACGGCGACCGCAACCTCATCATCGGCCGCGGCATCTTCGTCACCCCCTCCGACAGCCTGGCGATCCTTGCCGCCAACGCCAATCTCGCCCCCGGCTATTCCGGCGGTCTCGCCGGCATCGCCCGCTCGATGCCGACATCGGGCGCGGCCGACCGCGTCGCTGAAAAACGCGGCATCGGCATGTATGAGACGCCAACCGGCTGGAAGTTCTTCGGCAACCTGCTCGACGCCGGCATGGCGACGATCTGCGGTGAGGAGAGCTCCGGCACCGGCTCCAATCATGTCCGTGAGAAGGACGGCCTCTGGGCCGTGCTGCTGTGGCTGAACATCCTTGCCGTGCGTGGCGAGAGCGTCGCCGACGTCGTCACTCAGCACTGGCAGACCTACGGCCGCAACTATTACTCGCGCCACGACTATGAAGGCCTGGACACCGGCGCGGCGAACGGCCTGATGGACAATCTCCGCAGCCAGCTCTCCACCCTCCCCGGCAAGAGCATCGGCAGCCTGAAGGTCGAGAAGGCAGACGATTTCGCCTATCACGATCCGATCGACAAGTCGGTCAGCGAGCATCAGGGCATCCGCCTGCTCTTCGAGGGCGGCTCCCGTGTCGTCTTCCGCCTGTCGGGCACCGGCACGTCTGGCGCAACCTTGCGCGTCTATATCGAGCGCTACGAGCCGGATTCGACTCGTCACAACATCGAAACGCAGGAAGCGCTCGCAGATCTGATTGCGGCCGCCGAAAGCATTGCCAGCATTCGTGAGCGCACGGGACGCGATGAGCCAACCGTGATCACCTGATCCGGGGGGACCATGCGGGACAGCAATTCGGCGCGGGGCGCGATCGTCTTCGAGACCGGCGTCGAATTTGCGGTGTGGTCGCATCATGCCGCGCAGATCGAACTCTGCCTCTTCGAAGATGACGGCAACAAGGAATTCGCGCGCCTGCCGATGGCCCGCGATGGCAACCACATCCATCGCCTCTTCGTCGACGGCCTCCGGCAAGGCGCCCGCTACGGCTATCGCGCCGACGGCATCTATGCGCCCGACAACGGCCTCTGGTTCGATCCGTCAAAACTGCTGATCGACCCTTACGCCAAGGAGATCGACCGGCCGTTCCGTTACGATCCCCGCCTCGGGCTCTACGGCGAAGACAGCCAGGATCTGATGCCGAAGGCGATCGTCACCACCGACACCCCAGCCACAATCGACAAGCCACTCTTCGAGCCGGGCGGTTTTATCTATGAAGTGGCGGTGCGGCCCTTCACCATCCTTCACCCCGATGTGCCGGAAACCGAACGCGGCACGGTCGCAGCCCTTGCCCATCCCTCCGTTATCGCGCATCTGAAGCGAATCGGGGTCGATGCCATCGAACTGATGCCGATTACCGCCTGGATCGATGAGCGCCATCTGCCGCCGCTCGGCCTCACCAACGGCTGGGGCTACAACCCCGTCGGCCTGATGGCGCTCGATCCGCGGATCGCCCCCGGCGGCATGGCGGAGCTGCGCAACACCGTTGCCGCTCTCCATGCCGAAGGCATCGCCGTCATCCTCGATCTGGTCTTCAATCATACCGGCGAGAGCGACCGCTATGGCACCACGCTGTCGCTGCGCGGCCTCGACAATCTGCATTATTACCGCCACGCCCAAAACAGCCCCGGCGAACTCATAAACGACACCGGCACCGGCAACACGATCGCCTGCGATCATCCCGAGGTCAGGCGCCTCGTCATCGACAGCCTGCGCCATTTTGTCCTCAATGCCGGCGTCGATGGTTTCCGCTTCGATCTCGCCCCGGTGCTGGGCCGCACCGCGAGCGGGTTTGAGCGCGACGGAGGAACGCTTGCCGCAATCTTGGCGGACGACGTGCTCGCCGACCGGATCATGATCGCCGAACCCTGGGATATCGGTCCGGGCGGTTACCAGCTCGGCAACTTCCCGCCGCCCTTCCTCGAATGGAACGACAGGGTTCGTGACGATCTGCGCTGTTACTGGCGGGGCGACCAGTGGAAGACCGGCTCGCTCGCGACGGCGCTTGCCGGTTCCTCCGACATCTTCTCCGGCAACGACGGCAAAGAGACGCGCAGCGTCAACTTCCTCGCCGCCCATGACGGCTTCACGCTGATCGACCTCGTCTCCTATGCCGGCAAGCACAATGACGCCAATGGCGAGCACAATCGGGACGGCCACAACGAGAACCATTCCTGGAACAATGGGGTTGAAGGCGAGACCCTCTATCCCACAATTCGCAAGCGCCGGATCAATGACGTGATGGCGCTGATATCGACGCTCTTTGCCACCCGTGGCAGCATCATGCTGACGGCGGGTGACGAAGGCGGCCGCAGCCAGCGCGGCAACAACAACGCCTATTGCCAGGACAACGAAATCACCTGGCTGGACTGGAAGGCGCTGAACGAGGATCTCATCGCCCATACCGCTTTCGTCGCAGGGTTGCGCCGCCGCTTCACAGTTTTCTCCGAAACAGGCTTCCTCTCCGGCAACGGCGATGTCGAATGGATCTCGCTCTCCGGCGAACCGATGACCGTTGCCGAATGGGAGACGCCGTCGCTTTCGACGCTCGGCATGCTGCTCGCCACCGGCGACCGCTCCTCGCGCGGCAGAAACACCCGGCTTGCTGTGCTTTTCAATCGCTCGGAGAGCCGCCAGTTCTTTGTGCTTCCGTCGGAAAACGAGCCGGGCTGGAGCCAACTGACGCCGGAGGGAGCGAAGAAGCCCGACGCCAGCGTGACCGTCGAGCCACGCTCCGTCGCCTTTTTCGTAGAAAAATGACCGCCTCCTCACACTCACGCAAATCCTTGTCGCAATCGTCATAAATGCACGATAAGGCTTGGCCCGGCGGCTTTTCTCACGAGGAATTCATGGTCACGGAAATTTCACTCTCCGACGTGCGGGGATTGATCGGCATGGAAACGGGTCTTTCGGATTGGATTACCGTCGACCAGACAATGATCGACGCTTTTGCGGGGGCGACCGACGACCATCAGTTCATTCATGTCGATCCCGGGCGCGCGGCCGCTGAAAGCCCCTTCGGCGGCACCATCGCCCATGGCTTCCTGACGCTGTCCCTGCTGTCGGCGATGAACTACAATTGCCTGCCGAAAGTGCGCGAGCAGACCATGGGCATCAACTACGGCTTCGATCGCGTCCGCTTCATGACGCCGGTCAAGAGCGGCGCCCGCGTGCGCGGCCGTTTTCTGCTCTCCGACGCCCGCTTCCGGGGCGGCGGCATGCTGATGACCACCTACGACGTGACGATCGAGATCGAAAACGAGAAGAAGCCGGCACTGACGGCACGATGGATCACCATCATCCAGTTCGACCCGAAGGACCGGCCGGAAGACGCGTAGGAAAGCGCCGCTATCCTACGCGCCCGGAAACGACTTCGCCGCATCCAGCACGGATGCCGCCCATTGGTACGAAATGGGCGGCACTGTCATTTGCGACCCTGAAAATCTCATCCGGTTAGGCAGCGGGCTTGGAAGCCTCAATGGCCGGCATCTTCCGCCGCCTCGGCCAAGAGCCCGAAGACGTAATCGGAAAACGACCGCCAGCACTCCACCCGGAACGTATCTTCTTCCGTCCGGAAAAGTACGATCTCCGCCTTGCCGAAGACCGTGCGCGAGGCAGCACCGACCGGAAAGGACGACAGCGACAGGTCCTGCGGGCAGCCGGCCGCAAGCGTGGTCTCCGCACCCGGCCCCGAAACGATGACCGCCACGTTGCGGTGGGAGACATCTGTCGCGGAATGCAGCGCGCCGGCGCTGGAACATGCCGCCATCAGATCGCCGCCGGCCTCGTCGATCAACAGCCACTCGTCCGGCCCGATCCAGAGCGCCGAGCGCGCACCGGCGCGGCCGGACGTTTTCGGAGCGATCGGCACAGACAGGCCGAGAGCCAAAGAAAGTGCTTTGAGCGATCCAGCGGGCGCGCGCAGCGCCACGCGGCTCGCGGACGGTGCGACGGACAGGCGCACGGTGGCGGAGCCGCCGAGACGGCCGGCCAGCGCCGGCTTGCGAATTGCGACATCAGCCATGGATGCGGCCTCCTTCCTTGTCAAAGAACACCAGATCCGTCACTTCGACGGCGATCGTCCGGTCCGGCATCGGCACATAAAGCGTCTCGCCCATCCGCGCCCGGCCGCCGGCGACCAGCGCGAAGGCGATCGACCTGCCGCAATTTTCCGACCAATAGGCCGATGTGACATGGCCGAGCATCGTCATCGGCTTCGGCTCATTCGGGCTCGCGACGACCTGCGCGCCTTCTTCGAGCACCAGCTTCGGATCCTTGGTGACGAGGCCGACGAGCTGCTTGCGCCCCTCCTTGACGAGGTCCGGCCGCTGCAGCCCGCGAATGCCGACGAAGTCCTTCTTCTTCTTCGAAACGGCCCAGGCGACGCCCGCGTCGTCAGGGGTCACGGTCCCGTCCGTATCCTGGCCGACGATGATATAGCCCTTCTCGGCGCGAAGAACGTGCATCGTCTCCGTACCGTAGACGCAGGCGCCGAGCGGTTCGGCATTGGCCCAGACCGCTTCGAGCACCGACTGGCCGTAATCGGCCGGCACGTTGATTTCGAAACCGATTTCACCGGTGAAGGAAACGCGGAAGAGCCGCGCTGGTACGCCGCAGACCGTGCACTCGGCGACACTCATATGCGGGAAGGCCTCGTTGGAAAGATCGACGCCTTCGACGAGAGGTTCGACGATCTCGCGCGCCTTCGGCCCTTGTATGGCGATGACGGCCCATTGTTCAGTCACCGAGGTCAGCCATACCTTCAGATCCGGGAATTCCGTCTGCAGGTAATCTTCCATGTGATGGAGAACACGCGGCGCTCCGCCTGTTGTCGTCGTCACATGGAAACGGTCCTCCGCCAGACGACCGACGACGCCGTCGTCATAAACGAAGCCGTCCTCACGCGTCATGATGCCGTAGCGCGCCTTGCCTGGCTTCAGCGTGTCCCAGGCATTGGTGTAGATGAGATTGAGGAATTTCGCCGCATCCGGGCCTACGACCTCGATCTTGCCGAGCGTCGATGCGTCGAAGATACCCGCCGACTCGCGGGCCGTCCGGCACTCGCGCGCAACCGCCTGGTGCATGCTCTCGCCCGAGCGCGGATAGAACCAGGCGCGTTTCCAGTTGCCGACATCCTCGAAAACAGCGCCATGCGCTTCTTCCCAGCCGTGCAGCGGCGTCTTGCGCGTCGGATCGAACAACTTGCCGCGCGAATGGCCGATCAGCGTACCATAGGTCACCGGCGTATAGGGCGCGCGGAAGGTGGTGAGACCGACTCGCGGGATTTCCTTGCCGAGCATTTCGGCGGCGATCGCCAGGCCATGCATATTGGAAAGCTTGCCCTGGTCCGAGGCCATGCCGTTGGTCGTAAACCGCTTGATATGCTCGATCGAGTGCATGCCCTCGCGCACGGCGAGGCGGATATCCTTGGCGCAGACATCGTGCTGGAAATCGATGAAGGCCTTGGCATTCGTCTTTGGGCCGGCGCCTTCGGCAGCACCGATCATCCCGCCGGTCCAGTCATAGGGCTGCTCGGCCGAGATCGTGATCTTGCCGCCGCCGCTCTTGCCAGCGGCCTGCGCCATCAGTTCGCCGGCGGCAAGCGATTCCTCGACCGTCCGCTGCAGGTCGTCGGTGCCGTTGCAGGCGCCGACAGACAGGCAATCCTGCGCATAGGTGCCGGGCAGGAAGCGCTGACTTTCCGCCTCGAAGGCCACCTTGCCGCGCGACTGCGAGAACAGATGCACCGACGGCGTCCAGCCGGCCGAAACCAGAAGCGCATCGACCGCGATCTTGCGCGGCGAACCGCCGCCGTTGCGCGCCACCGTCATCGATGAGATGCGCAGCCGCCCCGCCGTATTGACGACCGACTGGCCGGTGAGCACGTCGATGCCAAGCGCACGCGCCTCCGCCAGTACCGCCGCTCCCGGCGCCTGTCTGCAGTCGACGATGGCGGCGACCGAGACACCGGCCCGCTTGAGATCGAAAGCCGCCTCGTAGGCGGAGTCATGCGCCGTGTAGATGCCGACATTGCTTCCGACGGCAACGCCGTAATGATTGAGGTACATCCGCCCCGCCGAAGCCAGCATGATGCCGGGCCGGTCGTTGTTCGGAAATACCATATGCCGCTCGATCGCGCCGTTGGCGAGGATTACCCGCTTGGCGCGGACCTGCCAGAGCCGCTCGCGCGGCAGATCGCTCGATGGTTTGGCGATATGATCGGTGACGCGTTCGGCAAGGCCGACGAAATTGTGGTTGTAGTAACCGAAGGCGGTCGTGCGGATGAGCACTTCGACATTGTCCATCGCCTTCAACCGCGCCACGGTTTTCTGCGCCCAGGCGTAACCATCCTGTCCGTCGATCCTGACGCCGGCATCGTAGCGCAGCGCACCGCCGGCTTCCGCCTGCTCGTCGCAAAGGATCACCTTCGCACCGGTCTGGGCCGCTGCCAGCGCCGCCGAAAGTCCGGCCACACCGGCGCCGACCACCAGCACGTCGCAATGGGCGTAGCGGCTGGCATAATGGTCCGGATCCTCCTCCGTCGGCGCGACGCCGAGGCCGGCAGCGCGACGGATGAACGGCTCGTAGACATGTTTCCAGGCGGAGCGCGGCCACATGAAGGTCTTGTAGTAGAAGCCGGCGGCGAAGAACGGCGACATCAGGTTGTTGACCGCGCCGACGTCATAGGCAAGCGAAGGCCAGCGGTTCTGCGACTGGACGATCATGCCGTCGAAGACTTCCTGCACCGTGGCGCGCACGTTCGGCTGCTTGCGCGCCTTGTCACGGGCGACGTCGATCAGCGCGTTCGGCTCTTCAGCCCCTGCCGAGAGGATGCCGCGGGCCCGGTGATATTTGAACGAACGGCCGACGAGATGAATGCCGTTGGCGATCAGCGCCGAGGCGACAGTATCACCTTCTAGCGCGGTATAGCTCTGGCCGTCGAAGCTGAAGCGCGCGGTCTTTGCAGGCGTCAGACGCCCCTTGCCGACGATACGATTGGCACCGCTCATTGCGCCTCTCCTTCCACGGCTTCATAGGTCTCGACAGGCCCGTGCTGTTCGGCCTCGGCACCGATCCGCGGCTTCGGCTCGCCTGCCTTGTAGGTCATGATGAACTTGTCGCTCACCGTATCGCGCGCCGCGTTGAAGAAGCGGCCGCAGCCGTGAATATGCCGCCAGCGCTCGAAGATCAGCCCCTTCGGGTTGTCACGCAGAAAGAAATACTCTTCGAATTCCTCATCCGAGATCGAGGCGATATCGGCCGGCCGCGCGATATGCGCGTCACCCGCGCCGCGGAATTCGAGTTCGGAACGCTCTTCCTGACAATAAGGGCAATGGATCAGCAGCATATGAAATTTCCTTCTCCTCCCTTTCTCCCCAGCAGGGAGAAGGTACGTTCAAGGCGGATGAGGGCGTGAATAACCAAAGAAGCGAGCATCTGAGCGAACACGTTCATCATCAGTGCGCCACCGCCGCAGCCGCCGCTTCATCGATCAGCCGGCCGCTGCGGAAGCGTTCCAGCGTCAGGCCGGCATTGAACTTGTGCGCTTCATCGCGGGCGATCAGATGCGCAAAGAGATTGGCCGAGCCCGGCGTCGCCTTGAAGCCGCCGGTGCCCCAGCCGCAATTGACGTAAAGCCCCGGAACCGGCGTCTTCGACTGGATTGCCGAACGATCCGGCGTATTGTCGACGATGCCACCCCATTGCCGCATCATCTTGACGCGCCGGAACATCGGAAAGAGTTCGCAGATGGCGTCGAGCGTATGCGTGATGATCTGCAACCCGCCGGTCTGGGAATAGGAATTATACTGGTCTGTGCCGGCGCCGATGACGAGCTCGCCCTTGTCGGACTGCGAGATATAGGCATGCACCGTGTTCGACATGACGACGCAGGGGAAGATCGGCTTCAGCGGCTCGGAGACCAGCGCCTGCAGCGGGCTCGACTGCAGCGGCACGCGCACATCCGCCATCTTCATGATTGTCGATGTATGGCCCGCGGCCGATACGCCGACCTTTCTGGCGCCGATGAAGCCGCGCGAAGTCTCGACCCCGGTCACCCGTCCGTCCGGACCGCGCCGGATGCCGGTCACTTCGCAGTTCTGGATGATGTGCACGCCTCGGTCTGAGGCTGCCCGCGCATATCCCCAGGCTACAGCATCGTGCCGCGCCGTGCCGCCGCGGCGCTGCAGCGCCGCACCATTGATCGGATAGCGCGCACTGGCAGAGATGTCGAGCGGCGGACAATAGGCCTTCGCCTGCTCCGGCGTCAGCCATTCATTGTCGATGCCGTAAAGCCGGTTGGCGTGGATGTGTCGCTTGAACGACTGCTGGTCGTGAATATTGTGCGAGAGCATCATCACGCCGCGCGGCGAATACATCACATTGTAGTTGAGCTCCTGTGAAAGCCCCTCCCAGAGCTTCATCGAATGCTCGTAAATGTGCATGCTCTCTTCATAGAGATAGTTCGAACGGATAATGGTCGTATTGCGCCCGGTATTGCCGCCGCCGAGCCAGCCCTTCTCGATCACCGCCACATTGGTGATGCCGTGCTCCTTGGCAAGATAGTAGGCGGCTCCCAAGCCGTGTCCGCCAGCGCCGATGATAACGACATCGTACTCGGCGCGCGGTTCCGGCGAAGTCCACTGCTTCTCCCAACCTCTGTGGCCGCGAAGGGCCTCCCGCGCCACGGCAAAAACCGAATATTTCCGCATCCGCCTTCTTCTCCTTCGGGCAAGGGCTGTTCTCGCGCCCATACAAATCGCAAATCCAAATGCGGCACAACGGCTCTTTTGCGACGTGCGAGAGCTTCACTTTTGACACTGAACGACATCGTGTCGAAAACTGCGCAGTTTCCGATGCTGTCCAGCGATGACTCTGAAACGAACGTCATCTTGCATGATGCTGCGAAGAACGCCGTTCTCCGGGCGGCAGACTTGCCTAACCCAAGAGGGTGAAAAGACAAGCAGTTAGTATGATGTTAATTTTTCCCCGTTGCCGGGACTGGTGTATCATGGGCATACGGAGGCGGGGTTTATTCCAGGCGCTTTTCATTGCGCTATGCGGCGTCCGGCTGGCAGCTGCCGCCGAGCCGGTCGGCCAGGCTGTGGTTATCAAGACCGAGGTGACGGGACAAGCCGGCCCGATCGAAGTCAACAACAGCGTTCACCGCGACGAGCGTATCAGGACATCGCAATCCGGACTCGGCCAATTCCTGTTTCGCGACGGTACCAAGCTGGCGGTCGGCTGGGGCTCTTCGGTCGTCATCGACAAATATGTCTTCGACGATTCACAATCGGTCAAGAAACTCACCATCAAGGCAGCGAAAGGTACCTTTCGCTGGGTCAGCGGCAATTCCCAATCCTCGGCCTACCAGATTCTGACGCCCGCCGGCACCATCGGCGTGCGCGGCACCGCATTCGATTTCTACGTCGGCCAGGACGGCACCACGGCCGTCGTCTTGCTGAACGGTGCGGCCAGCTTCTGCGGCCCGGGCGGCTGCCGCCAGTTGCAGCAGCGCTGCGATTGCGTCGTCGCCAAGCCGAACGGCGATATGTCGCCGGCCCGCCGGGTCGATCCGAGCGTTCTCGATACACTCGGAAATCCCCGCGCCCTCCCCTTCCTCTCCGGCAACCAGCGGCTTGCGGGCGGCATCGGCATGCTCGGCGGCTGCAATATGGCCTCGGTTGCACCGGAACGAAAAGACAGAGTGCGACCTCCGCCGGCAATTGCGCCAGCTCCGCAAAGACAGGATCCGCCGCAGAGACAGGCCGAGCCACAAAAGGAGCGACCGAGCAAGCCCGATAAGCCCCATCATGACCATGACAGGCCGCATCATGACAAGCCCCATCATGACAAGCCGGATAGACCGGACAAGCATGATGGCCATGGCCGGCATGACAATGACGGCAAGCCCGGAAATCACGGCGAGGATCATCGCGGACACAACCGCGGTGATCATGAACATCACGATCGCGATCACAATCGTGATCATGATGATGACAACGATCGCAACCACGACAGGGGTTGGAATTTCAATCGTGGCCGCTGAGGCCCGTCAGTCTGCAGCGCTCTTTTCGATTCCCTCCGGCACTTCGCGGAAATGACCGGTCCTGCCGGATATGCGCTGGTAGAATTCCGCCAGACCGCCGATCACCTGCACTGCCCTGAGCTTTGCGGTCCCGATAAGCTTACGGCTGTTCCTGGAATGCGATTGCAGGGCCTGCATCAGCTGCCGGTGAACGACCTCGAGCGCGGCGAATTCCTGGGACACCGCCACCCGTTCATCGCCGACGACGGCAAGGATCTGTGTCCGGCTGCTCTTCCCCTTGAGCGGAAGGGCGCCCGCTTCGATCAGCGCCATTCCCTGCACTGAGCGTGCGGTGCGGTCGGAGATAAGAATATCGAAGCCGACTTCCTTGCAGGACGATTCGATGCGGGCCGCGACGTTGACGGCATCTCCGACAGCCGAATAGTTGAAGCGGGTCTTGGCGCCCATATTGCCGACGCAAGCAACGCCGGTATGGATGCCGATGCCGATGCCGACCTCCTGATCGGATCCGAAACCGAAGGCGTCGGCGGCGTTCAGTTCGGCGAGTGTCTCGCGCATGGCGAGCGCCGCGCGAACCGCCTTGATTTCGTGATCCGCAACATCGACCGGCGCATTCCAGAATGCCATGATCGAATCGCCGATAAACTTGTCGAGAGTACCTTCGTTGGCCACGACATGACGGCTCAGCGCGTCGAGCAATGTATTCAGGAAGGCAACGACATCCGTCGGTGCCAGCCTTTCGCTGATCTCGGTGAAGTTCCTGACGTCGACGAACATTACCGTCAGCTCCCGGTCATCCCCACCGAGGCGCAAGGCATCGCGGTTATGTTCGATGCGATGGAGCAGTGACGGAGAAAGATAATGTCCGAAGGCGCGCCGCACCTCGCGCCTTTCCCGGTCGATCACCAGAATGCGGAACGAGGTTGCGGCAAAATGGGTGATCGATCCGCTGACGATCGGAGCCAGCGGATCAAGAAGAAGCCCCGCATAAAGAAAGGAGAGCCAGGAGGCCACGAGCGCCATTGCGGTAATAAGCAGGCCGCAGACCAGTGCGACGGCGGGACTGACGAAAGTCGTCACCACGACGAGCAGGCAGCCGAGCACCGCGATCGTGAGGATTTCCAGGCCGTCCGCCCAATCGGGCCGCGACAGGAAGCGGCCGGAGAGAATCTGTTCGACGGCCTGCGCATGCATCGAAACCCCGGGAACATTCTCGCCGAGCGCCGTGACGCGGATGTCCTGCAGGCCTGCCGCCGAGGTGCCGATGAAGACGATGCTGCCGTCAATGGCGGCAGCGACCTCGGGAGAGGCGCCTCCGGCGGCGAGCACCTGGCGGGCGGAGATATAGCGCTCGGCTCGGTCGGGGCTGACATAGAGCCAGAATTCGCCCGCCGCCGTTAGCGGCACGACGAAATCGCCGATCTTTGCCGATGTCATCACGCCGGCCCGATCGGGCGCGCCGGCCACTACATAAGTCGATACACCCTGCGCGACGCGCAACGCCTCGACGGCGAGATTGGGATAGAGCTGCACGCCGTCGGTCAGGAACAACGGCACCGCCCGCACCACCGGCGAAGGATTGCCGGGATTGAGGCTGATATGGCCGAGCCCTGCCGCGTTGGCTTCCAATTGCGGCCTGAGCGGCGTCGATGCGGCAAGGTAGGGCGGAGCCGAGACGGGGCTTTCCCCGGTGAAAGCAAAGCCCGCCTTGACAGGCGGCCGGTAACTGCCCTCGTTGGAAAGCCCGAAGCCGAGCACGACGGGTTTGCCGGAGATCGAGCGGGCAAATATCTCGTCATTGTCGGGGAGCTTCTCGGCCAGGGACGGGTCAACCCCCGCGACCTCGCGCACGACGTTGCGTGGCGACAGCCTGTCCGGCTCTGAAAAGAGGACGTCGAAGGCGATGGCCGCAGCGCCCATGTCGGAGAGCCGGTCCACCAGCATGGCCAACCGGTCCCGTGGCCACGGCCATTGACCGAACTCGCGCAGCGACGCCTCGTCGATGTCGATCACATGGACCGGCATGGGCTCGAATGTTCTCGGAAGCAGGCGCTGGTACTCGTCGAAAGTCACGCCACGGATCAGCTTGAAGATTCCGGGATCGTCTGCCCGCAGCATCGTCAGGGCCGCCACGATCACCAGGCCGATAACGACACCGATCTGCTGCACGCGCGTCATCATCTCAACCGGTGTCCCTCCCACGGCCGATCGAGCGGCCCGCGCCTGTCGGCCGACACGCTACGCCGCTTTCTGTCCGAACGCCATTCGCCCATGCGCTCCCGACGCTTCTTTTCGCTTTCCAGCCTTCCGCTTCCCGCCGGTCGGCGCAACAGTGTCTGCAAATTCGACGACGCTGTCGTTCCGCCATGCTTTTGCTTGGACGGCTCGGCTTCGAGCTTGCCGGGGGCGCGGCGAAATGTTCTTGTAACGGCCGAAGCGCGAATGCTTTTATATCGAAGAGTGAGGGGCTCCCGTGATTTCCGAAACCGCCGTGCGCCGCAGCGGCTATTGGCTGATCGTCGTCGTGCTGGCGATGCTTGCAGGACTGCCGCTTGCCGTCTGGCTCGACATCAGCGATCTCTCCGGAAACACCCTCAGACGCCAGGCGCGCGATATGAGCTCGCTAATATCGAGCATCCGCTCCTACTATTCCGCCAATGTCGTCGGACGCGTTCTGGCCGCGCACGCCAGCGGCGCGACCGCAGGCACGGTCGTTTCCCACAACTACGCCAATATCCCAGGCGCCATCCCGCTGCCGGCAACACTTTCGCTGGAACTCGGCGACGTCATAAAGGAGCAACAGGCCAACATCACATACCGCTTCGTCTCCGATCTGCAGTTCAAGAGCCGCGCTTCCCACGAGCTCGACGATTTCGAGAAACGAGCGCTTGCCGCGTTGCGCGCCAATCCGCAGCAGACGTTGAGCGACCTCACCCGCGTCGGATTGACCGATACCCTACGGCTCATCACGCCCGTCGTCATGAGCCAGGCCTGCGTTGCCTGTCACAACAGCCACCCGGAAAGCCCGAAGACCGATTGGAAGGTCGGCGATGTGCGCGGCATTCAGGAAGTGGTGATCAAGCAACCCTATGCAAGCAACGTCTTCGCCTTCAAATATCTGCTCTGTTATTTTCTTTTTGTCGCCGTCATCGGCCTCAGCTTCATTCTGCTGCAGCGCCAGCAGGCCCGCGCGATCCATGGCGCCAACCGGGATCTCGAAGCGGCGAACGAATTCCTGGCGAGCGTTTCGCTGAAGATTTCACGCTATCTGTCGCCGCAGATCTACAAAAGCATCTTCAGCGGACAGAAAGACGTCGTCGTCCATACCGAGCGCAAGCGCCTGACGATTTTCTTCTCCGACATCAAGGATTTCACCGCGACCACCGAGCGGCTGCAGCCCGAAGCGCTGACGGAGATGCTCAACGAATATCTCACCGAAATGTCGAACATTGCCCTCGCCCATGGCGGCACGGTGGACAAGTTCATCGGCGATGCCATGCTGGTCTTCTTCGGCGACCCGGAAACGAAGGGTCCGGAGGAGGATGCGAAAGCCTGCCTGCGCATGGCCGTCGACATGCAGCGCCGCCTCGGCGAACTCAAGGACAGATGGCGCAGAAACGGCACCGAGGAGCCTTTCGTCGTGCGCATGGGCATCAACAGCGGTTATTGCAACGTCGGCAATTTTGGCAGCAACGATCGCATGGACTATACGATCATCGGGGCGGAGGCCAATCTCGCAGCCAGGCTGCAGTCGATCGCCCAGGGCGGAGAAATCGTCATCAGCTACGAAACCTATGCGCTGGTGAACGAGATTGTCGATGCCCATCCCTTGCCGCCGATCACCATGAAGGGCATCCAGCGCGAGGTCGTGCCCTATGCCGTCGATGGACTGACGCTCGGCGCCGACCACAAAAGCCGGGTTCTCAGCGAACATCTCTCGGGTCTCGACCTGCATCTGGATATGAGCCGGCTGGAGCCTGCCGATCGACTCCGGGTCAGGACGGCGCTCAAGGAGGCAATCGCCGCCCTGGACGAGGCCCCTCCGGAAGCGGCTCGCTTGAGACAGGATGCCGGGCAGATGTGATTTTTCCACCTGCCGCCGATATCCATCTGGACTTCCCCTACTCGATCTGCTATCCCGCATCACCAATCGCAAGGCCGCGGCCGCGCGAACGTTATATTTTTGCCCCTGGCGCTGCGCTGCCTCAGGCATCAACCAAACCAAAGGAACGTGATTCTCGTGCAGGTACTTGTCCGCGATAACAATGTCGATCAGGCTCTCCGCGCTCTCAAGAAGAAGATGCAGCGCGAAGGCATTTTCCGCGAAATGAAGATGCGCGACTACTACGAGAAGCCGTCGCAGAAGCGCGCTCGCGAAAAGGCCGAGGCTGTTCGCCGTGTTCGCAAGCTGGCCCGCAAGCGCGCCCAGCGCGAAGGCCTGGTCGCACGCTAAGCGTTGCCGTCGTTTTTTCGACGTTTTCAGATGCATTGTGGCGGGGGCGATGGGTTCGCCGCCGCCTTTTTAGTTTGCCGCTGAAGATCGCATATCCAGATATCGGATATGCCGCATGGGGAAAGCGAGCCCGAATGGCTGATACCACCTTCAATCCGTCCCGCGCTTGGCGCTTTCAGAAAACCGCATTCCTGCCGGCCTTGACGCTGGCGGCCATGGTTGGCCTCGCCGGCTGCGAGACGACCAACACGACGGATGCCGTAATCCGCATCGACAAGGCGCAGGGCTCGGAAGAAAACATCGCGTCGCTGACGGCCGTTATCAACGCCAATCCGAGGGATCCCGAAGGGTATAATGTCCGCGGTTCAGCCTATGGCCGCGGCGGCCAGTTCCGTCAGGCGCTAAATGATTTCAACACTGCATTGCAGATCAACCCGCGCTTCTTCCAGGCCTATGCCAACCGCGCGCTCGTCTATCGCAACATGGGCCAGCAGCAGCAGGCGATTGCCGACTACAATGCCGCCCTGCAGATCAATCCGAGCTACGACGTCGCCTATATCGGCCGCGGCAATGTCTATCGCATAGCCGGACAGGACGATGCAGCTTTCAACGATTTCAGCAAGGCGATCCAGCTCGGCACGACCGATGGCCGCGCCTATCACAATCGTGGCCTGATCTACCAGAAGCGCAACCAGCAGGATAAGGCAATCGACGATTTCTCGAAGGCCATCTCGCTCGCGCCGAATTCGCCCGAGCCCTATAATGGCCGCGGCATCTCCTATATCGCGCTGAATGACGACGACAACGCGTTTGCCGATTTCAATCACGCGATCGATCTCAACGGCAACATCGCCGAATCCTGGGCCAACCAGGCTCTTGTCTACGAACGCCGCGGCGACAAGGCAAAAGCTGCCCGCTCCTATCGCCATGCGGTCGGACTTGACCCGAAATACCAGCCGGCCCGCGATGGTCTCGCCCGAGTCGGCGCTCCAGCCGGCTAAGGATGTGAATTGGGGCGGCCGGAACATCGGATGCCCCCAGAACCTTGGCGTTGCAGGAAAATAAATCTCCGGCAGAACCGCTTTATCGATGACCGGCCCCGGTGCGCGTGCAGCAACGGGTGGCCAGAGTAAGCCGTCATGAAGGCGCCGCATCGCTTTGAAAAGAGGGACGGAAAAACCGCCGCCGGCTTCGATGGCATGTCATAGTATGTTGCAACCTGCTTTTGCTCCCCCTAACATGTGGCTGCTTCGATAGCCCGCTATCGGGGTGTGCGAAAACACGTTGAGGGCGGTTTGCGAGAGATGCGGATCTTTGCTTTCCTGACCGCAGACGAAATTGTTGCGGACAGCGCGCACAGCAGCGCCGCGCGTCCTTCAAGACGCACGAGGGACGCGGCAATACCGGGACTTGTGGCGGCGGCGCGCAATAAATGAAGATCGTCGCACTGTTTTTTCCCAAAGCTTCGATCGGCACCTATCTGGTTGCCATGGCGGTGGCGATCGCGCTGCCGATCTTCGCCTTCGTGGCGCTGCTTCTGCTGCAGCTGGAGGACAACCAGCGCTCGACGCTGAAGCGCGAGACGGCGCAGGACGCGCTTGCCCTTTCGCGCATCATCGATCGCCAGCTTCAGGACATGGCGACGACGCTGCGGCTGCTTTCGAGCTCTCCTGAACTTGAAAACGGCGATCTCGCCTCCTTCCACGAGCGCACGGAAACGGCTCTGCGGAACAATGCGCTCTATGTCCTTGCCGTCGACCGCAATGGCCAGCAACTGCTGAACACGCGCCGGCCTTTCGGCACGCCGCTCGAAAAGACGGCAAACATCGCCGCGCTCGATGCCGCAATGAAATCCGGCCAAATCGAGGCGTCCGATGTTTTTCACGGCAGAACCAGCGGCGAGTGGGTCTACAACGTCACTTTGCCAAGGCAGGGCGATCCTGTCGCCGCCCTCATCATCACCCAGGACGCCAGGGATCTCGGCCGGCTGGTGACGACCCAAGGTCTTGCCCCCGGTTGGTCGGCCGCCGTCATCGATCAAAGCGGCCACGTGGTTGTTGCCGCCGGTCCCGCCGCCCTCAAGCCTGGCACCCCCTTCGATCCGCGCATCCTGCCGGCGCTTAGCTTTTCCCGGGGTGTTTTCGAAGACAAGGCGATCCTGCCGCACATGCTCCTCGGTTACGCACAGATTCCTGGCTGGTCGTGGAAGACGGTGATCTGGGGGCCGGTGGCGCAGGCGTCGATTCTCAGCACCTGGCGTTTCCTCATCATCGGCGGCGTCGCACTCGTGCTCGTCGCGATCCTGGCCGCCTATGCTGTCGCCAGGCAAGTCCGCAGCACCATCCGCGAGATTGCCGACATGGCGAACCGCATGGGCGAAGGCCACATCGTCTCGCCCGTTGAAACGAGCGTCATCGAGGCGAACCAGGTGGCGATCGCTCTTTCGAACGCCTCATTCGATCGCAGCCAGACCGAGGACCGGTTGCGCTTCGTCATGCATGAACTCGTCCACCGCACCAAGAACCTTCTCACGCTTGCTCAGGCCATGATGCGCCAGCTTGCCAAACAGGCCGAAAGCGTCGAAACCTTTCAAGCCGCTGTCGCCGACCGCCTGGAGGGGCTGGCGCGTTCGATCGAGCTCCTGACCAGCGAGCAATGGGGAGGCGTGTCGCTAAGGCGCGTTATCGACATCCACCTCCAGGCCTTCCCGCATGCGCGCGAACAGATCGAGGTCAGCGGTGAAGATTTCGTGCTGAAGCCGGATGCAGTGCAGAATCTTGGCCTTGCCCTGCATGAGCTCGCCACCAATTCGGTGAAATATGGTGCGCTTTCCGCCCCGCAGGGCCGCGTCCGCTTCGACTGGCACGATGTCGGGGATGAAGACAAGCCGGATGCCCTGCTCCGCTTCACCTGGGAGGAGCGCGGCGGCCCGCCGGTCACAGAGCCGTCGCGCTCGGGTTTCGGCACGACCGTCATCAAGGCGCACGCCGCCTCGGCCTTCCGCGGTACGGTAGAGATCGATTTCCGGCCAGAAGGCCTGTTATGGGTTCTGACAGCTCAGCGCTCCACGCTGGAGCGGGAATAACTCAGGAACAATCGCAACCTCAACCCGTTTCGAACAGGTCGTTCACAAGGAGACGGACCATGTTCAAGCAAACGATGACGGCCGCCGTGGCTCTGACGACGGCCGCCTGGGCAAGCCCGGCGAGCGCGGAAAATTATGTGACGCTTGGCCGCCTGGTCTGCGGATCGGATGGCGGTCAGGGTCTGATCGTCACCTCACAGAAGAACCTCATCTGCACCTACACGCCGGCAGCCGGCGGCGCCAAGGCAGTCTATGCCGGTAAAATCGAGAAGTTCGGCCTCGATATCGGCCAGACGGGCAAGAGCGTGATGATCTGGCAGGTCCTGGCAAAGACCGGCACCGACATGCCACAATTCGCCCTTGCCGGCGAATATTACGGTGTCGGCGCTGATGCGAGCATTGGCGCCGGCGCCGGCGCCAAAGTGATCGCCGGCGGCACCAACAAAGCTTTCATGCTGCAGCCGCTGAATGTCCAGGCCCAGGAAGGGCTGAACCTGGCGATCGGCGTAGAGAAGATGACGCTGGTGCCGGGCGAGATATGAGAAAGCCGCCCCAAAAGGGCGGTTCATCAGCTCAATGCGCGATCGCCTTGTTGATATCCTCGGTCATTTTCTTGGCGTCGCCGAGCAGCATCATCGTGCCGTCCTTGTAGAACAGGGTGTTGTCGATGCCGGCATAACCCGAACCGAGCGAGCGCTTGACGAACAGGCAGGTCTTGGCCCGATCGACGTCGAGGATGGGCATGCCGTAGATCGGCGAGGTCTTGTCGTCACGCGCTGCCGGATTGGTGACGTCATTGGCGCCGATGACATAGGCGACGTCGGCCTGGGCAAATTCCGAATTGATATCCTCGAGCTCGAAGACCTCGTCATAGGGAACATTGGCTTCGGCCAGCAGCACGTTCATATGGCCGGGCATGCGGCCGGCGACCGGGTGGATAGCATATTTCACCTCGACGCCGTTCTTCTTCAGATTGTCGGCAAGTTCGCGCAGCGCATGCTGGGCCTGGGCGACCGCCATGCCGTATCCCGGCACGATGATGACCTTCGAGGCATTCGCCATCAGATAGGCTGCATCCTCAGCCGAGCCGAGCTTGACGGTCTTGTCTGACGTATCGGCCCCACTCGACGCCGTCTCGCCACCGAAGCCGCCGAGAATGACGGAAATGAAGGAGCGGTTCATCCCTTTGCACATGATGTAGGACAGGATGGCGCCTGAGGAACCGACGAGCGCGCCGGTGATGATCAGCGCCAGATTGCCGAGCGTGAAGCCGATGCCGGCCGCAGCCCAGCCTGAATAGGAATTGAGCATCGAGACGACGACGGGCATGTCGGCCCCGCCGATCGGCACGATCAGCAGGACACCGAGCGCCAGCGACAGTGCCACGACCGCCCAGAAGTCGAAGTGGCTTTCGGTCGCGGCA
Source organism: Rhizobium sp. YTUHZ044 (assembly GCF_051123975.1). Taxonomy (NCBI): domain Bacteria; kingdom Pseudomonadati; phylum Pseudomonadota; class Alphaproteobacteria; order Hyphomicrobiales; family Rhizobiaceae; genus Rhizobium; species Rhizobium sp. YTUHZ044. Next base: position 3,733,989 of record NZ_CP101426.1, read on the forward strand.
AGGCCGATGATGAAGAGCACGATCAGCGCCAGCAGGGTTGCATTGATCAGGTGCCGGTAGGGCAGCAGGATCGGCTTACCGGACATGCGCCCGTCGAGCTTCAGGAAGGCGATGATCGAGCCGGTGAAAGTCAGCGCCCCAATCGCGACGCCCAGCGCCATCTCGATGCGCGCCTCGGTGTGGATATGGCCGATATCGCCGATGCCGAAGGAAGCGGGCGTATAAAGCGCGGAGGCGGCGACCAGCACGGCGGCAAGGCCGACCAGCGAATGGAAACCGGCAACGAGCTGCGGCATCGAGGTCATGGCGATGGTGCGGGCGACATAGGCGCCGACGCTGCCGCCGATGGCAAGGCCGAGGACGATCAGCACGAAGCCGGCGAAATTGGGCATCGCCAACACTAGCGTCGTCAGGATGGCGATCCCCATGCCGATCATGCCGTAGAGATTGCCCTTGCGGCTGGTGGCCGGGTGCGACAGGCCGCGCAGCGCCAGAATGAAGAGGACGCCGGAAACGAGGTAGAGGAAGGCTGCGATATTGGTCATCGGTCCCTCACCTGTCTTTCTTGCGGTACATCGAAAGCATGCGCTGCGTGACCAGGAAGCCGCCGAAGATGTTGACCGAAACCAGCACCAGGGCGACGAAGCCGAAGCCGGTCGCAAGTCCGCTTGTGGAGATGCCGACCGCCAGCAGCGCGCCGACGACGATGACCGAGGAGATCGCGTTAGTCACCGCCATCAGCGGCGTATGCAGCGCCGGCGTCACCGACCAGACGACGTAATAGCCGACGAAAATCGACAAGACGAAGATCGCCAGCTGAAAGACGAAGGGATCAATTGCCCCGCCCGTTGCCGCACTTGCCGCTTCCGGGGCATGCGCGGCTGCAGTGGCGACGGCCGTCACGGCGTCGTTTAACTGCTGCAGGGCTCTGTCCATTGCTTCGCTGGCCATCATATGTCTCCCTTCTTCGCACCGCCGAAGGCGGGATGAACCACGTCGCCGGCATAGGTCAGCATCGTTGCCTTGACGAGCTCGTCGTCGAGGTTGACGACGACCGCCTTCGTTTCCTTGTTGACCATCGTCTCGAGGAAGGTGACGAGGTTCTTGGCGTAAAGCGCCGAGGCGCTGGCCGCGACCCGGCCCGGCATATTCGCAAAGCCGATCACGCTGACGCCGTCGACGTCGGCGACCTCGCCGGCGACGACACCCTCGATATTGCCGCCGCGCTCGACCGCGAGGTCGACGGCGACCGCACCTGGCTTCATAGAGGAAAGCATGGCGCGCGAGACGAGCCGCGGCGCCGGCCGGCCGGGAATGAGAGCCGTGGTGATGACGATATCCTGCTTGGCGATATGTTCGGCGACGAGCGCCGCCTGCTTCGCCTGATAGTCTGCCGACATTTCCTTGGCATAACCGCCGGCCGTTTCCGCTGCCTTGAACTCCTCATCCTCGACAGCAATGAATTTGGCGCCGAGCGAGGCAACCTGCTCCTTGGCGGCCGGGCGCACGTCGGTGGCCGAGACCGCAGCACCGAGGCGGCGCGCCGTCGCAATCGCCTGGAGGCCGGCAACGCCGGCGCCCATGACGAAGACCTTGGCGGCCGGCACCGTGCCTGCCGCCGTCATCATCATCGGCATGGCGCGATCATAGACCGCCGCGGCCTCGATGACGGCCTGGTAGCCGGCGAGATTGGCCTGAGAGGAGAGCACGTCCATCGACTGGGCGCGGGTGATGCGCGGCATCAGCTCCATGGCGAAAGCCGAAAGCCCGGCGCTCGCGAGTGCCGCAATCGCCTCCTCATTGCCGTAGGGGTCCATGATCGCGATGACGACGGCGCCGCTCTTATAACCCGCGATTTCCGATGGGCTCGGGCGGCGCACCTTCAGCACCACGTCGGCCGAGGCGGCATCGGCAAAACTGCCGATTCTCGCGCCGACGGCCTCGAACTCGGCGTCCGGAATGCGCGAAGCCGTACCGGCGCCGGCTTCGACGACGACATCGAAGCCGAAACTTTTCATCTTCTTCACGGTCTCGGCGGAAGCCGCGACTCGCGTCTCTCCGTCCGTGACTTCCTTTGCAACGAAAACAATATTGCCCAACTGCCCCCTCCTCCGGGTCAGCCAGACCGCCGCAGGCTCGCCTGCGCAGGCCAAGCACCTAGAGCAATTCCAGGAAAGTGCGAATCGGTTTTCCGTCCGGAATTGCGTAAATCCAAAATGTTAGAGCGGTTCTGCGCTTCGGTGAAAAGCTGAACCGCTCTAATTCACAAAGCTTCGGAGAAGCCTCCCCTCCCCTTAGAGCGCCGTGCGTCCCCCTCCGGACGCACAAAGACGCTGCAACTCCCTCAGTCGACACATCGTGTTTGCTGAAAGTCAATTGCGATTTTCAGGCCGATGCGCCAGCCGCGATCAGCGGAACAGGAAGATGCCGGCGGCGAGAAGAACGATGAAGACGAAGAGGCCACCGAGAAGGCCGGCGCCGCCGAAGAAACCGGCGGTCATCGCCAGCAGGAGAACGACGAGAAGCATCGTGCCGTATTTCGTGCCGGCAATGAACATGTTGTAGGTCTGCTCATGTTCCTTGTAATCCATCGGCGCGCCGGTCTCGACCGGTCCGGTATGATGTTCGGCCATAAATATCGTCTCCCTGAAATGCTTTTGCGCTGCCTGATTCCCTCTTACGCCGAGGGAAGTCCCTGCCTGCAGGAATTACACAATGACAGGCGAAAGCGCAATGCATGAGAATGCCGCAGCCGCGGTTCCAAACCACCTTCTTCCGCAAGGAAAAACGTGAGGGCGTCGGCTGCGGATTTTGTTACCGCTATATGACTTCTCCTCATTCGCAGAGCAGGAGAAATTACAGCGGCAGGTCGGTGCCGAATTCACCTTGCGGCACGAAGCGCGCCGTCGGGATGATGGTAAGCGGCGGCAGCGTATCGTGGGGAGTGCGCGAAAACATCATGCGCTGTTCGCTGGCGCTGGAGATGAAGAAAGGATAGCGCGTCAACAACTTGCGCCCCACCTCCACCACATTCGTCGCCATCAGCGTGACATCAACCCCGTAACTCTCCGCCAGTCGGCCGGGCACGATGGTATCGGCATAGAAGACCCGCTTGTAGAAGGCAGCATGCGGGGGCCGGACGGACTGAATAACGCGGTCAGCCCGGAAATACGCTGCCGCGACGATGGCAGGTCTCAGCGTCAGATAGGGAACCCATGGCATGTTGGCGGTGAGCTCCGGATCGGCTGCGAAACGCGCCGGGTCGATCAAGGTCAGCCCCGCGTCCAAAAGCTCATCCATCGCCTCGGGAAAGGCCTCTCCGGATCGGCTGATACGATGCTCCGGCGTCACATAATGAATTCGGATCGTACTGACCAGTTCGCCATAATAGTAGAGACCGAAGATATAAGCATGGCTGTCGAAATCGACATCGTCCAATAGGCCTTCCGGGGCAAGCGACAGCGCGCCGTGGGCCTTGTAGGCCTTGTAGCGCAGCCGCTCCACCTCCTCCATGTCTTCGCTGCTTTCGACACGGCGATATTCGACGTGATCGAGAATTTCCAAAATTTTCGTACTGAAATCACTACGCGTGAACAGTGTGTCTGACATATTTTGATCCACTCGTTAACGGATCATTAATCATATGCCCGCGAGATTTAGGCAAGGAAATCCGATAATTCGGACCATTTATAAAGTATTAAGGTTAACGGCGGGGGAGTGTGACAAGGAAAATAGGCGGCTGCCGAGTGCTCAGGCGACCTTGTTGCGGCGACGTTGGACGACGCGGCGGCCGACGCCCTGTTGCAGAAGCGGGATGTTCTGGGAAGGCACCGGCTGCGAGAAAACATAGCCCTGCACCAGATCGGTGCTGCGGTGTTTGTTGAGCAATGCGAGCTGCTCTTCGGTCTCAACCCCCTCGATGACGATCTTGAGGCCGAGTTCCCTAGCGAGGTTGACCGTGCCGCGCAAGAGCTTGAGGCGACGGGTATCCTCGACGATATTACGCACGAAAGAGCGGTCGATCTTGACGATATCGAGCGGCAGCGTGTCGAGATAGCTGAGGCTGGAGAAGCCGGTGCCGAAATCGTCGATCGCGATGGTGATGCCGCGGGCTCTGAGTTCCGCCAGGATGGCGCGCACAGCCTGCGGCTCGTCGATCAGGCAGCTTTCGGTGACTTCGAGATGCAGCCGCGCCGCGTCGAGCCCGGAATTGGCAAGCGCGTCGGCGACCACCGACAGAATGTCGGCATCGCGCAAATCCCGTGCCGAGAGGTTGACCGAGACGGCGATGTGCTCCGGCCAGGTCATGCATTCGCTGCAGGCCTTGAACAGCACGAAACGGGTGATGTCGGAGATGATGCCCATATCCTCGGCGAGCCGGATGAAGACATCAGGCGGAATTGAACCCTTCTCCGGATGCACCCAGCGCGCCAGCGCCTCGGCGCATTCGATGCGCGAGCCGTCAGACCGGAACATTGGCTGAAAGACGAGATGCAGCGCCTGCGCCGTGACCGCCTCGCGAAGGTCTGCTTTCAGCTTCTGCTGCTCGATATAGCGCCCGTCCATCTCGCGTTCGAAGCCCGATATACCGCCCCTGAAGCGCGACTTGCTCTCGAACAGCGCAAGATCCGCCTTGACGCTCCATTCGTCCATCGCAAAAGCGGAACTTTCGAGAATGGCGTAACCAGCACTGAGCGAAATGAGGAAGGTCAGTTCATCGACCTCAAAATGGCCTTGGATCGCAGCGTGCACGCGACGGATCTCGAGGTCGAGTGAGGCTGGCTCCTTCGCATGCGGGAAGAACAGGATGAACTGGTCGCCCATCAGCCGGCCGAGGATGGCGTTGCCACAGACCTGTTTGATGCGGGCGGCGATGGCGCAAAGCAGATGGTCGCCGGTGACGTGACCGCGCATGTCGTTGACATGTTTGAACTCGTCGATATCGAGCACCATAAAGCCAAGCGGCCCCGATTTCCTCGGATGTTTGGCGAGATACTCCTGCACCAGCTGGCCGAAATATTCGCGGTTCGGCAGGCCGGTCAGCGCATCGAAGCGGACCATGTGCATGATCTTCTGCTCGGCTTTCACACGGCTGGATACGTCTTCGAAGATCAGCACTGCGCCGCCGTCAGCCCTGCGGCTGGCGGAGAATTCGAGCGACAGGCTCTCGGGAAAATGAATGAGCGTGCGCGACAGGTTGCCTTCGGCCACCTGGGTGAGCTGGCGCAGAATGAGCTCCGGCTGTGAGGCGTCCATGAAGCTGTAGCGTGCGCCATAGCGCAGCACGGCGCCAAGATCGCGGTCCTTCAACCGCTCCGGCGCGCCGATTTTCAACAGTTCGCAGGCCTTGCGGTTGACGACCTGGATGCGGTTTTCGGCATCGACCATCACGAGGCCATGCGGCATGTTGTTGAGCGCCGTGTCGAAACGGTCGGCGATGATGGTGATTTCCCGGCGCGCGATAACATTCTCATACAGAAACTCGCGCACGCCGTTCGCCATCGCCCGCGTCGTCAGCCAGAACGGGATGAGAAAGATCGACAGCACGCCGCGATAGAAGTCCAGCGCCAGCAGGCTGCCGACGATCATCGGCAGGCAGCAGAAGGCCGTCTGGAGGTCGACCGCGAAACGCGAGCCGTAGTTGCGCCCGACAACGGAAACCATGGTCGCCATGGTGACGGAAATGCAGGCAAGCTCCGCAAAGGAATCGTGCACGACGAAGATAGCGTAGCCGCTGGCGATGCCGAGGAGTGCGGTGGTGCAGGATCCGGAGGCAACAAGAATCCTCTCCCAACGTTCGATCCCGGCGCGCGACAGGCTCTGCTTGTCGATACGATCGAACTGCCGGAAGATGGCCATGCGAGCGCTGAAGACCAGAAGGAAGGCGACCGACAGCAGGATGTAGATGGAGTACTGTGTCTTGGCAGCCACTGCAAGGCACGTGGCGACATGGACGATCACGCCGACAAGAAGCGTCATGCGGTTCCCGGAAAGGGAGCTCACAAACGACAAATACACATCAATAGGGACCCTGTTCGGGTTATCTGGCTTCATCCACACTTTCCCTGTGCGCGGGGATTCTAAGCCCAACCCTTTAAAAATTGATTTCAATCGAATCAAACATTTGGTCAAATTTTCTAAAACCAACGGATGAACACCACAGCTTACGCGAGATAATGCATCCTGCTGGCGAGAACTGGAAAATAATTTATCCACGCCTGGGTTGTTAAAACATCGGCGAACCATACAGGCCGCCCGTTGCGACTTAGACTATGCTCTAACGCGAAGCATTTATCCTTCCAATTTCAAAAGCCGTGGTCTACACCGATTCCAAAGAGGGAAAGCTGCCGAAAAATGGCAGGACAAGAACAAGGGAAACGAATGTCGAGACTTCTGGCGGCAAGCCGGCTGATTGATTCGGTCAGTCGGATCATGGGCAAACTTTCCGAATATATGGTCCTGTTCTGCTGTCTCATCAGCGCCGGTAATGCCATCGTCCGCTACACCTTCAACTACAGTTCGAACGGTTGGCTTGAGATCCAGTGGTACCTCTTCGCCTTCGTCGTCATGCTCGGCGCCTCGCATGCGCTGCGCAACAATGAGCACGTTCGTGTTGACCTGATTTATGGCGCAGTGTCCGACAAGGCGAAGATCTGGATCGACATCGTCGGCCTCATCCTGTTCCTCATTCCCGTCTGCGTGTTCCTCACCTGGCTCTGCTGGCCCTTCTTCGCGCTTTCCTATCGGCAGGGAGAAATATCGGGCAATGCCGGTGGGCTGATCCGCTGGCCCGTCAAGCTGATCCTCGTCGCCGGCTTCGCGCTGCTTTCCCTCCAAGGCGTTTCCGAGCTGATCAAACGGATCGCGGCGCTGACCGGCCACATCAGCATCGACACCAAATACGAAAAGCCGCTGCAGTAGCGCTCCCGGGAGGAACGGATTTGTTTGATTTCGGCATCATTCCGCCGGCCATGTTCCTGGGCATGGTCATCTTCATGCTCTATGGCTTTCCGGTCGCCTTTTCACTCGCCGCCGTCGGCCTGTTCTTCGGCATCATCGGCATCGTCACCGGTCATTTCAGCGAAGCCTTTCTGCAAGCGCTGCCGCTGCGCTTTTTCGGCATCGTCTCCAACGACCTCTTGCTCGCCATTCCCTTCTTCACCTTCATGGGGGCGATATTAGAACGCTGCGGCCTTGCCGAGGATCTGCTCGAAGGCACCGGCAAGCTCTTCGGCGGCGTTCCCGGCGGCCTCGCCTATGCGGTCATCCTCGTCGGCGCCGTGCTCGGCGCCATCACCGGCACGGTAGCCGCCTCCGTCATTACCATGGGGGTGATCTCGCTGCCGATCATGCTGCGTTATGGCTACAGCCCGCGCCTTGCCACCGGCGTCATTGCCGCTTCGGGTACAATCACCCAGGTGATCCCGCCCTCGCTCGTGCTCGTCGTCCTCGCCGACCAGCTCGGCAGATCGGTCGGCGACATGTATCTCGGCGCCATCGGCCCCTCGATCCTGCAGGTGACGATTTTCGTGCTCTTCATCCTGGTGATGTCGATCATCCAGCCGAAATCGATGCCGCCGCTGCCGAAAGAGGTGCGCGGTGACTTCAACTGGGCGCTTTTAGCGAGGGTGCTGATGGGCATGGTGCCCTCGATCGTGCTGATCTTTCTCGTGCTCGGTACGATCTTCATGGGTCTTGCGACGCCGACGGAAGCCGGCGCGCTCGGCGTCGTCGGCGCCATGGCCCTGGCAGCCATGAACCGCCGTCTTACCTGGCCGCTGATCCGCGAAGCAATGACATCGACCACCCATATTACGTCGATGGTGGTGATGATCCTGATCGGCTCCACCTGCTTCAGCCTGGTCTTCCAGGGCATGGATGGTTCGCGCTGGATCGAGCACATGCTGTCGGGGATTCCCGGCGGCCCGGTCGGTTTCCTGATCTTCGTCAACATCTTCATCTTCGTGCTCGCCTTCTTTCTCGATTTCTTCGAGATTGCCTTCATCGTCATCCCGATGCTCGCCCCCGTAGCCTCCAGTCTTGGGATCGACCTGATCTGGTTCGGCGTGCTGATCTGCGTCAACATGCAGACCAGCTTCATGCATCCGCCCTTCGGCTTTGCGCTCTTCTACCTCCGCTCGATCGCCAGCAAGGACGTCAAGACCTCGGATATCTACATGGGCGCCCTTCCCTGGGTCGGCATGCAGATCATCCTCGTGGCGATCGTGATTTTCTGGCCGCAGTCAGTCACCTACTGGCTGGATCATGGCCCCAAGGTCGATCCGAACTCGATCAAGATCGAAGTCCCCGGCTTCGGCGGCCAGCTCGGCCTGCCCCCGGTGGGCGGCGGGGGCAACGGCTCGCCGCAGATTCCGGGCCTGACCCTGCCGCCGCTGAACGGCCTGCCGGGCGCCCCGCCGGCGCCAGCCAAATAGCCAAACAAAAACAAACCCCGGATCAATGATCCGGGGTTTTTCTTGCATTCGCCTAAAGCGTCGATGTCGGTCGTGGAAAGCCTAAAGCTTCCCGGCCCGCTGCTGGATCATCATGAATGTATCGAAGGTGTATTCCGAAAGCTGCATCCAGAGATAGGCGTCGCGCTTGAAGGCGGTCTGGTCCTCGTAGATCTTCTTGAAATACTGGTTGTTGGCCGAAATTTCGCCGTAGATGCCCATTGCCGCCTGGAAGCAGGCTTCCATGATCTCCTGGCTGAAGGGGCGCAACGTCGCACCCTCCGCAACGAGCTGTTTCAGCGCCGTCGGATTCTTCATGTCGTATTTCGCCAGCATGTTGGTGTTGGCGAAGGCGCAGGCGTCGGCGAGCGCTGCCTGATAGTGCTTCGGCAGGTTGCTCCACTTTTCCAGGTTGAAGAAGGCGTGCACCGTCGGGCCACCTTCCCACCAGCCCGGGTAATAGTAGTATTTCGCCACCTTGTGGAAGCCGAGCTTCAGGTCGTCATAGGGACCGACGAACTCGGCCGCATCGATCGTGCCCTTTTCGAGCGCCGGGTAGATGTCGCCGCCGGCAATCTGCTGCGGGACGACGCCGACCTTCTCCATGATGCGTCCGGCAAGGCCGGCAATGCGCATCTTCACACCCTTCAGATCGTCAAGCGTATTGATCTCCTTGCGGAACCAGCCGCCCATCTGCGCGCCGGTATTGCCGGCCGGCAGGGCATACATGCCCTGTGTGGCGTAGAACTCGTTCATCAGCGTATTGCCATTGCCCTCGTAGAACCAGGCATTGGTCAGGCGGCTGTTCAATCCAAACGGGATGGCTGTTCCGAAGGCATAGGCCGGATCCTTGCCGACGAAATAATAGGAGGTGGTGTGTGCTGCCTCGACGGTCCCTGCGGCCACCGCATCGACAGCCTGCAGGCCCGGCACGACTTCACCGGCCGCGAAAGGCTGGATCGTGAAATTACCGTTGGTGGCGGCGGCAACATGCTTGGCGATGTCTTCCGCACCGCCATAGATCGTGTCCAGGCTCTTCGGAAACGATGACGTCATACGCCATGCGATCTTCGGATTCTCCTGCGCGATCGCAGGCGCTGCCAGCGCCGTTGCGGCAACCGCTCCGGCGCCGGCGGTTCCCGCCTTCTTGAAAAACGAACGACGATCCATCAAAAAACCTCCCGTATAGATGGCACTGCGCGGCCAATCCATCCCTACCCGCAGCGAGGGCAGAGCTAAGCATGGAGGGGGCCGCGATTCAAGCTTTAGTCTATTAGCCTTTGGCATCAGGATAGCAATAGGGAGCGCGCGCGGCGCCCATCAAAATCAGCAGCTTAGCGCGGGCGCCGGAACCGCGACGCCGTTTGCGGCGCAATTGGTCGTCGGACAAAGCCAGGCGTTGACTTCACGACCGTTCTGGCGGCAAAAACGACGAGCAGAAGATTTTACCGGTGCAAAGATGACGAAACCGATCATTGCCATTCCTGCCGATATCCGCAGCTTCGACGGCGCGACCTGGCATGCCGTACAGCATCAATATCTCAGTGCCGCATTGAATGCGGCCGGCGTCATGGCCTTCGTGATCCCCGCCTTCGAGGCAGGCTATGATCCCGACGCGGTGCTCGACCGCGTCGATGGTCTGCTGGTATCAGGCTCGGCCAGCAATGTGCATCCCTCGCTTTACGGCGCCGAGGCGACCGACCGGGACGGCCCCTTCGACCCGGCGCGCGACGCCACCAGCCTGCCGCTCATTCGCCGCGCCATCGACCGCGCCATCCCACTGCTTGCCATCTGCCGCGGCATTCAGGAACTGAACGTCGCTCTCGGCGGCTCGCTGGCAAGCGAGATCCATGAGCAGCCCGGCATCTGGGACCATCGCCGGCCGGAGGGCGTCGACCGTGACGGCATGTATGCCATCCGCCAGACCGTCCATGTCAAGGAAGGCTCCTGCATATCAGGCATTCTCGGCCCGGGCGATATCCGCGTGAATTCGCTGCATCGCCAGGCGATCGCCAGAACCGCAGCGCGCCTGCAGGTGGAAGCCACCGCCGAAGACGGCACGGTGGAGGCAGTATCCGTTATCGATGCCCGGGCCTTCGCCGTCGGCGTACAATGGCATCCGGAATATTGGGCCGAAACCGACAAGGCGTCGAACAAGCTGTTTGCCGCCTTCGGCGACGCCGTCCGCAGCTACGCCGCCAGAAAACTGGCGGTTGTCGCCGCGCAGGCGATCGCCTAGCGCATCGGCCGACCGTCGGTGCCGATTTCCGGAAAGCACGAGCGTCCTTTGTGCGTCCTCAAGCACGCATGGTATCTCAGAGGCAGCCGAGCTCAGTCTCGCTTCGCCTTTTGCGGTGTCTCCGGCACCGGCGTCAGCGCCGCCCCCACCTCGAACCAGGCGACGAGATTGTCGGCGACCAGATCGGCCATTGCCATGCGCGTGGGCACGGAGGCCGAAGCAACGTGCGGCAGCAGCACGGCATTGGCCGCTTCCAGCAGGCCGGATGGGACGCTCGGCTCTTCGTAAAAGACGTCGAGGCCGGCCGCACCGAGCGCGCCTGATGCGAGGGCGGCACTCAGCGCCTCTTCGTCAACCGTCCAGCCGCGGCCGACATTGACGAGAATTCCGTTCGGACCGAGAGCGGCCAGGATATCGGCATCGATCGTCTTATGCGTCTGCGGCGTTTTCGGAACGATGGCGATCAGCGTGTCCACCGCCTCCGCCAATCCCTTCAACGTCGGGTGATAATCATACGGTGCATCCGGATGGCGCGAACGCGTGTGATAACTGATCTTCACCTTGAACGGCTCCAGCCGTTTAGCGATCTCGACGCCGATGCGGCCAAGGCCGTAGAGCCCGACATGACGGCCCTTGAGCGAAAAGCGTGACAGCGGATAAGCCGTGCCCGGCTTCCAATTGCCCTGACGCAGCCAGGCTTCGGCCCGCGGCAGCTCGCGAATGGTGTTCAGGAGCAGGCCGATCGCCGTATCAGCAACCTCGTCGTTCAGAACGTCTGGCGTATTGGTGACGACGATACCCTTTTCCGCCGCACGCTTCACATCGATGCCGTCATAACCGACGCCGAAACTGGCGATCACGTCGACGTCAGGCAACTGGTCCATCCAGGCGCCGGGAAAAGCGCCGGAGACGGCGACGCCGCGGATGCGGCCGGCGGTGTCGCTGTCGAGCGCTAGCTTTTCCTCGCGGGTGACAGCGATGATCTCAAAACGATCCTTCAGCCTTTCGAGAACACGCTCGTGTATCTTCCCAGGAACGAGAATGGCGATGCGGGACATGGCTTTTCCTCTTGGACGGGGGCTGGTTCAGGCGCGGGGCCGATGGGGACTGGTCGACTGGCGGATGCGCATTTCCGGCTTGATGAGATGCATGCCATCCGGTTCGTGGCTGCCGGCAAGACGATCGAGAAGCGCGCGCGCAGCCAGGCGGCCGACTTCGGTCTGGCCGTTCCAGACGGTTGTCAGCGCCGGCGTGGCGATCGAGGCCTCCTCGAGATCGTCATAACCGGTAACGGAAATATCCCGGCCCGGCACCAGGCCGGCGCGGGCAATGCCGTTCATCAGACCAATCGCGACGAGGTCGTTCCAGCAGACGGCCGCCGTCGGTTTCTGCGGCAGCGAGAGGAAATGTACCGCCGCCTCGAAACCGCCCTGCTTCGAGCGGGGCCCGGGAATGCGCAGGTTCGGATCGACTTCGATGCCCGCCTTGCGCAGGGCATTGACATAGCCCTGGTAGCGGTCGCGGCCGGTGGATGTCTGGTCCGTACCGCCGATCATGGCGATTGAGCGGTGACCGAGACCGATCAGGTGGTTGGTGGCGAGCGAGATGCCATAGCTGTCGTCACCGCGATAGGTCGGCAGCTCCAGACCGTCCATCGAGCGGGCGACCAGGATCGCCGGCATGCCGTTCTCTTCCGCCAGTTGCAGATCTTCCGGCGGCGTACCGATTGCTGGAGACATGATGACGCCGTCGCCGCCGAGCTGCAGCAGCGTCTCGATGAAGGTGCGCTGCTTTTCGACATTGTCGTAATGGTTGGAAAGAATGAAGGTGTGACGGCTGCGATCGAGCTCGCTTTCGATCGCCTTCAGAATCTCCCCGTAAAATGGGTTCATGATATCGTGGACGACGACGCCGATGATGCCCGAGCGCGAGGTGCGCAGGCTGGCGGCGCGGCGATTGTAGATATAGCCGAGCGCGCGCGCCTGCTCCTTGATCTTCTCCCGCGTATTGCCGGCGACGAGCGGACTGTCGCGCAAGGCGAGCGACACGGTCGCCGTTGAGATGCCGAGCGTCTCGGCGATTGTCGAAAGCTTGATCTTCTGGACCACGTGTCCTCCTCCAGGCAGCACGCAAGGCAGCAAGAGACCACGCCGGAAACGGCGCCGCCCTTAAAATGTTTAATTAAAAGATTTAACCGGCGGAGGCAATTCGTCTTTCAGGGGAAATTTCAGTCTTCGTCCGGCTCTTCGATGGCCTGCGCTTCGGCCTGCAGATTGGCGTCGATCGCCTTCAGCAGACGAACCAGATTGCGGATTTCCTTTTCTGAAAATTCCTGCGTCGCCAGCCTGTCGCAGGCCGAGGCCGCCATCTCGATCGCCCGCACGCTGTCACGGCCCAGCGCAGTGAGATAGACCTTGGTGAGGCGTGCATCCTCGGCATCGGGCTTGCGCTCGAGAAACCCCTGCGCCTCCATGCGACCGATTGTGCGCGTCATCGTCGGCGCTTTCACGCCGAGCTTTTGCGCAAGACCGCCCGCTGTCATGCCGTCGCTCTCGGCAAGCGAGAGAATGACGCCGTCCTGGCCGGCATAGAGACCGCTTTCGAACAGGTTGCGCGAGAGCACCGTGCGCATGGAACGGGCCGCCTGGGTGAGCGCCGGAGAAAGATCGACGAGCGTGTACTCCGTCTGGTCCTTCTTCTTGGACTTGCTCTTCTTGCCGTCCTTATGCTTCTTTCCCATAGCCATCCCTTTGATCTTTAAGCCCCGACGCCACTGCGCTATGACATTGCCCATGATCTCGTCATAAACAAGAGGCAACGACCGGATGATGACGCCTTCGCCCCGTTTCGAGGACAGCGGCTCGGTCTGCGCCCCTGCCGGGCGCCATCCGATCGCCGTACTGCCGCTTGGCGCCCACGAGCAGCACGGCCCTCACTTGCCCTTCGAAACGGACACGCTGATTGCCGAAGGCATCGCCGGACGATTGAAGATGGCCCTGCCCGCCGGCCTACCCGTTACCTTCCTGCCCGCCGAATCGGTCGGATATTCCATAGAGCATATGGATGTTGAAGGAACGAAGACGCTTGCCTTCGAAGAAGCGGTCAACCGCTGGCTCGGCATTGCCGAAGGGTTGGCGAAGAGAGACATTCGCAAATTCGTGATGCTGAACGCCCATGGCGGCAATTCGCCTCTGATATCAGTCGTCGCGACCGAGGCGCGGGTCCGCTTTGCCATGCTGGCGGTAGCGACGAGCTGGACCCGCTTCGGCCTGCCGGATGGCGTGATCCCACTGGCAGAAAAGGCGATCGGCATCCATGGCGGCGATATCGAGACCTCGGTGATGCTGGCGCTTCACCCCGACAAGGTAGACATGGCAAAGGCTGAGGATTTTCCCTCGCGGCAGACGGAATTCGCCACCCGCTTCAAGCACCTGCGCGCCTACGGCCCGCATGCCTTCGGCTGGAAGATGTCGGATATCAATGAACAAGGCGTGGCGGGCAATGCCGCGGCTGCGACGGCTGAAAAGGGCGAGGCGCTGATTGCCCATGCGGTGAAGGGGTTGGTGGAATTGTTGGAGGATGTCGATGCCTTCGACGTCAGCGCACTGAGTTGAAGAGGGATCATCCGCATCGGCCGGCAACGTGATCTTATAACATATAAAATCCTTTGAACTGCCGTGCCCATGCCATTATATGAGACCAACCGTTCAAGCGGCCGATCCCTAGCCGCTCGGCCGTACGCCTAATTTAGAGGTTCTCATGACCGACGCGATCTCCACCCAGAAGCCTATTCCCGTCACTGTGCTCACCGGTTATCTCGGTGCGGGAAAGACGACCTTGCTCAACCGCATCCTCTCCGAAAACCACGGCAAGAAATACGCGGTCATCGTCAACGAGTTCGGCGAAATCGGCATCGACAACGACCTGATCGTCGAGTCGGATGAAGAAATCTACGAGATGAACAACGGCTGCGTCTGTTGCACGGTGCGCGGCGACCTGATCCGTGTCGTCGAGGGCCTGATGCGCCGCCCCGGCCGTTTCGACGGCATCATCGTCGAGACGACAGGTCTCGCCGATCCGGTACCGGTCGCCCAGACCTTCTTCATGGACGACGACGTTCGCGCCAAGACCGAGCTCGACGCCGTCATCGCCCTCGTCGACGCCAAGCACCTGCCGCTGCGCCTGAAGGACAGCCGTGAGGCCGAAGACCAGATCGCCTTCGCCGACGTCGTCGTCATCAACAAGAGCGACCTCGTTACCCCGGAAGAGCTCGATGTGATCGAAGACATCGTCCGCGCCATCAACCCGGCCGCCCGCGTCTACAAGACCAGCCGCTCCGGCGTCGATCTCGCCCGCGTGCTCGATCAGGGCGCCTTCAACCTGGAGCGCGCGCTCGAAAACGATCCGCATTTCCTGGAACACGGCCATGACGACCACGTCTGCGGCCCGGATTGCGATCATGATCACGACCACCACCATCACGATCATGGCCATGATCACGACCATCACCATCATGGTGCGATGTCGGCGATCCATGATGTGACGGTGCAGTCGGTGTCGCTGCGCGGCGGCGAGATGAATCCGGAGCGCTTCTTCCCGTGGATTCAGAAAGTCACCCAGGTGCAAGGCCCGAACATTCTTCGCCTCAAGGGCATCATCGCATTCAAGGACGATCCCCAGCGTTACGTCGTCCAGGGCGTACACATGATCATCGAGGGTGATCACCAGCGTCCGTGGAAGGATGGCGAGAAGCATGAAAGCCGTCTCGTCTTCATCGGCCGCGATCTCGACCGCGAAAAACTCGAGGCTTCCTTCAAGGCCTGCGAGGCAGCCGCCTGATGCCGACAGTTGCGCCGCTTGATCTCGACGGCCACGTTCTGGCCGTCGAATTTTTGGGTGATGTCCCCTTCTTCGCAAGCGCAAACGGTACGTTTCACCGGCTGGATGGCGGCGAGAAGGTTTCAGAGGCCCATCAGGGCATGCTCACCGCGATCCGCGATCCCTACAGCGAAAGCCTGATCTCCGGCGGCGAGGATGGCAAGGTCCTGCGCATCGCCGCCGACGGCAGCGTCAGCGAGCTCGCGACCGCGCCGCGCAAGTGGATTTCTCAGGTCGCGGCCGGCCCGCAAGGCGCCATCGCCTATTCCTACGGCAAGAGTTCGCTCGTGCGTCTTGCCGACGGCACGACCAAGGAATTCGCTGAGGAGCGCACCGTCGAAGGAATCGCCTTCGCGCCGAAGGGTCTGCGCATCGCCGCCGCCCGTTACAATGGCGTGTCGCTCCACTGGGTCGGCATGAGCGCCAAACCGGTCGATCTCGAATGGAAGGGTGCGCATACCGGCGTGACCTTCTCGCCCGACGGCAATTTCCTCGTCACCTCGATGCAGGAAAACGCCTTGCATGGCTGGAAGCTCGACAGCAAACCCGGCGCGGAAGCCCGGCACATGCGCATGACCGGCTACCCCTCCAAGGTGAAATCCCTCTCCTGGTCGGTCAAGGGCAAATGGCTCGCCTCCTCGGGCGCGCCGGCGGCCATCGTCTGGCCGTTCCAGGGCAAGGACGGGCCGATGGGCAAGGCGCCGCTGGAGCTCGGCACTCGCGCCAACATCATGGCGACGTCGGTGAAGTTCCATCCGCTGGAGGATATCCTTGCCATCGGCTTCGTCGATGGGATGATCCTGGCTGTGCGCATCGCCGACAGCAAGGAAGCGCTGCTTCGCCGCCCCGGCAAGGGCGCGATCACGGCGATGAGCTGGAGCAGGGACGGCAAGCTGCTTGCGTTCGCCTCGGAAGCCGGCGATTGCGGTGTCGTCGACATTTCGGCATGAGGCTGCGTTACCCGCAATGGCCGATGCCTTGACGGAACCTAAAATCGTCGCACTTGGCGCCGACCAACTACGAGCGGCGGTAAGGATTCGGCCTGTCACTCTGTGGGAGCCGCTGCCCGCTGCAGACGCCTGGGAAAGAAGAGCCTGACGTGCTCTTTCATTCGCGCGCCGGCTTCCGAAGCCGACGCCTGCCTGAACGAACTGGCTAGAAGATCGGATGCCAAGGCTTTAGAATATCGGGCTTGCCACTGTCTTGGCCAGAGGAAACATAAAAATCCGCGCAGCGATCACCTGGGCGTGACGGACGGAGGAAACGCCAATGCCGGAATCGACCGGCCTCGGTTTGGCCGAGCCACAGGCTCAGTCCCTCGATAGCGTATCCGCCGTCTGGGCCGTGATCCGCGCCGAGGCGAACGAGCTTGCGACGCGCGAGCCGATATTGCGGCGGCTGCTTGCCGAGCAGGTGACGGACGCTGCCGGCAGCCATGAGATCCTCGCCCGCGTGCTAGCCGCGCGGCTCGCGGTGGCGCAAGTTGAAACAGGCGATCTGTTGGATCTCATCCTGTCTGCGCTTGATGACGACATCATGCGGAAAGTCGAGGCCGATCTCGCCGCCGTACGCGAGCGCGACCCGGCCTGCACGACGTTTCTGCACGCGCTTCTGAACCTCAAAGGCTTCCATGCGCTGCAGACCCATCGCATCGCCCATGCGCTCTGGAACGGCGGCCGCCCGGAGATTGCCACCTGGCTCGCCAATCTGGCCTCGCTGGTCTTCGGCCCCGATATCCATCCGGCAGCACGGATCGGCGCCGCCATCATGCTCGACCATGGCTCGGGCATCGTCATCGGTGAAACGGCTGTCATCGAGGACGAAGTGTCGATCCTCCAGAACGTCACGCTAGGCGGCACCGGCAAAGAGACGGGCGACCGTCATCCGAAGATCCGCCACGGCGTGATGATTGGCGCCGGCGCCAAGATACTCGGCAATATCGAAATCGGCGCCTTCAGCAAAATCGCCGCCGGCAGCGTCGTGCTGAAGCCGGTTCCCGAACATTGCACGGTCGCCGGCGTGCCGGCCGCTGTCGTTCGTATCCATCGCGGCGATGAGATCCCGGCCGAGACGATGGATCAGAATATTTAGCGCAAATCCTCCGATCGATGAATCGATTGCGATGTGACGACGGAGCTCGAATGCCGGCGGAGACGACAGGTATTGTTCTTGCGGCTTTGCCCTCAAACTATCTCCGCTCGACCGTCAAAACCATCGGCATGGCCCAAGTGGCCTGAAGAATCGGCCAACGTAGCAATTTGACGTTGTCATCCTCGACCTGCGCCTCCCATCGCGCATAAAATTTCTGGCTATACCCGTTCAGCCGAACGCTGCGGTGCGCGAGGGGTCCGCCGTCAAGGTTAAGGGCGACCTTGAGATCAAGTGGCGACGCCTTGAGAAATTCCGCCAACCGATCGAGAGAAAAGAACGCCTCCTTCGTCGTGCCGATCACGATGCGATCTGAGCCATCCTTGGCGACAAAGGTTCGATTGGCCAGCCAGCGGCTTTTCACATTCACATGAGTCTGACCATCGTCGCCGATCAGGAGCGGATAAGAAACCATCGCATTCGTCGCCCCGGCGAAGGCGCTTCCCCAATCTTGATGGGTCAGGTCACGGATGTCGGCGGAGGCAGCGTCCGCGATGAAGGCGCCTGCCTTCGCATCATACTGCTGGGGACCCATCGCTACACCCTCACTGATGAAGGGCGTGTCGGGCCGGCCATGCATGTCGTAGTAGCTGCCATTGACGATCAGCACGGCCTTGGGCAAGGCATGTTCCCATTCGTCAATGCCCTTAACACCCTGTGACGCATTGTGGACGACGAAGCGGAAGCGCGCCGGATCAATTCTGCTGAGGAAAATGCGATCGACTTCACGACCATTGGCAAGCACCGGCAGCTCCGCCACCTCGAAGCCAATTTCAGGTTCTTGCCAGGCCAGCGATCCCGGCTGCACGGCCGGAACCGGGCTCTTCAACGCCAATTGCATCGAGGCCGATAGCCGCTCATCGTCAGGCTTAACGGTGATCCAGTAGGTTCCGCCACGGCGCAATATCGTGTTGAACCCATAAACGCCGGCGACCTGCCAGAGCCAACCGGCGCCGACAACAATCATAACGACAAAAGCTGCCGTCAGCCCGAATAGGAGCTTGCGAATTACTGACATCAAATTCTCTATGAGCAAATAGTCGGGTTCAGTATGCGACGCGATGGTTCGCCCTGCGCAAATGCGATTTCAAGTGAGGCTTTTCTACGACGTCCAAATACATCAAAGGCGGCACCTAGGCTTCGCCGATAAGTACGGCCCTTAGGCAGCCTGCTGATTTTCTCCGAAGGCTTCGACGCGGTTGCGACCTTCACGCTTCGAGCGATAGAGCGCCTCGTCGGCCTTGTGTACGAGCCGTTCGAATTCTCCGCCGCCTTCCCGCGTGGCGACGCCGATGCTCAGCGTCGGAAAGACGGCGAGATCCTGCCGCTGCGTGACGGCGGCGGCGAAGTCGAGACGGATGCGCTCGGCAATCGCCACCGCATCTTCCTGGGAGAGGTTTTTCAGCACCGCCAGGAACTCGTCTCCGCCTTGCCGGGAGAGCAGATCGTTTGAGCGCATGATGCCTTTACAAATGCTGGCGAAAAGCCGCAGGATCTCGTCGCCGGCGGCGTGGCCATGCCTGTCGTTCAGCTGCTTGAAATGGTCGATATCGATGATCAGCAGCGATATCGGCCGGGAAGCGAGAGCGGGCAAATGCTGGGCAAGGCCGCCCCGATTGAGTGCGCCGGTCAGTGGATCGTGATGGGCGAGTTCGGTCAGCTGATTGCGGCTGCGCTCGGCTGCCATCAGCACCATGGCCATGCTGCGCAGCATGATGAAAGCCACCGCCGATACCCCCATCCAGCTATGGACCACGCTGCCGCCGAATGGATCCGGCCCGCCGATCTCGCCGGTCGCAGCAAGGATGCTGCGGACCGCAAAGATCATGGCGGTGCAGACATAGAGGCCGATGAGCAGACCGGCGGAATAGAGCTTCTCGCGGCGGACAATGCTGATCGCCTCCCCTGCGACCGCAAGATCGCACAGGCTGCAGATGACTGAGACGTAAAGAAGCCTTGCCGAGACCGCTGCGGGATCGCTGACGATCAGCACGACGGGAACGCTGACGAGAGAGATGGCAAGCCAGAAGGTGCGCTGGTCGAGAACCCGTCCCGAAAAGACGCGCACGGCAAAAAACATCAGCATATAGCCCGCGACGGTGACGATATTGCCGCCGTCGACCGAGACCGCGTAGGGAACGAAATTGCGCAGCGCCACGAGGAAGGAACCGACGCCGACGAAGAGGTTGCTCAAGCCCCACCAAAGCGGCCACCTCTCGAAGCGGCCTGTTGCATAGGCTGCAAGCTGGAGAATCCCCAGCACGAAGCAGCTTACGGCAACGATGAAATAGATCGTCCTGAGATCCAGTAGCATGGCGCTTTTCCGAAGTTCTGGTGGCGGAACCTACAGCAAGGATTTTGCGGTTTGATTGGAGCCTTCGTTAAAACTTGAACGATCGGTGGTTTTCCCTGCCGCCGCCGTGGTCAAGCCGCCCGCACCGTGCCGATGATGTCGGCCAGCAGATCGTGCAGCAAATCCCGGTAGCCGTTTCGGGCCGAGGGACCGCTCTCTTCCGAGGTCATGACGACGGTCAGATCGAGCGACGGCACGATGTAGAGCATTTGGCCGCCATAACCCCAGGCGAAATGCACCTGCTCGCTGCCGATCTCACGCGTGAACCAGCCATAGCCATATTCGTCGCCGGAGAAGCGTGAATTGGTACGGCGCTGCCAGGATTGCACGATCCAGTCGGCAGGCACCACCTGCACTCCCTCCGTCGTACGCCCGCCATTGCGATAGAGCTCGCCGAAGGCAAGCAGGGACCGGGCGCTCATCGCCATCTGATTGCCGCCGAGATAGATCCCCTGCGGGTCGCGCTCCCATGCGCCGATGCGGAAACCCTCGATTGGGCCGAGCCATTCGCGCGCCAGCGCCATGGTCGACCGGCCGCTGACCTTGGTCAGAATGGCCGAAAGCAGATGCGTGGATGCGGTGGAATAGAGCATCTCCCCACCGGGCTGGTCGACGAAAGGCTGCGAAAGGGCAAAGCGCACCCAGTTGCGCGAGGAGACCCAGCGGCCATAATTCGGCCCGGACATACGGTCGAGCCCCGCCTGCATGGAGAGAAGATTGCCGATAGTGATGTCGTTGAGGCGCGGATCAGGCGATGAAGGAAGATCGGCTTCAGGATCGGCGCGATCTTCTGGTCCGGCCCATCAAGCAGTCCTTTGCCGATCGCGATACCGACAGGCGCCGAAATGATCGATTTCGAAGCGGATTTGATATTGGTCGATTCCGACGGCGAATGACCACGGAAGGCGCGTTCGGCGAGCACGCGTCCCTCACGAGCGACGACCACCGTCTTGAGCGGTCGCAGCGCCGGATCGGTCGCCGCTTGGTCGAGACGCGGACCAAGCCCGGCGGCGGATGCCGTGCCCTGGGCAGACGCCTGGCCTGTTGCGCCAAACGGCAGGCAGAGAAAAAGGAGAAGGGAAAAAATACGGATCATGCGGCACATGATAGGATATCGCAGCGGCATCGCATGCCCTATGGCACTTCTCACGCGATCGTGTCTGCTGGTGAGCCCATTATTCGCACTCCTCACCGCTCTGTCACTGAAAGACAATCCGCGCCGCAACCATCGCAGGCCCGCCTGCCTACATGGCCAAGCGGCGCGGACGTCGCCGGCCAGGGAAGAGATCCCCACCTGCCCGGCGGGCGCGCAGCTCAAGCTGCGCGGCGAACCGGCGCCCTGGCCAGCATGCGTCCCGAGGGGACGATCATTCCGGCCGCGCCGTCAAGCCAGCCCTCGGTGAGCTCAAGGGCGAGAAAGCGCGAACGTTCGAACGGACCGGGCATGACAAGATGGCGAGCCTTTTCGGCGAAGAAGCCGAAACGCTCGTAATAGGCGGCATCGCCGACGAGCAGGACCGCGCCATGCCCGCGGTTCTTTGCCTCGAGGATCGCCGCGCGCATCAGGGCCGAGCCGACGCCCTTGCCGCCGTGACGGCAATCGACGGCCAGCGGACCGAGCAGCAGCGCATTGATCGGCGTGCCTTCAGCGTTGACGCCGGCCTCGACGTTCCAGAGCCGCACTGTGCCGATCAGATGGCCGTCGCGATCACGAGCGACCAGCGCAAGTCCTTCGGCCGCAATGCGGTTGCGGCGGATCTTCTCCGACGACTTCTTGCGACGGTCAATGCCCATGACGCGATCGAGCAGGTTTTCACGCGCGACGACATCCGACGGATTTTCGGCGTCGATGGTGAAAATGGAAGGCGCAAAGAATGCGCGGACAGAATCAAGAACAGCGGCCATCGTGGCCTCCCGCACTCAAAACCGCTTCAGACGGTGACTTCGGAGAATTGTGGATTTGCCGCCCCGGCTGGTGACGGGACTAGCAGAAACAAGACCTTAGATGACGTAGGCCTTCAGCGGCTCGAAGCCGTTGAAAGCGACTGCCGAGTAGGTCGTCGTATAGGCGCCGGTGCCTTCGATCAGGACCTCGTCACCGATCGTCAGGGACAGCGGCAGCGGGTAGAGGTTCTTTTCATACAGCACGTCAGCCGAGTCGCAGGTCGGGCCGGCGATCACGCAGGGCTCCATCTCGTCGCCGTCGCGTTCGGTGCGGATCGGGTAACGAATAGCCTCGTCCATGGTTTCGGCGAGACCGCCGAACTTGCCGATGTCGAGGAAGACCCAGCGCGCGTCGTCATTGTCCGACTTCTTGGAGATCAGCACGACCTCAGCCTTGATGACGCCGGCATTGCCGACCATGCCGCGGCCCGGCTCGATGATCGTCTGCGGGATCTGGTTGCCGAAATGCGTGCGCAGCGCCTGGTAGATCGACTTTCCGTAAGCTTCCGCGGACGGAACGTCACGCAGATACTTGGTCGGGAAGCCGCCGCCCATGTTGACCATCTGCAGGTGGATGCCCTGCTTGGCCAGCTGGACGAAGACACGCTTGGCATCGGCAAGAGCCGAATCCCAGGCATCGACCTTGGTCATCTGCGACCCGACATGGAAGGAGACGCCGTAGGACTGCAGGCCGAGCTGATGAGCGTAGACGAGAACGTCGACGGCCATCTGCGGAACGCAGCCGAACTTGCGCGACAGCGGCCATTCGGCGCCTTCGCCATCGGTCAGCACGCGGCAGAAGACACGGGCGCCGGGCGCGGCGCGCGCGATCTTCTCGACTTCCTCGTGGCTGTCGACAGCAAAGAGGCTGACGCCGAGCGTATGCGCGCGGGCGACATCACGTTCCTTCTTGATCGTGTTGCCATAGGAGATGCGGGCGGCGGTCGCACCGGCTTCGAGCGCCATTTCGATTTCGGCAACGGATGCGCAATCGAAATTGGAGCCGAGGCTGGCGAGCAGCTTCAGCACTTCCGGAGCCGGGTTGGCCTTGACGGCGTAGTAGATGGCGCTATCCGGCATGGCGTGGCGGAAAGCGTGGAAATTGTCGCTGATGACATCGAGGTCAACCACGAGGCAGGGACCGTCGGGACGTCGGGTTGCGAGAAAGTCGCGGATGCGCTGGGTGGTCATATCAGTTCCCTCTTCCAGTTCCAGAGCTCCGGCATGATCCGGAGGACAAAGGGCATACGAGAACTCGCATTGGAACCAGCCGGTGGAGACCCCGGAACCACAGCAAGCGCTCGATGCGCGGATAATGAACCAACGCCGCAAACGCGGTGTAAGTTCGGCTTTGTCTGCCATGGATTGGAGGGAGAGTCCCAACCGCACTTCCGGCAATGATGGTGTGCCTCTTCAGTAACCCCCGCTGATGGAAAGCAGGGAGAGAACAAAAAGGCCCGCACCGTCGTTGCTTCAGGCGTCCTCGCATTTTCCGGTTGGCCGGAATAGCGACTGGAGGGGTTAATTCCAGGTACCTTACCGATTTCCTCACCAATTCGAGGGTTCGGCGGACACCCATGGGCACGTGCGACTTTGGGCTGACTGGTGAGATAAGAATATTCGCCTTCATAATCAAGCGATTTTTTGATCTTGAGGTCAAAAAATAATTGAACAAACCGGCGCGATTTGTTCAACATTCCAAAACACCTGTGGGGATTTCATGGACACCTTGACCCGCATACGCGCCTTCATTGAAGTCGTCGAGGCCGAAGGCTTTTCCGCCGCCGCGCGGCGCACCGGCCGCTCGAAGGCGCTGCTGTCCAAATATGTGCGCGAACTGGAAGACGAACTCGGCGCGTTGCTGCTCAACCGCACGACCCGGCAGTTCTCTATGACGGAGGCCGGCCACACCTATTATCGCAGCGCCTCCGACATTTTGAAGGAGATCGACAACCTTGCCGATCTCGTGCGCGAAAACAATGCACAGCTGAAGGGACGGTTGCGCGTCTCCGTCCCCCGCACCTTCGTCGATGCCGACGTCGGCCAGTCGCTGATCGATTTCGCCGGCGAGAACCCGGACCTTTCGCTGGAGATCGCCGCCGATGACCGATTCGTCGATCTGATCGAGGAAGGCTTTGACGTGGCGATCCGGATCAGCAAGCTCGAAGATTCCGGCATGATTGCTCGCAAGATCTCCGATTTCCGCGTCCATCTCTGCGCCACCCCGGATTTTCTCGGGCGCCATCCGGATCTGGAGCATCCAAGCGACATGTCCAATCTTCCCTTCATCGTCGATACCAATTCACGCACCCAGGGGAGTATCCGCTTCCACAATCCTGACAACACAACCTTCGCCGTCGCCGTCTCCGGGCCGATCGAGGTCAACAGCCCGCACGCGACACTCCGCGCCGCCCTCGCCGGCATCGGCATCGCCCTCATTCCCGATTTCATCGCCCGCAAGCCGATCGAAAGCGGCGAACTGGTGACGCTATTCAACGATTACATACCAACCGACCGCGGCATTTATGCCGTCTACCCGCACCGGCGCTACCTGCCGGCCAAGGTGAGGATCTTTGTCGATTACCTGCACAACTGGTTCAAGAAGCATCCGTGAGATCTGCACGGCAAGACCGGTCGGGCCGGACGATGGAGCGGTGCCGATCGGGACTCACCGACAAGCCGGTCCCAATTCCGTCCCAATTTCTGGCAAGAACTCGGGTCGAGCGAACAAGGCAGCGGGACGCATGAACAAATCCATACCATTGATCACCGCGCTTCTTTCGCTGGCGCCGGCCGCCGCCTTCGCGCATCCGCACATCTTCGTGGAGGCGCGGCTCGAAGTCGTGGCCGGCGCTGACGGCAGTATCGAGGAACTGCGCAATGTCTGGCGCTTTGACGAGGTCTTCTCCTCCTCGGTCGTCATGGATTTCGACAAGAACACCGATCTGAAGCTGGAGCCGAACGAACTCGCGCAGGTCGGCAAAACGGTGAAGCAATCGCTTGCCGATTACGATTATTACATGAACCTGACGATCAACGGGAAGAGCATCACCGTCCAGCAGCCCGACATCATCCATGTCGACTATAAGAACGGCCAGCTCCTGATGTTCTTTGCGGTCAAGCCGGTGGAGAAGATGCCGCTCAAGGGCAGGCTTACCTTCGGCGTCTACGATCCGACGCTCTATACGTCGATCGATTTCCCCACAGACAACGAGCTGGCAACGGTGGGCGACGGCTTCAAGGCCTGCAAGCACCAGGTGATAAGGCCGGATGCCGACGAGGTGATCTCGCAAAACAAGCAGTCGCTGACAGACGCCTTTTTCAACGATCCCACCGGCACCAACATGTCCAAACTCTTCGCCACCCGGCTGGAGCTCACATGCTGATAAAACGCCCGTCCCTGATCCTTTCCGCGGCGCTCCTTGCGCTCCTGACCGCGGCAAGCCTCGCCCACGCGCAATCGCCGCTCGGCATCGGCACGGCCGAACCCAGTTTCCAACCGACCGGCGGGCCGCTTGCGCCACTTTTGCTCTACGTGAACTATGAACAGCAGGCTTTCTATCGGGCGCTGACCGGTGCGTTGAAGGGCATGCGCGAGGATCCGTGGCAGCTGACATCGCTGGTCGGCCTTTCCTTCGCCTACGGCGTCTTCCATGCCGCCGGCCCCGGCCATGGCAAGGCGGTCATCTCCTCCTACATGATCGCCAACGAGGTCGAGTTGAAGCGCGGCGTGGTTATTTCCTTCATTTCGGCTTTCATCCAGGGCGTCGTCGCTGTGGCGCTGGTCGGCGGCGCCTGGCTGGTGCTGCGCGGCACCGGCATTACACTGACGACAGCCACTCATGCCATGGAAATTATAAGTTTCGTCATGGTTATCCTCTTCGGCGGCTGGCTGCTGTTCCGCAAACTGCGTTTGATGGCTCGCAATCTGCCGCGCCGCCGGCTGGTGGCGACGTCGGCCGGTCCGGTGTCCATGATGCTGGATTGGAAGGATAACGCAGCCGAACGCCAGGCCTATGCCTTCAACGGCAAGGCGCAGGCCGTGAACGCCGGCCACAGCTTCGTTCCCGGCATGGCCTGCGAGACCTGCGGCAATACGCACGTGCCGGACCCGGCCCTGCTCGCCGGCGACAGGTTCAGCGCTCGAGAGGCTTGGTCGGCGATCGTAGCCGTCGGCCTTCGACCCTGCTCAGGGGCTTTGCTTGTCATGACTTTCTCGTTGCTGAACGGCCTCTATCTCGGCGGCGCGCTTTCGGTCGCCGCCATGTCGCTCGGCACGGCGATCACGGTTTCCGTGCTCGCGACGCTTGCCGTCACCGCCAAAGGTGCGGCGGTCCGTCTCTCCGGACGCGGCTCGACGGCTTCGGTCTGGGTCGGCAACGCCATCGAAATCCTCGGCGCCCTGCTCGTCATCCTGATGGGCGCCGTCCTGCTCGGAGCTTCGCTGCAAGGCTAGACACCCTCAGGGCTCCGTGCCCCGGACGCCCCTGGATTACTGTCTATCTCTGCGACGCTGGTAGCGCGCCCGCAGCCAGAAGATCGCAAAGAACGCCATGATCAGGCAGAAGCCGACGGCGATCCCCAGCGTTGGCGAGAAATTGCCGATCCATAGAACGATGGTCGGCAGAAAGTAGACGACGAGGCCGGCGCCGAGCAAGATGACAGCGGCGGCGATCGCCTGCGAGCGGCTTTCCGGGCTCACGCGAGCCTTTCCTTCTCCAGATCCGCACGAATATCCTGCAGGCGACGGATCTGATTGCCGGCCGCGTCGAAATTTGCAGGCGAAAGCCAGGCCTCGAAAGCATCGTTGATCAGCGGCCATTCGGCGTCGATCATCGAGAACCAGGCGGTGTCGCGGTTGCGATGCTTGGAGATCATGTGCTGACGGAACACCCCTTCGAAGCTGAAGCCGTAGCGCAGTGCCGTCGTCTTGCTCGCCTCGTTCTTATTATCGCATTTCCATTCGTAGCGGCGATAGCCGAGATCTTCGAAAACATGTTTGGCCATCAGATAGTGCGCTTCGGTGGACAGCGGCGAACGGCTCATAGCGCGACCATGAGCCACGCCGCCGATTTCGACGACGCCGTTTGCCGGGTCGGCGCGCATGTAGTTCGCCATGCCGACAACCTTGCCGGTGGCGTTGTCGCGGAAGATATGGGTGAGCCAACCGGACTTGGTGTGGACGTTTTCCAGCCAGCTGGCGAAGTCCTCGATGCCCGAGAAATCATCCTGCGAAAAATAGAGCAGCAGCGGGTTGATGCCCATGCCGCCGAGCCCTTCCCACAGCGCTTCGAGATGCTCCTCGCGGCGATAGGGCTCGACGGTGACGAAACGGCCTTTCAGCGTAACCGGCTTTGGCGCCGGGCAGCCCTTGAAATTTGCAAGATCGCGCATGTTCACTCCCCTATTCCAGAGCCTTCCCCGGTTAAATTGACGAACGCGTCAATTTGACCGGGGAAGGCTCCGGGAGTGGATAGGCCAGTCGCCCGATAAAGGCAATCGGCCGGCATGTCACTGTGACAAGGTCGTCTTGGCGGATGACACCGTCGCCTCGATATGGTCGACCAGCTGATCAGCAAGGCCGAGCCGGCCGGCGAGCAGATCGAGATAACCGCGCTCGGCGCGCGAATCCGGATCGATGGTCAGCCGCGAGGCGGTGTAGAGCTCGACGCGCTGTTCTTCCGTGAGCGCCGCAGCAACGAGCGCGTCGATATCCGTCGGAGACGCAAGTTCTCCCTCGATGAAAGCCGCAGCCTCGCCGCTGACGTCAGCAGCCTTGATCTTGTCCATGATCAGGACGCGTTCGGCGTCGTCGATATGACCATCGGCCTTGGCGGCGGCGATCATCGCCCGGATCAGCACCAGCACGAATTCGTTGCTCCCGGCAGGCGATGCTGGTCCGAAACCGGAGTCGACGGGCGGCGGCAGGAGCACCGGATTGTTTGCCGACGGCGCATCCGAGGGGGCCGCGGGCGCTTGCCCAGCCTGATAGTTCTTGTAAGCCTGATAGCCAAGGCCGGCGATAGCAGCAAGACCGCCGATCGCCAATGCGTTGCCGGCAATACTGCGGCCGGTCTTGGTGCCGAGAAGCACGGCTGCGATCGCGCCGCTCTTCATCGGATTGTTCTTTGCCGTCTGTATGGCCTCGCCCGCCCTGTCGCGGACTGAACCGCCGAGACCCGGCACCTGCGAACCCAAGAACTGGTCGAGAAGCTTCTTTGCGTCGAACATTCCTCGTCGTCTCCCTGTTTGAGGCCGGAGGAGAACATAGGTTTGCGACGGCTGAAATACAAATATTGGGCGTGGGGCTGTGCCTGGCGCTCATACCCCGCTCATGCAACCTCAGGCCTTCAGAGCGGCGGCCTCAGCCGCAAGCTTGGTAACGCCGGCCCAGTCGCCGGCTGCGACCAGTTCCTTCGGCGCAACCCACGAACCGCCGACACAGACGACGTTCGGCAGCGAAAGATAATCCCTGGCGTTCTTCAGCGAAATGCTGCCGGTCGGGCAGAACAGCGTGCCGGCGAGCGGCGAAGAAAGCGCTTTAAGATAAGCGGCGCCCCCAGCCTGCTCAGCCGGAAAGAACTTCAGCACCTGATAACCTTCCTCACGCAACGCCATGACTTCGCTGGCGGTCGCAGCTCCCGGAAGCAGCGGCACGTCGGAATCGGCAGCGGCATCAAGCAGCTCCTGCGTCGTGCCCGGGCTGACGATGAACTTCGAGCCGGCCTCGACAGCCGCTTCCCAATGGGCGGCATTCAGGATGGTGCCGGCGCCGACTTCGGCGCCCTCGACCTCGGCGGCGACGGCGCGCACGGCTTCAAGTGCCGCCGGCGTGCGCATGGTGATCTCGATTGCTTTCAGGCCGCCTGCGACAAGCGCGCGGGCCAGCGGCACCGCCGACCTGGCATCGTCAACGATCAGGACCGGAACGACCGGCTGGAGTTTCAGGATGGAAAGGAGCTTCTCTGTTTTCTCGCCCATGGTCGCACGACCTCCTTGAAACGATTGAAATTTGCATCCCGAATAACGCCCTCGCCGAACCTTGTCGAGATAAAACCCGGCTGCGTGAGAAGAAGGTATGAAATGCTTGGAAATTGGTCTACCGTGCGGCATTCGTCACAAAAGGTTCACTGACATGGCGAAAGAGATCGAGCGGAAGTTTCTTGTACGCGGCGATGGATGGCGTTCCGCCGTCGAGAGCAAGTCTGTCCTGAGGCAGGGTTACATCGCCTCGATGGACGACCGTTCCGTCCGCGTTCGCACCCTCGACGGCAGGAAAGCGAAGCTGACGATCAAGATTGGCCGCAGTGCCATCACCCGTGACGAATTCGAATATGACATCCCGATTGCCGATGCCGAGGAGCTGTTGCAGAGCGCGATCGGCGTCGTCATCGAGAAGACGCGCTACCGCGTCCCGCATCAGGGCTTCGTCTGGGAAGTCGACGTCTTTGCCGGCGAGCATCTCGGGCTGGTGATTGCCGAGGTGGAGATGACGGCAGAAACCGACAAACCCGTCCTGCCTGCCTGGCTTGGTCGCGAAGTGACCGGCGATTTCCGCTACTCCAACCAGGCCCTTGCCACAGAATACGAGCACGACAGGCATGGCCTATCGCATTCGGCCTGACGCCGATTTCACCGAGGCATTCCGGAGCATCGCGACCGAGCAGCTGGAAGGTGCCATTACCTTTCTCGAAGAGCGGCCGGAAGGTGCGCACGAGGCGATCCATTCCTTCCGAAAAAACCTGAAGCGATTGCGCTCGCTCTACCGGCTCGTCGCACGCGAGGTGCCTGATTTCCAGGAGCAGGAAAATGCAAGGTTGCGCGACGCCGCGCGCTCGCTTTCGGCAATCCGCGACGCTGCCGCGCTCATCGGCACCGCGCAATATCTGCAGCATTCAGCCCGCGGGAAAGAGGAAAGCGAGGCGCTCGGCCGGATCGTCATCATTCTCGAGGGGCGCCGCGACTGGATGGCGGAGGCCGAAAGCGGTCTTGAACGGCAGCTGATGGAAACCTCGGACGTGCTCAGAGAGGCGATTTCCGCTCTGGATGGAATCTCCTTCGATGGCAGCCACCGCAAGAATGCCCGCATGCTGGCGAAGAGCTGGCGCCGCACGGCGCGCAAGGCTGAGGCCGCGCTCGCCAACTGCCACGGTGATGCATCGGCCGGCGATTTCCATGATCTGCGCAAACGCACCTACGACTACCGGCTTTACCACGCTCTTCTGCGCGACGTCTGGCCGGGTGCGATGAAGGCCAAGCAGGGTGCGGCCAAGGAGCTCGTCGAGGATCTCGGCCGCATCCATGACCTTGCCGTACTCTGCGAACTGGTCGAAGCCGAGCCGCAGCTCTTCACCCGCAACGACGACCTGGCGCATCTTCTTGAGGCAATCATCGTCCGCCAGCAGGAAGACCGGCGGCAGGCCCTCCTCAAGGCCGAAGCCGTCTTCGCCGATGATCCCGACGAGGAATCGGAGCGTATCGAGCTTCTCTGGCTGACGGCTGCAAGTTGAGCGATGGCAGGCGCGATCCTGGAGGCGGTCGGCCGCCTGTGCGGAAGGCAATTGCGCGACCGGTCAATTTTCTGTATTTCCGGCGCATGACCGACAGCCTGACACACACCGGCCCGTTCCTCGTAGCGGCGCTCTACCATTTCGTATCCGTGCCGCGCTTTGCCAGCTTGCAGGCCCCGCTGCAGGCGCTGTGCGAGGAAAACGGCGTCAAGGGAACGCTGCTTCTGGCGCATGAGGGCATCAACGGTACGATCGCGGGACCGGATGCCGGCATTCACGCCGTGCTCGCCTTCCTGCGCGTCCAGCCGGAATTTGCGGGCCTGGAGCACAAGGAAAGCCGCGCCTCGAAAATGCCCTTCCTGCGCATGAAAGTGAAGCTGAAGAAGGAAATCGTCACCATGGGCGTCGAGGACATCGACCCCAACAAGGTGGTCGGCACCTATGTCGCGCCCAAGGACTGGAATGCGCTGATCTCCGATCCCGATACGATCGTCATCGACACCCGCAACGACTATGAGACGGCGATCGGTGCTTTTCGCGGCGCGCTCGACCCCAAGACCAAGACATTCCGCGAATTTCCGGATTGGGTGCGCCGGAATACGGGACTGCACAACAAGCCGAAAGTCGCCATGTATTGCACCGGCGGCATACGCTGCGAAAAGGCCACTGCCTTCATGAAGGCCGAGGGTTTCGACGAGGTCTATCATCTGAAGGGCGGCATCCTGAAATATCTGGAGGAAGTGCCGCAGGAAGAAAGCCTCTGGGAGGGCGCCTGCTTCGTGTTTGATGAGCGTGTATCCGTCGAACACGGGCTGAAGGAGGGTGAGCACCGGCTGTGCCAC
Source organism: Rhizobium sp. YTUHZ044 (assembly GCF_051123975.1). Classification (NCBI taxonomy): domain Bacteria; kingdom Pseudomonadati; phylum Pseudomonadota; class Alphaproteobacteria; order Hyphomicrobiales; family Rhizobiaceae; genus Rhizobium; species Rhizobium sp. YTUHZ044. Next base: position 3,765,356 of record NZ_CP101426.1, read on the forward strand.
GCCTGCCGCAACCCGATCACATCAGAGGAAATTGCCTCGCCGCTTTATGAGGAAGGCGTTTCCTGCAGCCACTGCTATCCAAGACGCACAGAAGAAGACCGGCTGCGCTACCGTCAACGGCAGCATCAGATCGCGCTGGCAAAAAAACGCGGCCAACGGCATATCGGCAGCTGAGCTTGTTGCTGTTGAATGAGCTTTGCGCCCAGAATTTCGCCGTCAGGCCGCGCCGAGACGGCACGGGGTTGACTGTTCCGCAGTACGAAGCTCGTTGAGCATCTCGGTAATTCGCTCGGCCGCCGCAGGCTTTCCGAACAAATAGCCCTGCAGACAGTCGCAGCCGAACAGGCGCATGGCGACCGCCTGCCCCTCGGTTTCGATGCCTTCCGCCGTCACCGGGATATCGAGCGAGCGGGCGAGCGCCACCGTCGCCTGCAGCATTTCGCGCTGGCGCTTGTCCTCGTTGACGCCCATCACCAACGAGCGGTCGATCTTGATGCGGTCGAAGCCGAACTGCCGGAGATAGCCGATCGATGAGAAGCCGGAACCGAAGTCGTCGAGCGCCACCTTGACCCCCAGACCTTTCAGCCGCTCGATCGACTGGCGGGTACGCTGCGGATTCTGGATCATATACCCTTCGGTGATCTCGAGAGTGATGCGGCTGGCCTCGATCTCCGTCTGCTTCAACACGTAGCGCACATAGTCGGTGAAGGCTGGATTGCGGAACTGGCCGGGCGAGACATTGACAGATACGTTCAGCTCCGGCCACTGCTTGGCCGTCTCGCAGGCCTTGCGCAGCACGAACAGGCCGAGTGATTCAATGAGGCCGCTGGTCTCGGCGATCGGAATGAACACCTCTGGCGAAACCGGGCCGTGGCCCGGACGGTTCCAGCGCACCAGCGCCTCGACGCCGGTCAGCGCATGCGTGGCCGCATCGACCAGCGGCTGATAGGCAAGGGTCAGATCACCGCTTTCAATGGCGATTCTGAGATCGAGTTCCAGCGCATTGCGCTGCTGCCGGTCCGCATCCATCGACGGGTCGTAAAGCGTCATGCGCGCACGGCCCGCCTCCTTCGCCTTATACATGGCAAGGTCGGAACGGCGCACCAGTTCCTCGCGATCGATTGCGCCGGCGGGCGACATGGCGATGCCGATGCTGGCGCCGACGACGACGACACGGCGACCGATCTCCAGCGGCTCGACGAGAAAATCGAGGATCTGCTCGGCGAGCTGCAGGGCGGCGGCGTTCTCGCCATCGGAGAGAAAGGCGATCGCAAATTCATCGCCGCCGATGCGGGCTAGAACTGCGCCTTGCGGGATCAATACCTTGAGGCCGGCCGCGACCGCGCGGATCAATTGGTCACCGGTGCCGTGTCCATAGCTGTCATTGACTTCCTTGAAACCGTCGAGATCGAGATAGAGGAGCAGCACGTTGCGTTTGCTCTGGCGCGCTTCGAGGACACAACGATCGACGGCGAGCCCGAGGCCGTCGCGATTGGAAAGGCCGCTCAGCCTGTCGCGCAGCGCCTCTTCGCGCGCGCTGTTTTCCTCCGCCTTCAGGCGTCGGCCGACCAGCCAGCCGATGGCCAGAAGCACCCCGAAGAAAAGCCCGACGAGACCGAGTGCCTCGATGACCATCGGTCGTACCTGCGCGTAGGCAATATTGCCGGGTGAGCGCGAATTCCAGACGAGCTTGCCGATCGTTGCCCCCGACGGATCGGCGATAGGTACAAAATATTCTGCCTCGAAACTCGGCGGCGCCAGCCTCAGTCCGCCGATCACATAGGTCTGGCCGAGTCCGGCCACCCTGTCGTCATCGAGATGGCGTGCGAAAATGAGATACCGGTGCTGCCCGGCGGGCGCATCAAGCGCGCCGGATTTCTTCCGCACCAATGCCACGCCGACAGCGGCAATGCCGCGTTTGGTGGTGATGAATCCGACCGCCTGGGGCGAATCGGCCGGACCGGCCGCCTTGACCACGTCGAACAGCTTCCACAGCGAAGGCGCGAAGAAATCCGCGGGCGGCTCCTCCATCGGTTTGCCGTCGCGATACGCCATGATCGAGTTCTTCGCATCATCGACAACGATTGCCATGTCGAAAAGTGAGCTGTTGACCGACATCTCGCCGTAGTTGCTGACCGTCCACGCCATGCCATCCGACGCATAGACGTTGGCGGCGGCATCGTCCCAGGCGGCATAATCGTCGAGCGTCGCACCGAGCTGATCCTCGAAGGTCTTCAACGCGCCGATTGTCGTTTCGCGCGAGCGCTCGTCATCAAGGACATTGGCGTTCTCAGCCACGCGTTCGAGTGCCGTCAGCACCATGATGGTGGCGACCGCGACGATGACGGCGAAGGAGAGCAGCACGCCCGTGACGGTGACGTCACGGCCTATTCCCGATCCCCTGCCCTGCAATTTTCCGAGTATCTGCATTCCTGCTCCCTGACCAGCGGAGTTTGCCAGTCAAGGGTTCAGAAACGTTTAAGCAACCGCCTGTTGCAGCTTTCCGCTGGTCTATTTTTTCAGTTTGCTATGCTGAGCCGGCGTGTGATTGCCTTTCGGAAATTCAGCCGCGAGTGCGCGATACCATTTACCGCTCTTCTTCACCGTGCGCCGCTGCGTCTCATAATCGACATGAACGAGACCGAAGCGCATGCGATAGCCTTCCGCCCATTCGAAATTATCCATCAGGCTCCAGGCAAAATAGCCGCGCATGGGGTAGCCGTCTTTGATGAGGTCGGCCACGACATCGAGGTGACCGCCGAGATAGTCGAGGCGCATCGTATCGTCGACCTCGTCCCCGACGACACCGGTATTGTCACAGGCGCCGTTCTCGGTGATGTAGCATTCCGGCAGGTCGTAGCGGCGATAGAGGTCCTCGACCAGGAGCTTCAATCCGGGCGCATAGATTTCCCAGCCGATATCGGTCTTGACGTCGCTTGCAGGCGGCGCTTTCACCGTCCAGGGGAAGTCGCCTTTTCGTTCGGCATCGTCGGTGACGCGCTCGGGCGTGTAATAATTCAGACCCCACCAGTCGAGCTTCTGACTGATGAGCTTCAGGTCCCCGTCATCGATCACGGGCATGCGGTCCCCGAGCGCCTCGACGAATTCGTTCGGATATTCGCCCTTGAAGACGGGATCGAAGAAGGCGCCGTTGTGGAACTGATGCGCCCGTTCGGCGGCTGCCAGATCGGCCGGGCTGTCGGAGCCCGGGATGACCGCGGCGGCGTTGAGCACGAGCCCGACCGGCACATTGGGAGCTTCCGAACGGATTGCCTCGACACCGAGGCCATGGGCGAGGTTCATGTAATGCATGGCGTGAAGGGCAGCCTGCATGTTGCGCTCACCCGGAGCATGGATGCCGTAAAGGTGGCTCAGCCAGACGATGCACCAGGGCTCATTGAATGTCGCGACGGCGTCGAGACGATCGCCGAGGCGGTTCATCACAGTCTTGGCGTAGCGCTGATAGGCATAGGCGGTCGAGCGCGCCGTCCAGCCGCCGTCGCCGGCGAGCATCAGAGGCAGGTCCCAATGGTAGAGCGTCGCGAAGGTCCTGATCCCGCGCGCCTTGCAGCCATCGACCAGCCGATCGTAGAAATCGAGGCCCGCCTCGTTCACCGGGCCCGTGCCCTCCGGGACGATCCGCGGCCAGGCAATGGAAAAACGGTAGGCCTCAACGCTCATGTCCTTGATGAGATCGAGGTCTCGCTCCAGGCGGTTATAGTGGTCGCAGGCAATGTCGCCGTTGTCGCGGTTATAGACGCGGCCGGGCATGTTGCAGAAGGCGTCCCAGATCGACGGCTTGCGGCCATCGGCCTTGCTGGCGCCTTCGATCTGGAAGGCGGCGGTGGCAACGCCGAAGGTGAAATCACCGGGAAAGCGGCTTGCAAGCGTCTTGGCGTCGATCATCTGTATCCCCCGGCTCTCAGCAATGTGGGTTGCCCGTGGGCCGGATTTAGCCAAGCCGGCAAGCAAAGTACAGGTGCTGGGGAAGAAAAACTGCAACGTTGCAGGACTAGTGACAGAACGGCATCGTTCCGTCGCCTCGGTCGCCATACTTTCGGCCCCCACGCTCTCATAACGCGAATGTCAGCAGTCGTGACTTCTGCCGAGCCCATGATCACTACACAGCGAAGACATCACAACGTGAAAGGAATCCCATGCTGTCTTCGATCCATCTGCTGCAGCCGCATCTGCTGAGCCTGCTGCGCCTCGTCTCGTCGCTCGTGCTTTTCAGCTACGGAACGCAGAAGATTTTGCACTTTCCGGCCGCGGCAAGCGTGCCGCCGATGGGCTCGCTCTCCTGGATCGCCGGGCTGATCGAACTCACCCTCGGCTTCGTCGTGGTGATAGGATTCCAGACACGCATTGCAGCCTTCGTACTCTCCGGCCTGATGGCCTTCGCCTATTTCATCGGCCATGCGGGGAAGAGCTTTTATCCCGCGCAGAACGGTGGCGTCGCCGCGATCCTGTTCTGCTTCGTGTTTCTCTATTTGGTGGCGGCAGGCGCCGGCCCGCTCAGCATTGACGGCCTCATGAAGCGCGACCGCGCTGCGGCCTGAGGCCTGACGGACAAGCCGAGGCGGCCCAAGACCGCCGCGGCATTTCCTGCGACTCCGCGCCATCCGACGCACGGATCGCCAAAGATCAGAGCTTGACCCAGGCGCCGTTTTTCTTGGACGAGGCAACACAGGCCTCGACGAAGGCGACACCCTTCACGCCGTCGTCGACTGTGGGATAGACCACCGCCTTATCGACTTCCTTGCCCCTCTTGCGGGCGTTGATCGCATGCGCGGCTTCCGTATAGATCGTCGCAAAGGCTTCGAGATACCCTTCCGGATGCCCTGACGGCACGCGTGACACGCGCCCGGCAGCCGCTCCGGCGCCGGCGCCGCCGCGGGTGATCAGCCGCTTCGGCTCGCCGAAAGGCGTGTACCAGAGGTAATTCGGGTCCTTCTGGGTCCATTCCAGCCCGCCCTTGCTGCCATAGACGCGCACCATCAGGCCGTTTTCATGGCCCGGCGCCACCTGGCTGCACCAGAGCATACCCTTAGCCGGCTTCTCCGCGCCCTTCGCCTTGAAGCGCAGCATGACATGGGCGTTATCGTCCAGCCGGCGGCCGGGAACGAAGCTGTCGAGGTCGGCGGCCAGGCTGTCGAGTTCCAGTCCGGTAATGAAGGAGGCAAGATTATAGGCATGTGTGCCGATATCGCCTGTAGACCCGCCGACGCCGGACTGGGCCGGATCGGTGCGCCAGGCAGCCTGCTTCTGCCCGGTCTGCTCGACCGCTTCCGTCAGCCAATCCTGCGGATATTCGGCCTGGACCACTCTTATATCGCCGAGTTCGCCGTTCGCGATCATCTCCCGCGCCTGGCGGACCATCGGATAGCCGGTGTAATTATGCGTCAGCACGAAGAGCGCGCCGCTCTCGTCGGCCACCTTCTTCAGCTTCTTCGCATCGGCGAGGTTCGATGTCAGCGGCTTGTCGCAGATGACATGAATGCCGCGTTTCAGGAATTCCTTGGCCGCGTCATAGTGCACATGGTTCGGCGTGACGATCGCCACCGCCTCGATGCCGTTCTTCAGCTTCGCCTCGCGGATCGCCATCTCGCGGTAGCTGGAATAGGTCCGCGACGGGTCGAGGCCAAGGTCGCGGCCGGACTGAACCGCCTTCTCAGGCGTCGACGACAGCGCGCCGGCGATGAGATCGTACTGATCGTCGATGCGGGCTGCGATGCGGTGCACTGCACCGATGAACGCGCCCGCGCCGCCGCCCACCATGCCAAGCCGGATGCGCGGCTCGCGGGTCTGTTCGGATGATGCTTCGATTGCCATTCTTGTCCTCCTGAAATTGAATCTGGTGCGGGTGCGCCCCTCATCCGGCTGCTGCCCCCTTCGCCCCGCAAGCGGGGCGGAGGGGATATGCCGCAGCGGCTTTTCCGCTCTCAACGTTTGGTCGGGCAAGTCCCCTCTCCCCCTTTACGGGGAGAGGGTTAGGGTGAGGGGCACCCACCAGATGCCCTGTTTAGGAAAGCCCCAGCATCCGCCGATTGGCCGCTTGGTCCGTGCCGCCGGCGGCAAAATCGTCGAAGGCCTTTTCCGTGACGCGGATGATATGGGCGGCGACGAATTCGGCCCCCTCGCGGGCGCCATCCTCCGGATGCTTCAGCGCGCATTCCCATTCGACCACGGCCCAGCCGTCGAAATTATTGGCCGTCATCTTCGAGAAGACCGCGCCGAAATCGACCTGGCCGTCGCCGAGCGAGCGGAAGCGGCCGGCGCGTTCCACCCAGCCCTGGTAACCGCCGTAAACGCCCTGGCGCCCGGTCGGATTGAACTCGGCATCCTTGACGTGAAACATCTTGATGCGGTCCTTGTAGATGTCGATGTTCTCGAGATAATCGAGGCACTGCAGGACATAATGCGAGGGATCATAGAGCATGTTGGCGCGGGAATGGTTCTTCACCCGCTCCAGGAACATCTCGAAGGTGATGCCGTCATGCAGGTCTTCACCCGGATGGATCTCGTAGCAGACGTCGATGCCGTTTTCATCCGCATGGTTGAGGATCGGCGTCCAGCGGCGGGCAAGTTCGTCGAATGCGGTCTCAACCAGGCCGGCGGGACGCTGCGGCCAGGGATAGATGAAGGGCCAGGCAAGCGCCCCGGAGAAGGTCGCATGCGCCTTGAGGCCGAGGTTTTTCGATGCGGTCAGCGCCAGCTTGACCTGCTCGACCGCCCATTCCTGGCGCGCCTTCGGGTTGCCGCGCACCTCGGGGGCCGCGAAGCCGTCGAAGGCTTCGTCATAGGCCGGGTGAACGGCGACGAGCTGGCCCTGCAGATGGGTCGAAAGTTCGGTGATTTCGATGCCGTTTTCGCGGGCCTTGCCGGCGAATTCGTCGCAATAATCCTTCGACGTCGCGGCCTTCTTCAGATCGATCAGCTGGCTTGTCCAGGTCGGCACCTGGACGCCCTTGTAGCCGATGTCGGCCGCCCATTTGGTGATCGCGTCCCAGGAATTGAAAGGCGCGGTATCGCCCGCGAACTGGCCAAGAAAAAGGCCGGGGCCCTTGATCGTCTTCATGTCAGATTCCTCCCTGAACATCGACCGTAAACGTTTCTGAAAACTTGTAGCACGCATTTTGACGGGTGCAAGGCGCTTCCTTGTCCTGCCTCGCGGATTTGGCGCGAGGCCAGATGCGATATGGTTGCGAGCTAATCATGATGGGCATTGGCGGGCAAGAGGTACGTGCAGCATTTTCAGCGCCGCGCCGCATGCGCGCATAAAAATGCGCCCGTCCTTTCGAACGGGCGCGTCTTTCGGTCGTCGGATCAGAACGGAGAATCCGGGAAGTAGAAGTTCTTGGCATTCTCCTTGGTGACGAGCGTTGCGTCGAGGATGTAATTGCCGTGAACCGGGACCTGATCGTAGAGCGCCGCCGCCGTCAGCTCCATTGCCGTGCCGACCATTGCCGGCGGATAGAGAACGTCGACCGGGATCAGCTTGTCGCCGTCCATGACCTTCTTGACCATGTCCTTGGAGCCGGCGCCGGCGACGACATATTGAATGTCGGTGCGCTTGGCCTGCTCGATCGCCTGCAGTACGCCGACGGCCATATCGTCGTCCTGGCACCAGACGACGTCGATTTTCGGGTACTTCGTCAGGTAGTCCTGCATTACTTTGAAGGCGTCGTCGCGGTTCCAGTTGCCGTACTGGCGGTCGAGAACCTTGACCTTGGAGCCGGCGATACCCTTGTCGAAGCCATCCTGGCGCTGCTGATCGATCGGGATCGGCAGACCGCGGATAACGACGACCTCGGCTTCCGGCGTCTTTTCGGCAATGTACTTGCCGGCGACTTCGCCGAGTGCCGGGTTGTTGCCGGCGACGTAAAGATCACGCACGGAATTATCGTTGTTCGACGGCGCGCGGTCGACAAGTGCTACGAACTTACCCTTGTCCTTGACTTCCTTGATGGCGTTGACGAGCGGATCCGGGTCCGACGGCAGGATGACCAGCGCGTCGATGCCCTGTGTATCGAGGTCCTGCACGGCGTTTGCCTGCGTCGCGGCATCCGGTGAAGTCTTGACGATGACGTTCAGGCCCGGATGTTCGGCCATCAGTTTCTTGGCGATACGCTCGGCATGGAACACGACGCCAGAAGTCCAGCCGTGGTCGGCGGCCGGAATGGACACACCGATCGTGTAGTTCTTGTCCTGGGCGTAGGCTGCGCCGGCAAAAGCCACCCCCGCAACAGCCAGACCCAACATGAGCTTGCGCATGCTTATTTCCTCCCAAAAATATCAGGGACTTGTCCAATTCGAGCCGGGTGCCCCGTGAAGCCCGGCCAATCCGAGAAGCTCTTTGCCTTAGGATTTGCGAACCAGCGACCGCTGCACCAGCATGGCGATGATGATGATTGCACCCTGGATCGCGCCGATGAGATACTCGCTGATGAAGTTCGAAAGCAGCATGATGTTGCCGACGAGTTCGAGAATGAAGGCGCCGCAGATGGTCCCCCAGACCCGGCCGGCGCCGCCCTTGAGCGCCGTGCCGCCGACGACGACGGCGGTGATGGCCTGCAACTCCCACAGGATACCGGTCGTTGCCGAGGTGGAACCGAGACGCGGTACATAGAGCAGCACAGCGATCGCCACGCAGAGACCCTGGATAACGAAGGCAATCGTGCGCACGCGGTTGACTGCAATGCCCGAATAGCGCGCGACGTCGCTGTTCGAACCGACAGCCACGACATGGCGGCCGTAACGGGTGCGATAGAGGATAAAGGCTGCAATCGCGGTGACGACGAGGATTACCACGATCGGCACGGGAACGCCGAGAATATTGCCGAAATAGGCTGGGCGGTAGAGCGTCTGGATTTCACTCGAGCGCAACGTGATCGCGCCGCCCTGCGACAGCCAGGTGGTCAGGCCGCGATAAATGCCCATTGTGCCGAGCGTGGCAATGAAAGGCTCGATCTTGCCGACGGTGGTGATGAGGCCGTTTGCGAGGCCGCAAAGAGCCCCCGCCATCACCGTAAAGACCACCGCTGCCGTCAGCATCAGCACCGGATCGGCAATGACGCCTGAATTAATGAGCAGGATCATCAGACTGGCGACGAAGGCGACCATCGAGCCGACGGAAAGGTCGAGGTCTCCGGACGAGATCACGAAAGTGGCGCCGACCGCGATGATGGCGATGAAAGCGCAGCGCGTCGCGACGTTGGCAAGATTGGTGATGCCGATGAAGTTCGGATTGACCAGTGCGCCGACGACGAGAAGCAAGGCCAAGGCGGCAAACGGTGCAACCGCGCGCAGATCAACGTCACGCCAGGACCTGCGCCGGATCGCCTTGGTCTCCTCGTTAATGCTCATGTCCAAAACCAACCTCCCGTCCCAGATCGTCTGGGTATCCTATTTATTGTCCGCGTCGGCGAAGTCTTGCTCCGCCCTCACGCAGCCACCTTCTTTTTGAGCCCGGCGGCGTAACGCATGATCTCCTGCTCGGAAATCTCGTCGCCCTCGAGCACGCCGACGATCCGCCCCTCGCGCATGACGGCCACTCTCGTGCAGAGGCCGATGACTTCAGGCATTTCCGACGAAACGACGATGATCGACCGGCCGTCCCGGGCGAGCGCCGAAATGAAATGATAGATCTGCTGCTTGGTGCCGACATCGATGCCGCGCGTCGGCTCGTCGATGATGATGATGTCGGGATCGGTCTCCATGACTTTGGCGAGCAGCAGCTTCTGCTGGTTTCCGCCCGACATGCGGCCCGCGACGATAGCGCTGTCGCGAACCCTGATGTCGAAACGACGTTTGGCTTTCGCCAGTGCGGCCGCCTCGCTGCTCGGGCTGAGATAGCCGTGGCGCGAATGCCGTCCGAGCGATTGCAGCGTCAGATTGGTCGCCATGCCGGAGCGCAGCAGCAGACCCTTCGACTTGCGGTCTTTGGTCATATAGGCGAGGCCGCAGCGATTGGCCGCGTGCACGTCGCCGGAGGGAACCGTTTGCCCTTTGATGACCACCTCGCCCTCGAGGCGGGGCCGCAGTCCCGCAATCGCCTCCATCAGCTCGGTACGGCCGGAGCCGATCAGGCCGGAAAACCCGATGATCTCGCCCTTGCGCACTTCGAAGCTCGCATCCCTGACATATCCCGTCGACACCGAAGAGACGCTGAGGACGATCTCCTCGTCGACATTGGGCTCGACCTTGGCCGGATAGAGGCTGGAAAGCTCGCGGCCGACCATCAGCTGCGCGATCGATTCGCCATCCAAAATGGCGGTCGGCGACGTCTTGATCCACTGGCCGTCGCGCAGCACCGTCACCCGGTCGGTCAGCTCCATCACCTCGTCGAGCTTATGGGACACGAAGACGAAGCTCGTGCCCTGGTCGCGAAGCTTGCGGACCTGCTTGAACAGCATATTGGCCTCTTCCCGCGACAACACGGCGGTTGGCTCGTCCATAAAGACGACACGGGCATCGCGACTGATCGCCTTGGCAATCTCGACCATTTGCTTGTCGGCGATGGAAAGCGTGCTGATCAAGGCATTCTCATCGACATGCGAACCGAGCACGTCGAGGACCTTGCGCGTTTCAGCCCGCATATACCTACGGTCGAGCACGCCGAGACGCGTAACCTCGCGACCGAGGAATAGGCTCTCGGTCACGGTCAGATGGTCGGCGAGGTTGAATTCCTGATGAATGATGACGATGCCGAGCGCTTCCGCAGCGCCATTCGCCGGCAGCACCAAAGGCTTGCCGTCGAGCAGGATTTCGCCGGAACTCGGCTGTTCGAAACCCGAGAGCACCTTGACGAGGGTGGATTTGCCGGCGCCGTTTTCGCCCATGAGCGCATGGATTTCGCCGGCGCGGAGATCGAAGTTGACGCTGAAGAGGACCTGCACGCCGCTGAAGGATTTACATATGCGCCTGGCGGACAGCACCACGGGTGCGGTGTCGGCGATCTCCACGGTCATTATGCCCTCCCCTAGAGCGCCGCACCCGGCAACGCTCCGCTTTGAACTAGCGCACATTTTCCTTGTGAAAACCGCCTTGGGCTCTCAAACAGGCACGCGCATGCGGCTCCCGACCGCTTCGAGCCTTATGTAAACCTTTACATAAAGCATGTAAAGGTTTACATCGTGGATTAACACAGATGAGTTGACGCTTACCTTTGACCTCTCGACAAGTCTGTGTAGTGTCGCGGCGAAGACAGCCTTAAGGCAGAGCCCAGTGTCGAATTCCACGCCCGCAACAATCGAAGACGTCGCCCGGATCGCCGAGGTCTCTATCGCGACGGTTTCCCGGGCGATCCACACGCCGGAGAAGGTCGCCAACTCGACGCGGCTCAAGGTCAACCAGGCGATCGCCATCACCGGTTATACGACTAATGCCATGGCGCGCAGCCTGAGGCTCGGCCGCTCCAACATGATCCTCGTGGTGGCGCCCGACATCGGCGATCCCAATTTCTCCAACATTCTCGTCGGACTGGAGAACGAGGCTCGCGCCCACGGCTACGGCGTCCTGATCGGCCACACCCAGAACGATGCCCAGCGCGGCTTGGAATATCTGAAATTCTTCAACTCCAACCAGGCGGCTGGGCTCATCCTCTTCACCGGCATCCTGCCCTTCGGTCACCAGACCATGACGGCGCGCCTACCGCCGAGTGTCGGGGTCTTCGAACCGGTCTTCAACGGCGGCATTCCCTATGTCGGCGTTGACGATACCGAGGGCGCGCGAAAGGCCGTGGATCTGCTGCTGGCCGAAGGCCATCGCAAGATCGCCTTCATCGGCGATTCCCGCACTCGGCTCGCCTATACCAGGCGCCGCATGGGTTATGATGCCGGTCTCGACGCTGCCGGCGTCCCGCCCGATTTGCGGATCGTGCTCGAAGGCGACGGCACGATCGAAAGCGGACGGCATGCGGTCGAGCAGCTTTTCATGCGCGACACGCTTCCGACCGCCTTTATGTGCGTGAACGACCAGACGGCGATCGGCGTCATGATCGGACTCGGCGCGCGAGGCTATGATATTCCGCGGGATTTCTCGGTGACCGGCTTCGACGATGTGCCGCAGGCCGTCTTCATATCCCCATCGCTGACGACGATCCGTCAGCCGAGAACGGCGATCGGCAAACAGGCGATGGCGCTGCTGCTGGAGCTCCTGTCCGACGGACAGCCAGCCGAGACGGAAATCCTGCTTAGGCCGGATCTGGTGGTGCGAAACTCCGTCTCAGCGCCGTCGCGCAACTGGTTGAAGCGCTGAACGGAGATGGCATAGCCGGCTAACAAATGCGCCGGCGACCGATGGCCGCCGGCGCCTGTCATCAGACGTAACGGTTGACGACGTTTTCGAGCAGTTCCTGCTTGCCGGATTTCGGCTGCGGGTTGACGTCCTTGCTCTCGACCCAGTTCGTGATCTCATCGAGCGAATACTCGCCGCGGAAGAGCTTCTGCGCCTCGGCCGTTTCCCAACCGGCATAACGGTCGGCAAGCGGCTGCGACAGAGCCTTGTCCTCGATCATCTTGGCAGCCGCCTTCAGGCCGCGGGCGCAGCAATCCATGCCGCCGATATGACCGATCAAGAGGTCTGCCGGATCGAGCGACTGGCGGCGCAGCTTCGCATCGAAGTTGGTGCCGCCGGTCTTGAAGCCGCCGCCCGCCAGAACGTGGTAATAGGCGAGCGCCATTTCCGGAACGTTGTTCGGGAACTGGTCGGTGTCCCAGCCGGACTGGTAGTCGTTGCGGTTCATGTCGATCGAGCCGAAGATGCCAAGCGCATTGGCAAGCGCCAGCTCGTGCTCGAATGAGTGGCCGGCAAGGATCGCATGGCCCTGCTCGATATTGACCTTCACTTCGTTTTCGAGACCGTGCTTCTTGAGGAATCCGTAGACAGTCGCAACGTCGTAATCATACTGGTGCTTGGTCGGCTCCTGCGGCTTCGGCTCGATCAGGATCGTGCCCGTGAAGCCGATCTTGTGCTTGTATTCGACGACGAGGTTGAGGAAGCGGCCGAGCTGGTCGAGCTCGCGCTTGAGATCGGTGTTGAGCAGCGTCTCGTAACCTTCGCGGCCGCCCCAGAGCACGTAGTTCTCGCCGCCGAGCTTCTGCGTAGCGTCGATGCAGGTCTTGACCGTCGCAGCTGCGAAAGCAAAGACGTCCGGATCGGGGTTGGTCGCCGCACCCGACATGTAGCGGCGGTTGGAGAAGAGGTTCGCTGTGCCCCAGAGCAGCTTGGTGCCGGTGGCTGCCTGCTTCTCGGCGAAATAATCGACGATCTCGTTGAGGTTCTTGGTGTTCTCGGCAAAGTTCTTGCCTTCAGGGCGCACGTCGGCGTCGTGGAAGCAGTAATAGGGCGCACCGAGCAGCGAGAAGAATTCGAAAGCGACGTCGGCCTTGAGCTTGGCGGCCTTCATCGTGTCTTCGAACCAGGGACGCAGGAAGGTCTGGCCGCCGAAGGGGTCGCCGCCGGGCCAGGTGAAGGTGTGCCAATAGGCCACCGCAAAACGCAGATGGTCTTCCATGCGCTTGCCGAGAACAATCTCGTCCGGCTGGTAATAGCGGAAGGCCAGCGGATTGGTGCTGTCAGGGCCTTCATATTTGATCTTCTGGATATCGCCGAAAAATCCGGTGCTCATATTGGGGTCTCCTTTGGGTTCGTATCTCTTGGCAGTTCTGAATTCTTGTCTGCGGAGGCAGCCCCTCATCCGCCTACCGGCACCTTCTCCCCGAGGGCAGAAGGGACTTGCCGCTACGTTGCAGCTCTTTCAAAGCCATTGCTGCGAACTCCCCCTCTCCCCCGGGGAGAGGGTAGGGTGAGGGGGCCGCCGGCTCGAGTTCTCAATGCGCCAGCGACTTGATCGCCGGATAGAGCGCCCGATAGCGCTTGTAAGCGTCCTCGTAAGCGCCCTTAAGCGCCGCGACCGGTTCGATCGTGCCTGCCGTCATCGGCGGCGTGCAGACGGCGATCGGATCCGCACCCGTCGCCGCGATTAGGCCGAGACGGGCCGCACCGAAAGCTGCGCCGAAATCGCCGTCGGCCGGTAGATCGACCGGAACGCCGAGCGCCGTCGCGATCGACGCCAGCCAATAATGCGAGCGCGAACCGCCGCCGATTGCCGTCACGCGGGAGATGCCGGTGCCGGCCGAACGCAGCGCTTCGAGATTGTCGCGAATGGCGAAAGCCACGCCTTCGAGCACGGCCTGGGTCAGCGCCGCGCGGCTGCTTTCATGCCCGAGCCCGATAAAGGCCCCGCGGATGACGGCATCATTGTGTGGCGTACGCTCACCGGAGAGATAGGGCAGGAAGGTGACGCCGCTCGGCGCCTTCAGTGTCTCGCCGAGTTCGCCTGTGAGATCAGCGGCCGATTTACCGGTCACACCGGAATGCCAGTTGAGCGCATCGGTGGCCGAGAGGATGACGCCCATCTGATGCCAGGTGTTGGGCAGCGCATGGCAGAAGGCATGCACGGCGCTTTCCGGCTTCGGCAGATAGGAGCCGTTGGCGGCAAAAAGCACGCCCGAGGTGCCGAGTGAGACGAAGGCCGCGCCATCGCTGACCGTGCCCATGCCGCAGGCCGAGGCTGCATTGTCGCCCGCGCCGCCGGCAACGACGACCGAGCCTGATATGCCCCACTGGGCCGCGAGTTCGGACCGCAGTCTGCCGGCCTGATCGGTCCCTTCGACAAGCGCCGGCATCTGCTCCCTCGAAAGGCCGGTGGCGGCAAGCAGTTCCGACGACCAGCCGCGCTTGCCAGTATCGAGCCAGGAGGTGCCTGCCGAATCCGACATTTCGGAGATATATTCGCCGGTCAGCCAGAGACGCAGATAATCCTTCGGCAACAATACCTTGGCGACCTTCGCGAAAGTCTCAGGCTCATGCTTCCTGATCCAGGCGAGCTTGGGCGCCGTAAAGCCGGGAAACACGATATTGCCGGTCAGCGCCCGGAAACGCGGGTCGGCGTCGAGTGCGGCGGCTTCGACGTGACTGCGTGTATCGTTCCAGAGAATGCAGGGCCGCAATACCTTGTCGCTCGCGTCGATCAGCGTGGCGCCGTGCATCTGGCCCGAAAGGCCGATGCCCGTGACTGCGGCGAACTCCTTTGGATGTTTCGCCTTGAGGCCGGCCACGGCCTCCTCGGTCGCGCGCACCCAGTGAGCCGGTTCCTGTTCCGACCAGCCGGAATGCGGGCGCGAGACGTCGAGCGCACCGTTGGCCGAACCGGCGATCTTCTGGTCGCCGTCGATCAGCATCGCCTTGACGCCGGAGGTTCCGAGATCGAGACCGAGATACATGTGGCATTCTCCCTTTGCCGTTACGGCAGATTGTCCTTCAGGAATATGTCGAGGCGGATACGCTCCTGCGCTTCGATGACGGCGAGCCCGTCCGCCTTGGCCTTCAGCACGCGAATGGCGCTGCGCACCTCATGACCGGCATTCTGATTGAGGATCGCATCAATCGTGTTGTCGATGAGCGCCGTCCGCGTGTGGGCGGTCAGCTCGTGGGCAATGACCGTCAGCGTCCGATCGACGGCCTTCTCCTTCAGCGCCCGGATAAGGCCGCGATTGCCTGCCCCGAGACTATAGACGCCGATAATGTCGGCATTCCCAAGTGCCTCGGCGACGAGCATATGGGCGATCTCAGGATCGTCACGCCCTTCCAGAACCGGAAGGATCGCAAGATTGGGAAACTCCTCCGCCACGACCGAGGTGAATCCTTCCAGCCGCTCGCGATGGTCGCGCACCAGCATGGAGCCGGCGAGCACGGCGATCTCGCCCTTTCGCGGCCCGAGGAATCGGCCGAGCAGGCGGGCCGCCGTGCGGCCTGCCGCGATATTGTCGACGCCGGCGTAGTGATGGCGCAGCGATCCGGTAAGATCGGACACCAGCGTGACGATGGGAAAGCCCGCATGCACCAGCCTGTCGACGACGGCATGCACTTCAGGCGCATCGGTCGCAACCATTGCGATGCCGCAAGGTTTTTCGCGGGAAAGCCCGTCAAGCACGGCGACAAGAGCGGCCGGATCGAAGGCAGGCACCTCGATGGTGCGAATATCGGTGCGTTCGGCCGGCGAGCGAAGGATCGCCTGCCGGATTTCGGCATTGAGCCCGTGCATGAAGGAATTGTCGCTGGCCGGCAGGATGAAGACCAGCGGATAGGTGCGACCCTTGGCGAGATTGGCGGCGGCGACGTCCCTGACATAACCGAGTTCGCGGATTGCGGTCTCGACCTTCTCCCGCGTGACATGGCGCACACCAGGACGCTGGTTGAGCACCCGGTCGACAGTCGCGAGACTGACGCCCGCCGCAGCGGCGATATCGTGAACAGTTGGCCTCATCATTCCTCCTGACGAGACCATTAGCGCCAAATTTGATGTACGTAAATCAAAAAATCCAGCGGCGCGATTTCCGCATTATTTTACCGGCATTACCGCCCGTTGGCATCGATTCGATCAGCGCCCCCCTGATGACACAGAGGCCTGAAAACCGCAACAAAAAGGCCCTCCGAAGAGGGCCTTTTCAAGGGACGGGGCCGGAGGTCAGTGGCCGCCGCCACCTCCTCCGCCGCCTTGCGGCGCGGGTTTCTTGATCATGGCGACACCGAGGATCATCGCAACGAACAGCGCAGTCAGGATGAGGAACACATCGCTGAAGGAAAGGATGACCGCCTGCTTGGTGGCGAGGCCGACCATCTGCTTGATCGCGACTGAAGTGCCGTCCATGCCGTAACTGCTGAAATTGGCAGTCATGTTGTTCATCTGATCGATCGCCGCCGGATTGCCCCAGTCCATATTCTCCCGCAGCCGCTCGTAGTGCACATCCTGCCGGCTGGTGAGCACGGTATTGATGACCGCGAGACCAACGGCGCCGCCGAGGTTTCTAGTCAGGTTGAATAGGCCGGACGCGCCGCGGATGCGCGACGGCGGCATCGTGCCGAGCGCGATGTTGTTGATCGGCACCATGCACATCATCAGGCCGAACCCGCGCAGGATCTGCGGAATGAACAGTTCATAGAAATCCCAATCCGCCGTCAGGTGGATCATGATGTATGTGCCGGCGGCGAAGCTGATGAAACCGATCACCATCATCAGGCGCAGGTCCATCTTGGTCGACAGCCGCCCGGCGATCGGCGCGGTGAAGAACATCGCAAGGCCAGAGACGAACATCGTCTCGCCGATCATCAGCGAATCATAGCCGCGGATACGCCCGAGATAGACCGGGTAGATATAGGTAAGGCCGTAAAGGCCGATGCCCATGACGAAGGAAAACACCGAGCCGAAGGAGAAATTCCTGTTCGCAAAGGCCTTGAGATCGACTACGGGAAACTCCACCGTGAAGGCGCGATAGAAGAAGACGATGGCCGCGACGCCGGAAGCGACGGCAGCCAGCGCAATGGAATTGTCGTTGAACCAATCGTTCGAGTTGCCCTCTTCGAGCACATATTCCAGCGCGCCGAGGAAGACGCCCATCGAGATCAGCCCCCACCAGTCGAACTTCTTGAAGAGCGACAGTTCCGGCTTGTCGAAGTCGATGAAGTTCCAGGTAACCAGCGTGACGATGATGCCCGGAACGATATTGACGAGGAACAACCAGTGCCAGGAGAAGGCGTGGCTGAGATAGCCGCCGACGGTCGGGCCGATGGTCGGCGCCAGCGTCGCGATCAGGCCGATGATCGGCGAGACGATGCTGCGCTTCGACGGCGGAAAGATGGTGAAGGCGGCCGCGAAAACTGACGGGATCATGCCGCCGCCGATGAAGCCCTGGATGGCGCGGTAGACGATCATCTGGTCGATATTCGTCGCCGTCGCCGCAAGCGCACTCGCCATGGTGAAGCCGGCGGCCGAGATCGCGAAGAGGTAGCGCGTCGAGATGATGCGCGCCAGCGTTCCCGAAAGCGGGATCATGATCACTTCCGCGATCAGATAGGCCGTCTGCACCCAGCCGATTTCGTCGGAACCGGCCGACAGGCCGGCCTGAATTTCGGCAAGCGAAGCAGAGACGATCTGAATGTCGAGGATCGACATGAACATGCCGAGCACCATCGCGAAGAAGGCGATGAGCTTCCTCGGATCCATGCGATCTCCGGCGTGGGCAGGCACCGCCGGCATCGTTCCCGCTGTTGCTGTCGCGCTCCCGGCCATCGGACCACCTCCGCCTTTCCTTTTGCTGGAATTGCTCCGAAGGTTTACTTGTTCGGTGCCGTGCGGGTATCGACGTCGACGACGACGCTGAGGCCCGCGCGCAAACGCCCGCTGTCGAGCGCATCCTGCGGCAGCGCAATGCGCACCGGCACACGCTGAATTACCTTGGTGAAGTTGCCCGTGGCGTTTTCCGGTGGCAGCAGCGAAAAGACCGAACCGGAGGCCGGCGAGATCGATTCGACGGTACCGACGATCGGATGGTCGTCATAGGCATCAACATGGACGTTGACCTTCGAGCCTGGAACGAGATGCTGGATCTGCGTTTCCTTGAAATTGGCGTCGATATAAAGCTGGCGCACCGGAACGAGCGCCATCAGGCGCTGGCCGGGCGAGACCAGATCGCCTTCCTGGATGGAACGATTGCCGACGATGCCGTCATAGGGCGCCTTGAGCACAGTGAAGGAGAGGTCGCGGGCGGCCTTGTCGCGCTGGATTTCCAGCGTGCGGACGGAACCTTCGGCTTCCCTGCGTTGGGCTTCGAGGATGGCGATATTGGCCTGTGCCGCCACGATATTGGCGTCGCCGCCGGCAAGATTGGCCTTGGCCTGATCGAGGGCCGTATTAGCATCATCGAGATCCGCGGTGGTGCCGACCGACTTCGCCTGCAGGTCGCTCTGGCGCTTCTGCTTGATTTCCGCGCCGCGAACCGTCGCTTCGAGGGCCGTCTTCTGGGCCTGAGCCTGCACGAGGCTCGCCTTGGCGCCTTCAATCTGCGCATCAATACGGCTCAGCGAAAGCTGCTCGGTCGCGATCTGGGCATTCGCCTGATCGAGGGCATTTTGGTAGTCGCCGTTATCAAGGGTAGCAAGAACGTCGCCTGCCTTGACTTCCTGGTTGGCGACAACATTCACCTTCGCGACATAGCCGGTAACCTTCGGCGAGATGGTCGCGATATCGCCTTCGATATAGGCGTCGTCGGTCGACACCATGAACCGGCCGTTCATCCACCATTCGTATCCATACCAGCCGCCGCCCGCAAGCAGGGCAAGCACGACGATCGGCAGCACCGGGCTGCGGCGCTTCTTTGCCGAAGCAGCAACCGGGGCCTCGGCCGGCGCCGATTGCGCGGGAGCAGCCGGCTTTTCCAGGGCTTCCGCCGTCGGAGCCTCTGCAACCACCGCGACCTTTGCCTCTTCGGCCTCGGCGTTTTCGCTGACGATACGCGCGACGTTGCTTTTCTGGTTGCTCGACATGGCCACTTTACCGATCTTTGGAGTAATAATCGAACTGAACGGTTCGGTTCAGTTGACATAAACCTGTTTTATCGTCATATCAAGATGTATAGAACCAATCGGTTCGATTTCTTTTAAGGAAAATGCGAAACCGTAAACACGGTTAAGGAGACATGACGTTAAAACCCGACCACGCCGCCGTATTCAGCCCTCCCGCTGCCGGAGGCCGATTTGCTGCGGGCGAAGATCCGGCCAAGCGCCAGCAAATTCTTGCCGGCGCCAAGCGCGTGTTCATGAAAATGGGCTTCGACGCCGCCAGCATGAACGACGTGACGCGCGAGGCCGGAGTCTCCAAGGGAACGCTCTACGTCTATTTCACCAATAAGGAAGAACTGTTTTCGGCGATGATCGAGACCGAGCGCGCCGCTTTCGTGGCGGCCGTGCGCACGGCGCTTGCCGAGCATGACGACCCCGAAGCCGGCCTGTACGAGTTCGGGATAAGCTTCGTCACCCACATGACCGATGAAAAGGTCATCAGCGCGATGCGCACTGTTCTCGGCGTTCGCGACCGCATGCCCGTGCTCTGTCAACGCTTCTTCAAAGGACCGGTAAACCTGCGCACCATCATGCGCGACTTTTTGGAACAGCATGTCGCCGAAGGCCGGCTCGAGATCGACGACATCGATCTGGCCGCGGGCCAGTTTCTCGATCTTGCCAGCGGCAGCTTCTTCAAGCTCCGTCTGTTCGGCAGCATGGAAGAACCGCCGACTCGTGAGGAAATCGACCGCGTCATCCGCGGTGCGATCAAGGTCTTCATGGCAGCCTACGGCGTGCGCCGGCACGAGACTGCCTAACCCCGCACCGTTGACTGCCGCTCTCCTTCGGCCAAAACTCCGCAAGAACGATCAAACCCGGCTGCCGGCTTTTCTCTAAGGAAGAAGCCGCAACCAAGGGAGTGAGGATGAGCGCCGTCGCAAGGGCGATCTGGTTTATAGAGAGCCATTTCGAGAGCGATATATCGCTGGAAGAGATATCGGAAGCCGCCGGATTGTCACGCTATCATCTGTCACGCGTCTTCGGGCTCGTCACCGGCCACTCGATCAGCAGCTATATCAGGGGGCGGCGCCTCAGCCGCGCCGTGCCCGCGCTGGTCGGCGGCTCATCCACCATTCTCGAGGTTGCGCTTTGCGCGGGCTACGGCTCGCACGAGGCTTTCACCCGTGCCTTCCGCGACCAGTTCGGCATGACGCCGGATGCGGTGCGCAGACAGGGGCACGCCCGCAATCTTGTCTTGCTGGAGCCGATCAGAATGGACCCCGCCCACCTCAACGACCTCGAACCGCCCCGCTTCGAAAAGCGTCAACCGATGCTCCTTGCCGGCCTGCAGGAGACCTATCCCTATGGCGGTAACGCCGCCATCCCCTCTCTCTGGCAGAAATTCAACGCCCATTTCGGTCATGTTGCAGGCCAAAAAGGCAATGTCGCCTACGGCGTCTGCACCCATATCGATGGCGAAGCGGAGAAGTATCGCTATATGGCCGGCGTCGAGATCTCCGATGCCAGCGACCTTCCGCCGGATTTTACGACGCTCAGGCTTCCGGGCCAACGCTACGCTGTCTTCACCCATCGCGGCCATGTCTCCGGCATTTCCTCGACCATGAACCGAATTTTCGGCGCATGGTGGCCAACGTCTGGCCTGGAACACGGCGAGACGCCCGACATGTTCGAACGTTACGACGAACGCTTCGATCCCTATACCGGGATGGGCGTCACTGAAATCTGGCTACCTGTCAGGGAATAAAAGTCACATCGATTTCGTATATCCCCTTGCGGCGCTTGTGCAGCAGGCCGCGGACACTACATTGCGGGCGTCATCGGTGACGCAAGGGGATATAAGCTAATGCAGGAAATCATGACGCTCATTCAGGACCCGGCCGCCTGGGTGGCGCTCATCACACTGGTGGTGATGGAAGTCGTTCTCGGTATCGACAACCTGATCTTCATTTCCATTCTCACCAACAAACTGCCGTCCGAGCATCGCGAGAAAGCCCGCCGGATCGGCATCGGCCTTGCCCTGGTCATGCGCCTGGCGCTGCTCGGCACCGTAGCCTGGATCGTACAGCTGACCGAACCGCTGTTTACGGCCTTCGGGCACGGCTTCTCCTGGAAGGATCTGATCCTGATCGCCGGCGGCCTGTTCCTCGTCTGGAAAGCCACCAAGGAAATTCACCACACGGTCGACCCGGTGGATCATCAGGAGGATTTCATCGCGAAGTCCGCCACCACGGGTTTTGCATCGGCCATCGGCCAGATCCTGCTGCTTGACCTGGTCTTCTCCGTCGATAGCATCATCACCGCCGTCGGCATGACGCCGCATCTGCCGATCATGGTGATCGCCGTCATCGCCGCCGTCACCGTCATGCTGGTTGCCGCGACCCCGCTCGCCAACTTCATCGAGAAGAATCCAACGATCGTCATGCTGGCGCTCGCCTTCCTGCTGATGATCGGTACGACGCTGATCGCCGAAGGCATGGGTTTCCATGTGCCGAAGGGTTACGTCTACGCCGCCATGGCCTTCTCCGCACTGGTCGAGGTGCTGAACATGTTCGCACGCAACGCCCGCAAGCGGAAACGCGAAGGCGCGCATTGAGGCTGATACGGGAGAGCGCGCCGCAACCGGTGCACTCTCTCAGCGCCGGCAAGCCGTTGCGGACGCGGTTTTTCTTGACGCGCCCGGTTGAATATGGCCTAAGGCCAGCCGAACGGACGATCGGCGAATGGTGCGGGCGAATGCCCTTTTTCGGCCGGTTTGCCGATGAAGATATCTGCATCCTTCCGGCCGAACCTTGCTTTCCCGTGAAAGCAGTCCGGCTTCATTGACGGGCACATACAATGACAAATTCCGGGACAGCTTCCGGCGTCCGCGTCCGCATCGCTCCCTCGCCGACCGGCGAGCCGCATGTCGGCACCGCTTACATCGCTCTCTTCAACTACCTCTTCGCCAAGAAGCACGGTGGCGAGTTCATCCTGCGCATCGAAGATACCGATGCGACGCGCTCGACCCCGGAATTCGAGACGAAGGTGCTCGACGCGCTGAAATGGTGCGGGCTGGACTGGAAGGAAGGCCCCGATATCGGCGGCCCCTACGGCCCCTATCGCCAGTCCGACCGCAAGCCGATGTATCAGCCCTATGCACAGGAATTGCTGGACAATGGCCATGCCTTCCGCTGTTTCTGCACGCCCGCGCGGCTGGAGCAGATGCGCGAGGCGCAGCGCGCCGCCGGAAAGCCGCCGAAATATGATGGCCACTGCCTCAATCTGACGGCGGAAGAGGTGACGTCACGCATGGCGGCGGGCGAAGCCGCGGTCATCCGCATGAAGATCCCGGCGGAGGGTTCCTGCGACTTTACCGACGGCGTCTATGGCGACGTGTCCATTCCGTGGGATTCCGTCGACATGCAGGTCCTGATCAAGGCCGACGGCATGCCGACCTATCACATGGCCAACGTCATCGACGACCATCTGATGAAGATCACCCATGTGGCGCGTGGCGAGGAATGGCTGGCTTCGGTGCCGAAGCACATCCTGCTCTATCGCTATTTCGGCTGGGAGCAGCCGGTCTTCATGCATCTGTCGCTGATGCGCAATGCCGACAAGTCGAAGCTGTCGAAGCGCAAGAACCCGACCTCGATCTCCTATTACTCCGCGCTCGGCTATATCCCCGAGGCGCTGATGAACTTCCTCGGCCTGTTCTTCATGCAGATCGCTGAAGGTGAAGAGCTGTTGACGATGGATGAGCTCTCCGAGAAGTTCGACCCCGAAAACCTTTCCAAGGCCGGCGCGATCTTCGACATCCAGAAGCTCGACTGGCTGAACGGCCGCTGGATCCGCGAGAAGCTCTCCGAAGAGGAATTCCAGGCGCGCGTGCTGACCTGGGCGATGGAGAACGACCGCCTGAAGGCTGGCCTGCGCCTGTCGCAGACCCGCATTTCCAAGCTCGGCGAGCTGCCCAGTCTCGCCAGCTTCCTGCTGAAGTCCGATCTCGGCCTGCAGCCGTCCGACTTCGCCAAGATCAAGTCGCCGCCGGAGGAGATCCTCGAGATCCTCAACACCGTTCAGCCGGATCTCGAAAAGATCCTGGAATGGAATGTGGAGACGATCGAAGCGGAATTGCGCGCCATCTCCGATCGCATGGGCAAGAAGCTGAAGGTCGTGGTCTCGCCGCTCTTCGTCGCCGTCTCCGGCTCGTCGCGTTCCCTGCCGCTCTTCGATTCCATGGCCATCCTCGGCCGCTCCGTCGTGCGCCAGCGCCTCAAACTCGCCGCCCAGGCGGTCGCCGCCCTCGTCGGCTCGAAGTAAGAATAGTCAGAGGATTTCGACAGTGGCTGACAACAAGACCGAAAACACCCTCTCCTCCGACGCGACCGAAGTGCGCGCCCAGAAGCTGAAGCTGCTGCGCGAGCAGATCGGCGAGGTCTATCCGGCGCATTTCCACCGGACGCTGACCAATGCCGAGCTTGGCGCCAAGTATGAATCTCTGGAACCGGACGTCGAGACGCAGGATGTCGTCACCGTCGCCGGCCGCGTCTATTCCTCGCGCAACTCCGGCATGTTCATGGATATCCGCGACGCTTCCGGCAAGATCCAGATCTTCAGCCACAAGGACACGACGCCGGAAGAGGCCCGCGACCTGCTGCCGATGATCGACATCGGCGACATCATCGGCGTCACCGGCATCGTGCGCCGCACCAAGCGCGGCGAACTGACGATCAACGCCCAGAAGATCGAAATGCTGACCAAGTCGCTGCTGCCGATGCCCGAGAAGTGGCACGGCCTCTCCGACATCGAGCTGCGCTATCGCAAGCGCCATCTCGACATCATGACCAATGAGGATTCGAAGCTGCGCTTCCAGCAGCGCTCGAAGATCGTCTCCGGCATCCGCCGTTTCATGGAAAATGACGGCTTCATGGAAGTCGAGACGCCGATGCTGCATTCCGTCTATGGCGGCGCCACCGCCGAGCCGTTCAAGACGCATCACAACACGCTGAAGCTCGACATGTACCTGCGCATCGCGCCGGAATTGTTTCTGAAGCGCACTCTGGTTTCAGGCCTCACCGACAAGGTCTTCGAGATCAACCGCAACTTCCGCAACGAAGGCGTTTCCACTCGGCACAATCCCGAATTCACCATGATGGAGTGTTATTGGGCCTATGCCGATTACGAGGACATGATGGATCTCGTCGAGCGGCTGTTCGAGACCCTGGCGCTCTCGATCCACGGCACCACGGAATTCGACTTCGTCGACAAGCGCCTCTCCTTCAAGGGACCGTTCAAGCGCGTGCCGATGCCGGATGCCGTCAAGAAAGCGACCGGCATCGATTTCCTCGCCATCAAGACCGATGAGGAAGCCCGCGCCGCCGCCAAGGCTGCCGGCTTTGCGGTCGAGAAGGACTGGACCTGGGGCGAATGCCTCGCCTTCATCTTCGAGGAAAAGGTGGAAGCGACACTGATTCAGCCGGCTCACGTCACGCATTTCCCAAAGGACATCTCGCCTTTCGCCAAGGAAGTGCCGGGCGAGCCGCGGCTTGTCGAACGCTTCGAGACCTATTGCAACGCCTGGGAACTCGGCAACGCCTTCTCCGAGCTCAACGATCCCGAAGAGCAGCGCCGCCGCATGGTCGAGCAACTGGAACAGGCGCTCGCTCGCGGCGAGAAGGAAAAACAGCTGGACGACGAATTCCTCGACGCGATCGACCAGGGCATGCCACCTGCCGGCGGCCTCGGCATCGGCGTCGACCGGCTGATCATGCTTCTGACCAACGCTCCGTCGATCCGCGACGTCATTCTCTTCCCGGCCCGCCGCAACAAGGCCGACTGACAGGAAAAAAATCGGAAAAAGCAAAGCGGGGTGCCGGCCGGCGCTCCGCTTTTTACATGCCGCCCGTTCAGTGGGCCTTGGGGGCTTGCGCCGGCGGCTCTTCGGCCGGCGCCTCGGCCACCGCATCGGCGCCGTGACTCTCTGCAGTTGGCGGCGCTTCGCTTTCGGCAGCCGGTGCCGCGCCGTGTCCGCCGCCCTCGGCCTTGTTGTCCTTATCCTCAGTCTTCTTGCCCGTCGCCTCGCCCTTGGTCGATGCAACGGCGACCGGATCGACACAATCCTCGGGATCCTTGAACGAAGCGCTGATCATCGCGATCTCGTCGGCCGGCAGTTCGATGCGCTCGCCGAAGAACAGCCCGTTTTCGCTGGCCTTGCCGTCATAGTAGCGTGCGGTATAGCGCTTGTCGTCGAGGCCGGGAACGGTCTTGTCCGGATGCGGGATGAAGACGACATCAGCTCCGATCGCCCGACCGCGAATATCGGCACGCAGCGTCGGGCCGTTCTCATCAAGCACCACCACCTGTACCAGATCCGGTTTCTGCGCGGCATAGACGGCCTGGGCAACACGAAGTGCAGTCCTGACCCGCGTCATGCCATCGGTCGGTTCGGTCTTGATGTATTTGCGGACCCAGACATGATCCTGCTTCCTGATCGTCACGAGGTTGACGTCGCTGCATTCGAGCCCATGACCGCCACCAGAGACGCCGACCAGCCTGTCCTTGCCGACATAAAGCGCCGCGCCGCCGGAAACGCCCGCCAGAAGCGCGACTCCGCCGATGATGATTGCCAATTTCCGGGAAGGCCGGAATATGCGCAGTAAGGCCTTCACGCCAACTGCTCCGCCATCTCAAACTCCAACGCAGGACAGGTGCTGAGAATGCTAGGGAAATGACGTTTCGGAAAGTTTAAGTGGCTGCGCCGAGCTCGCTCCATTTCAGGAAAATCCCAAAAAAGGTCCGAATTTATCGGCTGCTTGCCACGGCACATTCCGCCATGCTCTAAACGCCCATGGCCTTCACGCTTCGCCAGATCCAATACTTCGTGGCCGTCGCCGAACAGGGTTCGGTGACGCGAGCCGCGCAGAACCTTTCGATCTCCCAATCCTCGGTGACGGAAGCGCTGAAGGAGCTCGAAACTGATCTCGGCGTCGAACTCTTCGAGCGCCATCCGCGCGGCCTGACGATCACCCACAACGGACATCAGTTCCTCCGTCACGCGACCAAGATTCTCGCCTCCGTCTCCGATGCGCGAACCAGCTTCTCCGGCCAGCAGAGTGCTCTCTCCGGCACGTTGAACATCGGCGTCACCTCGCTTGTCGCCGGCTATGTGCTCTCCGATCTGCTGGCGCGATACCGCCGCGCCTGCCCGGGCATCGAAGTCAGCGCCATCGAGGACAATGGCGGCTACCTCGAACATCTCCTGGTCGGCGGCGAACTCGACGTGGCGGTGATGGTGATATCCAATCTGCGCGACCGCATGGCGCTGCAGGCGGAAATCCTCGAAACCTCGCCCTATCGCCTCTGGCTGCCGATGGGCCATCCGCTGGTGTCGGCCGATATCATCTCCGTCGCCGATATCGCCCGCGAACCACTGATCATGCTGACAGTCGACGAGATTGAGGAGAATACCGGCAAGCTGCTCTCCGCACTCGGCGCCCGCCCGCATGTCGCCTTCCGCACCCGTTCGGTGGAAGCGGTGCGCAGCCTGGTGGCCACGGGCGCCGGCGTGGCGCTGCTTCCCGATCTCGTCTACCGCCCGTGGTCGCTCGAAGGTGACCGCATCGAGAGCCGCGACGTCTCCGGCTCGCTGCCGGTGGTCCAGGTCGGCATGGTCTGGCGCAAGGGCTCCAGCCTGCCGCAGGCGGCGCGCGATTTCGTCGGCATCGCCGAAACTCTGCGTTCCGGTCGAATCCGCTGATATCGGAATTCCCGATATCGTCTTTCTGATAAATGAATTTGCGAAACCGGGCTTTTCGCGTCACTTTTTCAGCCGGGAACAAATTGCCACAAAGTGGCACCAAACCGGGAGACGAACGATGACGAATCTGTTGAAATCCTGCACGGCAGCGCTCGCCTGCCTGAGCTTCGCGACACAGGTGGTCGCCGCCGAACCGCTGAAGGCCTTGGGCAAGGGGGAAGGCGCGGTCAGCATCGTCGCTTGGGCCGGCTACATCGAACGCGGCGAAACCGACAAGAATTACGACTGGGTCACCGGCTTCGAAAAGGAGACCGGCTGCAAAGTGTCCGTCAAGACGGCCGCCACGTCCGATGAAATGGTGTCGCTGATGAACGAGGGCGGTTTCGATCTCGTCACCGCATCTGGTGACGCGTCGCTCCGCCTCATTGCCGGCAAGCGTGTCCAGCCGATCAATACCGATCTGATTTCGAGCTTCAAAAATGTCGACAAGCGCCTGCAGGAGGGCCCGTGGTATACGGTCGGCGGCGTACATTACGGCGTGCCCTATCTCTGGGGACCGAACGTGCTGATGTACAATACCGATGCCTTCAAGGACAAGGCGCCGACCAGTTGGGGCGTCGTCTTCGAGGAGCAGACCCTGCCGGACGGCAAGTCGAACAAGGGCCGCGTGCAGGCCTATGACGGCGCGATCTATATCGCCGATGCGGCCATGTATCTGATGGCCCACAAGCCGGATCTCGGCATCAAGGACCCGTATGAACTCACCGAAGACCAGTACAAGGCCGCTCTCGACCTTTTGCGCGGCCAGCGCAAGCTCGTCTCGCGCTACTGGCACGACGCGATGATCCAGATCGACGACTTCAAGAATGAAGGTGTCGTCGCCTCCGGCTCCTGGCCCTTCCAGGTCAACCTGCTGCAGGCCGACAAGCAGAAGATCGCCTCCACCTTCCCGGATGAAGGCGTCACCGGCTGGGCCGACACGACAATGCTGCACGCCGACAGCGAACATCCGAACTGCGCCTACATGTGGATGGAACATTCCCTTCAGGCCAAGGTCCAGGGCGACGCCGCCGCCTGGTTCGGCGCCGTGCCCTCCGTTCCCGCCGCCTGCAAGGGCAACGAGCTGATGGGCGAAACTGGCTGCGCCACCAACGGCTTCGATCACTTTGATAAGATCAAGTTCTGGAAGACCCCGGTCGCCAAATGCGCAACGCAGAACGAATGCGTGCCCTATCACCGCTGGGTGTCGGATTACATCGGCGTGATCGGCGGACGGTGAGCCGATCCGATCGTATGCGTAAGAATCCCTCCCCAACCCCTCCCCACAAGGGGGAGCGGCTAAGAGTGGCACCGCCAAATCTGCCGAAACACCAAGGTATTTGCGAAGGGGTACGGCGGGTTAAGCCCCTCCTCCTTGTGGGGAGGGGCTTGGGGCGGGGTCTATATTGGCCAGGACCAAGCCCTCTTTAAACACACAAGACCCGGAGTCCTCCCATGACGTCAGCCGTCCGTTTCCAGCAGGTATCGCGCCATTTCGGCCAGGTCCGCGCCGTGGACGGTGTCGATCTCGAGATCGCGCCGGGCGAGTTCTTCGCCATGCTCGGGCCGTCCGGTTCCGGCAAGACGACGTGCCTCAGATTGATCGCCGGCTTCGAACAGCCGACATCAGGCCACATCCAGATTTTCGGCGAGACGGCCGACGGCATTCCGCCCTACCGCCGCAACGTCAACACCGTCTTCCAGGATTACGCGCTCTTCCCGCATCTCAACATTCTCGACAATGTCGCCTACGGGCTGATGGTCAAGGGCGTCGGCAAGGCGGAGCGGAAGAAGGCGGCGAGCGATGCCCTCGAACTTGTCAAGCTGCCGGGCTACGGCGCTCGCCGCCCCGGCCAGCTCTCCGGCGGCCAGCGGCAGCGCGTGGCGCTCGCCCGCGCGCTGGTCAATAAGCCGAAGGTGCTGCTGCTCGACGAGCCGCTCGGTGCGCTGGACCTGAAGCTGCGCGAGCAGATGCAGGAGGAATTGAAGAGCCTGCAGCGCGCGCTCGGCATTACCTTTGTCTTCGTCACCCATGATCAAGGCGAGGCGCTGTCGATGGCCGATCGCGTCGCGGTCTTCAACAATGGCAATATCGTCCAGCACGGCACGCCGCAAGATATCTACCGCTGCCCGAAAACCCGCTTCGTCGCCGATTTCGTCGGCTCGTCAAATGTGATCGCGCCTGATCTGATGGCCGCGCTCGGCGGCGAGAAACGCTGGGCGAGCCTGCGCCCCGAGGCGATCCGGCTGGCAAGCGATGGCATCGAGGCGAAGGTCAAGCATGCGAGCTTCCTCGGCGCCGCCACCCGTCTCAGCGTCGATCTGAGCGGCAGCCGGCTGCATGTCACGCTGCCGGCAGGCACGCCTGTGCCGGATGTCGGCGCCGGCATCCGGCTCACCTGGCAGCCCGCCGATATCCACTACATGGACGATGTGGCATGACGGCACTCATCATCTCCGACGGCAAGACATCGATCCTTCCGGCACGCAGCGGCGTCTTCGGCCGAATGTCGGATGCCTTCTGGCGACACCCGAAACTGCTGCTCTTCCTGATGCTGACGCCACCGCTGCTTTGGCTCGGCATCATCTATATCGGCTCGCTGATCGCCCTGCTTCTGCAGAGTTTCTTCTCGATCGACGATTTCTCCGGACTGGTGAATTACGAATTCACCCTTGCGACCTACGCCCAGCTTCTGAGCCCGACGAACTTCGACATCATCATCCGCACCGTCATGATGGCCGCGTTCGTCACCATCGCTTCTGCATTGATCGCCTTCCCGATCGCCTACTACGCGGCGCGTTATGCGCAGGGCAAATGGAAGGTGCTGTTCTATCTCGGCGTCATGCTGCCGCTCTGGTCGAGCTATCTCGTCAAGATCTACGCCTGGAAGCTGATCCTCGCCAAGGAAGGCATCCTGACCTGGATCTTCGAACAGCTCCATCTCTCCTGGCTTCTCCAGGGCGTCTTGAACCTGCCCGTCGTCGGCGGCAATTCGCTTTCGGTCAGCTACCTCGGCACCTTCATCGTCTTTGTCTATATCTGGCTGCCCTACATGATCCTGCCGACGCAGGCCGCGCTCGAGCGTGTGCCCGGCAACCTGATCGAGGCCTCGGCGGATCTCGGCGCGACACCGCGCCAGACCTTCCGCACCGTGCTGTTGCCCTTGGCGCTGCCGGGCATCGTCGCCGGTTCGATTTTCACCTTTTCGCTGACCCTCGGCGATTACATCATCCCACAGATCATCGGCTCGTCCAGGCTGTTCATCGGCCAGGCCGTTTATGCGCAGCAGGGAACCGCCGGCAACGTGCCGCTGGCGGCCGCCTTCTCGGTCGTGCCAATCGTCATCATGGCGCTTTATCTGTCGCTCGCCAAAAGACTGGGGGCCTTCGATGCGCTCTGACCTCAAGACATCGCCGCTGCCCCTGAAGATCGCCGCCGCAGGCGGGCTGCTCTTCCTGCACCTGCCGATCCTGCTGATCTTCGTCTATGCCTTCACGACGGAGGAGAAGAGCTATCAGTGGCCGCCACCCGCGTTGACGCTGCAATGGTTCGCCGTTGCCTGGAATCGGCCAGACGTCTGGTCGGCGCTCGGCCTTTCCGTGCAGGTCGCCGTCATCGCCACCGCGATCGCGCTCATCCTCGGCACGCTCTGTGCCGCGGCCGTCAGCCAGACGAAGTTCTTCGGCCGCGAGGCGATCTCGCTGCTGGTCATCCTGCCGATCGCGCTTCCCGGCATCATCACCGGCATAGCGCTGCGCTCCGCCTTCAGCCTCTTCGACATCCCGTTCTCGGTCTGGACCATCGTGCTCGGCCACGCCACTTTCTGCGTGGTGGTCGTCTACAACAACGCCGTCGCCCGCTTCCGCCGCACCTCCGGCTCGCTGATCGAAGCCTCGATGGATCTCGGCGCCGACGGCTTCCAGACCTTCCGCCATGTCATCCTGCCGAATATCGGCACCGCCTTGCTTGCCGGCGGCATGCTCGCTTTTGCCCTGTCCTTCGATGAGGTCATCGTCACCACCTTCACCGGCGGTCAGCAATCGACCCTACCGATCTGGATGCTCGAAGAACTCATCCGCCCGCGCCAGCGCCCCGTCACCAATGTGGTCGCCATGGTCGTGGTGCTCGTCACCTTCCTGCCGATCCTGGCAGCCTATTACCTCACCCGCGACGGCGACCAGATCGCCGGCGCCGGCAAATAACAGGGAGAACATCATGGATACGCAAATGTTGATCGGTTCCCGCTTCGAAAAAGGCACGGAGACGGAAGAGCACATCCTGAACCCGAAAACTGGCGAGACGGTCACCGACCTTCCCGAAGCCTCGCTCTCCCAGGTCGATGCCGCCGTCGATGCCGCCGAAAAAGCCTTCAAGAGCTGGTCGCAGACGACGCCTTCCGAACGCTCGAGTTACCTGCTGAAGATCGCCGACGCTATCGAGAAGGATGCCGCCGGTTTCGCCGCGCTGGAAGCGCTGAACTGCGGCAAGCCGATCAATTCAGTGCTGAACGATGAAATCCCGGCGATCGTCGATTGTTACCGCTTCTTCGCGGGGGCAGTGCGCAACCTGCACGGACCGGCCGCGGGCGAATACCTGCCCGGCCACACCTCGATGATCCGCCGTGATCCAATCGGCATCGTCGGCTCGATCGCGCCGTGGAACTATCCGTTGATGATGATGGCATGGAAGCTGGCGCCGGCAATCGCCGGCGGCAATACCGTCGTCTTCAAGCCGTCGGAGCAGACGCCGCTGACCGCGCTGAAGATGGCGAAGCTGCTTTCCGACATCCTGCCCGAAGGCGTCGTCAATGTCATCCTCGGCCGCGGCGAAAGCGTCGGCAATGCGCTGATCAACCATGCGAAGGTCAACATGGTCTCGATAACAGGCGATGTCGCCACCGGCAAGAAGGTGCTGCAGGCCGCCGCCAAGACCGTGAAGCGTACTCATCTGGAACTCGGCGGCAAGGCCCCAGTTATCGTCTTCGACGACGCCGACATCGATGCCGTCGTCGCCGGCATCCGCACCTTCGGCTATTACAATGCCGGTCAGGACTGCACCGCGGCCTGCCGCATCTATGCTGACGCCAAGGTCTACGACAATTTCGTCGCAGATCTCTCTTCGGCCGTCTCAAGCATCCGCTTCAACCAGGCCGACGATACCGAAAACGAGATCGGTCCGCTGATCTCCAGGCGCCAGCGTGACCGCGTCGAAAGCTTCGTCGCCCGCGCTTCCGAGCACAAGCACATGGAAATCACCACCGGCGGCAAGGTCTCCGGCGACAAGGGCTTCTTCTTCACCCCGACCGTCATATCAGGCGCCCTGCAGGACGACGAGATCGTCCGTCGTGAGGTCTTCGGCCCGGTCGTCTCGGTCACCCGCTTCTCCGACGCCGATGATGCCATCGCCTGGGCGAACGACAGCGATTACGGCCTCGCCTCCTCGGTCTGGACCAGGGATATCGGCCGCGGCATGAAGACCGCCGCCCGCCTGCAATATGGCTGCACCTGGATCAACACCCATTTCATGCTGGTCAACGAGATGCCGCATGGCGGCCTCAAACAGTCGGGCTACGGCAAGGACATGTCGGTCTATGCGCTGGAGGATTATACCGCCGTGCGTCACGTGATGATCAATCATGGCTGACGGTGAAACCGGCAGGATTATAGAAGCCAATGGCAGAGAACATCATCCGATTTCGCGCGTAGTGGAACAATTTCCCGGTTGCCGCGTCTTCTCAGGCAAACGCAAAGGATGATGTGTCATGCTGAAATGGGCTCTGATATTCTTCGTTATTTCGATCATCGCCGGCTTCTTTGGCTTCTCCGGCGTTTCCGCCGCCACAGCGACCATCGCCCGCGTGCTCTTCGGTATCGCGCTGGTGATTTTCCTGATCTTCCTGGTTCTGGCGTTGATGGCCGGCCAGGCGGTCTTGTAACCGAGCACCGCACAAGCCGGAGCAATTCCGCGGCTCGGAGCCGCGGAATGTTCATGGCGCGCAAAAGCTTGCAGCCAATTGGCTACATCATCGCCCTCAGCCAGGGATGAAGGCTGCTACCCCGCTTTCTCAGCAGGTTGTCGATCGATATCGACCCCGCCCCCGAAGCCACCAGGACGAACATGCCGCCGGCAATCGCCAGATCCTTCTCGAAATGCAGGAGCTCATTCTGGCTGTCAAGATTCGTGTGAAACATCAAGGCGGTCGCCAGGCAGAAGAAGGCCAGCGCTAACGCGCCAAGCCGGCTGAGGAAACCCGCGGCAATGGAAAGGCCGGCGCCGAGCTGAAGTGCTATGACAGCAAATGCAACCGGCGTGGCAAGCCCCAGTTTTGCGAAAGTGTCGACGGTCGCGCTGATATCTGATGCGAGCACCGAACCTTCATGCAGGAAGATCAGCGACAGGAGCAGCCTGCCCAGGAGAAGAATGAAATCGGCCAGTTGAGACCGGCTTGCGGCGCTATCCATTACACCCTCCGATTTGCAGAGAACAGGCGGCTTGGCCGCCCGTTCTCACGTTCATGGACTCGTCAGTTGCCACCCTTGGCAGCGATGGCCTTTTGCAGGTCTTCGAGTTCTTCGCAGCCGCTTGGGCAAAGTTGCTTCAGCGATGATAGCTGCTCCTCCGCCTTCGCCATCTCGCCCGTTTCGGCAAAGAGCTCGCCGAGATATTCACGCGCAGCCTTGTGATCGGGTTGAAGCTCAAGTGCTTTGGTGTAGTAGGTCAGCGACGATCTGTAGTCGCCGGTCTTGCGCAGCGTATACCCCATAAGATTATAGACATCTGCCTGTTGATTGTCTTCGGCAAGACCGCGAAGCTCCGCCAGGGCGCCGGCATAATCCTTGGCATCGATCTTGGCGCGTACCGACGTCAAATCGGGAGCGTCCGTCGATTCCATATTATCGACAGCAAAAGCGGGAAGCGCCGTCACCGCGGAGAAGCCCGCGGATATGGCGCAGAGCCAGATGAATCCGAGAATGAGATATTTCATCATGATGATCTCCATTCGGCCTTTCAGGCCTGGACTGTCGGCGTAAAGCCATAGGCGCTTCCGTCCTTGACGAAGGTGCCCGAGCCGGGGAAGGGGAAATGCGAGCCGCAAATGGCGATATTGTCGGCAATGATGCGGTCGATGAGACGGCGGCGGGTGTCGATGGCCGCCGGCCCATCCTGATCATAACTGCCCTGCCAGTCGGGGTGCGGCGCAAGCAGCGCCGGCACGTACATGATATCGGCCGAGACAAGCAGTTGCTTGCTGCCGGAGGCGACAAGATAGGTCGAATGACCCGGTGTATGGCCTGGCGCAGCAAGAAGCCGAACGCCGGGCGCAACCTCGGCACCCTCGTCCACCAGTTTCCAGTTCTTCCATTTCGGAAAGACCTCGGCGATGCGCTTGCCGGCCGGCCTGCGGCCTTCGGCAAGCTTCTCGACCCGGCCGGGCTCCGTCCACCAGTTATATTCGATGGCATTGACGATGAGTTCGGCGTTCGGAAAGACGGGATCGTTCGTTCCCTTTTCCATCAATCCCCAGACGTGATCCGGGTGGAAATGCGAGAGCATGATCGTGTCGATCCTCTTATAATCGATTCCGGCGGCTGCCATATTCGCCGGCAGGTGTGTGGCATTTGCCTGCCATTGACCGACGCCCGAGCCGGCGTCCATCATGATCAGCCGGTTGCCGAGTTTCAGGACGACCACCGTCAGCGGGATCGGCATGAATTCGGTCGTAAGCCCTGCCTTGAAAAGCGCTTCCTTGGTATCCTCGATCGAGGCATTCTTGATGAAGGTCGGGTCATGCGGTTTTTTCCAGATTCCGTCGTAGACCGCCGTGACCTCGACATCGCCGACCTGATATTTGTAGAAGCCGACGGTCGGCTCCAGCGTTGTTGCGGCGAGCGCCGGCCCGACGAATTCGAGCTTCGACGACAGCCCGAATGCAGCTGCCGCGGCAGCCGATCCAAGGACGGCGCGACGTGACATGTTAAACATGGATATGCCTCCTCTTGTCGATGAGATTTCAGCTGGCGAAGACCGCAATTATTCGGATTCCCTCGCTGATGAACTAGATCGCCAGCCGGACGCGCTTATTCCCGATCTCGAGCGTCGTTTGTTCAAGCGCTTGAAAAGACATCGTCATTTCTATCGCCCCGGCCGGCTGTCCGGCCACGTGCCAATAAATTGGCTTCGGTTGGAATAAAACCGCGTGCCGGTCGGTCTAGACGGCAAGGGACCGCACTCCATGCCTGAGGATCTCGCTTTTAAATTCGGCTACTATTGAGGCAGGGGAGGATGATGACAGACGCTCAGATCACCAATCCCATCGGATCAAACGAGTGGTTGCCGTTGGCGTGGCGACATTGGAAGGACCGTCTTCGACCATCGCCGCTGGCCTTGCTTCTCGACAGCGCAGCGCGGTTGTTCCACCCTATGGTCTCGGAAAAGTCGAGGGGCGAGCAGGTTGCTTCGGCGGCCGATGTGAGCGCGCAGCGTGAACTCATGCAGCGCTTTCAGAACTTGATCGTTCCGCACCTTGACGCTGCCTATAATTTTGCCCGCTTCCTCAGCCGCGACGCGGATGCGGCGCAAGATATCGTCCAGGATGCATTCCTGCGTGCCTTCCGCAACTTCGATAGCTATCGCGATGGCGATCCGCGCGCCTGGCTCTTTGCCATCGTGAGAAACTGTTGCCATGCCTGGCGCCAGCAGGATCGCCGCAAGGCGCGGTTCGAGCGGCATCTGAGTGATGGCGACGACGATGAAACAGGTGAGAACGAGATCGCCTCGGAGGAGGATTCGCCAGAGGCGGCGACGATCCGGCGAAGTGAACAGCAGCGCGTGCGCGCTGTCATTAGTCGGCTCCCCGAGGCAATGCGGGAAATCCTCGTCTTGCGGGAGCTTGAGGATCTCTCCTACCGGCAGATCGCCGAAATCATCGACGCGCCGATCGGCACTGTCATGTCGAGGCTTGCAAGGGCGCGGCATGAATTTGGTGAAGCCTGGCACGCATGCGACAAAGGCGAGATTGCAGGATGAGCGACACGCACCAAAAAGGCTGCCCGGAATGGCGTGT
Organism: Rhizobium sp. YTUHZ044; assembly: GCF_051123975.1. NCBI lineage: Bacteria > Pseudomonadati > Pseudomonadota > Alphaproteobacteria > Hyphomicrobiales > Rhizobiaceae > Rhizobium > Rhizobium sp. YTUHZ044. The sequence goes on from NZ_CP101426.1 coordinate 3,801,620, forward strand.
CATGCTGCATGGCTTTGTCGATGGCGAACTCGATTCAGACCACGCGGCACAATTCGAGGATCATCTTGCTGCCTGTACGGATTGCAGAGCGGAGGTGGAAAGGGTTCAGGCCGTGAGAGAGATCATCGATCAAGATGGCGTCAAATGGCGGCCGCCCGAAGCGCTGCGTTCACATGTCCTGTCGATGCTGTCGTTTGAACAGGCGACAACATCCGGCCTGCCGTTGCCACGCCGGGTGGCCGGATGGCGCCGCGCCCTGGTTTTCTTCCGGCAATGGAGCTTCGTTCCTTCACTCGCGGCATTGACGGTCGGCGCCTTCCTGTTCGTCAACGCACCGTCTCAGACCGCGCTTCTGCAGGAACAGATCCTTTCAAGCCATATCAGGTCGATGATGGCCGACCATCTGACCGACGTGCTGACCTCGGATCAGCATACGGTAAAACCGTGGTTCAACGGCAAGCTCGATTTTTCACCGCCGGTCAGCGACCTATCCAAGGACGGCTTTCCACTGATCGGCGGTCGGGTCGACTATCTCGGTGGTCGCGCCGTTGCGGCCCTCGTCTATCGGCGCCACGGCCATGTCATCAACCTGTTCGTTTGGCCCGCAGGATCGGCCGCAGAGACGACAGCCGTGCATGACGGCTACAATATGGAGCAATGGTCGGATGGCGGGCTCGTTTTCTCAGCGATTTCAGATGTCGCCGCCGGCGATCTGGCCGAGTTCGAGGCGCTCTTCAGGAAGGCGGCAAGGGGTTAAAGCAGGCTTGCGCCGACATTGATCGCCAGCGCCAGGATCGTCGTGTTGAACAGGAACGACAGCACGGCATGCAGCAATGTTAGCTTGCGCATGCTGGTCGAACTGACCCCGACATCCGCGGTCTGCGCGGCAACGCCGATGGTGAAGGAGAAATAGAGGAAGTCCCAATAGCCGGGCTCTTCGATTCCGTCGGGAAATTTGAGGCCGCTCTCTTCGTCCGCCCCGCCATAAAAGTAATGGGCATAGTGGATGGTGAAAAGCGTATGCAGAAAAATCCAGGAGATCAGGATCGTCAGCACCGCGGCACCCGCCCGCGTCAGCGCGACGTCAGGTGGCGCCTCCTTGATCGAATGAAGCTCGGTGCCGATGCCGGCGATGCTCGCAAGCGCAGCGCCGATCGAAAGGGACAGCAAAACGGTATCCGAAAAATCGAGATCGGCGGAGCGTTTCCGGATCGTTTCGACCGTCGCCCGCAGCATCTTGCGCCAGCTGAGCGCGACAAAAACAATGGCGCTGATATTCCAGCCGAACAGGATATTGCCGGCGCTGACCTCCCGCGAGGTGACAGCCAAGAAGACCACCAGTCCAGCAACAGCGGCGATGATGAAGCTTGCGTGCTTGCGGGCAAGTGCAAGTGCCACAGGCGAACTTGCCGGTTCCTCCTCCGCCATATCGGTCTCCGACAGCATATGTCATTGATAAGAGCATGAAAAAGGCGCGGTTGCCAGCCGGCATCCGCGCCTTCGATCCTTGAGGTGCTCTATCACGCGGCGGCGAGCTGCAGTTCCTTCTGCACCATGGTGCGCAGCGTCGTCAGGTCTTTGGCGAAGGCGCGGATGCCTTCGGCGAGCTTTTCCGTCGCCATCGCGTCCTCGTTCATCATCCAGCGGAAGGTCTTTTCGTCGACCGAGACCTTGGCATCGGGTTTGCGGCTTTCCGGCGAGAGCTTGCGCTCCAGTTTGCCGTCATCCTTGGAAAGTTCGTCGAGCAGCGCCGGGCTGATGGTCAGCCGGTCGCAGCCGGCAAGGGCTTCGATTTCGCCGGCGTTGCGGAAGGAGGCACCCATGACGATCGTCTTGATATCGTTCGCCTTGTAGTAATTGTAGATCTCGCGAACGGAGATGACGCCCGGATCTTCCTCGGCGGTGTAGTCCTTGCCGGTCGACTTCTTGTACCAGTCGAGGATGCGGCCGACGAAGGGGGAGATCAGGAACACCTTGGCATCGGCGCAAGCAATCGCCTGGGCCTTGCTGAACAGAAGCGTCAGATTGCAGTCGATGCCTTCCTTCTGCAGCACTTCCGCGGCACGAATGCCTTCCCAGGTGGAAGCGAGCTTGATGAGGATGCGGTCCCGATCGATGCCGCGGTCCTTGTAGGCGGCGATGATCGAACGTGCCTTGGCAAGCGAAGCCTCGGTATCGAAGGAGAGATCGGCGTCGACCTCGGTCGAGACGCGGCCCGGGACGAGCTTCACCAGCGCGGCGCCGACGGATATCGCGAGGCGATCGGCGACGGCCGAGGAGACCGCTTCCGGATTGCCGCCCTGCTTCTTGCCCCAGGCGACGGCTTCCTTGATGGCGTCGGCAAACATCGGCGTACCCAATGCCTTCAGCACGATGCTCGGATTGGTCGTGCAATCCACAGGCTTCAGGCGCGCGACAGCCTCGATGTCGCCGGTATCCGCGACGACGGTGGTAATCTCGCGAAGTTGGTCAAGCTTGGATGTCATGGTCAATAATCCTTGTTGAACTTGGGCTGCGGGGCCGGCGCGTTCCGCCCGGCAAAGGTGATCTGGGGACAAACGGCCTGCATCCAGCGGTGAAGGACAGGCGCAACCGTCACGGATGATTCATAAACGTGAAGCACACTGGCCATGTTCCTGATGCAGTCGAACGGCTCCTCGAACACAAGCGGGGTCGCCTGCGGCTCGGAGACCGATCGTGACTTTCGGCATGCCCGCACTATGTCCTCCTCGAACGGGACAGGGACGACTTCGTGTCGCGAGGACTATCGCCGTTCGCGCAAGGAAAAGTCAAGGACATTTGTGCATTCCGATTGACATAAGTGTCACACCCGTCATTATCCCGGCGACAAACGCACAGGCGCAGCCTTTCGTCCCACAAGGGACTTAGGCGAAAATCCTGCGGGAGGAGACGTGGTCAAGCTCAAACGCGGCACCCATACCGCCTATTCGGAAGCGTCCTCGCTGCGGCTGAGGGCCGCATGGCTCTATTACAATGAAGGCCTGACCCAGAAAGACGTCGCCGAACAGCTCGGCATCAGCCGGACAACGGTGATCCGCCTGCTCGACGAGTCGATGAAACGCAGCGAAGTCCAGATCTGGATCAACGATTCGATCGGCGAATGCGTCGAGCAGTCCGTCAAGCTGGAGCGCGCCTATGGCCTTGACGAGGCGATCGTCGTGCCTGCGCCGGTTCATTGCGATGTCGATTCGCTGGCAAAGAATGTCGGCTTGGCGCTTGGCCAGTTCCTCTCCGAAGCCATCCCCGACGACTATACAATCGGCGTCGGCTGGGGCCGCACCATGACCGCTTCGCTGGCGAGCTTCCGGCCGCCACGCCGCGCCAATTGCAAGGTCGTTTCGCTGCTCGGCGGCATCGTTGCCGTGCACCAGACGAACCCGATCGATTACACCTGGCGGCTGGCCAATCAGCTCGGCGCCGAATGTTACATGTTCCTGGCGCCGCTTCTCGTCGATTCCATCGAAACCAAACGCAATCTGATCGACAAATGCGGGTTGGACACGATTTACCGTCTCGCCGAGAACCTCGATCTCGCGATCGTCAGCTGCGGTGATATCGGGCCGCACTCGACCTCGCTATCGGAAGGCTGGATATCGAAGGCCGAGTTGCGCGAGCTGATCAATGCCGGCTGCGTCTGCGACACCATGTTCAACTTCCTCGACAGGGACGGCAATTCGGTCGACCACTCGATCAACCAGCGCGTGATGTCCGTCGACCTCGATATGTTGAAAGAGGCCAAGCACATCGTGCTTTCCTCCGGCGGCGCCCACCGGGCCACCGCCATCCGCGCCACGATCAAGCGCATCGGCTGCAATACGCTGATCACCGATGAAGGTGCGGCGCGAGCATTGCTTGATCTGGCCGAACAGGCCTGAAGCGCGCCGTGATCTTTCAGGTCGGCTTGCCGCGCCTCATGCCGTGCTTTTTAGCAAGGCATGCTTTACGCATGCGCCGATTCCCAGCCGAGCATCGCCCGTTTGCGTGTGAGGCCCCAGTGGTAACCCGTCAACGCCCCGTTCTTGCCGAGCGCCCGGTGGCAAGGCACCACGAAGGAGATCGGATTTGCGCCCACCGCCGCGCCGACAGCGCGCTGCGCCGTCGGCCGGCCGATATCGTTGGCGATGTCGGAATAGGTGACCGCCTTGCCGAACGGTATCTTCATGAGGCTCTGCCAGACGCGCACCTGGAAGTCCGTGCCGATCAGTACGACGCGGAGCGGCTGCTCGGAAGACCATTTTCCGGGTTGGAAGATGCGGGCGGCATAGGGCATCGTCGCCTGCAGGTCTTCGATGTATTCGGCATTCGGCCAGCGGCCGGTCATGTCCTCGAGGCAAGCCCTTTCACCGCCGGAATCGCTGAAGGCAAGGCCGGCAAGACCGCGATCGGTCACCATGATCAGCGCCACGCCGAAGGGGCAGATGTGGAAGCCGTAGCGGATGGAGAGGCCGCCGCCTTTTGCCTTCCATTCGCCAGGTGACATCGCCTCATGGGTCACGAAAAGGTCGTGCAGGCGGCTTGGCCCGGAGAGGCCGACTTCGATCGACGTCTCGAGCAACGGCATGTCTTCCTTGCGCAGCAGCCGCTTGGCGTGGTCGAGCGTCACCGCCTGCAGGAAACCTTTCGGCGAGAGGCCAGCCCAGCGGGTGAAGGTCTTCTGCAATTGCGTCGGCGACTGGTTGAGCCTAGCGGCGATCGCCTCCAGCGACGGCTGATCGCGATAATCCTCGGTGATGAGTTCGATGACCCGACGGACGATATCATAATCAGGGCCGTCAGGCGTGATGTCGGTCTGCAGGTTCGCAATCATATCCATGGTCTTTCTCCTTGTAACAAGGAGATAATCAATAGGCGGAGCGTAAACCACCCGATTCTTGCGCGCTCGCCTATAGGCTCAGATACGCTGTTTGACCGTGGCGAGCGCGCCTTTGAAGGCCTTGGCGAAACTTTCGCGGTCGTCAGGATTGAGGAAGGAGCCGATATCCGTGCGCCGGCCCTCGCCGAAAATATGCATGGAGAGGATGCCGATCTCCTGGTGCCTTCGGACGAGGAACCGCGCCCAGAACGGGTTGAAATGATGCTCCACGATCCGCCCCGATGGGGCAACCTTGCGCACCGATACGTCCGTGCGCGACACGGTGACCTGTTCGCGCACCCGTCCGGAGCGGTAATTCAGCCAGAAGGCGCCGTAAAGAAGCGCGAAATCCAATCCGAAGAAGAAGCCGATCGGCCAGGCGCCGCTGGCGATGAAGAACATCCCGTAGAGGAAGCATACGGCGCCGGACAGAATGAGCAGCACCTTGAAGCCCCGGCGGCCGAGCGACCGGTGGGGGAAGAGCTCGGCGGCGAAAACAGGCTGCTCGTTGGAGCTGTTGGCGTTGCTTTCCATCATGACCGCTGAGTATAGAGTTTCTATGGCGAATCCGAAACTCAAATCCCTGCCGCAAGGCACGAACATGATCACCCGCCGCAAACCGGCGGCGGCGGTCAAAACCGCCTATTCGCCGGCTGAACGCGAGGAAATCTTCCGTCGCTTTTCGGTGCAGCGGCCCGAGCCGCGGGGCGAGCTGGAGCACACCAACCCTTTCACCCTTGTCGTGGCGGTGGCTCTCTCCGCCCAGGCCACCGATGCCGGTGTCAACAAGGCGACGCGGGCGCTCTTCAAGGTGGCCGATACGCCGCAGAAAATGCTCGATCTCGGCGAGGACAAGCTTCGCAATTACATCAAGACGATCGGCCTTTACCGCAACAAGGCGAAAAACGTCATCGCGCTCTCGCAAATGCTGGTCGACGACTTCGCCGGCAAGGTGCCGGAAACGCGTGAGGAACTGGTTCGCCTGCCTGGCGTCGGCCGCAAAACTGCCAATGTCGTGCTGTCCATGGCCTTTGGCCAGGCCACCATGGCCGTCGACACGCACATCTTCCGGATCGCCAATCGCATCAGGCTTGCTCCCGGCAAGACACCGGATGAAGTCGAAGCGCGATTGATGAAAGTGGTGCCGAAACACTACCTCTATCACGCCCATCACTGGCTGATCCTCCACGGGCGCTACGCCTGCAAGGCACGCCGACCCGAATGCGAGTGCTGCGTCATCGCCGACATTTGCAAATCGTCGGAGAAGAGCTCGGACGTGCCGGCCCCACTCGTCGAGCTACCGCCGCAGGTGATTGGCGAGGCCGTCGAGTAAAGCAGCGATTGCCTGCTCGTAACTCCGCCGTTCGGCACCCGCTTCGATCGCCAGCGCAGCGCGGTCGAAGGCCGCCGATAGCAGCAATGCCAGAGGCTCGAGCGCAGCGCCGGCTCTCGGAAACATGGCTGCAAGTCCTGCCCGCAAGGTCGTTTCGGCATTGTCAGCATCGATCGCCTGAGTCGCCGCCAGACCAAGAACGGCGGGCGCTTCGATCAGCAGCAGCCGCGTGCGGCCCTCTGCCATCATCGCATTGAAATAGGCCGCAGCGCCCGCAGTCAGCGCGTCGCGCGGCGTATCATCGGGTGTCGAAGATGCCGCGATCGCTTCGGCAACTGCGCGCGCCTCGGCTTCGACGACCGCGCGAAACAGCGCCTTCTTGTCCTCGAAATGATGATAGAGCGCTCCGCGCGTCATACCCGCCGCCGCTGCGATCTCCGGCGTCGCCGTTTCGGCATACCCCTTTTCGACGAAGAGGCGTCGTCCGGCATCGATCAGCGCCTTTTTTGTCTGTTCCGTTCTTTGGCGATTGCTGCGGCTCATTTCTCCCATTTACATACAAACAGCCTGTATGTTAAGAGCAAAAAACATACAGGCTGTATGCATCCAAGGAGGAAAGGGATGAAATCGACGAGCTATTACCCTGTCATCATGACCGACGACGTCGCCGGTTCCGCCCGCTTCTACTGCGCGCATTTCGGCTTCAGGGCAGTGTTCGAGAGCAACTGGTACGTACATCTGCAGTCGGAAGAGGAGAAGCATGTCGCTCTCGCCGTTCTCGATGGCAACCACGAAACCATTCCGGCTGCGGCTCGGGGCAAAGTGTCCGGATTGCTCCTCAATTTCGAGGTTGCCGATGTCGATGCGGTCTACGCTGCTTGCCGTAGCGCAAACCTTCCGATCCTGCAGGAGATCCGCGACGAGGATTTCGGCCAGCGGCATTTTATCACCGCCGATCCGAACGGCGTGCTGATCGACATCATCAAGCCGATCCCGCCGAGCGCCGAATTCGCGGCAATGTACGAGACATCTGAATTACCTGGCTGAGCCTCAGGCGCGGAAACCGGCGTCCTTTGCGGAAATCAGCTTGTGCAGATGCACCATCATACCCGCCGCGAAGAGGGGCGTCAGCAGGTTGACCACCGGGATCGCCAGAAAGAGGGCGATCACCAGCCCGCCGAGAAAGACCGTCGGCGCATGTTTGGTGCGGAAGAGCCGCGCCTCATGAGGCGGACGGAAGCGCATGGCGGCGAATTCGAAGAATTCCCGTCCGAGCAGGTAGCCGTTCACCAGAAAGAACGCGACCAGATTGACGCCGGGAACGAACAGTAGCAACAACGCCACGATATTGCCAAGGATCACAACCCCGAGAAATTTGATCGAGCTCGCCATCGCCGGGCCGAGCGGCATTGCGGCACCCGGCGCGTCGCCGGGATAGTCACGTTTTTCGATAACGTCGGCGACATCGTCGAGGAAAAGGCCTGCGATCAGCGCCGTCACAGGCGAAAGCAGCAGCGCCAGCACGAGCGCAAGGCCGATCCCGGCGAAGATCGCGAAAACCAGCGCGAACCACCCCGCCCAGTCCGGCATCTCGGGAAAGAAGCTGGTGAGCCAGGGAAAGAGAAAGGCCATGAAGGCCCCGCGTAGCGCGAACCAGAGGCCGACGAGGACGAGAAGCGTCAGGCCGAGCACTTTCCAGAAGACCGAGCGTGTCTCCGGCGCGAACAGATTGGCGAGCGAAAGGCGTGCGGCATCAAGAATCATTTCTTCAGCGTCTCCGGTTACGCAGAAGATGTAGGAAAGGCGAATGCTACCGACAAGAGAGAATAAAATTGCATGCTTTAATAGAAACTTGTCGCAATATTAGAACGAATATAATATTATCGGACGCAGAAATACGAGCCTGAGAAGCAGCTTCCGAAAATAGTTGCAAAGACAAAGGGGCGCGTTAGCGCATCCACGGAACGCCTCTGAGGAAATACGGGGAGGCTGATGTGGAAGACTTTGTGCACAAACTCAGGCAATACGTAAAAAGCGGCACACCGGCCGAGCGTCGCATCGCGAAATATTTCTCCGAGCACCTCAACGACCTGCCGTTTGAGACGGCAGCATCTGTCGCCGACAGGCTGGACCTCTCGCCGATGACCGTTGGGCGCTTCCTGCGCGCGCTCGGCTACCAGGGTTTGGACAGCGTCAAAGTGGAAATTCGCGAGACCGTGACGACATCGCCGGCGCAATTGCAGAGCGCCATGAGCGAGCTGCATGCGGACGCCGCGGAGGGCAAGCCGCTTGCCGTGCTGGTTGCCGAGCAGATCCAGGCCCTGCATCACATCTATCATCTGACGGCGCAGCCGCTTTGGGCCGAAGCCGTCCGCCTGATCAGCACGGCCCGCGAAGTATCGATCGCCACCCATGCGCGGCTCGCAAGCCTTGCCAATCACTTCTGCCAGCGGCTGACGCAGGCCCGCGATGGCGTCCGCACGCTCGATGCCACCGACAACCGTTTTGCCGAACTCTTCGCCCGGCAGGCCGTGGACGACGCTTTGCTCGTCATCATCGATTGCCGCCGTTTCGCCAAGGCGCGGCTGCTTGCCAGAACCGCGCGGCGCTACGGCTACAAGGTCGTGCTAATTTCGCCGCAGCAAGCAGACTGGATGGCGGATCAGTCAAACGTCATGCTGTCCTTGCCGCCGGCACGCGCCCCTGATCTCGACAATCTTCCGCCGCTGATTGCGCTGCTCGATTGCCTGTCCGAATCCGTCATTCTCGAAGTCGGAGAGGAGGCAGCCCTCCGCCGCCGCCGCATGCTGGAATTTGCGACCGTCCTCGGTGAAACCGCGAACCATTAGATGTGAGCTTTCAGAACATCGCTTCCAGTTCGGCGCGGTGCCGGTGCATGGCCAGAAGACGGCGATAGTCGCGGTCGTAAAGCGCCTGTTTTGCCTTGTCTGGAAGCCGTTCGTCGCCACCCGGATACATCGCTTCGCCGGCTGCCGCCAAATTCTCGTGCAGGCCGCAGGCGACGGATGCCGCAATCGCCGTGCCGAGCAGCACCGCCTCGTTCATCTTCGGCACCACGACCTTGCAGCCGGTGGCGTCGCTATAAAGCTCCATCAGCACCGGGTTCTTCACGTGTCCGCCCGCGATATGCAGCGTATCGGGCACGTGGCCATATTCCTTCATCGTCTCCAGGATATGGCGGATCCCGAGAGCGATCGCGACTGCAGACCGCCAGTAGAGCGCGCAGAGCCCGTCGAAGGAGGTGTCGAGCGTCAGCCCGCTGATCACACCGACGGCATGCGGATCGGCAAGCGGCGAGCGATTGCCGTGAAAGTCTGGCAGCACAAAAATGCGCTCGCCGAAAGCGTTGCCCTCCTCTGCCCGCAATTCGGCGATGCGCGCGACGATCTTCTGGTGCAGCGCCGCCGTCGGCTCGCCGCCGGCCGCATGCATGCGCACGATATGGTCGAGCAGCGCACCGGTCGCAGATTGCCCCGCCTCCACCAGCCAGGACTGCGGGAAGACAACCTCATAATAAGGCCCCCACATGCCGTGGCTCGGCTTACACTCCTGCGAGAAGGCGACGATGCAGCTCGACGTGCCGGCGATCAGTGCCAGCTTAAGCTCACGTGTTACAGGATCGGCGGCATAACCGCCGAGCGCCCCGAGCGCGCCGGCATAGGCGTCGATCATTCCCGCCGAGACATGGCACTCCGTGGTCAGCCCCAGCGCCTCGGCCGCATGAGCCGTCAGCCGGCCTATACTGCCGCCGACCGGCACAGTCTCATCCGGTAGCCCGCCGCGGGCCTGAAGATCGTCGAGCCCGATCCGCTGCAGAAAATCCTGCTGCCATCCCTTTTCGAGATGGGCGAGATAGTTCCATTTTGCCGTCAGCGTGCAGCGAGAACGGGCAGTCGATCCCGTCGATTTCCAGGTCATGAAATCGGCAAGATCGAAGAAATAGCCCGTCTTTTCCCATGTCGCCGGCAGCTTCTTCTTCAACCACATCAGCTTCGGCATTTCCATTTCCGGCGACATGACGTGCCCGGAATGTTCGAGCACCCTGTGCTCCGTCGCCGTGCAGAAGTCGGCTTCCTTCAGCGCCCGATGATCGAGCCACACGATGGTGTCGAAACGCTGCTCGCCGCTGGTGGATACACTGATCTGCCGGCCTTCGACATCGCGGACGACGAGCGAACAAGTCGCGTCGAAGCCGATTGCTCCGACCGAGGCGGCGGCGATACCGGATTGCTCCATCGCCCTGCGCACCGCGGTGCAGGCGGCCGACCAGATGTCTTCGGAATCGTGCTCGGCGTGGTTTTCACGCGGCCGGTTCATGACGATGGGATGTTCCGCCTTGGCCAGCAGACGGCCGCTGGCATCGAAGACGCCGGCGCGCGCGCTGCCGGTGCCGACATCCACCGCAACCACATGATCACGCATCAAATCTCGGTCCCGTCCAGCTTATGGTTGCGGACAAGGTGTATCAAATCCGGCATGGCGTCAAACACCACATCAGGCGAAAGCCGGTCGAGTTCGGCCCGGTATCCGGCGAAATTCGCATGCGATCCGCCGGTGAAGGCAAAGACCGTCATGCCCGCCGCCTTGGCGGCGGCAATGCCGGCCGGACTGTCCTCGATGACAAGGCAGGATCCCGGCTCGACATGCATCTGTCGCGCCGCGTGGAGGAAGAGATCGGGCGCCGGTTTGCCGCGCTTGACCATCGTCGCGCTGAAAATGTCGGGGAGCCTGTCGAGAAGTCCGGTGACGGACAGCGACAGCCGGATTCGCTCCATCTGGCTTGATGAAGCGACACAGCAGGGAATGCCGAGCCCGTCGATCGTCGCCGCGATGCCGTCCATCGGCTTCAGCTCGGTGCGGAACCGCGCGTAGAGATCGGTGCGGATGCGCTCGAGGAATTCTTCGCCGGCGTGAATATTGAACTCGGTTTCAAGCGTATCGATGAGGGTTGCCAGGCTGCGACCGAGAAAACGCTCATAGGCCTGGTCTTCGGTGATCGAAACGCCGAGATCGCTCATCGCCCGGACGAGTACGCTGATCGAGATCGGCTCGCTGTCGACGAGCACCCCGTCGCAATCGAAAATGACCAGCCGTGGTTCAGCATCAGCCATGAAAGACCCAACCTGACTTCAATTCAGACGCGTGATCGTGCCGCTTCGCCCGCAAAGCGGGATGGATGGCGCCAGCCGATGCCGCCATCCGCATTCCCTTACATTGCGAGCTTGTCGTCGAGATAGAGCTGCAGCGTTTCCCGCGTACCCTTTTCCCACAAGGTTTTAAGAGCATGAGCGAACCGTCTTCGGAAAAGGTCCGATTTCGCCACCTCGCCGAAAATATCATCAAAGGCAAGGAAGGCCGACGGATCGTCCTTTGCCTTCAGGGCCGCCGCGTGCAGGCGCTCGGCGCTGGCGTCGTTGAAGACGATATCCTTGCCGCTGTCGGTCTTGCCGGCGAAATAACGGCACCAGAGCGCCGAGACCAGCGCCAGGCCGATGACGTCCCTGCTCTGGCGCAGATTGTCGAGCGTCGACGGCAGGATGAACTTCGGCTGGCGGTTCGAGCCGTCCTGCGCCAGACGCGGGATGGTGTCCGCGATCTTCGGATTGAGAAGCCGATGCTCGATGAGAGCAAAATAATCCGTCAGCGAGGTATTCGGCACCGGCGGTACGATCGGAATGATCTCGTCCTTCTCAAGCTTGGCCAGGAAAGCCCGGATCAGCGGATCTTCCATCGCATCATGCACGAAATAAATGTCCATCAGCGCCGCTGGATAGGCGATCGCGGCATGTCCACCATTCAGGATGCGGATCTTCATATGCTCGTAAGGCGTGACATCGGGAACGAAGGTGACGCCAACCTTTTCCAGGGCCGGGCGGCCAGCCGTGAACTTGTCTTCGAGCACCCACTGCTTGAATTCTTCGCAATAAACCGGCCAGTTATCCTCGATGCCGAAATTGTCCCTGAGGAAATCGATCTCCCGCTGGCCGGTCGCCGGCGTAATGCGATCGACCATCGCGTTTGGGAAGGCGACGTTAGCCCTGATCCAGTCGGCAAGGGCGGCATCCGAAAGGGCGGCTGTGCCGATCACGGCATTGGCGGTGACGACGCCGTTATGAGGAATGTTGTCGCAGGACATCACGGTGAAGGGCCCGATGCCCTTGTCCTTGCGCGCCTTCAGGCCGGCAACGATCAGACCGAAGACCGTCTTCGGAGCACCGGGATTTTGTCCGTCGGCGGCGATAGCAGGATGGGCCGGATTGAACGTGCCTGACGCATCGATGAAATAACCGCCCTCGGTGATCGTCAGCGAGACGATGCGGATCTCAGGATCGGCAAGCCTGGCGATGATGGCGGCGGGATCGCCCACCGGCAGAATATCGATCATCGGGGCGGTCACTCGCGCCGCCGTTTTGTTGTTGTCCTGCTCCACCACCGTCGTCAGGAAATCCTGCGCCGCAAGCTTCTCGCGCATGGCGGCATCCGCTGGCAGAACGCCGGCACCGACAATTGCCCAGTCGTGATCGACGCCGTGGTTGAAGAGATCGTCGAGATAGATCGCCTGATGGGCGCGGTGGAAATTGCCGACGCCGAAGTGCATGATGCCGGCATTCAGCGACGCCCTCTCATAGGAAGGGATGGCGGCAGTGCGCGCCGCGTCCGAAAGCGTTGCCAGCGATAGTTTGCACGTCATGTTTCAGTCCTCTTGAAGGTCTTGCCGAGACGGCCGGGCGCCATCGCCCGGCTCGCATGCCTGCCCACCCGGCCGCCTGCTCAGATGGCAAGGCCGCCCTCGTTGAATTTATGAATGCGCGAACGATCCGGCGTCAGATAGACCATATCGCCCGCCTTGGCGGCGAAATCGCCGCTGCCGCGCGCCGTCACCATGCCGATCCCCTCGACATCGATATGCAGGAACGTATCGGAGCCGAGATGCTCGGCGACCACGACCCTGCCCTTCCAGTCGCCGCTCTCCATCGACAGCAGCATGTGTTCGGGGCGGATGCCGATCGTATGCGCGCCAAGCACGGCAGCATTCTGACCCTTGATGAAATTCATCTTCGGCGAACCGATGAAGCCGGCGACGAAAAGGTTGCGCGGGCGGCTGTACAGTTCGAGCGGCGAGCCGACCTGCTCGATATTGCCCCTATTGAGCACGACGATTTTGTCGGCCATGGTCATGGCCTCGACCTGGTCATGGGTGACATAGATCATCGTCGTCTTCAGCTGCTGATGCAGTTCGCTGATTTCGAGGCGCATGTTGACGCGCAGAGCGGCGTCAAGGTTCGACAGCGGCTCGTCGAACAGGAAGGCCGAAGGCTGGCGCACGATGGCGCGGCCGATCGCGACGCGCTGGCGCTGACCGCCGGAAAGCTGGCGCGGCTTTCGCTCCAGATAGTCCGTGAGATTGAGCACCCGCGCGGCATCCGTCACCTTGCGGTCGATCTCCGCCTTGTCGACGCCTGCCATCTTCAGCGGGAAGGCGATGTTGTTGCGCACGCTCATATGCGGATAGAGCGCATAGGATTGGAACACCATGGCAAGGCCACGCTCGGACGGCGCTTTTTCGGTGGCGTCCTTGCCGTCGATGACGATCTTGCCTCCGGAGACGTCCTCGAGGCCGGCGATCAGCCTGAGCAGGGTGGACTTGCCGCAGCCGGACGGACCGACGAAGACGACGAATTCGCCGTCGTTGATATCGAGATCGATCGAAGGGATGACCTTGGCTTCGCCGAAGACCTTGGAAACCTTCTGAAGGGTAATGCTGCCCATGTTTGTCTCCCTTTTCTTATTTCACTGCGCCGAAGGTCAGGCCGCGGACGAGTTGCTTCTGGCTGAACCAGCCGAGGATCAGGATCGGCGCGATCGCCATAGTCGAGGCCGCCGAAAGCTTGGCGTAGAACAGGCCTTCCGGGCTGGAATAGGAGGCGATGAAGGCCGTCAAGGGCGCTGCCTTTGAGGCGGTGAGGTTGAGCGTCCAGAACGCCTCGTTCCAGGCAAGGATGATGTTCAGAAGCAACGTCGAGGCAATGCCGGGCACCGCCATCGGCGTCAGCACGTAGACGATCTCCTTCATCAGCGACGCTCCGTCCATGCGGGCTGCTTCCAGGATCTCGCCGGGGATTTCCTTGAAGTAGGTGTAGAGCATCCAGACGATGATCGGCAGGTTGATCAGCGTCAGCACGATCACCAGCCCGGTGCGCGTGTCGAGCAGACCAGAATTGCGGAACATCAGATAGATGGGGATGAGCGCGCCGACGGGCGGCATCATCTTGGTCGAGAGCATCCACATCAGCACGTCCTTGGTCCGCTTGGTGGGCGCGAAAGCCATCGCCCAGGCGGCCGGAATGGCGATGACCAGCCCGATCAGCGTCGAGCCGAAGGAAATGACCACCGAGTTCATGAAGTGGCTGAGATAGTTCGACCGGCTCTGCACTTCCGCATAGTTTTCCGTCGTCCAGTGGAAGAACAGGAACTGCGGCGGCGAGGCAATGGCATCGGCTTCCGATTTGAAGCTGGTCAGGAACGTCCAGAGGATTGGAAAGAAGATCAGGATGCCGAGCGTCCAGGCAATCGCGGTCATGATGACCTTGCGCTGAGTTGTGACTTTTCTGGCCATCTCAAGCCTCCAGATTCTTGCCGACGAGGCGGACGAGGAAGATCGCGACGATGTTGGCAAGCACGACCGCGACAATGCCGCCTGCCGAAGCGCCGCCGATGTCGAACTGCAGGAGTGCCTGCGCATAGACGAGATAGGTGAGATTGGTGCTGTCGGTGCCCGGCCCGCCATTGGTGGTGACGAGGATTTCGGCGAAGACCGAAAGCAGGAAGATCGTCTGGATCAGGATCACCACGGTGATGGCGCGCGCCATGTGCGGCAGGATGATATAGATGAATTTCGAGATTGCTCCGGCGCCGTCCATTTCGGCGGCCTCCTTCTGCTCTTCGTCGAGCGACTGCAGCGCCGTCAACAGAATGAGGGTGGCAAAGGGCAGCCACTGCCAGGCGACGATGAGGATGACGGACAACAGAGGCGCATTCGCCAGCCAGTCGATCGGCTGCAGGCCGAGCGCCTTCGCCAGATGCGCAAACAGGCCGTTGACCGGGTTCATGAACATGTTCTTCCAGACGAGTGCCGCCACTGTCGGCATAACGAAGAACGGCGCGATGACGAGGATGCGCACGATGCCCTGGCCGTACATCGGCTGGTCGAGCAACAGCGCAAAGGCAATTCCGCCGACGACGGTAACGACGAGAACGCCGGCGACAAGCAGCAGCGTATTGATCAGCGCGGCGATGAAGGCCGGATCGGACAGGAAATATTCGTAGTTCAGCAGGCCGACAAAGCTCTCCATGCCGGGGCTGAGCAGATTGTAGTTCAGCAGCGAGAAGTAGATCGTCATCGCGAGCGGAACGATCATCCACGCAAAGAGGAACAGCAGGGAGGGCGCAATCATCAGGCGCGCCGCGGAGCGAGTATGTGTTGTTGCCATGGCAATCACCGATCTGATCTGAAGCAGGGAGCGGCCGCAAGGCAGCTTTAATCTGGAAAGAGGCCGCCGATGCGGTTCGGGCAATCGGCGGCCCAGAGGGCGGATTGTCAAGGATCCGCCTCTTCTCAGGAGGTTTTATTTAATGTAGCCGGCTTTTGTCATTTCGCGGGTTGCCAGCTGCTGTGCGCTCTTCAACGCCTGATCGACCGAAATCTGGCCGGCAAGGGCTGCCGAGAACTGCTGGCCCACCGCCGTGCCGATGCCCTGGAATTCCGGGATCGCCACGAACTGGACGCCGACATAGGGGACCGGCTTGACGGTCGGCTTGGTCGGGTCGGCCGAGTTGATCGAATCGAGCGTCATCTTGGCGAAGGGGGCAGCCTTCTGATACTCCGTATTCGCATAAAGCGAGGTGCGGGTGCCGGGAGGTGCATTCAGCCAGCCTTCCTTCTCGGCAACAAGGTTGGTGTAGTCCTTGCTCGTTGCCCAGGCGACGAATTTCTCGGCGGCTTCGACCTTCTGCGAGCCTGCCGGAATAGCGAGGTTCCAGGCCCAGAGCCAGTTGCCGCGCTTGCCGAGGCCCTTGTCCGGAGCGAGCGCGAAGCTGACCTTGTCGGCGACCTGCGACTGCTTCGGATCGGAGACGAAGGACGCGGCGACCGTTGCATCGATCCACATCCCGCACTTGCCGGTCTGGAACAGCGCCAGGTTCTCGTTGAAACCGTTGGAGGAGGCGCCCGGAGGGCCGGCTTCCTTCATCAGGTTGACGTAGAAGGTCAGCGTGTCCTTCCACTCGGGCTGATCGAACTGCGGCTTCCACTTCTCATCGAACCAGCGCGCCCCGAAGGAGTTCGACATCGCCGTCAGGAAGGCCATGTTTTCGCCCCAACCGGCTTTGCCGCGCAGGCAGATGCCGTAGATTTCCTTGTCCTTGTTGGTGATCTTCTTCGCAGCGTCTGCGATGAAGTCCCAAGTCGGCGCATCGGGCATCTTCAGACCGGCGGCGTCGAAAAGATCCTTGCGGTACATGACCATCGAGCTTTCGCCATAGAACGGCGCTGCATAGAGCTTGCCGTCCATGCTGATGCCGCTGCGGATGGCCGGCAGCAGGTCGTTGACGTCATAGGCGTCGCCGAGGTTGTCGAGCGGCAGCAGCCAGCCCTGCTTCGCCCAGATCGGAACTTCATAGGTGCCGATCGTCAGAACGTCGTACTGGCCGCCCTTGGTCGCGATGTCGGTCGTGACCTTCTGGCGCAGCACGTTTTCTTCGAGGGTGACCCATTCAAGGTCGATGCCGGGATTCTTCGCCTTGAAATCATCCGTCAGCTTCTGCATCCGGATCATGTCGCCGTTGTTCACGGTCGCGATTGTCAGCGTTTCGGCCGAAGCCATGCTGGCAAACGCCAATGCTGAGCAGGCGCCCAGCAGGAAAGTTCTCAATGTCATATCTTCCTCCCAGAAGACGAGATGTGAGCATTCGCTTTGCTCATGAGCAATTACTCACCACTCGACGAAAAATGTCAATCGGCAATCGTTGCTGCGATGCCGAAGACAAAGGTCTTCCCTTTGATTTGATTGAGATATTTTTTGCTCAGCTTTTGAGCAAAAATTCGGCCGTCTCTTCGTCGGTGATCAGAGCGTTGATCTGATGGCCGACAACGGCCGCTCTGATCGCCTTGAATTTGCGCTTGCCTTTGGCGAGCCCGATGACCATCGATGCCTCGCGGGATGGGATCGGCGCCGAGGCGACGCGCTCGTTGATCGGGTTGTCGAGCAGCTTGCCGTCGACATCGAAGATCCAGCCGCAAATTTCACCGACGGCGCCCCCGCGCATCAGTTCCATCATCTCGTCCTTTTCCAGAAAGCCGTCGACGCAGAGCGGCCCGTCGATGCCGAGCTCGCCGATGCCGACGAAGGTGACGTCGGCCTGCGCGCTCATGTCGAGCGTCGAGCGCACCAATTGCTGGCCATGCAGCAGCTCCCGTTCTTCGGCCGAGGTGACGAGCACCGGCAGCGGCATCGGATAGTGCCGCGCCTTCACCGCATCCGCCATGCTGAAGATGACGTTGTAATAGGCGGCCGAACCGTCCGGCGCGATATTGCCGGTCAACGAGACGATCCGGTGATTGGGACATTCGATCGCCGGAAGCTGGTCGACCGCCGCCTTCAGCGTGCGGCCGGTGCCGACCGCCAGCACGATCGGTTCCGGCCGCTTCAGCCAGCGCTCGATCTCGGCCGCACCCGCCTCGGCGATGCCGACGGTGGTCGATGAGGAACCCGCGTCGCTCGGCACCACCTCCACATGTTTCAGCCCGAATTTTCGCCGCAGCTGGTTGGCAAGCTCGAGGCAGGCGGCGATCGGATGGTCGAGCCGCACTTTGATCAGACGCTCGGCGACCGCAAGCGAGACCAGCCGCTGCGCCGATTGCCGTGAAATGCCCATCGCGGCGGCGATTTCATCCTGCGTGCGTCCGGCGACGTAATAAAGCCAGCCGGCACGGGCTGCATCGTCGAGCCGTGCAGGGGTCTCTGATCTTTTTGCCATCTACTGCCTACCGCGCAAAATGAGCCGGCTTGCCGCCGCCGGCTTGATGTGAGTCTCTATGCGCCAGATCAAAACAAAATTCCCGAAAATGTCGAGCCTGTTGACGCCACCGCTCAGGCAAACCATTGCATGACGAAATAAATCGACGCCTTTGCGAGACCGTAGATCACGCTGCCGGCAATGACGAGCGACACGGTCGTCATGATAAAGCCGATGAGCGCGAAGAGCCCGTCACGCCCCATGATGCCGAAAGCGAAGACCGAGATGGTGATCGCCGGCAGGATGTTGCCGAGCGGAACCGGCAGAACCAGCACGATCGAAAGCAGCAGACAGGCAGGGCCGGCGAAATATTCCGCCGGCGGCTCGGCGAAGATCGCAAGCCGCGGCTTCAGCATGCGCTCCGCCCAGGCGAGCCAGCGGTGGATGCGGCCGACGATGGTCTCGAAGTCTTCCCGCCGCATCGACCGGTTTGCGATCGCCTTCGGCAGCCAGGGTTTCAGCCCGAAGGTCAATTGCACCGCCAGGAGAACCAGCGGCGCGCCCAGCACTGCCGAGGTGCCGGGCGGGGTGGGAAAGGCGTTCGGCAGCGCGAAGATCAGCATCAGAGCACTGATCGCCCTGTCACCCATCGTCTCGCACAGATCGCCGATCGAGATCCACTGCCGGCTTCGGTCGCCTGCCAGCTGCCGCAGGACCGCTGAGAGGCGGCGGCCTTTGGGACGTGGCGGACGGGGTCTTCTGCGTCTATTGGAATCGGCGTTTTCGATGGTCATGATACCGGTAGATGATGGAGGTGCGGATTGCGATTTTGGCCGCGCAATATGCCAATTGAATGACTTAAGGGACAGGAAATCAATGAAAGACCTGTCGGCGGCGATTCACGTTCGACCGTCGCTCCTTTGCGCCGCAAGCGCATGGCAGGCAGATGCATGAAGGCTTGAAATTCCCGGCCAACAGTGCGAGCAGACGCTGAAGGCCAGAGAAACGGCAGGCAGGCAATGATTATTTCATTCGACATCGGCGGCTCCGCCATCAAGGGTGGCATCGCCCGCTCCGAGACAGACGTCGTCCCCCTCGGCCGCCGTCCGACGCCGAAGGAGGATTTTGCCGCTTTCGTCGAGACCCTGTGCAGCATTATCGCCGAGACCGGCGAACAGCCGAGCCGCATTGCCCTGTCGATCGCTGGCGTCGTCGATCCCGATACCCAGCGCCTGACCTGCGCCAACATTCCCTGCATCCACGACCGCACGCTCGCAGCCGACCTAGAAGCCGAACTCGCCCTGCCTGTTTTGATCGCCAATGACGCCGACTGTTTCGCCATGGCTGAAGCCGGTCTCGGAGCCGGCCGCGGCCACCGTATCGTCTTCGGCGCCATTCTCGGCACCGGTGTCGGTGGCGGCCTGGTCGCCGATGGGCGCCTCGTCAACGAGGCCGGAGGTTTTGCCGGCGAATGGGGTCATGGACCGATCATCGCATCGGCGGCCGGCAATCCTCCCGTCGCCATTCCCGCCTATGCCTGCGGCTGCGGCCAGAAGGGCTGTGTCGACACCGTTGGCGGCGCGCGCGGCCTGGAGCGCCTGCACAAGACGCTGCATGATCTCGACCTTGCGAGCGAAGAAATCATCGATCAGTGGCGGCGCGGCGAGGAGAAGGCAACCCGCACCATCGACGTCTATGTCGATCTCGTCGCCTCGCCGCTCGCCCTGACGATCAACATCACCGGCGCGACCATCGTGCCGGTCGGCGGCGGGCTTTCCAATGTCGAGCCGCTGCTGGCCAAGCTCGACCGGGCGGTGCGCACCCGCACCCTGCGCAAGTTCGACCGTCCGCTGGTGGTGCCGAGCGAATGCCGCATCGAGCCAGGCCTGATCGGCGCAGCGCTGCTGGGACTGAAAGCCGATGCCGCTGCATCCTAAAGCACCGGCCACATCCGTACGATCGCTGCGAACCGGTCCCAGTCCTTGCGTTCCAGGGGCGTCCAGGCGGCTTCGGCGACGGCCGAAAGGCGCGGGAAGACCAGCCGGTTGAAATAGGCGCCAGAGAGGAAGTTTTCAGTCCAGATGCAGGCTTGGACGCCGCGCATCTTCTCGCGTAGCGTATCCGGCAACTCGCCCTCGGCCTCGTAAGCATAGCTATGTTCCGGTGGCGCATGGCCCGCCCAGCTCGCACCAGGCTCGGACCAGGCTTCCGCCTGCGCCATGTCGAGATAATAGGCTTGGCCCGGCGTCATCACCACATCGTAGCCTTGCTGCGCCAGCTCGATGCCGACAGCGTGCTTTTCCCAGGCCATCAGCAAAGTACCGTCGCGATCGACGCCGCCGCCATGTGAGACTTCGTTCCAGCCAGCGAGCTTCCTGCCGCACTCCGACAACATGGCCTTAATCCGTTTCAGGAAATAGGATTGCAGCTCCGCGGTGCCGGCAATTTTCTCCCGTTCCATCAGCGCCTTGCAAAGCGGCGAGGAAAGCCAGGCGCCGCTTGCGACCTCGTCGCCGCCGATATGAATATATTCGCCGGGAAACAGCGTGACCATCTCGTCGAACACCTTGCCGAGAAATTCATAGGTGAATTCGATCGCCGGGTTGAGGGCATTGTTGGAATAACCCTGCACGGCGCGGTAGCTGTCCGGCGCCTCCTGCCCGTCGACGAGGCCGGGCAATGACAACAGCGTCGCGGTGCTATGGCCGGGAACATCGATTTCCGGCACCACCTCGACATGCAGAGAGGCGGCATGCGCGACGATCCGCCTGACATCCTCCTGCGAGTAATGGCCGTAGCGCGGTTTCGCCCCGTCACCAAGCTGCGGCACGAGCACCTCGTCCGGGCCATGCCGCGCGCCGATCTCCGTAAGCTGGGGATAGGCCTTGATCTCCAGCCGCCAGGCTTCGTCGTCGGTCAGGTGCCAATGGAAGACGTTGAGCTTGTTCCAGGCGAGGATATCGATTAGCCGCATGACGTCAGCCACCGGATAGAACTGTCTGGCCACGTCGAGATGGCAGCCGCGCCAGTCATAACGCGGCTGGTCGGCGATCGTGCCGAAATTCGGAAATCTGAAGCTCTCCCGATCGGCACGCGCGCCGTGCATGAGTTGCGCCAGACTGATCAGGCCACTGTGTCGACCCGTCGCATCCGCGCTGGAGAGCACGACCTCATGCGTGGTAAATCGTATTTCATAGGCGAACGCAGCGATCGATGATTCGGTAACGAAACGAATAGCGCGCCCGCCCTTTACGCCGCAGAGCGAGAACGGCACGTTTTTGGCCGGATAGAGCCGCTGGTAAAGCGAAAGAACCAGGGACAACGCCTTGACCGCGTCGGGTCGCGTGCTCTCGGCCGGATAAAGGACGACCGGCAGTTCCCCCGCCTTCAGCGCGAGCGCCAGCGGCCAGGGCAGCAGCGAATACGGTTCCTCCACCCGGCCCGGCGGCAGAAGCGGCGGCGCAATGCCGCCATCCCGGCCTTCGAGAAGGAGATCGCCGAAACCGACAGGAACATGGCGCCCGTCGCCAAGTGTCAGAAAGGCCGATTTGACCCCTGATGTCACATGTTTCGGTTCTCGGGTCAGCCCCTCGACGGTGAACCGCCAGTGGCCGCCCGGCGGCACGCTCAGTCCCTCGGGCGGGCGGAATTCATGGAAATGCGCGAGCTGTCGCTCCAGGCTGCCGCCATCGCAGACATATTTGTCGGCAACCCGCGTCTCCGACGTATAGGCGAGCGAGAAGCCGGAGAGAGGCTCGGCTGAAAGATTGAAGAGAGTGAAGATCAAGCGCCCGAAACTGCCTTCGACCGGGTGCCAGCTTGTTTCCAGACGATAATCGGCCATGGTCGCGCCTCCCCTGTCAATGGACGGCCGGGATTACGGCTCGCGCCCCGGCATGCTTTCAAAAGCTTAGCTTTTTCGAGACGGCAATGGAATCGGCGCGAGTCGAGACGAAGCGGGCAGTGATGAGAACCGTGAGAGTGTGACCTGCAAGGAAAACGGCGCGGCTTTCGCCGCGCCGTCCTCACTCGGCTGCCAACGCCGGCGGATGTCTGTCATCCGCCTCTTCCTGGATGGCGTCGGCATCCCGGCCTGGCTCGTCCTTTGCCTTCGGCTCGCGGCCGAAGAAAAGAGCGTAACCGGCCGGCAGAACCAGAATGGTGAGCACTGTCGCGACCAGGATGCCGCCCATCATGGCGAAGGCGAGCGGACCCCAGAAGACGCCGCGCGAGATCGGGATCAGCGCCAGCACAGCCGTCAGCGCCGTCAGCATGATCGGCCGGAAACGACGCACGGCAGCCCCGACGATCGCCTCCTGCCGGTGCATGCCGGCCTTGATATCCTGGTCGATCTGGTCGACCAGGATGATCGAGTTGCGCATGATGATGCCGAGCAGCGCAATGACGCCCAGGATCGCCACGAAGCCGAAGGGCGCGCCGCTGATCAGCAAGGCGGCCGCAGCCCCGATGATGCCGAGCGGACCGGTGGCAAGCACCAGCATCGCCTTGCCGAAATGCTGCAGCTGCACCATCAGCAGCACGATGATGACGGCAAGCATGATCGGCGCCTTTGCGGCGATCGACATCTGGCTTTCCGCCGCATCCTCGGCGCCGCCCTGGATCTCGACGTTGTAACCGGCCGGCAGGCTGTCGCGCAGGTCCTTCATGTCGGCATACATCTTCATGACGACGTCGTTCGGCTGCACGCCATCCGGCAGCGTCGCGCGCACCGTGATCGTCGGCAGCCGGTCGCGCCGCCATTCGATGCCCTGCTCCATGACGGGCACGACCTTGGCGACCTGCGAGACTGGCACGAAGCCGCCGAAATCGGTCGGGACATAGACGGAATTCACCGCCGACAGCAGCGAGCGGCTGGCGTCCGGCTCGCGGGCGACGATCGAGACCGTCTCCTCGCCGTCACGGAAATCATCGAGCGGCGCCCCGGACATGGCGGTCTGCAGCATCTGGCGCACACGCTGCGAGGTCACGCCCAGCGCCCGGGCGCGATCCTGGTCGATCACCAGCTTCATCGCCGGCACCGGTTCCAGCCAGTCGTCGTGAATGGCGCCGAGCGTCGGATTGGCTTCGAAACGCGCCTTCACCTGATCGGCGATCGCTCGCACTTCCTGACGATCAGGCCCCATGATGCGCATCTGCACCGGCCAGCCGGTGGGCGGGCCGAGGAAGAGGCGGTCGACCTTGCCGCGGATCGATGGGAAGTCTTCGGCAAGAATGGTGCGCAGCTTGACGATCAAGCGTTCGCGCGCCGGCTCGTCCTTCGCCATGACCAGCAGCTGGGCGAAATTCGGATTGCGCAACTGCTGATCGAGCGGCAGGAAGAAGCGCGGTGCGCCTTCGCCGATATAGGTGGCGATGAACCGCTTGTCGGGATCATCCATCATCTTCGCTTCGAGCGCCTTTGCCTGCACCTCGACTTCTTTGATGCTGGTGCCCTCGGGCAGCCACAGATCGACGAGAATCTCAGGCCGCGACGACTGCGGGAAGAAATTCTGCGGAATGAACTGGAATGCCCAGAGGCTGGTGACGAAGGTGCCGAGCGTCAACAGCAGCACGATCACCCGATGACGAACCGCCCAGCCGACCGTGCCGCGCAGTCGGCGGTAGAAGCTCGTGTCGAAAGCATCGCGGTGCTCGCCGGCGTGATGGCGCTGCTTGAGGATCATGTAGCCGAGCCATGGCGTGAAATAGACCGCGACGAACCACGAGGTGACGAGCGCGATGCCGACGACATAAAACAGCGAACGCACATATTCGCCGGCCGTCGATGCGGCGAAACCGACGGGAATGAAGCCGGCCGTCGTGATCAACGTACCGGTCAGCATCGGGAAGGCCGTCGAGGAATAGGCAAAGCTTGCCGCCTCGATTTTGACCAGCCCCTCCTCCAGCTTTCGCTCCATCATTTCGACGACAATCATCGCATCGTCGACGAGCAGGCCGAGCGCGATGATCAGCGCGCCGAGCGAGATGCGCTGCAGGTCGATGCCGAGTTCGTACATCAGTGCGAAAGTGGCGGCGAGCACCAGCGGAATGGCGATGGCGATGACGAGGCCCGAGCGCCAGCCGATCGACAGGAACGAGACGACGAGCACGATGACAAGCGCTTCGCCGAGCGCATGCATGAATTCGCTGACCGCGTCCGTCACGACGTCGGGCTGGTTGGCGATCTGGTCGACCGCGACGCCGTAAGGCAGAGCTTCCTCGAAGCGCTGATAGGTCGCTTCCACGCCCTTGCCGACATCGGTGACGTTGAAGCCCTTGGCCATGACGACGCCGACCTGAACGCTGTCATGGCCATTGAACCGGTATTTGCGCTGGTAGGGATCCT
Source organism: Rhizobium sp. YTUHZ044 (assembly GCF_051123975.1). Classification (NCBI taxonomy): domain Bacteria; kingdom Pseudomonadati; phylum Pseudomonadota; class Alphaproteobacteria; order Hyphomicrobiales; family Rhizobiaceae; genus Rhizobium; species Rhizobium sp. YTUHZ044. The sequence goes on from NZ_CP101426.1 coordinate 3,826,208, forward strand.
CGAGCCCGGAACTGACGGTGGCGATATCGCCGAGGCGGGTCACCTGGCCGCCAGCGCGAAGGCGCAGCTCGCGGATATCGGCCACCTTCTTCATGTCGCCTTCGACCGAAATGCGCACCGAGCGCAGACCGGTATCGACCGAGCCTGCCGGATCGACATTGTTCTGGCCCTTGATGGCGTTCTGCAGGTCGAGGACCGTCAGGCCGCGCTCGGCAAGCGCCTTGGACGAAACGTCGATATAGATCTTCTCAGGCTGGTCGCCGATGATGACGGCCTTCTCGACGCCCGGTGTCGTCAGCAGCATGTCGCGCGCCTGGATCGCGAATTTCTTCAGTTCCGGATAGGAATAACCCTCGCCGCTGATCGAATGCAGCGTGATGAAGGTATCGCCGAACTCGTCGTTGAAATAGGGACCGAGCAGGCCCTGCGGCAGTTCGCTGGAAATGTCGCCGACCTTCTTGCGCACCTGGTAGAAGGCATCCGCCACCTCCTGTGAATTGGTGTCGCCCTTGACCTGCAGGGTGATGATCGCACTGCCCGCCCGCGTATAGGACTTGACCCAGTCGATATGCGGCGTCTCCTGCAGCTTGCGTTCGATCTTGTTGACGACCTGATCTTCCATTTCCTGAATGGAAGCGCCCGGCCAGATTGCCTGCACGACCATGACGCGGAAAGTGAATTCCGGATCTTCGCGCTGGCCCATGCGCATCAGGCCGAGCACGCCGGTGATGATGATCAGCCCGAAGAGGAAGCGGGCGATGCTTGGATGCCCGATCGCCCAGCGCGACAGATTGAAGGGCCGCTTTTCGGTGTTGGCGTCCATGGTCATGTTTCCTTTGGAGCATGATGCCGAAAAGTGTCAGCGGTTTTCGGGAACATCATGCTCAAATTGCTTTAATTGCGCGATCAACGCACGGTCTGGTCGGTATCGGCCGAGGCCGATTGCTGCTCCGGCACCTTCACCTTCAGGTTCTCACTCATGAACTGGGTGCCGGCGGCAACGACGAGATCGCCGCTATCGAGGCCCTCGGTCACATGCACGCCATCGCCGGTGAAATCGGCGACCTTGATATCGCGGCCATGTACCGTCGCCGTGTCGCGGTCGACCGTCCAGACCATTTGCTTGCCGTGCTTCTCGGCCAGCGCGGTAAGCGGGATCGAGACATAGCTGTTATCGTTGTTGACGTCGGTTTCGATCGTCGCGGTCATGCCGAGCAACACGCGAGGATCGTTCGGCAGGCTCACGCGAACGGCAAAGGTGCGCGACTGCTGGTCGGCGCTGCCGGAAACCTCCCGCACCTTGCCGTCGAGCACCAGCTTGTCATCCGCCCAGAAACGGGCCTTGACCGTCTTGCCGGGCTTGAATTCGGCAATGTCGTTTTCCGGAACCGCGATCTGCACTTCCTTCTCGCCTTCGACGGCAACGGTGACGACGGGGCTGCCGGAGCCGACGACCTGGCCGATATCGGCATTGATCGATGTCACGATGCCATTCTGCCCCGCCTTGAGATCGGTATAGCTCACCTGATTCTTCGCCTGGCCCAGCGCCGCGAGCGCTGCATCGCGCTGCGAGATCGCCTGATCATGGCTGAGCGCGGCCTGCTCCAGCTGCGACTTCGGGGCGACGCTCTTGTCGAACAGCTGCTCGGCGCGCTTGTTGGCGAGATCGGCGGTTTCGACGCCCCTTTCGGCCGCGGCGAGATTGGCCTCTGCCGTCTTGACCGCGAGCTGGTAGTCCGTGGCGTCGACGCGGGCGAGAACGTCGCCGGGCGTCACCCGGTCACCAATATCGACGAGACGCTCCGTGATCTTGCCCGCCACCCGGAAGCCGAGGTTCATTTCCGTCCGCGCCTTGACCGACCCCGAATAATCGAGCTTGCGGGTATCGTCGGCCTTGGCGATCTCCACGACCTTCACCGGCCGGATGACTTCCTTGACCTCAGCTTTTTCTTCCGAGCAGGCGGAAACGCCGATCCCGACGGCGCCGACGAGCGCGAGGCTCGCGACGGACGGCATGCGATTGCTGAGGATCTTGAGCGAAAACATCTTCCGCACTCCTGGAATGTTTCGGGGGATCGACGGCGGCTGCCGTCGGTTATTTCTTGAGCGCCCTGATGACGTAGTCGATCAGTTCGTCGACGCTTGCGCGGTTGGTTTTCGCAAGACATTGCGCCACCATCTGCGGATGACAGAGATTGATCGTCGCCGCGCCGAAACACCGTGAGGCGACGACCGGGTCCTGCTCGGCGAACTCGCCGGCTGCGATGCCTTCGGCGATGATCTCGGCGATGAGATCATGGACGCGATCGATATGTTTCTCGATGACATGCCAGTCGCGCTCGATCGCGACCACGATCATCTCATGCACCTTCATCTCGTCGAGCATCGTATCCATAGTCCATTGATACTGGGTCTCGACATAAAGGCGCAGGCGTTCGCTGGCGCTGAGCGGCTGGTGGCGGATGTCGTAGGCGAGCTGATAGCAGGTGGCGAGCATGCGTCCGCAGAGCGCCTGATGGATCTCCACCTTCGAAGCGAAGAAACGATAAATATTGGCCGGCGACATGCCGAGATCGCGAGCGATGTCGGCCACCGTCGTCTTGCTGTAGCCGTAGTGGCGGAACAGCCGCTCGGCCGCGTCGAGAATGCGCGTGACATTCTCCTGCCGCGTGACGTCGAGCGTATTTTCCGCGATGTCGTTCATGAGTTTTGGTACCTCGAGTTACGACTGACGATTTTCGAATTTCGTCAGTCGTAAAATATCATGCGTCATTTGTCAATGCCGCCTGCGTGGCGCGAGCGGCTGAGCGTGATGAATTTCGAAACGATGTGACGATGAGCGTCGGCCACAATTGGAAAGTGCCGCGACGTCAGACGCGCGGCACTTCCTCGGCGGCAGCAAATAATCAGGCGAGCTTGACGTCGAGCGTGATCGGAACGGCGGCGAGCGCCTTGGAAATCGGGCAGCCGGCTTTCGCCTTGTTGGCGAGTTCGGTGAAGGTCGCCTCGTCGGCACCGGGAATGCGGCCGGAAAGTGAGAGATGGATGGCAGTGACGGCGAAGCCACCCTCGACGCTTTCGAGCGTCACCTTGGCCGAGGTTTCCATATGCTCGGCGGTGAAACCGGCTTCGCCGAGGATGAGCGACAGCGCCATGGTGAAGCAGCCGGCATGGGCAGCACCAATCAGCTCTTCCGGGTTGGTGCCGGGAATGCCTTCGAAGCGGCTGGCAAAGCCGTAGGGATAGTCTGTCAGGGCGCCGCTCTGGGTCGAGATCAGGCCCTTGCCGTCCTTGAGGCCGCCGCTCCAATGAGCCGAAGCCGTGCGATTGATCTGCATGCCGTCCTCCTGTTTCGATGGTTTTGAGGAAGCGGCAGGGCGCCGCTCCATGCCTGAGGGAGATGGATAGGCTCCCGCCGGACAATATAACGCTCTATCCTGAGAAGACGACAGGCTCGTAAAAATCGGCGGAATAGAAAGCCTTTCAGGCGGGATGCTGCTGCACGCTGAGACCGCCGTCGATCGTCAGGCAGGTGGCGTTCATGAACGGGCATTCGTCGGAGATCATGAACACTGCCGCCATAGCGATCTCTTCCGGAGTTGCGATCCGCCCGGCCGGATGCAGCTCCATTGTCTCGGCCTTGGCGGCCTCCGGATCGGGGAAGCTGTTCCAGTAGTCGATCACCTTCTGCGTCGAGACATAGCCCGGCGCCAGCGCGTTGACCCGGATATTGCGGGGCGCGTACTCCAGGCCCAGGGATTTCGTCATGCCGAGCAGCGCATGTTTCGACAGCGGATAGGGAAACGTGTGCGGAATGATCGTGAAGGCGTGCGTGGAGGCGATGTTGAGGATGACGCCGCCGCCGCGCTCGATAAACCCGGGCAGCACCGCCTTGCAGCAATTCCAGGCTCCCTTCAGATTGATATCGAAGCAGCGGCTCCACTCCTCGTCGGTCGTGTGGAGCGGTTCGGCAAAGACATTGACGCCGGCATTGTTGACGAGCCCATTCAATGGGCCGATCTCGTCGTTCGCCTGAGCAACCGCTCTCGTGATCGTTCCGGCATCGGTAATATCGGCCGGCAGATAACCAACCTGGCCGCCTGTGCTTGCAAGCACTCCCGCTGCCTGCGCCAGCAGCGCTCCATCGCGATCGACGAGATAAACCGCAGCATTTTCCCTGAGGAAAGCCTTGGCGATCGCAAGGCCGATGCCCTGCGCAGCGCCGGTGATCAGAATATTTTTGCCCTGCAGGCGATCGCCCATCTATCTTCCCTCCGGCTGACCCGGCAGCGCCGACAGATCGATCGTGACCCTGCCTGAAAGAACCTCGCCTGGCTCAAGAGGCTTGAGCCCTCCGAAATCCGGCAGATGATGCCCATTCGGCAGGTGACTCATCGGTTCCAGGCAGAAGAAATCTGTCCGGTCGAGCCGCAGGTACAGCATGAAGCGATTGAGTGCACCATCGGCTTCCAGCGCCGCCTGGATTCCAAGTTCCGGCCAGGTGATGGCTGCCCGTCCGTTCCATCCCTCGAAAGCGTTGTTCATCCATTGCCGCGGCAACGGCGCACCGGACGTGAAATTGAATTCAGCGGGTACCGGGCCGGGTGCATCAGGGAGATGGTCCGACCGTTCGCTCCAGAAGCGGTCGGCTGCGATGGTCAACCGTGTTTCCGGCGTCCGTGTGAAGAAGGGATGCTGCCCCAGCCCGAAGGGCAGGACCGCCTCTCCCCTGTTCTCCACCGAGAGCGTCAGCGCCAGCCGATTGCCGCTGAGACGGATCTCTTGCCGACTAAGATAGGCATAGGGCGAGACCCGGTCGGCATCACGCGAAAAGCAGAGCTGCGCGTGCTTGGAACTCGATTCTTCCACCTGCCATGGGCTGATCCAGCCATCGCCATGCAGGTAGAGCAGGTCGTGGCAATTTCGCTGGAAGGCATAGTCGCATCCGCCGAAGGACATGGCATTGCCTTCCACGCGATTGCCGAACGGGACCAGAGGAAAACTCGCAAAGGTCCCATCCGGGCCACCTGTCGAAACGAGGAAAGGCTTGCCCCGGAATGTTGCGGCAGTGACGGCCGCGCCCTGGCGGCTGATCCTCACGGAGAGATCGCCGTGGCTCAGATCGATGCTGTCCCCGCCATGCCCTTTGCTCATCCGCGCCGCCCCGTTGCCGAAGACCTGAGATTGTCGAGCAGCACGGCGATCAGCAGGATCAGCCCGCGCACGACATACTGATAGAATGCCTGAATATTCAGGAGGTTCATAACGTTTTCGGCAATGCCCATGATCAGCACCCCGACGATAACACCGCTCATTGTCGCCCGGCCGCCGGCGAGCGAAACGCCGCCGAGGACGCAGGCCGAGATCACCGAGAGCTCGAGCCCCGTCGCCGCGTTCGGCTGGCCGGAAGTGATGCGCGAAGCAAGCAGAATGCCGGCAATTCCGCAGACGAGACCCTGCAGTGCAAAGATCCAGACGCGCATGGTGACGACATTGACGCCGGCAAGCCGCGACGCCTCGGGATTGCCGCCGATCGCCAGCGTGTTCTTTCCGAAAACGGTGCGGTTGAGCACGAAGCCGAAGAGGAGGAAAAGGATCAGCATGATCCAGATCGGCATCGGCACGGTCAGGAATCGCGATAGCGCAAGCTGGTAGAAAGCCGGATCGTTGATGCCGACGGCGCGGCCGTCCGAGGCGATCAGCGCCAGCCCGCGCACGATCTGCATGGTCGCAAGCGTCGTGATCAGCGCATTGATGCGGAACCGGGCGATGACGATGCCGTTGACGAAACCGACGACGGCGCCGCAGAGCAGGGCGGCCAAGAGCCCTACGGGAATGGAGCCCGTCGCGTTCGAGACCATTACTGCGGCCATGCCGGAGAAAGCGACGATCGATCCCACCGAAAGATCGAAATCGCGGGAGGCCAGGCAGAACATCATCGTGCAGGCGACGATGCCGATCGTGACGACCGATTGCAGCAGCCCCAGCATATTTCGCTCGGTCAGGAAATTCGGAACGAAGAGCGAGACGATCACGAAGGCGGCGGCGAAGATCACCACCAGTCCCTGTTCGCCGAGAAGGATTTTTTTCAACGAAGTCATCGTCCGTGTTCCCAGTCTTAAATGATGCCTGCGGCGTTCTTGTCGGGGAGTGCCGCCGTCAGGATGCTGCTCTCGTCGAAATCCGGGCGGGCAACATTGGCCGCCACCCTGCCCTGACACATCACCATGATGCGATCGGAGATGCCCATGACCTCGGGCAGCTCGCTTGAGATCACGACGATCGCCATGCCGCCGGCCGCCAGCTCATAAAGGATTTCATAGATTTCCGACTTCGCCCCGACATCGATGCCGCGCGTCGGTTCGTCGATCACGAGAACCTTGATACCCTGCTCGGAGAGCCAGCGGCCAAGGATGACTTTCTGCTGGTTGCCACCGGACAAGTTGATGATGTCCTGCTTGCGCGACGGCGTGCGCACCCGCAGCCGGGCGATGAACTGATCGGCCAGCGCCGCCTCCTTCTTCGGGTTCAATATGCCGAAGGGCGAGAAATGCCGGCGCGACGAGATCGCGATATTCTCTTCGATCGATCGGCCCTGGACGATGCCGTCGAACTTGCGGTCCTCCGGGCAGAGCACCATGCCGGCCCGGATCGCCGTCGTCGGATCGTTCGGCGAAACGGCAATACCGTCGATCGTTACCTCGCCCCGATGCCTGTGGTCGGCGCCGTAAAGCAGCCGCGCCATCTCGCTGCGGCCGGCGCCGACCAGCCCGAAGAAGCCGAGAATCTCACCCTGGCGGACCGAAAAACTGATTGGATTGCGCAGCCTCGGTCCCGACAGGCCCTTGACCTCAAGCCTGACGCCGCCGAGCGGGCGCTCACGCCATCCCCAGACATTGCTGATCTTGCGCCCGACCATTTCGGCAATGATCTGCTCGCGCGTCGTCTTCGCGATCTGGGCATGATGGGCGGCAAGCCTGCCGTCGCGCAGCACGGTCAGGCTGTCGCAAAGCCGAAAAATCTCGTCGAGGCGATGCGAAACATAGAGAATGACCGTTCCCTTCGCCTTCAACCTGTCGATGAGTGAAAACAGGATTTCGCTTTCACGCGAGGAAAGCGATGAGGTGGGCTCGTCGAGCGCGATGACCCGCGCCTCGAACATGACCGCCTTGGCAATCTCGACCATCTGCCGCGCGCCGATCGAAAGCGAAGCGACCTTGGCCGACGGATCGACATCGATGCCGATCTCTTCGAGTTTCGACCGCACCGTCTCGATCAGGGTTTTGGCATCAATCACTCCGCCCTTGCCGGGAAAGCGGCCAAGCCAGAGATTTTCGGCCACCGTCAGCTCCGGAACGAGCTGCAGTTCCTGATGGATGACGATGACGCCGGCATGGAGGGCGTCGCGCACCGAGACATATTTCTGTTCTGCGCCATCGATGAGAATGCTGCCGGCATTGGCGGCCTGATCGCCCGACAGCACACGAATCAGCGTCGATTTGCCCGCGCCGTTCTCACCCATTAGGCCGTGGACGGCGCCCTTCTCGACTGAGAAAGAAACGTCCGACAGCGCCTGTACGCCGGGATAGCCCTTTGAGATATGTTTGAATTCGAGAAAAGCCATCATCACTCCACCGAAGGTTCCGGCGGCACGCTCAAGCGGCCGCCGGAGATGCATTATCGCGGGCGATGATTACTCGATGCCGAGTTCCTTGCGGACCTTCTCATAATCGCCGCGCAACGCCAGCGAACCTGCCGTCAAGGTCAGCTTTTCCGGCTCCTTGCCCTTGGCGATCCAGTCGTACATGTTGAGCGCCGTCTCATAGCCGTGACGCTTCGGCGAGATGATGACCGTGCCGAAGAAGCCCGTCGCTGCCGGCTTCTTGAACTCGTTGATCGCCGATTCCGCGCCACCGATGCCGACACCGATCACGTTGGTCGCCGGAATACCGACCGATTCCGAAGCGCGGACGGCGCCGAGAACGGCTTCGTCGTTGAGGCCGAAGGCCACCCAGTATTTCACGTCGGCATGCTTGTTGAGGACGGTGGTCGCCGCGTTGAGTGCTGCCTCGGTATCCGTCTTCGCCTGCGGCGCATCATAGATGTTCTCAGCCGGGAACCCGGCGGACTTCAGGACCGAGATCGCACCTTCGACGCGGTCGACGGCGGTCGGCAGCTGATCGTAGGAAACCCGGATCGCGCCGACATTCTTCATGTCCCAGCCGCGCTTCTTGATTTCGTCGACGATGGCCTGTCCGACGGTCTCGCCGATCTTGGTGGCGGAAATGCCCATATGCGGCACGTCTTCCAGCGGCTTGCCGTCGGCACTGACGAGGCGGTCGTCGACCGTCATCAGCTTCAACTGGTTGGCTTCGGCCTTGGCGACGATGCCGGGGCCGAGTTTGACGTCGGGCGTGCAGATGATGAAGCCTTGCGCACCCTGCGCGCCGAGATTGTCGATCGCCGACTGAACCTTCTCGCCGTCTTCGGCGCCGATCTTGACGACCGTGAAGCCTTTATCCTTGGCGGCCTGGTCTGCAAATTTCCATTCGTCCTGGAACCAGGGCTCCTCCGGCTGCTTGACGATGAAACCGATCTTGACGTCCGCGGAAAATGCCGAGCCGGTGCTCAGAATGGCGAACGTGCCAGCCAGAATAGCTGCTTTGAACAAGCGCATGTCTCTCTCCCTAAACTCTGAAATCGAGCAGCTGCCTCCCAGGCAGCGCCCAATGAATTATGTTAAATCATCATACCAGTCAATTGCTAATGTATGATGATTAGAATAATAGGGTAGTGGCGAGAACGGATGGACCCGTCGCAAACTGGATCGAATTCGGTTAATCAGGTTCGGTTGCTGCCCGGGAGAGAGCGCGGAGAGGTGAAGTTGGAATCGACTGAGGAACAAGGCCGAACGGAAAGCTCCGGCAGCGAACGCCGGCCGCGCGTACGCCGCAACGTGACGGCGGCCATCGCTCAGGACATCTGCGCCGACCGCTATCCCTCGGGCTCGCCGCTGCCGCGCGAGAACGACCTCTGCGAACTCTACGGCGTTAGCCGCACCGTCATTCGCGAATCGCTGAAAGTGTTGGAATCCAAGGGGCTTGTCCGTGGCAAGCCGCGGGTCGGAACGACCGTTTGCGACCGGGATGAATGGAACATCCTGGATGCCGAGGTGCTCGACTGGATGGGGCCTTACATCAAGGACTTCGACCTGCTGGGATGCATTCTCGAAGCCCGCCGCACCATCGAACCGGCGGCCGCCGAATATGCCGCCGAACGCGCCAGCGCCCAGGAGATCGCCGATCTCGACAGGGCCTGGCGGCAGATGCGCGACAGCGCAGGCGATCCGGAACGCTTCACCGACGCCGACGTGATGTTTCATACGGTGCTGCTGACCGCCAGCCACAACCAGGTGTTCCGCCGCCTGTCAAGCGCCATCCATGCTGCGCTGAAATATGCGCTGCATGCCTCCAACATCGCCGTCGAAAACCGGGAGGATGCGGTGCTCGTTCACGGCGAACTCGTCGAGGCCTTGCGCATGCGCGACAAAACAGGCGCGAGGGAATGCGCCAATCGTATGCTCGACCTTGCGGTACGCGACCTTGCCGCCGCAGAGAAGGCAATCGGCAGGGCGAAATGATCAATCACGAAAAGCCGTGGACGCGCTGCCCCATCGCAAATCCGAGAAGAGATTAAGAACCACGATGAAGATCACCAAACTCACCACCTATATCGTTCCGCCGCGATGGCTGTTTCTGAAGGTCGAGACCGACGAAGGCATCGTCGGCTGGGGTGAACCGGTCGTCGAGGGGCGTGCGCTGACCGTCGAGGCCGCCGTCCACGAACTGGAAGACTACCTGATCGGCAAGGATCCTTTCTTGATCGAGGACCATTGGACGGTGATGTATCGCGGTGGTTTCTATCGCGGCGGCGCGGCCCATATGAGCGCCATCTCGGGCATCGACCAGGCGCTCTGGGACATCAAGGGCAAGGCGCTCGGCCAGCCGATCCATTCCCTGCTCGGCGGCCAGCTGCGCGACCGCATCAAAGTCTATTCCTGGATCGGCGGCGACCGCCCCGCCGATGTCGCCAACAATGCCAGAGACGTCGTCGCCCGCGGCTTCAAGGCGATCAAGCTCAACGGCTGCGAGGAAATGCAGATCGTCGACACCAACGAGAAGGTGGAAAGGGCGGTCGAGACCATCGCCGCCATCCGCGAGGCGATCGGCCCGCATATCGGTATCGGCGTCGATTTCCACGGCCGCGTCCACAAGCCGATGGCCAAGGTTCTCGCCAAGGAGCTCGAACCCTACAAGCTGATGTTCATCGAGGAACCGGTGCTTTCGGAAAACAAGGAAGCGCTGCGCGACATCGTCAACCATACCTCGACACCGATCGCGCTTGGTGAGCGGCTCTATTCGCGCTGGGATTTCAAGCAGGTGCTTTCGGACGGCTATGTCGACATTATCCAGCCGGATCTTTCCCACGCCGGCGGCATCACCGAATGCCGCAAGATCGCGGCGATGGCCGAAGCCTATGACGTCGCCCTGGCCCCGCATTGCCCGCTCGGCCCGATCGCGCTCGCTGCCTGCCTTCAGGTCGATGCCGTCAGCTATAATGCCTTCATCCAGGAACAGAGCCTCGGCATCCATTACAACACCGGCAACGATATCCTCGACTACATCTCCAACAAGGAGGTGTTCGAATATGCCGATGGTTTCGTTTCGATCCCGCAGGGGCCGGGCCTCGGCATCGAGGTCGACGAGGCCTATGTCAGCGAGCGCGCCAAGGAGGGACATCGCTGGCGCAACCCAATCTGGCGGCACGCCGACGGCAGCTTTGCCGAGTGGTGAGAGAATGAAGGGTCGCGCAAGCGGCCCTTTTTCATTCGCAGTGTAGGATATCGGCCACCTCCTGCGTCATAATGGCAGCTCAAAAGGAGGTTTCCCATGGCCAGAGCAATCGTAATCATCATCGCCCGCTTCATCTTCAGCCTCATCTTCTTCATGGCCGCCGGCTTCAAGTTTGCCGATATCGGCGCCACGGCGAGCTACATTGCCGCCGCCGGTTTCCCGATGGCGACCTTCCTCACCTGGGTCGCGGCCCTTTTCGAGATCGCGTTGGCCCTTGCCTTCATATCGGGCGCTTTCTTCACCGAGGCGAGCCTACTGGCAGGCATCTACGTGATCTTCCTTGCCTTCGCCTTCCACGGACCGGCCCACTGGCAACAGAACCAGGCCGAGTTCGGCTTCTTCGTCGATCACTTCACCTTCCTCGCCGGCCTGCTCTTTGCCGCCGTCCACGGGCCGGAGAGATGGGCCTTGGGGCAAACGTTCCTCCGTTAGGCTTTTCCCTCCGGAACGAACTGCCGCGCCAAACATTGGCCTATCTGCAGAACGTCACGGAGGGTCGCCCATGGAGCTGAAGGACAAGGTCGCGCTGGTCACTGGTGCCGGTTCCGGCATCGGCAAAGCGGCCGCATTGAAACTCGCCGCCGAAGGTGCAAAGGTCGCAGTCCTGAGCCGGACGGCAGACGAGGTCGAGAAGACCTGCGCCGAGATCAAGGCCGCCGGCGGCCAGTCGATCTCGCTGACCGCCGACACCAGCGACGAAGGCCAAATGCGAGCTGCGGTGCAGAAACTCATAGAGACCTTCAACGGCCTCGACATCGTTGTCGCCAATGCCGGGATCAATGGCGTCTGGGCGCCGATCGACGATCTGAGTCCGGATGAATGGGACAAGACGATCGCCGTCAATCTGCGCGGCACCTATCTGACCCTGCACTTGACGGTTCCGCATCTGAAGCGCCGCGGCGGTTCGATCGTCGTCGTCGCATCGATCAACGGCACCCGCACCTTCACTACGCCGGGTGCCACCGCCTATACCGCAACCAAGGCAGGCCAGGTCGCCATGGTCCAGCAGCTCGCCCTGGAACTCGGCCGCCACGGCATCCGCGTCAATGCCGTCTGCCCGGGCGAGATTGAGACCAATATCAACGCCAATACCGACAGCCGTCATCGCGAGGAGACGGAGGTTCCGGTGATCTGGCCACAGGGCGACATCCCGATTGCCGGCGGGAAGGCAGGCAAGAGCGAGGATGTTGCCGAAACGATCCTCTTCCTTGCCTCCGATCGGGCCCGGCACATCACCGGCACACCGATCTGGATCGACGGCGGCCAGGGCCTGTTGCGGTAGTCCTCGGAGGTTTCGCGAAAAAGTCAGCCGTTCAGCCGGGCGCTGTCGAGTGTATAGAGTTCCTGGGCACGCTGCACCCCGCGCAACGCATAACGTCCGACGCATGCCAGCGCGGCGCGCTCTTCCGCCGGTATGGCCGCGGCGAAATCGGAGGAGATCAGCAGGTTAAGGTCGACCGAACGGCACATGGAGGCGATCCGGCTGACCTCGTTGACGGCAGGGCCGATGACGGTGAAGTCCAGCCGGTCCTGGCTGCCGATATTGCCGTAGAAGACATCGCCAATATGAAGGCCGATATAGACGTCAGTCGTCGCGCGGCCGTCGGTAGCGCGCGCGGCATTCAGCTTGGCGAGCTTTTCCCGGAGCAGCGATTCGGCGCGAAGCGCCGAACGGCAGGTTTCGGCCGGCACCTCGCCCTTGAAGATGGCCAGCACACCATCGCCGATCAGCTTCAGCACATTGCCGCCGGCCTCATGGATCGCCGAGATGGCGACCTCGCTGTAATCGTTGAGCAGCGGAATGATTTCCTCCGGCGGCACACGGTCGGAAATCTTGGTGTAGTTCAACAGATCCGAAAACCACAGCGCCGCCGAGATCCGCTCCGATTTGCCGCGGCTGATCTTGCCTTCCATCACCTGGCGCGCCGCATCCTCGCCGAGATAGACTTCCGCGATGGTCCGCGCGATGCGCCCCAGCGCAATGCACTTGATCGCCAGTCCGAGGACCGGCACGAGCTTGCGCAGAATGGCGAGATCGTGATCCGAGAAACCCTCGGGATGCTTGGTTGCGAAATGCGAAAAGAAGCAATCCATCTCACCAATCGTGCCGGCTTCGCTGAAACGGTGCATCATTGCTACGAAATCGGTGTTGCCTGCTTCGGCGATCTTGTCGAGCATGGTGAAATCGATCGGATCGCCGAAGCCGATGCGTCGGCGGACCTCCCGCTCGTTTCCCGACCAAAGATAATAGAAGGCAGAGCGCTGCCAGGTCGCAGCCGCTTCGCCTGAGCCCGTCGGGCCATACTCGAATTCGGTTTCGATCTCTTCCACACTGTCCCAGCGGAAGGCCCGGCCCTCATGCACGGGGTGCAGCGTGTCCATCAGCGCCATGCCGCGGTCGAGCGGCAGGCCGGCATCGCGGCAGGCCGCGCAGAAGCCGGTCATGAGCTCCGCTTCCGAAGCGCCCTTCAGCCCCTGTTCCGTAACCCAGGCTGCGATACTGCTGACGTCGCTGTAATCCATGGCGCTCACCTCTACCTGTTCTGAAGCTTTAGCCCAAATGCGTAATGGACGAAAAGCCGATTGGCTCAATCGCCTGCGGGCAAGTTGTAGGGCGTAACGATTTCGATGGACGAAAGCGAGGTCGAAATCGTCCGAACGGAGGCCGCGGTCCGGCTCATGATCGCCCTGAAGGCCGCACGCGCATCGGTTCGGAGATCGTGATGGAGCACGAAGCCGACGCGGCGCGCGGCAAGCAGGGCGCGATTGTCCGCATCCAGATCGTGAGCGACGAAAATGCGGACGGGACGTTCGGCTGCATCGAAGGCCGTCAGCACCGCCCGATTGCCGCCGCCGATCGAATAAACGGCATTGATGGCAGGATCGGTCGCAAGCGCTGCCGCCACAAGCGTTCCCGTCACGGCATCGGTGCCGTGTCCCTCGCTGATTTCTGTGATGCCGATCCCGGGATAACGGGTGCGAATGATGCGGCGAAAACCGATCTCGCGCTCTTCCTCGCCGCGGAACCGTCCGCTCGACAGCGTCACAAGTACCTGACCGCCGTCAGAGCCGAGGAACTCGCCGATGAGATAGGCCGCCGTCTCCCCCGCCGTCCGGTTGTCGGCGCCGGCATAGGCTATGCGCGCCGAATTCGGCAGATCCGTCACGAGCGTGACCACGGGAATGCCGGCCGAATCCGCCCGTGCGACGGCAGCCACCACCTCGGCGACGTCAGGCGCCTTCAGCACGATGCCGTGCGTGCCGCGCAGCCGGATGCGGTCAAGAAGCTGCACAAGTTCGGCCGGTCTCATCACCTCAGCGAAATGGAAGCGGCAGCGGAAGACACCGGGCAGAAAGGCCGCCATCTCTGCCTCGAAGGCCGCACGCACTGCATCGCTAAACCGCTGGGGCGTCTCCATGACGATATCGATCGCTAGCGTTCGCCCGCTGACCATCGTTCCCGTCTGCTGCTTCTCCAGCTCCGAGATCGCTGCCCTCACCCGCATTTCCGTCTGCCGGCGCACACCTGGCCTGCCGTTCAGCACCCGATCGACTGTCGCGGTGCTGAGCCCCGCCTGAAAGGCGATGTCTTTGACAAGAAAGAGATGCGCCATCGGCTCCGTCTGATGGTTTTTTGATGGATTGCTGATCTATATCAGCTTGCGGCCCGGCGTATAGTGCCTCCATCGGAACCAGGGAGGAGCCGCTATTGAAAACCGATGACCTGCAGAAACTGCGCGCCGACCGCGTCTGGCTCAGCGAAGACGCCTGCAATCTCCACGACTTTCGACGGCTTGCGGAAAAACCGACCGTCCTTGCCGAATATCCAACAGCTTCGGCGGTCGAAAAAAACATCCTGATCTATGACAGCCGCAAGGTGGCGGCAGCGGCCGATACGCCGGAAGGCCGGCGCGCCGTGCTGGCGGAAATCTGCGACGCCTTCGGCGAAGGGCCGGGTGTGGTCGTGTTCAAGCGCGCTTACGAAGACACCGGCATCATCGACCGTGCCAGCGCGCTCTTCGACGCAATCATCGAGGAACAGCACCGCACCTCGACTGGAGGCGGCGATCACTTCGCCAAGCCCGGCGCCAACGACCGCATCTGGAATTCGCTGGAAAAACACTGCCTCGCCGATCCGGATAATTTCACCGAATATTACGGCAATGCCATCATCGCGCTCGCAAGCGAAGCCTGGCTCGGCCCGAGCTATCAGATGACAGCGCAGGTCAATCGCGTCAATCCAGGCGGCGCGGCGCAGTCGGCCCACCGCGACTACCATCTCGGTTTCCAGTCGTCTGCGGTCATCGAGCAATTTCCGGCGCATGTTCATCGTCTCTCGCCGGTTCTGACGCTGCAAGGCGCGGTTGCCCATTGCGACATGCCGCTCGAAAGCGGTCCGACACTCTTCCTGCCGCACAGCCAGACCTATGTGCCGGGTTTTCTGGCGCTGAAGCGCCAGGAATTCCGGGATTATTTCAAGGCCAACCACGTCCAACTGCCGCTCGAAAAGGGCGACGTCGTCTTCTTCAACCCCGCCCTCTTCCACGCCGCCGGTACCAACCGCTCGGCCGACATCAAGCGTGTCGCCAACCTCCTGCAGATCTCCTCCGCCTTCGGCCGTGCCATGGAAACGGTCAACCGCGAGAGAATGAGCGCCAGACTCTTTCCCGCCCTGAAGGCGTTGCAAGACCGGCTCTCGCCCAAAGAAATCGCCAACGCCGTCGCCGCCTGCGCCGAGGGTTATTCCTTCCCCACCAATCTCGATCGCGACCCGCCGCTCGGCGGGCTGGCGCCGAAGACGCAGGCACAGCTGATGCACGAGGCACTCAGGGAAGGCTGGAGCGACGAAGTTTTTGCGACAGCACTTGCCGAACAGGCGCGAAGGAAATTGAGTTGACTTTGGAAATCGACCCCCCTCATCCGCCCTACGGGCACCTTCTCTCGACGGGAGAAGGGAGAATCGAGGCGCCGCCACCTGTCTCTTCTCCCCACCGAGCAGAAGGTGCCGGCAGGCTGCTGAGAGGGCCACACGGCACCGACATGCGAGCCTCCCGCACGCGCGGGAGGCCATTCGCACATGAAAAGGGAGGAACCACATGAGCACGGATCACGGCCGCTTCGACGGCAAGATCGCCATCGTCACCGGTGGTACGCAGGGCCTGGGCGCAACCATCGCCCGTCTCTTCGCCGAACGCGGCGCGGCAGGCATCGTCATCTGCGGCCGCAATGAAGCCAAGGGCAAGGCGAAGGCCGCGGAGATTTCGGCTGCGACCGCCGCCAGAGCCGTCTACGTCAAAGCTGATCTCGGCAAGGTCGAGGACGTCCGAAATGTGGTGCAGGTCTGCGACCAGACCTTTGGTCGTGTCGACGCCCTGGTCAATGCCGCCGCCATCACCGATCGCGGCACCATTCTCGACACCAGCCCCGAACTGTTCGATGCCATGTTCGCCGTCAATGTACGGGCGCCGTTTTTCTTGATGCAGGAGGCGGTAAAGGTCATGCGCCGCGAAAAGATAGAAGGCACGATCGTCAATATCGGCTCGATGTCGGCTAAAGCCGGCCAGCCCTTTATCGCCGCCTATTGCGCCTCGAAGGGCGCGCTGGAAACGCTGACGAAGAACACCGCCTATGCGCTGCTGCGCAACCGCATTCGCGTCAACGGCCTCAACATCGGCTGGATGGCCTCCGAAGGCGAGGACCGCATCCAGCGCGAATATCACGATGCACCTTCCGACTGGCTGGAGAAGGCGGCGGCGAACCAGCCCTTCGGCCGGCTCGTCGATCCGCACGAGGTGGCGCGCGCCTGCGCCTACCTGTCATCGGCGGAATCCGGCCTGATGACCGGCTCCGTCATCTGTTTCGACCAATCGATCTGGGGTGCCTACGACGGCTCGCCGCATCCGGTCGCCGCCCTCTGAGAAGACCCAAGCCTGACATTTCCCATTGCCGGGCTCTGGCACCTCGCAGGATTTATCGCTACCAGAAGGACGACCGCATTCAGGGAGGAACTGGCGTGGCCGACAATCCGCTTTACGACATTCGCGATGAGCGCTTCGCTGCCATGGTCATCGGCAGCGCCGCGCTCGAGGAGCTTTATTCCGGCTGCCGCTGGACGGAGGGCCCGGTCTGGTTCTCCGACCTGAACTGCCTGCTCTGGAGCGATATCCCGAACGAACGCATGATGCGCTGGACGCCGGATGGCACGGTCTCCGTCTTCCGCTCGCCTTCCAATTACGTCAACGGCAATACCCGTGACCGGCAGGGCCGGCTCATCTCCTGCGAACATGGCGGCCGCCGAGTCACCCGCACGGAAATGGACGGCAGCATCACCGTCCTCGCCGACAGCCACAAAGGTAGGAGATTGAACTCGCCGAACGACGTCGTCGTCCACTCAGACGGCGGGATCTGGTTCACCGATCCGACCTACGGCATTCTCTCGGACTATGAGGGTCATAAGGCTGAACCTGAGCAGCCGACCCGCAACGTCTACCGCATCGACCCCGCAAGCGGCGCGACAGAGGCGGTCGTGGAGGATTTCATCCAGCCGAACGGCCTTGCCTTCTCGCCCGATGAAACGAAACTCTACATTGCCGATTCGGGCTCGGGCAAACATGAAGTGCCATGCCATATCCGGGTCTTCGATGTCGTCGACGGCAGAAAGCTTGCCAACAGCCGCTATTTCTGCAGCCTCGATGCCGGCCATCCCGACGGCTTTCGTTTCGATGTCGGCGGCAATCTCTGGACGAGCGCGGGTGATGGTGTGCATTGCTTCTCACCCGATGGAACGCTGCTCGGTAAGGTCAAAGTGCCGCAGACGGTGTCCAATCTCACCTTTGGCGGCCCTAAGAAGAACCGGCTCTTCATCACCGCGACCCGTTCGGTCTATTCGATCTATACCAAGACGAACGGGGCACAATATCCGTAACTTATGGAAGCACGACGGCGTGCGTGCGACAGGCATGCCTGACGATATCGCCGCTGGCGGCGGGGCGGCGTTGCCGCCGGCGCGTCATCTGCAAGGGGCGGCAGCGGTTCCGGATGACGACCTGTACGAAAAAAGCTAAAGCGCATCACATGAATCAGATTTGATGCGACGCGCTGGAGCGCTCGCGCCTCGATGCATCAAGGAGGACTACCCGATGATCCGATTTTCACGCGCCAAGGGGAGCCGCACGGCTCCTGGTGCCACGACCGGGAGAGCCTGAGATGCGTTCCGTCGTTTCCTTCAACGAGGGCTGGAGTTTCCACGAGGGCTTCGGCCAGCGCCTGCTCGAAAACTTCGATGCGGCCAAGCCGGTCAGCCTGCCCCACACCGCCGTCGAACTACCCTTCAACTATTTCGATGAGAAGGACTATCAGCGCGCCTTCACCTATCAGAAGGTGCTCCGTTGGCTGCCGGAATTCGAGGATCGCGAGGTTTCGCTGATCTTTGACGCCGCCATGGCGGACAGTGTCGTCTATCTCAACGGCGAGCAGATTATCGCTCACAAAGACGGCTACACCCCCTTCGAAGCCCGCCTCACCGGCAAGCTGGTGAAGGGCGAAAACCTGGTGACCGTCAAGATCGACGGCAGTGAAAATCCCGCCATCCCACCTTTCGGCGGTCGCATCGATTACCTGACCTATGCCGGCATCTACCGCGATGTCTGGTTGAAGGTCACCGACCCAGTCTCGATCCGCAACCTCAAGGTCGAAACATCAGACGTTCTCGCCCCTCAGAAATCGGCGACGGTCCGCGTCGACATCGCCAATCCCGAGCGCCGCAGCTTCTCGGCGACCGTCACGGCTACGCTGAAGCAGGCCGACGGCACGGTGATCGCCACTGCAGCGACTGAAACGATCGGCGACCGCACGACGCTTTCCTTCGGCGGTCTCACCGGCATAGCACTCTGGGACATCACCAATCCGACGCTCTATGAGGTCACGGTCGAAGTCAGGACCGAGCACGGCTCCGACCGCCTCTCCACCCGGTTCGGCTTCCGCACCGCCGAATTCACCCCGGAAGGTTTCCTGTTGAACGGCAAGCCGTTGAAACTGCGCGGCCTCAACCGCCACCAGGCCTTCCCTTATGTCGGTTATGCCGCCGGCCGGTCCGCCCAGGAGCGCGACGCCGACATCATGAAGAGAGTGCTGAAGTGCAATATCGTCCGCACCTCGCATTATCCGCAGTCGAAATGGTTTCTCGATCGTTGTGATGCGATCGGCCTGCTGGTCTTCGAGGAAATCCCCGGCTGGCAGCATATCGGCGATGCCGACTGGCAGAAGGAATCGATCGAGAATGTCCGCCGCATGATCGAGCGCGACTGGAACCATCCCTCGATCATCATCTGGGGCGTGCGCATCAACGAGTCGCAGGATAGCCACGACTTCTACGTTGAGACCAACCGCTTGGCCCGTGAACTCGACAGCACCCGCCAGACCGGCGGCGTGCGTTATATCACCGAGAGCGAATTGCTCGAGGACGTCTACACGATGAACGACTTCATCCTCGGCAATGAGGAATTGCCGGGCGCCAACCGTCCGCGCACCGTGCTGCGCGGCCAGCAGGAAAATACCGGGTTATCCCGCAAGGTGCCGTACCTCATCACCGAGTTCAACGGTCACATGCACCCGACGAAGATTTATGATCAGGAACAGCGCCAGGCCGAGCATGTGCGCCGTCATCTCGAGGTGCTGAACGCCGCCTATGGCGATCCGGATATCTCGGGCGCCATTGGCTGGTGCATGTTCGATTACAACACCCACAAGGATTTCGGCTCCGGCGACCGCATCTGCTATCACGGCGTCATGGACATGTTCCGTGAGCCCAAGTTCGCGGCCTATGCCTATATCAGCCAGTGCGACCCTTCCGAGGAAATCGTCATGAAGCCGGTGACCTTCTGGGCGCGCGGCGAGCGCAATATCGGCGGCGTGCTGCCGCTGATCATCCTGACCAATTGCGACGAGGTGGAACTGCAATATGGCGCGCTTTCCAAGCGCATCGGTCCGGATCGCGAGAACTACCCGCACCTGCCGCATCCGCCCGTCGTGCTCGACCACCGGCACTTCACTGCCGATGAGCTCGGCACCTGGGGGCTCGAATGGATCGACGGCACCTTTACCGGTTATATCGGCGGCCAGCCGGTGGCGAGCCTGACGCTGGCTGCCGATCCTTTACCGACGACGCTTGAGATCGTTGCCGACAGCCAGACGCTGAAAGCCCGCGAACGCGACAGCACCCGCGTCATCATCCGCGCCCTCGACCAGTGCGGTCAGCGCCTGCCGTTCATGAACGACTGCATTTCGCTGAAGGTGCATGGCCCGGCAAAGATCGTTGGCCCGACCAATGTGCCGCTGCAGGGCGGCACATCAGGCTTCTGGCTGGAGGCGACCGGGCTGGTGGGAGACATTACCGTCGAGGCTGTCTCCTCACGTTTCGCGCCGGTGACCCTCAGCGTGACAGCCGTCGCCTGACGCATAAGCCGAACTGAAGGTGTTGGAGCGCTCTTGCCACGTCTTATCGGACACGCGGCGCTCCGCCTTACGGAATCCGCGCCTGTGTTTCCGGGTCGAAGAAGACAGCCTTGTCGAGATTGAAGGCGAGGCGTGTGTGCTGGCCGGGTGCGATGCCGGCATCGGCGCGCAGTCGGGCGACCACTTCCTTGCCGCCGAGCTTGGTGACGGCGAAGGTGTCGGAGCCGGCGGGTTCGACGACCTCGATCAGGCAGTCGCCTTCGGTGAGCGAGCGGGCATTGCGGTCGGCGCCGTCGGGGTCGGTCAGCGCCTCGGGGCGGATGCCGAAGATCACCTGCCGGCCGGCATAGGAGGAAAGACCGTTTGCAGTTGTCGTGACCGGCAGCCTGAGCGGAGCGGCGTTCGGCCGCTCGAGCGAGACGGCGAGCCCACCGGCGCCGTTTTCGACCGAGGCCTTGACCAGGTTCATCGCCGGTGAACCCATGAAGTCGGCGACGAACATGTTGGCGGGATTGTTGTAGATCTCGGCCGGCGTGCCGAACTGCTGGACGATGCCGTCCTTCATCACGGCGATGCGGGTGGCGAGCGTCATTGCCTCGATCTGGTCGTGGGTGACGTAGACGATGGTCTTGCCGGTCGCCTGATGCAGTCGCTTGATCTCGATGCGCATGTCGACGCGCAGCTTGGCGTCGAGGTTGGAGAGCGGTTCGTCGAACAGGAAGAGCTTGGGATCGCGCACCAGCGCCCGGCCCATGGCGACGCGCTGGCGCTGGCCGCCCGACAGCTGGCTCGGCTTGCGGTCGAGCAGATGGCCGATCTGCAGCACCTTGGCGACCTTGTCGATCGCCTGCTTGCGCTCTTCCGGCGGCACGCCGCGCATCTCCATGCCGAAGGCGATGTTGCCCGCCACCGTCATGTTCGGATAAAGCGCATAGGACTGGAACACCATGGCGATGTCGCGCTTGGAAGGATGCAGGCCGTTGACGGCGCGCCCGTCGATCCGGATCTCGCCCGCGGTGATCGTCTCCAGCCCGGCGATGGTGTTGAGCAGGGTCGACTTGCCGCAGCCGGACGGGCCGACCAGCACCAGGAAGCCGCCCTTTTCGAGTTCGAGATCGATGCCCTTGAGGATGTCGACAGCGCCGAAGCGCTTTCTGAGGCCGGAGATTTCCAGGAAAGCCATGGGTTACCCTTTGACTGCGCCCGCCATCAGGCCACGCACGAAGTAGCGGCCGGCGAGGATATAGACGATGAGCGTCGGCACGGCGGCGATCATCGCCGCCGCCATGTTGACATTGTATTCGACCACCCCGGTCGAGGTGTTGACGACATTGTTGAGCGCCACCGTCATCGGCATGGAGTCACCGGTGCCGGCATAGGCCGAGGCAAACAGGAAGTCGTTCCAGATATTGGTGAACTGGTAGATGACGGTGACGACGATGATCGGCAGCGAGTTCGGCAGCATGATGCGGCGGAAGATCTGGAAGAAACTGGCGCCATCGACCTGGGCGGCCCGCACCAGCTCGGTCGGGAAGGCCTCGTAGAAATTGCGAAAGAACAGCGTCGTGAAGCCGAGGCCGTAGACGACATGGACGAAGACCAGATTGACCGTCGAATTGCCGAAGCCGAAGTTAAAGCCGGTGGCGTTCTGCAGCGTCACCCCGAAGCGACCGAGCGAGCCGAGGATGGTCGCCATCGGCAAGAGCACCGACTGGAACGGAATGAAGCAGGCAAACAGCATCAGCCCGAACACCAGCGTATGGCCGGGGAAGCGCCACTTGGTCAGGACATAACCGTTCAGCGCGCCCATGAAGGTGGAGATCGCCACCGCCGGCACCACCATCTTGATCGAGTTCCAGAAGTAGCCCTTGATGCCGGCGCAGGTCAGCCCGACGCAGGCCTCGCCCCAGGCCTTCACCCAGGGATCGAAGGTCGGCGCCTGCGGCAGCGCCAGCATGTTGCCGTTCTGGATCTCGTCCATCGTCTTGAACGAGGTCGTCAGCATGACGAAGAGCGGCATCAGGTAGAGGACGGCGAAGATCACCAGCAGGCCGTAGATGACGAGGCGGCCGATCCAGCGGGCGCTGTTGCCGCGCTCCGCTCCTGCGCCCGCCGCAGCCGATGACGACGTGCCGATCGAAGAGGTGAGGCTGCTCATCGGGCCTTCTCCTTCAGTTCGGAATAGAGATAGGGAACGATGATCGCCGAGATTGTCATCAGCATGATGATGGCGCTGGCCGAGCCGACGGCCATCTCGTTGCGCTTGAAGGTATATTCATACATGAAGTTCGACGGCAGCCAGGCCGAGCCGCCCGGCCCGCCCGAGGTCAGCGCCACCACCAGGTCGTAGGACTTGATCGCCATATGGGCGAGCACGATGAAGGCCGACAGGAAGATCGGCCGCAACAGCGGAATGACGATGCGCCGATAAAGCTGGAAGGGCGACGCCCCGTCGATCTGCGCCGCCTTCATGATCTCGCCGTCGATGCCGCGAAGACCCGCGAGGAACATCGCCATGACGAAGCCCGACGCCTGCCAGACACCGGCGATGACGACGGTGTAGATGACGAAGTCCTTGTTCTTGATCCAGTCGAAGTGGAAGCTCGTCCAGCCGAAGTGGTGCAGCGTCTGCTCCAGCCCGAGGCCGGGATCGAGGAACCACTTCCAGGCCACCCCGGTGACGATGAAGGAAAGCGCCATCGGATAGAGGAAGATCGGCCTGAGCAGCCCCTCGCCGCGGATCTTCTGGTCGAGCAGGATCGCCAGCAGCAGGCCAAGTGCCAGACAGATGCCGACATAGAGGAAGCCGAAGATCGCCATGTTGGTGATCGAAGTGTACCAGGAGGATGGCGGGTCGCTCTCGAAGGTCCAGCGCCACAGCCGCTGATAAGCGCGCGCGCCGGTCAACGCATAGGAGGGGAAGGTCTTGGAATTGGTGAAGGAGAGATAGGCCGTCCAGACGATGAAGCCGTAGACGAAGATCAGCGTGATGACAAAGCTCGGCGCCAGCACGATCTTCGGCAGCGCATCCTGCAGCCGGCCCCTGAGTGAGACCCGCGTCGCTTGCCGCGGCGTCAGAACCGGATCGGTGGTCGCAACTGTGCTCATGGAATGTCATCTCCTCCCTGTATGTCGTCATGGGGGGCTGGCCCGCATGCCCCTCCCCGCATGATCGCCCCGCATATCCGTCAGGGGCTGCAGCTTCCCCGCGACGACGCGGGGAAGCGTGTTCATCGGCGGCGGCCTCAGCGGGCGTCGTCGATCGCCTGGACGAGCTGGGTCACGGCTTCGTCCGAGCTCTTGATCTGGCCGTGGACGAACTTCGAGACGACGTCCTTATAGGCATTGGCGATTGCCGGAGGCGCGCCATAGCCCTGGGCGAGCGAACCGAACAGCGTGCCGCCCTCGTTGGCGGCCTTCAGATCGGCGATGCCCTTCTTGCCGCAGGCGTCGAAGTCGGTGTCGGGAACGTCGGTGCGGGCCGGAACCGAACCCTTGACGACATTGAAGGCCGACTGGAAGCTCTTCGACAGCGTCGCCGTCGCCAATGCCACCTGCGCCGCCTTGCGGTCGTCGGGAACGTTGAACATGCCGAACATGTCGGAGTTGTAGATCACGCTGCCTTCGGTGCCGGGGAAGCGGTAGCAGAGGAAGTCTTTATCCGGCGTCTTCTTGGCGGCGACGAATTCGCCCTTGGCCCAGTCGCCCATCACCTGCACCAGCGCGTCACCCTTGATGACCATCGCGGTCGCCAGGTTCCAGTCGCGGCCGGAGAAGTTCGGATCGACATATTTGACGATCTTGGCGAGGTTGTCGAAGGACTTCTTCATCGTGTCCGACTTCAGCGACGCCTCGTCGAGGTCGTTGAAGGCCTTCTTGTAGAACTCCGGCCCACCGGTCGACAGCACGATGGAATCGAACATCGTCGCCTCCTGCCAGTTCTGGCCGCCGAGCGCCAACGGGATGACACCGGCAGCCTTGGCCTTGTCGAGCAGCGCGATCAGGTCGTCGAAGCTCTTCGGCTGGGTGCCGCCGATCTTGTCCATGACAGCCTTGTTGATCCACAGCCAGTTGACCGAATGGACGTTGACCGGGGCTGCGACCCACTTGCCGTCATAGACGGAGAACTTCTGCAATGCCGCCGGCACCGACTTGTCCCAGCCTTCCTTCTTGGCCGTCTCCGTCAGGTCACCCATCACGCCGGCCTGGGCATAATCGAGCACGGTGTACCCCAGCATCTGAGAGGCCGTCGGATAGGTGCCCGCCGCCACCATCGCCTTCAGCGCCGTCATCGCCGCATCACCACCGCCGCCGGCAACCGGGACGTCCTTCCAGGCAAAACCTTCCTTCGATAGATCCTGCTTCAGGACGTTCAAAGCCGCTGCCTCGCCCCCCGACGTCCACCAGTGCAGCATCTGCACTTCCTTCACGTCGGCAGCATGGGCCACACCCAAACCAGCAACCATCACGACAGCAATCGCCGCCGAGCTCATGAACTTGCGCATGAATTTCCTCCCGTTTGAAATTGGCGGCAGGACCCTCCCCGCCACCAGATGCGTCCCGCCATTGCAGCAGTCGGCATGAAGCCGCGCTCCTCCGCGCGGTTAACAATTTAAAACGTTATAAGCTCTTGGTCGTCAAGCCCTTTCTCGACTCCCGAGAAAAATATGGCTATTGCAATAACCTGTTGAATTACATTCAAATAGTCCAAAAGGATAATGAGGCGTTAAAATTTAAATCGTTTTCATTGCCAGATTGCGCACCTGAGTCATCGTGTTATTGTATCGGCAATTCCAGCATGGAAAGCCCAGAGTGACCGAACCGTCCCGGCCGCATCGCGGTGAAAATCTCGATCTCGCCCGCAAGCGCGGCAAGCCGACCTTGCGGACGATCGCCACCATCGCCGGTCTGGCGGTGACGACGGTGTCACGAGCACTTTCCGATGCGCCGCAGATTTCGCTCGAGACCCGCCAACGCGTGCACCGCATCGCCCGCGAGATCGGTTATCTTCCGGATCGGGCGGCGCAGCGTCTCAAGACGGGCCGCACCAATGTCGTCGCCATCCTGCTCGATCCCCACGAGGAGGTGGTCGGTTTCACCACCTCGATCATGTACGGCATCGCCAAGGCGCTGAAAGAAACGCCCTACCATCTTGTCGTCGCCCCAAACTTCTTGTCGACGACCAACGCCGAAGCCGCCGAATACATCATCCGCAACCACCTTGCCGACGGGCTGATCTTCACGCGGACCGAGCCGCTCGATGCCCGCGTCCGCCTGCTGCTCGAAGCCGGCTTTCCCTTCATCTGTCACGGCCGCACCGAATTTTCGACACCGCATCCCTATGTCGACTACGACAATTTCACCTTTGCCTATGAAGCGACGCGCCGGCTGATCGCCAAGGGCCGCACCAAGGTGGCGGTGATCCTGCCGCCGAAACGGCTGACCTTCTGCCAACATATCCTGCACGGCTTCATGACGGCGGTGCGCCAGGCGGGCGTCGCCTATGATATCCCCGAGACAGTCGATCTCGACACGCCGGCGGATGTGCTTCGCGACTTCATCCGCAACCGCGCCGCCGCCCCGGGGGCTTCCGATGGCTTCGTCTGTCCCGGCGAAGTTTCGGCGCTTGCGGTCATCAGCGGCATGAACGATGCCGGCCGCACACTCGCCGGCGACTACGACATCGTCGCCAAGGAGACATCCCGCCTTCTCACCCAGTTGCACCCGAAGGTCGACACGATCCACGAGGATTTGACGGCGGCAGGAGAGGATCTCGGCCGCATGCTGCTGCAGCGCATCAATAATCCCGACGCCGAGGATTTGCACCTCCTGCTGCCGCCGCAGATCAACTTTCCGATCGAAGGGCGGTCATATTAAAACTGTTTTCATGGCGCGTGATTTGACTTAGAAGCACCACGTAATCCGGTCGCAGCCCACCCGGTCAAAACAAGGGATCCAAAATATGAAAACCATCGTTGTCTGCTCCGGCGGACTCGACTCTGTTTCGCTTGCCCACAGAATGGCGGCGGAAGAACAGCTTATCGGCCTCGTCTCCTTCGACTATGGCCAGCGGCATCGCAAGGAACTCGACTTCGCCGCCAAATGCGCGGCGCGGCTTGCCGTTCCCCATCATATCATCGACATCGCCGCCCTCGGCGGCCATCTCAGCGGATCGGCCCTGACCGACAATGTCGATGTTCCGGACGGCCACTACGCCGAGGAAACCATGAAGGCCACTGTGGTGCCGAACCGCAACGCCATCATGCTGGCGATCGCCTTCGGCTTGGCGGCCGCACAGAAAGCGGATGCCGTTGCCGTCGCCGTGCATGGCGGCGACCACTTCATCTACCCAGACTGCCGTCCGGGCTTCATCGATGCTTTCCAGCGCATGCAGAACGAGGCGCTCGACGGTTATGCCAGCGTCAAGCTGCTCGCACCCTATGTCGAGGCTTCCAAAGCGGCGATCGTGGGCGATGGCGCAAAACATGGCACGCCCTTCGCGGAAACCTGGTCCTGCTACAAGGGCGGCAATTTCCATTGCGGGCGTTGCGGAACCTGCGTCGAACGCCGCGAAGCCTTCCATCTTGCCGGTGTCGCCGATCCCACGGAATATGAGGACAGCGACTTTTGGAAAGCGGCGGTGTCGCAATATGCCACGACGGAGGTGCGTTGATGTACCGCATCACCAAGGAATTTCATCTCTCTGCCTCGCATCAGCTGGACCATCTGCCGGGCGATCATCAATGCGCCCGGCTTCACGGCCACAACTATATCGTGGTCGTCGAGCTCTCTGCCGAAACCCTCAATGACGACGGCTTCGTTCGCGACTATCACGACCTCTCACCGCTCAAGCGCTATATCGACGAGGCTCTCGATCATCGCCATCTGAATGACGTGTTCGGTCATTCGAAAGTCACCTCCGAGTTCCTGGCCAGGCATTTCTACGACTGGTGCAAGCAGCGCTTCCCCGAAACTTCGTCCGTCCGTGTCAGCGAGACGCCCAAGACCTGGGCGGAGTACAGACCATGAGCGCGGAGACCATCCGCATCAGCGAGATCTTCGGCCCGACCATACAGGGCGAAGGCGCATTGATCGGGCTGCCGACGGTGTTCGTCAGGACGGGCGGCTGCGACTATCGCTGCTCCTGGTGCGATAGCCTTCACGCGGTCGACAGCGCGTTCCGAGATCAATGGATGCCGATGTCCGTCGAGGCGATCTGGCAGGAGGTCACCAGACTTTCCGGAAGCAGACCATTGACGGTTTCCCTTTCCGGGGGCAATCCCGCTATCCAGCCCCTGGGGGCGCTGATCGAACTCGGTCATTCCCAGGGATATCGCTTCGCGCTGGAAACGCAGGGAAGTGTGGCGCGGAACTGGTTTGGCGATCTCGATGTTCTGGTGTTGAGCCCCAAGCCGCCGTCGAGCGGGATGCAAACCGATTGGGGTGATATCGACGACTGTCTACGGCTGTCCGCCGGCGGGCCGGAGATCGCGCTGAAAGTCGTCATCTTTGATGATGTCGACTACGCATTCGCGCGAGAGGTGGGTCAGCGCTACCCTTGTATTCCCCTGTACCTTCAACCGGGCAACCATACACCGCCGCCGCCCGAAGACGACGACGCGCGCATCGATGTCGACGGCGTGATGGATCGCATGCATTGGCTTGTCGAGAAGGTGACGGTCGACCGATGGTTTGCGCCGCGCGTCCTGCCGCAGTTGCACGTGCTGCTTTGGGGAAACAAACGAGGCGTCTAAGCCCGCCTAAAGGGTGTCGCGCTCTTTCGATTCGCTCCACGCTTTAGGGTCTTCGTTCTTACGCAATTCGGCTTCGCAAAATCGCTGCGCACTTTTGCGCGACATGCTCTAGCGTGCCGGAAAAGCGAAGACATCGACAGGCTCTCCGAGCCCGCGCAGCGGGAAGGTGCCGAGACTGTCCATGTCTTTCGCGCAACCCGCCATTTCGACGAAGGCGCGCGACAAGAGCACCGGACGCCTGACCTCCTTGGTCAGGCTTTCCAGCCGCGAGGCGACATTGACCGCCGGGCCGATGACGGTGAAATCCAGCCGTCGGCGCGACCCGATATTGCCGTACATGACGTCACCGACATGCACACCGACGCCGTAACGCAGCGGTTCGCGTCCCGTGCGGCGGTGCTCCTCGTTCAGCTCGGCCATCGACGCCTGCCCCTCGCGGATCGCCTGCAGCAGATCGAGACAGGCCGTTTCCTTGGCCAATGGGAAGATCGCCAGCAGCCCGTCTCCCATGAATTTCAGGATTTCCCCGCCATGCCGTTCGATCGGGTCCGACATGGCGTCGAAATAGTCGTTCAGCAGATGGATCACGTCGTCGCGCGGCCAGAGATCCGAGATCGCCGTGAAGTCGCGCAGATCGCAGATCATGATGGCCGCGCCGACGGTCGCGCCGCTGCCGCGGGTCGTGACACCCGACAGGATATGCTCGCTCGCATGCGGCCCCACATAGGTCTGCAGCAGCGTCCGCGCCATGATGTTCTTCAGCCTGATCTCGCTGACGAGCGTTAGCGCCGGCAGGAGATCGCGCAGGAAATCGGTATGCTCGCTCGTAAAACCGCCAGGCCGAGACGTAGAAAATGTCGCGACGTGGCGTTTGCCGAAAGTGTGCTCGATCGGCCAGGCGATGTACTCCGTAAGGCCGTCGTTACGCATCTCCTGAAAGAACGGATCCTCGTCGGCGTCGGCCTTGCCTTCCAGCTGCCTGCGCACCTCCTCTGCCCCCTGATGGATCGCGTTGACGGGGCTCTTCAGGAACTCCGGCGTGTTTTCGACACCATAGGCGAATGTGTTGATCTTCGCCTCCGCCATGCCCTCCTTCCAGAGGATGCGGGCGCCTATCCATTGTGGATGGTTCGTCCTGAAATGCAGCGTCGCGCGCGCCACAGGCACTCCGGCCGCCAACAGCTTCTCGCACATTGCCACCAGGATGTTGTCGATAAAGCGCTCGCCGCGCGTCTCGTTCACCAGCCAGTCGAGGATCCGCCTCCTGCGGATCGGCCAGGTGCCTTCGTCCGTTTCAACAACAGCCCCGGCATTGTTCAAAAAAGAGGACATCGAAACCCCACTACGCCGCATCACCGACGAATACCGAATTCAGTTTCCGTGAATGTGGTCGATGGCGAAGCAAAAGATAAGGGGAGACTGCAATTAAGTCTCAGAAATCCCAGTCTTCATCTTCGGTAGCCACTGCCTTGCCGATGACATAGGAGGACCCGGAGCCGGAGAAGAAGTCGTGGTTCTCGTCGGCATTCGGCGACAGCGCCGACAGGATCGCCGGATTGACCTTGCAGGCCTCAGTCGGGAACAGCGCCTCGTAGCCGAGGTTCATCAACGCCTTGTTGGCGTTGTAATGCAGGAACTTCTTGACGTCTTCGCTGAGCCCGACGCCGTCATAGAGCGCCTCGGTATATCTCGCCTCGTTGTCGTAGAGTTCGAGCAAGAGGTCGAAAGCGAAATCCTTGATCTCCTGCCGGCGCTCTTCGGACAACAGCTCCAGTCCGCGCTGAAACTTGTAGCCGATATAATAGCCGTGCACCGCCTCGTCCCGAATGATCAGCCGGATCATATCGGCCGTATTGGTGAGCTTTGCCCGGCTCGACCAGTACATCGGCAGATAGAAGCCGGAATAGAACAGGAAGCTCTCGAGGAAGACGCTCGCGACCTTCTTCTTCAAGGGATCGCCGGAGGCATATTGCTCCATGATCAGCGCCGATTTCCGCTGCAGGAATTCATTCTCTTCCGACCAGCGATAGGCATCGTCGACATCTGGCGTCAGGCAGAGCGTCGAGAAGATCGAGGAATAGGAGCGTGCATGCACCGCCTCCATGAAGGAGATATTGGAGAGCACTGCCTCCTCGTGCGGTGTTGCCGCGTCCTCCATCAGCTTGACGGCGCCGACGCCGTTCTGGATCGTGTCGAGCAGCGTCAATCCGGTGAAGACCCGGATCGTGAGCTGCTGCTCGGCCGCAGTCAGGGTTGCCCAGGAGGGGATATCGTTCGACAGCGGCACCTTCTCCGGCAGCCAGAAATTGCCGGTGAGGCGATTCCAGACTTCGAGATCCTTGTCGTCCTCGATGCGGTTCCAGTTGATGGCGCGGACGCGGCTGATCGGCTTTACGGCTATGTTCATGATGATGATGTCTTTCCAATAGATTGTTGGCGTTCGCAGCCGCCTCACCCTACCCTCTCTCCGAGGGGAAAGGGGATGTCGCGCCTGCCGCAGATGTCTTCTCCCCATCGGGGAGAAAGTGCCGGCAGGCGGATGAGGGGCCACTCGCGCAAAGGCTCGCGGCCGAAATCAAATCACAGCGTACAAGACACACACCCCTGCACCTCGGTGCCCGACAGCGCCATCTGGCGAAGGCGGATGTAGTAGATTGTCTTGATGCCCTTCTTCCAGGCGTAAATCTGCGCCTTGTTGATATCGCGCGTCGTCGCCGTGTCGCGGAAGAACAGGGTCAGCGACAGGCCCTGATCGACGTGCTGGGTCGCCGCCGCGTAGGTATCGATGATCTTCTCCGGCCCGATCTCATAGGCGTCCTGGTAAAAGTCGAGATTGTCGCTGGTCATGAACGGCGCCGGATAATAGACGCGGCCGATCTTGCCTTCCTTGCGGATCTCGATCTTCGAGACGATCGGATGGATCGAGGAGGTCGAGTGGTTGATATAGGAGATCGATCCCGTCGGCGGCACCGCCTGCAGGTTCTGGTTATAGAGGCCGGAGGCCATCACCGCCTTCTTCAGCGCAAGCCAGTCTTCCCTCGTCGGAACGGGGATGCCTGATTTGTCGAACAGCGCCTGCACCTTTCCGGTCGCCGGCTTCCATTCCTGCTCCGTATATTTGTTGAAATATTCGCCCGAGGCATATTTCGAATTCTCGAAGCCCTTGAAGCTGGTGCCGCGTTCGACCGCAAGCAGGTTCGAGGCGCGGATCGCGTGGTAGGTCACCGTATAGAAATAGATGTTGGTGAAATCGACGCCTTCCTCGGAGCCGTAAAAGATGCGTTCGC
Source organism: Rhizobium sp. YTUHZ044 (assembly GCF_051123975.1). Classification (NCBI taxonomy): domain Bacteria; kingdom Pseudomonadati; phylum Pseudomonadota; class Alphaproteobacteria; order Hyphomicrobiales; family Rhizobiaceae; genus Rhizobium; species Rhizobium sp. YTUHZ044. Next base: position 3,857,615 of record NZ_CP101426.1, read on the forward strand.
GGGCGAGATAGCCGTGCAGGTTCATCTGGCCGAGGCCAATCGCATGGCTCTCGTCATTGCCTTTCTCGATCGAGGGAACCGAGGCGATATGGCTCATGTCCGACACCGCCGTCAGCGCCCGGATCGAGGTCTCGATCGTCTTACCGAAATCGGCCGAATCCATCGCCGCTGCAATGTTCAGCGAGCCGAGATTGCAGGAAATGTCCTTGCCGAGATCCTTATAGGAGAGGTCGCCATTATATTCGCTCGCCTCACTCACCTGCAGGATCTCCGAGCAGAGATTGCTCATGGAGATGCGGCCGGCGATCGGGTTCGCCCGGTTCACCGTGTCCTCGAACATGAGGTAGGGGTAACCGCTCTCGAACTGGATTTCGGCGATCACCTGGAAGAATTCCCGCGCCTTGATCTTCTTCTTCGAGATACGGGCGTCCGCCACCATCTCCCGGTACTTTTCCGTCACCGAGATCTCGGTGAAGGGTACGCCGTAGACCCGCTCCACGTCATAGGGTGAGAACAGGTACATGTCCTCATTGTTCCTGGCGAGCTCGAAGGTGATATCAGGCACGACGACGCCGAGCGACAGCGTCTTAATGCGGATCTTCTCATCGGCATTTTCGCGCTTGGTGTCGAGGAAACGCATGATGTCGGGATGATGCGCGTTGAGATAGACCGCGCCCGCGCCTTGGCGCGCGCCGAGCTGGTTGGCGTAGGAGAAGCTATCTTCCAAGAGCTTCATCACCGGGATGATGCCGGAGGACTGTTTCTCGATCTGCTTGATCGGCGCGCCGGCCTCGCGGATATTCGTCAGCGACAGCGCCACGCCGCCGCCGCGCTTCGATAGCTGCAGTGCCGAATTGATCGACCGGCCGATCGATTCCATATTGTCCTCGACCCGCAGCAGGAAGCAGGAAACGAGTTCGCCGCGCTGCTTCTTGCCGGCATTCAAGAAAGTCGGCGTCGCCGGCTGGAAACGCCCGGAAATGATCTCGTCGACCATGTCACGGGCAAGCGCCTCATCGCCCCGCGCCAAGGTCAGCGCCACCATGCAGATGCGGTCCTCATAGCGCTCGAGATAGCGCTTTCCGTCGAAGGTCTTCAGCGTATAGCTGGTGTAATATTTGAAAGCGCCGAGGAAGGTCGGGAAGCGGAATTTCCGCGCATAGGCCTGATCGAAGAGGCCGCGGACGAAATTGAAGGAATACTGGTCGAGAACCTCCCGCTCGTAATAGCCCTCGGTCACGAGGTAATCGAGCTTTTCCCGGAGATTGTGAAAGAACACGGTGTTCTGGTTCACATGCTGCAGGAAATACTGCTTGGCCGCCATGCGGTCCTTGTCGAGCTGGATCCTGCCCTCATCGTCATAGAGGTTCAGCATCGCGTTCAGTGCGTGATAGTCGAGTGTTTCGGCCGCTTTAAGTGGTTTTGCGCCTGTATCCCGCGTCAGATTTGTTCCCGTGTCCAAAATCGTCCCATCCCGTCTTTGACATTGGCGACATCCTCGGCTGTTCCCAGGAGCTCGAACCGGTAGAGGTACGGCACCTGGCACTTCTTCGAGATGACGTCGCCGGCAAGCCCGTAGGTCTCGCCAAAATTGCTGTTGCCCGCGGCAATCACGCCGCGGATGTTGGAGCGGTTTTCCGCCTCTTTGAGGAAACGGATCACCTGCTTGGGCACGGCGCCCTTGACGATCCCTGGGCCGCCGTCCCCACAATAGGTGGGCGAGATCAGCACATAGGGTTCGCGAATGTGGATGTCTTCAGCGCCGACGGGAATGCGCGTCGCGCGCAATCCCAACTTCTCGACGAAACGATGGGTGTTCCCGGATCGGCTGGAATAATAGACGATCAGCCCCACCGCTTTTCTCCGGTCAGGAGAGCGCGCTGATCATGTCGGGGCGGAAGCCCGCCCAATGCTGCTCGCCGGCAACGACGACCGGAACCTGCATGTAGCCCATGCCAAGCACGCGATCGAGCGCTTCGGCATCCTCGGAAATATCGACGATCTCATAATCGACGCCCAGGCGATCGAGGGCGCGGTAAGTGGCCGTGCATTGGACACAGGCCGGCTTGCTGTAAACGGTAACGCTCATCATCTTCCTCGTGATGTCAGTGAATGCAGGACACAGGACTGGGATCGGGCGCCGTGCGACGTCCGGGGCAATGCTTGATAATGATCTGGCAAAGTTGGCGCTTTAAACGCCCGACATCATCCCTCGCAGGATGTGCACGGGCGGCGGCTTTGATGTTCTCGACATGACTTCAAACCCCCGAAATGCTCATGCGGACGTTCGGGGCAGCGCAACAGACACGGATCATTCCGCTTCATGCACGCGACCTTCCGGACACCCCGCCCGTGGACGTTTCGTTCGAGGCAGGTCTCCTGGCTCACGGGTCGAAGCACCCTGCCCCAGCCTTCCCGGAGCATCATGCTCCAGTGACCTGAAATCGGACAGTTGCTCGCCGCTTACAGTTGCGGGGGCAGCTCCGGCATTGTCGCACCATGATGGCGCAGCGCACCGTATTCCCGTCTTAGCCCGCGATCCTCACGAATCGAAGGAACCTTGAACACTAGATATAGTACGCGAATCGTAATTCACGTCAACGGATGGTTTGTGCATTGCGTTACGGCAGGTTTGAAATCGCTGCATTCCTGTGAAAAACATGGACAACGAAAGCTTAACGAAAACAGGCTTGGAGATGACCGTGGTGGGGCTGGCCTATAGCCAGCTGCCAGGCTGCGGATAGACGACGCAAAACCCGCGACGTCATCCTCGGCCTTGTGCTGCCTTGTGCCGACGATCCACCCAGGTCCATTCTGAAAATAAGAGCTTTCCTGCCAGATAATTGCAGTGGTGAGATGCTCGGCACAAGGCCGAGCATGAGACCTTGTCAGCAAACTGAGCGCCGACCTAACGGATGACCGGCCCCGAATCGCTGGTCTTCAAACCGCCACCGGCAAAACATTCATCCCCGTACACGAAGCAGCCTGAGCGCGTTGATCGTCACCAGCACCGTGGCACCGGTATCGGCGAGGATCGCCGGCCAGAGCCCGGTCATGCCGGCGATCGTCGTCACCAGGAAGACAGCCTTCAGCCCGATCGCAATGGTGATATTCTCAAGGATATTGCGCATCGTCCGCTTGGAAAGCGCGATCATCCGCGCCACGTCGCCGACGCGTCCATGCAGCACGGCGGCATCCGCGGTCTCCAGCGCCACATCGGTGCCGCCGCCCATGGCGATACCGATGTCGGCGGCGGCGAGCGCCGGCGCGTCGTTGATGCCGTCGCCGACCTTGGCGACGACGAAGCCCTGACGCTTCAATTCGCCGACGACCCGCTGCTTGTCTTCGGGCATCATCTCGCCGCGCCAGTCGATATCGAGCATGCCGGCGACGGCTGCCGCCGTCCGCTTGTTGTCGCCGGTCAGCATCATCGCCTTGACACCGGCCAATTTGAGCGCGGAGAGCCCCGCCCCGGCATCCTCGCGCGGCTCGTCGCGCATGGCGATCAGGCCGGCCGCAGTGCCATTGACGAGCAGCACCGATACGCTCTTGCCCTCATCATTGAGCCCTGCAATACGCGCTTCCTGCTCCCCGTTCAGCGCCCCGCACTCGCGGGCGGCGGGCGGCGACAAGAGATCCAATGTCTCGCCGCCGACCTTGCCGGTGACACCCTTGCCCGGCAGCGCTTCCAGTTCGAAGGCCGGCGGCACGGGCACGCCGTCCGCCTTGGCGCGGTGGAGAATCGCCAGTGCCAGCGGATGGCTGGAGCCCTGCTCGAGCACAGCCGCGCGCGACAGGAGCTGCGCCTCACCCAATCCGAAGGAAACAATGTCCGTCACCCGAGGCTTGCCTTCCGTCAACGTGCCTGTCTTGTCGAAGGCGACCATCGTCACCGTGCCGAGCGTCTCCAGCACCGCGCCGCCCTTCATTAAGAGCCCGCGCCGCGCGCCCGCCGACAGCGAAGCGGCGATCGCCGCCGGCGTCGAAATGACGAGCGCGCAGGGGCAGCCGATCAGCAGGATGGCAAGGCCTTTGTAGATCCATTCACCCCACGCGCCGCCGAGAAACAACGGCGGAACGACCGCGACAAGTGCGGCGACGACGACCACGCCCGGCGTGTAATAGCGAGAGAACCGATCGATGAAGCGCTCCGTCGGCGCCTTCGATTCCTGCGCTTCTTCCACCAGCTTGACGACGCGGGCGATGGTATTGTCGGCAGCGGCCGCCGTGACGCGAACCCTGAGCACCGCATCACCGTTGACCGTACCGGCATAGACGCCGGCATCGACGCCCTTGCGCACCGGCGTGCTCTCGCCCGTCACCGGGGCCTCGTCGATCGCACTCTCGCCTGAGACGATGACGCCGTCCGCCGAAATGCGGTCGCCGGGGCGAACCATGATGACCGCGCCGACGGCAAGGCTTTCCGCCGGCACCTCCCGCATCTGGCCATTGTCTTCGAGCAACGCGGTTTTCGGCACCAGGGCCGTCAGCGACTGGATGCTTTCGCGCGCCTTGCCCGCCGCCACGCCTTCGAGCAACTCGCCGACGAGGAACAGGAAGACGACGGTCGCCGCTTCCTCGCCCGCATTGATGATGACGGCGCCGACGGCGGCGATCGTCATCAGCATCTCGATCGAAAACGGCGTGCCGGACAAAGCCGCCATGACGGCTCGCCGCGCAATCGGCAGCAGACCGACCAGTATCGCGACGAAGAAGGCGTAGGACGCACTCGCCGGCACCACATGGCCGACGGCATAGGCGGCAACGAGCGCTCCACCCGAAAAAATGGTCAGCCGGCCCTTCCTGCTCCGCCACCAGCGACCGGCCATCGGCGCATGGTCGTCCCCATGCCGGCCGTCAATTTCCTTCTCGTCGTCATGGGCATGGTCGTGATCATGAGCGGTATGATCGTGATGATGGTGCGGGCGGTCTTCACGCGCGAGCTTCGCATTTCCGGTAAAGGGCGAGACGGAATAACCAAGCCCCGTCACCTTCCTCTGGACTGCCTTGAGATCGCTGCTGCCGTCATGCCGGACGGTCATGGTGCCCGTTACCACCGAGACGGAGACATCGACAACACCTGCTACGCGCCTGACCGCGGTATCGATCTTGGTCGCGCAGGCAGCGCAATCCATGCCGCCGACCCTGTATCGTGTCTCGCTCGTCTCAACCATGATGCGCTTCCTTGTCAAACAGAAGCACCCCTCCTACATCCTCTAGCGACTAGAGGTGCAAGAGAAAATCATGAAAAAGATTACGATTGGCGAAGCGGCCCGCCGAAGCGGCGTCAAGGTGCCGACGGTGCGCTATTACGAGAGCATCGGCCTGCTCGCGGCCCCGAGCCGCAGCGAAGGCAACCAGCGATCCTTCGAACCTGCCGATATCAGCCGCCTCACTTTCATTCGTCATGCCCGAGAGCTCGGTTTCGAGATCGAGGCAATTCGCACGCTGCTCACATTGCAGGATGATCCAAACCAGTCCTGCGCCTCGGCCGACGCCATCGCCAAGGCTCGCCTCGCCGAAGTCGAGCAGCGCATCCGCAGCCTGATGGCTTTGAAGGCCGAGCTGGAAATGATGGTGGAGAGCTGCGGCCACGGCCGCGTCGACCAATGCCGCGTCATCGAGGTTCTCGCCGACCACGGTCAGTGCACACATTCTCACCATTGACGAACCTGTACTCTTGCAGGTGATCGGCGCCCGCGGCAAAACTGCGCCGGAAGGAATCGGGCGAAGACATCATGAGCCAGAAACGGATTGCGATCATCGGCGGCGGCCCCGCGGGTCTTGCAGCTGCCGAGCTGCTGTCGCTCTCCGGCCATGCGGTAACGATCTATGACGCCATGCCGACCTTCGCTCGCAAGTTCCTGCTGGCCGGCAAATCAGGCCTCAACATCACCCATTCGGAGGACTATGCCCGTTTCGTTACGCGCTTCGGAACGGCTTCAGCCCGTCTGCGTCCCGCTCTCGATGCCTTTACTCCCGGTGATATCAGGGATTGGGCCGCAGGGCTTGGTACCGAGACCTTCGTCGGCTCCTCCGGCCGGGTTTTCCCGAAGGTGATGAAGGCTTCTCCTTTGCTGCGTGCCTGGCTCAAACGGCTGGAAGAGCGGGGGGTTGCGTTGCGCACCCGCCACCGCTGGACCGGCCTTGTCGAAGACGGTTACGTTTTCGAAACGCCGGAAGGGCGTAGCATCGCCCATTGCGACGCCGCCCTGCTGGCGCTTGGCGGCGCAAGTTGGCCGCGCCTTGGCTCGGATGCGGCCTGGCTGCCGTGGCTGACCGAGAGAGGCGTCGAAATCGACGCCTTCCGGCCCGCCAATTGCGGCTTCGTCGTCGGCTGGAGCGCCAGCTTCAGTACGCGTTTCGCCGGCGAGCCCGTCAAGTCGGTCACCGCCACATCCGAAGCCGGCACCTTTCCCGGCGAGTTCGTCATCACCGGCAGCGGCATCGAAGGCAGCCTGGTCTACGCCCATGCGGCCAGCCTCCGCGACCGGCTGCAGCACCACGGCAACGCTGCCCTGACGCTTGACCTCGCCCCGGGCCGGACGACAGAAAGGCTGGCGCGCGACTTGAGGCGGCAGGACACCAAGTCGAGCTTTTCAAACCGCCTGCGCAAGGGCGCTGGGCTTGACGGCGTCAAGGCGGCATTGCTGCGCGAACTCGCGCCCGCCCGCGACTGGACCGATCCCGAACGTCTCGCCGGCGCGATCAAGGCTCTGCCGGTACCGGTTCTCGATACGAGGCCGATCGCCGAGGCGATCTCCTCTGCAGGTGGCATCCGCTGGACCAGCATCGACGAAGGCTTCATGCTGAAGGCGCTGCCGGGCACCTTCGTCGCCGGCGAGATGCTCGACTGGGAGGCGCCGACCGGCGGTTATCTCCTCACCGCCTGCCTTGCGACCGGCAGGGCAGCCGCGCGCGGCATCGAGGCCCGGCTGTCGCGATAGACATCGTTGGTCTTGAACCAGATCTAGATCAATGAAGTGGAGCACGATGTCGTGCGACCATCCTTGAAGCTTTTCAGCACTGCGTCTGATCACCAAGGGCGAAGAGGGAGGCCGCCGAGCGTGCAATTGCAAACCGGCCGCTTTTCCATCAGACTATGCTGAAGTTCCGTGGGAGGAGCAGATGCAGGAACAGTCAGCACATGCGGAGCATGTCTATACCTCTGCGCAGCGGAATTCCGCTGCTGCGAGTTCTCCGATCGTCGCGTCGTGGCGGAGGTGTATGACCATGCATCGCCTCGTTCCCGAGGACGAACGCCCGCCGGTGCGTCTTACCGACCAGGAATTTCTTGACGCTCGTAAACAGTCGGAACAGCTGATCGCCGGCGCAACCGAGGAACTTGACCGCCTCTTTACCACGGTCGGCAGGGCCGGCTGCTGCATTCTTCTGACGGACAGGAAGGGCATTGCGCTGGAGCGCCGGGGCTCTGCCGGCGACGACAAGGATTTCTATGATCTTGGCCTATGGACCGGCTCGGTATGGACCGAGGCGAGCATGGGCACCAACGGCATCGGAACCGCCCTTGCCGACGAGCGTTCCGTCGCCATTTTTCGGGATCAACATTTCTTCTGCTCGAATATCCGCCTGAGTTGCACGACGGCCCCGATCCGCGATCATCGCGGCGAACTGGCCGCTGCACTAGACATCTCCACCTGCCGCGACGAGGTCAACGAGATGACGCTGGCGATCCTCACGCAGACCGTGCGCGACGCGGCGATGCGCATCGAGCTCAATCTCTTTCGATCGGCCTTTGCCGGCGCCCGTTTCCTGATGGTCCCGACGAGCGCGAATTCCGCCGCCGCCCTGCTTGCCGTCGACAGGCATGACCTTGTCCTTGGCGCCACCCGCGCCGCCCGGATCGCGCTGCAATTGGACGACAAACGGATCGCGGCCGGCATCCCCGCCGCCGATGCGCTCCATGAAGCCGCCGTCTCACAACAGGAAGAGATTGTGGAAGCGGAAAAAGCGGCCCTGCTGCGAGCGCTGTCGCGCACCAGCGGCAATGTCTCACAGGCGGCGATCGCCCTCGGGATCAGCCGCGCCACGCTCCACCGGAAGATGAAGAAGTTGGGCCTGCATTAAACCAGGCGCCAGCGGTTCCATAGGACATCGCAATCAAAACGCGACCCTGTCGCATGTCTGCGACAGTGTGCGCTGCGGTATTAATCCTCCACCCTGTTCCCTTCGGCAAAACGCGCACATTTTGCTCCCACTGGTTCGATTGGAACCTGGATCATCAAGGGAGGATGACATGCTTCATCAGAAAATCGTGGAATCGCCGTTCAAGCTGAAATACGGCAACTATATCGGCGGCGAATGGCGCGAGCCGGTCGAAGGCAGATACTTTGAAAACGTGACGCCGGTCACAGGCGGAAAACTCTGCGACATCCCGCGCTCCGATGAAAAGGACATCAATCTCGCGCTGGATGCGGCCCACGCGGCCAAGGAAAAATGGGGCCGGACTTCGGCTTCCGAGCGCTCCAATATCCTCATGAAGATCGCCCAGCGGATGGAGGACAAGCTGGAACTGCTCGCCCAGGCCGAAACCTGGGACAACGGCAAGCCGATCCGCGAAACCATGGCGGCCGACATTCCGCTGGCCATCGACCACTTCCGCTACTTCGCCTCCTGCATCCGCGCCCAGGAAGGTTCGATCGGCGAGATCGACCACGACACCATCGCCTATCACTTCCACGAGCCGCTCGGCGTTGTCGGCCAGATCATTCCGTGGAACTTCCCGATCCTGATGGCGACCTGGAAGCTGGCGCCGGCACTTGCCGCCGGCAACTGCGTCGTGCTGAAGCCGGCCGAACAGACCCCCGCTTCGATCCTGCTCTGGGCGGAACTCGTCGGCGACCTGCTGCCGCCCGGCGTGCTCAATATCGTCAACGGCTTCGGCATCGAGGCCGGCAAGCCGCTGGCGACCAGCCCCCGCATCGCCAAGATCGCCTTTACCGGCGAAACGACGACCGGCCGGCTGATCATGCAATATGCCAGCCAGAACCTCATTCCTGTGACGCTGGAGCTCGGCGGCAAATCGCCGAACATCTTCTTCGCCGATGTGATGGCCGAGGATGACGACTTCCTCGACAAGGCGCTCGAAGGCTTTGCAATGTTCGCCCTCAACCAGGGTGAAGTCTGCACCTGCCCGAGCCGCGCCCTCGTGCAGGAATCGATCTACGACCGCTTCATGGAAAAAGCCGTCAAACGCGTCGAGGCGATCAAACAGGGCAACCCGCTCGATCCGGAAACGATGATCGGCGCCCAGGCATCGACGGAGCAGCTTGAGAAGATCCTCGCCTATCTCGACATCGGCAAGCAGGAAGGCGCCCAGGTTCTGGCCGGTGGCTCGCGCAATGATCTCGGCGGCGAACTGGCGAACGGCTATTACGTCAAGCCGACGATCTTTAAGGGCCACAACAAGATGCGTGTGTTCCAGGAAGAGATCTTCGGGCCGGTGGTGTCGGTCGCGACCTTCAAGACCGAGAAGGAGGCGCTGGAAATTGCCAACGACACGCTCTACGGTCTTGGCGCCGGCGTCTGGAGCCGCGATGCTAATCGCTGCTACCGGTTCGGCCGCGAGATCCAGGCCGGCCGCGTCTGGACCAACTGCTACCATGCCTACCCCGCCCATGCCGCCTTCGGCGGCTACAAGCAATCCGGCATCGGTCGCGAAACCCACAAGATGATGCTCGAGCATTACCAGCAGACCAAGAACATGCTGGTCAGCTACAGCCCGAAGGCACTGGGTTTCTTCTGAGAAGCTTTCTGAATGATGGGAGGGAGTGTCAAAGCCCCTCCCTAACCCCTCCCCACAAGGGCCCTTGTGGGCAGGGGAACCGAGACCTTGGAGGAAGAACCATGGAAACGACCGTCAACGGCGAACCGCGTGTTCTCGCCACCGATGCGGCCCTCGATCTGATCGCGGAAATCAAGCGGGATCATCCCGATATCCTCTTCCACCAGTCCGGCGGCTGCTGCGATGGCTCTTCGCCGATGTGTTATCCTGCCAATGAATTCATGGTCGGCGACAGCGACGTCAAGCTCGGCGAGATCGGCGGCGTGCCGGTCTATATCAGCGCAAGCCAGTTCGAGGCATGGAAACATACGCAGCTTATCATCGACGTCGTGCCGGGCCGCGGCGGCATGTTCTCGCTCGACAACGGGCGCGAGAAACGCTTCCTCACCCGTTCCCGTCTCTTCGGCGGCGGCGAGGCCTGTGCCGTCCCGGATGCGACGGTCAGGACGGTTTGATATCTGCCGCTTGATGGACGCAACCGTTTTACATCCGGAAAGGGATCCGAGAACGCTCCCGTCGCGATGCTCACCTGGTTCCGGCCGAGAATTTCGCCTGTAGTATTCCCATAGTACCTGCTGCTGGGCGGTCTTTGTTAATCTTCGTCTGTTGGTTTCCAAGGAGGATGCGATGCCAGCTTCTAAGATCCTGATGATCACGGGTGACTTCACCGAAGATTATGAAACGATGGTGCCGTTTCAAACGCTGCTCGCCTGCGGCTATACGGTCGATGCCGTCTGCCCGGGCAAGAACGCGGGTGAGACCGTCGCCACCGCCATTCATGATTTCGAGGGCGATCAGACCTACTCGGAAAAACGGGGCCATAATTTCGCACTGAACGCCACTTTCGACAGCGTTCGGGCGGAGGATTACGATGCCCTGGTCATCCCAGGCGGCCGCGCGCCGGAATATCTTCGCCTCAATGCCGACGTCATCCAATCGGTCCGGCACTTCTTCGATGCCGGAAAGCCTGTGGCCGCCATATGCCACGGCGCGCAGCTGCTTGCCGCCGCCGGCGTGTTGAAGGGCCGCACCTGCTCGGCCTATCCGGCCTGTCGGCCGGAAGTCGAACTTGCCGGCGGCATTTACGCCGATATTTCCATCACCGATGCGGTCTCGGACGGCAACCTGGTCACGGCGCCGGCCTGGCCGGCGCATCCCTCCTGGCTGCGGCAGTTCATGGCCGTGCTCGATGCCTCGTCATTACCTGAAACCAACGCCGCCTGACGAGGCGGCGCCGGGAGGGCGACATGTGTGAACTCTTCATCAAGGCGGATGCGCGGCTATGGGAAAGCACCACCCGGTCGTTGCGCATCGATGGCATGGTCACCAGCGTCAGGCTGGAGAACTTCTTTTGGTCGAAGCTTGAGGAGATTGCCCGGCGCGACGGAATGAACGTCGTGCAGCTGATTACTCGGCTGCACCATGAATCGATCGATGCCGGCCATGATCTCGGAAACTTCACATCCTTCCTGCGCGTCTGCTGCGCTCGCTACCTGGACCTGCAGCTCACCGGTGACATCCCGGCAGATGTCACCCGCCCGATCTCTGGGTTGGATGCGCCGGTCATCCTCGGCCGCGAACGGGAAAAGTATCACTGAAGGTTAGTAGACGAGACCGGGATGATGTCGGGCGGAGCTTTCAGCTCCGCCCGCATTCTCAAGATACCTGACTGGCGCGGCTGCGCAGGGGTTGCGTTGCGGCGCAGCCTGGACCAACAATGCGCGGCGTCCAGCACCGGCACCGTCAGGAGATCGCTTGCCATGAATGACCAGAAAGCCGTGATCGTCACGGGAGCCGGCGGCAACCTCGGCAGCGCCGTTGTCCGGGAGCTTGCCGGCGCCGGCGTAAAACTCGTCTGCATGAACCGTTCGAGCCAGGAGCTGGAAGCTTTGGCCGGCGAGCTTCCTGCGTCCGCCGAGTTTCTCTCGATCGCCGGAACGGAGCTCACCGATTACGCTTCCTGCGCCGCCGCCGTCGCCCGAGCCGTCAAGCGCTTCGGCGGCGTAGGCGCTCTGGTCAACACCGTGGGCGGGTTTCAGATGGGCCCGGTCGGGCCGGAAGCCCCCGCGCAATGGGATACCATGATGACGGCAAACGCCCGCACCGCGCTGACGATCAGCGCGGCGGTTCTCCCGACGATGAAGGCGGCAGGCTACGGCCGCATCGTACACGTCGCTGCGATGCCCGGCCTGAAGGCCGGTCCTAACCAGGCCGCCTATGCAGCCTCGAAAGCTGCCGTCATCCGGCTGACGGAAGCGCTTGCCGCCGAATGCCGCGACGACCGCATCACCGCCAACTGCATTCTGCCAGGCACGATCGATACCCCCGAGAATCGGGCTGCCATGCCCAATGCAAAAACGCACGCCTGGGTATCGCCGCAGTCGATCGCCCGGCTCATCGCCTTCCTGATCTCGCCCGCCGCAGCCGTCGTCACCGGCGCTGCGATCCCGGCGACCGGCCGCGAATAACAAAGTCCTGCCTGGCTTGCAGAGTCTGCGCCTCGATCACGTGGCATCTGGCGTGAGGTACGGTCCTTTTGTATTCTGGATGGCGACAAGGGCCGGGCTTGGGTCGAGCTTGTTTCAATGACAAAGGCGAAATGGCTTTCCGCATGAAGGTTGGGCTGTCTGGTTTTTGGACGGCCTCGTTCGATTCCTTTTATGTGGCGGGCAGGACAGCGGGCGGGACACCATGGTGTTGATGATCGCATTGCGGCGGAATTTGCGGAATTGCGGCGGTCTTGATGACTGACAGGCCCGCACTGCGCACCATCGGCGAGACCGGTCTGCGCGAGGAATGGTTCCTCGGCGTCAGCATCGCAACCAGCCTGATATTTCTCGCCTTTCCGGAGCAGCTCTTCCGTCGGCTTCCCGATCCGCTTTGGTTCGCCGTGGTTTTCGGATGGCTGTTTGCGGTCGTTCTCGGCTCCGCCCTGTCTGTCGTCCGGCATGCGGATCATCTGGCCGAGCGGCTGAAGGAGCCGTACGGCACGCTCATTCTGACGCTTGCCATAACCTCGATCGAAGTCATGGCGATCTCCGCCGTCATGATTCACGGCGAGAACAATCCCACGCTTGCGCGCGACACCTTGTTTGCGGTCGTCATGATCATCCTTAATGGCATGGTCGGCCTGTCATTGCTGCTGGGCGCCTGGCGGCGGCCGGAACAACAGCATAATCTCCAGGGCGCCAACGCCTATCTCGGCGTCATCGTGCCGCTGGCGACGCTCAGCCTCGTCATGCCCACATTTCTTGCCGGCCCGGACGGCCAGCATCCATCGGCGCCGCGGCAATTGATACTGGGCATCGTCTCGGTCGGCCTTTACGCCACATTCCTGTTTCTCCAGGCTGGCCGCCATCAGGATTATTTCACGACCGACGCCAATCGCCACGCACATCCAGGCGAACACGCCCTTCCGCACCGGCCAGTCTGGCCGCATGCCGTTCTGCTCTTCGCCTACATGGGTCCGGTGGTCTTTCTGGTCGAACAGCTTGCGCGGCCGATCGATTACATCATCGAAACCCTGCACGCGCCGACCGCCTTCGGCGGCGTTGTCATGGCCATCCTTGTCGCGACGCCCGAGGCGATCAGCGCCGTGCGCGCATCCATCGCCGATAATCTTCAGCGCGCGGTCAATATCTTTCTGGGTTCAGTCCTGTCGACGATCGGGCTGACCGTACCCGCGATGCTCGTGGTCAGCCGTCTTTACGGACACCCGGTCACCCTTGGGCTGGAACACAGCGATCTGGTGATGCTCCTGCTCACCCTTGCCGTCAGCATCATTACCTTCGCCAGCGGTCGCACTCATCTCATGCAGGGTGCCGTTCATCTGGTGCTTTTCCTGGCTTACGTGCTTCTCATCTTCCAGCAGTGATCTCCGCCCGAGAACAGAGAAGTAAAGAGTTCCACGCTCCGTCGGTCCTCCGCTATGATGACCGCATTTCTTGTATAGAGCTTGCAAGCATCGCAGCTTGCAGGATCGTTAAGATTATATGGAGACCGGAGTTGAGCTCACTGTTGCTTGGCGGGATTGTATTTGTCTTTCTGTCGGCGGCAACATCGATGGGAATGATGGTGCGCGGCCGCTTGCCGGATCATCATCTCAGCCCGGAATCCAAGGATGCCATCAGGCTCGCAACCGCGGTGGTCGGAACGCTGTCGGCCTTGGCCCTCGGTCTGCTGATCGCATCCGCCAAATCGAGCTATGACGATGCCGAAGTCGAGATGAGGACGGCGGCTGCGCGGGTTCTGCTGCTGGACCGCGTCATGGCGCAATACGGCCCGGAGACCGATCATGCCCGCCAGTTACTGCGCCAGCTGATCGAGAGGCGGCTGAGCCGCGGCTGGAGTGCCGAGACCACCGACGAGCCATCGCGCAAAGCGCCCGGGGAATACCAGGACATTGAGGCGGTTCAAGGCGACCTTCGATCGCTGTCGCCGCGCGATGCCATGCATCATTCCCTCCAGGCGCGCGCTCTCGATGTGAGCGGCACGGTGGCCGAAACCCACTGGCTGCTGGTCGAATCCGGCAGCGAGGGCCTGCCCTGGGCCTTCCTTGCCGTTCTCGTCTGTTGGCTCTCGCTGCTTTTCACGACCTTCGGACTCCAGGCACCGCCGAATCCCACAGTGCTGTCCATTCTCTTCGTCTGCGCCTTATCCGTCGCCGGCGCCGTCTTCCTGGTTTCGGACATGGCCAATCCTTACATCGGCCTGGTCCGCGTTTCCGACGCACCGTTGCAGTCCGCCCTCGAACGGCTGGGTAAACCGTAGCCGGCTTACGATCTCCGATGGGACTGGCAGACCTTCACACTGCTCCTTCGACACTGCGAAGCAGTTCAATTGTGCATCAAGGACTATTGCAATTTTTAGCAATGCCGCGACATAATATCGCATGCCTTGAAACCTTCGGCAGGCCGGTGGGGGCCGCCGTCGAGGCACGCAGCGAAAACTGGGCTCTTGACATGTCGAGGCGGCGGCAATGCGTGGGGGATTGCATCAGGGTCTGCGATTTTTTCTGACACTTGCCGGCTTGGCGCTTTTCGTCGGCTGTGAGGAAAGCGGGAACACTTATGTTCCTCCTCCACCTGCCGTGGTTCGGGTCGCACAGCCCGTCCAGCAACCGGTCACGCTTTATTTCGAGCTCACCGGCAATACGGCGCCGCTCAACGCCGTCGATATCGAGGCGCGTGTCCAGGGCTATATCCAATCCATCGATTACCAGGACGGCATGATGGTGAAGAAGGGTACCAAGCTTTTCGGCATCGAACGCGACACTTATCAGGCGCAACTGGATCAGGCGAAGGCGTCACTCGCCTCACAACAAGCCTCGCAGGTCGGCGCGAAGCTGGAATATGACCGTCAGCTCAATCTGTCGAAGCAACAGGTCACCACCCAGACCGCGGTCGACAGTGCCAAGGCAACTCTCGACGAGGCGAATGCCGCCATTCTCAACGCCCAGGCCAATGTCGATCTGGCGACGATCAACCTCGGCTACACGGAGGTGCTCGCTCCCTTCGATGGCATCGTCACCGATCACCTCGTCGACATCGGCACGCTGGTCGGCGTGTCCGGCCCCACCAAACTCGCCAGCATCGTCCAGACCGATCCGCTTTATGCCTATTTCAACGTCAGCGAAACGCAGGTGTTGATGATCAAGGAAACCCTGGCAAAGCAAGGACATACTTTCAGGCAGACGGACCTTCCAAGCATCCCCGCGGAGATCGGTCTGCAGACCGAGGAAGGCTATCCGCACAAGGGACATCTCGACTACGTGTCGCCTCAACTCGATGCCTCCACAGGCACGCTTCAGGTGCGCGCGCTGTTCGACAACAAGGACCACGCCATGCTGCCCGGCCTCTTCGTCAGAGTTCGGGTGCCGGTCGGCCACGATGACAAGGCTCTACTGGTGCGCGACGACACGATCGGAACGAACCAGCTTGGCACCTACGTACTGGTTCTCGGGAAGGACGATGTCATCGAGCAGAAGCAGGTCAAGATCGGGCAGCGTGAGGGCGCGCTCCGGGTCATCCAATCCGGCCTCGATCCGGCTGACTGGGTGGTGACCCAGGGAGTTCAACTGGCCATACCCGGCAGCAAGGTCAGCCCCGAGAAGATGGAAATGAACCCGACGGCCAACGCCGCTGGCGATGCCAAGGCCGACACCACCACGCAATGAATTCGCCGTCACGCTTCATCTGAACGTCTGAGGACAACAGCATGATCTCGCGTTTTTTCATCGAGCGTCCGGTGCTTGCCAACGTGCTGGCATTGGTGTTCGTTTTGGTCGGCGCGGTTGCCCTGTTCCAGCTGCCAGTGGCGCAGTATCCAAATGTCGTCCCGCCGACGGTGCAGGTGACGACCCGCTTTCCCGGCGCCAGCGCACAGACCCTCGTCGACACCGTGGCGCTGCCGATCGAGCTGCAGGTCAACGGCGTGCAGGACATGCTGTACATGCAGTCGACCAGCGCCAGCGACGGCACCTATTCGCTGATCGTGACCTTTGCCATCGGAACGGATCCGGATCAGGCGCAGGTTCTGGTGCAGAACCGGGTCGCGATCGCAATGTCATCGCTTCCCGAAGCGGTGCAGCTTCAAGGCGTGACGACGCAGAAGAAATCGACCGCCATCCTCGGCTTCGTCAGCCTGGCCTCGCCCGACAGCCGCTATGACAGCCTGTTCCTGTCGAATTACGCCGTCATCAATCTGCAGAACGAACTCGCCCGCCTGCCTGGCGTCGGCAACGTGACGGTGTTCGGCGCCGGCCAATATGCCATGCGGATCTGGATGGATCCGAACCTGCTGCAGGCACGCGGCCTGACGCCGCAGGATGTCGTCAATGTCGTGCAGCAGCAGAGCCAGGAGGTCACCGCCGGCCAGATCGGCATTCCGCCGGTGCCGAAAGGGCAGGTCTTCCAATACACGCTGAATGTCAACGGCCGGCTGAACGAAGCGGCCGACTACGAGAACATCGTCGTCAAGGTCGAAAGCGGACAGGGCGGCCGCATCACGCGTGTGCGCGATATCGGCCGCGTCGAACTCGGCGCCCAGACCTACAGCCAGTCCTTCACGCAAAACGGCCGGCCGGCGGCCGGCATCGGCATTTTCCAGCTGCCGGAAGCCAACGCCATTGCCGTGGAGCAGGCGGTGAATGCGAAGATGGCGGAACTCTCGAAGAATTTCCCGCCGGGCCTCGAATATCATCTGCCGTTCGATACGACGAAATTCGTCAAGGCCTCCATCGACGAGGTTTACGTCACCTTGATCGAGGCGGGCGTGCTCGTTCTCATCGTCATTCTGGTTTTCCTGCAGGATTGGCGGGCCATGCTCGTGCCGGCGACCACCGTTCCCGTCACCATCATCGGCGCCTTCGCGGCCATGGCGGCCTTGGGCTTCACGGTCAATCTGTCGACGCTGTTTGCCATCGTTCTGGCGATCGGCATCGTCGTCGATGATGCCATCGTCATCGTCGAAGGTGTCGCCCGGCACATCGAGGCCGGCATGTCGGGCCGCAAGGCGGCAGAGAAAGCGATGGAGGAGTTGCTCGGCCCCGTCATCGGCATCACGCTGGTGCTGATGGCCGTTTTCATTCCGGCCGCCTTCCTGCCCGGCCTGACCGGGCAGCTCTATCGGCAGTTCGCGCTGGTCATCGCCGCCACCGCATTGATCAGCGCCGTCAATGCCGTGACGCTGAAACCGACGCAATGCGCTCTTTGGCTGCGAGCACCGGTGCCGCCCGAGAAACGCAACGTCTTCTATCGCGGCTTCAATCGGGGCTATGACTGGGGCGAACGCCACTATGCCGGATTGGTCGGAGCGATGACCCGTCACAGCGGCATCATGGCGATCGCAGCACTCGTGCTGATCGGCGTCGCCGTCTGGGGGCTCACGCGCCTGCCGACGGCATTCCTGCCGATCGAGGATCAGGGCTATGTGCTGATCAGTGCGCAATTGCCCGATGGCGCCTCGAAAGAGCGGACCGATGCCGTCATGGAAGAGGTCGGCAAGATCGCCGAGGCCGCCCCTGGCGTCGATCAGGTGCTGACCATCAGCGGCCTTTCGGTTCTCGACAACAGTGCCAGCCTGCAGAATGCCGGCGTCGCCTATGTCATTCTCAAGGATTGGGACGAGCGCGGCAAGGAGAAAGGGCAGGACCTGCTGTCGATCTATCAGCATCTGAACGACGCGCTGCAGCATGTGCTGACCGCCAAAACGCTGGTGGTCGTACCGCCTCCGATACAGGGCATCGGCAATGCCAACGGCTTTACCATGCAGGTCGAACTCCGCAACGGCGTCTCCGACTATCCGCTGCTGCAATCGCTTGCCGATACGATCGTGAAGAACGGCAATGCCCAGTCATCGCTGCAAAGGCTGAGCACGCCGTTTCGCTCGAACGTGCCGCAGCTTGCGGTCTCCGTCGATCGCATCAAGGCGGAGACGCTGGGAATTACCGTGGGGCAGGTTTTCTCGGCACTCTCCGGCTATGTCGGATCGAGCTATGTCACCCAGTTCAACAAATTCGGCCGCACCTTCCAGGTCTATGCGCAAGCCGCCTCCGATTTCCGCGTCAGCCCCGACGATATCCGCAATCTGAAGGTCAAGGCCGGCGACGGGACGATGGTGCCGCTCGGCACGGTGATCGATGTCACGACGACAGAAGGCCCCTCGCTGATCAGCCTCTACAATCTTTATCCCACCGCCACCATCGTCGGCGGACCGGCCGCCGGCTTCAGTTCCGGCCAGTCGCTCGAGGTCATGGAGCAGATCGCCGACCATACATTGCCGCCCGGAGCCGGCTTCGAATGGACCGCGCTCTCCTATCAGGAAAAAGCCGTGGGCGGGCAGATCTACTTCATCTTCGCGCTCGCCATGCTGCTCGTCTATTTCGTGCTCGCCGGCCAATATGAAAGCTGGATCCTGCCGCTGGCAGTCATACTTGCCGTGCCGCTCGCCCTGCTCGGCACGGTGGCGGCACTGACGGCAGCAGGCGTGGCCAACAATCTCTATACCCAGATCGGCCTGATCCTGCTGATTGCGCTGGCGGCCAAGAATGCCATCCTCATCGTCGAATATGCGCGTGAAAAACGGGCGGAAGGCATGGAAATCCTGGAAGCGGCCGTCGAGGCCGCCCGGCTGCGTTTCCGGCCGATCCTGATGACGTCCTTCGCCTTTATCCTCGGTGTCCTGCCGCTTGTGCTGGCGACGGGCGCCGGCGCATCGGCCCGCAAGTCGATCGGAATATCGGTCTTCAGCGGCATGATCGCTTCGACCTGCCTCGCCATCCTCTTCGTTCCTTCCTTCTACGTGCTGCTCCAGCGCCTAGAGGAATATTGGAAACGACGTGGCGCGACCGTAAAGGCGGCCGCGCCCATGGCGGAGGCAGAGATATCGAATCTCGGGTAAAGCAATCGCAGCTTTATTGGACGATCACCTGTACATAAACGCTCCCGCTCTTGGCGTAATAGGACGACCCGCACCGATAATAATAGCCGCCATAATAGGCACCGTAGAGACAGCCTGCCGGAAGCACGGCGATGGTCGTCGCCGTCCGCGTCACGACCCGCCGCGTCGTTCTGCGGGCAACGCCCGCATAAGAGAGCGGCGTCAACGGCCTGCCGATGACGGCGCCCGCCGGCGTGGCAAACCCGATCGACAGCGCCATGGAACCTTGGCCCTCGACGCGAAGGTCGGTAAATGTCAGGACACCGGCCAAGCCGAGAATGAACAGCAGCTTGTTATAGGTCATTTCGCTTCTCCCGCATCGGCAGCCGCTGGAAGCTCATCGAGCGATTGCAGCTCGCTGAGATCGACCGTCTTGGCACTGCCGGGAATCTCGATGTTGTAGGAAACGGCCGCGACATCTGCTCCACTCTTGAAATCGCTGATTTCGAGCATGTATTGCGGCGCCTGGACGACGTGCTTGCTGGTGATGACGTAACGGCGCGGGATGGGCTGCGCGCCGGTCTGTATCCAGATCTGCCAGTCGATCTCAGGCGTTCGGAAGGCCAGATATTCGCATTCGACGCCATCCACGAAAGCACTGGAAATATGCTTGGCCTCCGTCACATCGGACATGAGCTCGCCGTAGACGTTGGAGGATAAAAGATCGGCGCCCGGCGCTTCGACACCCGCTGTCATCAGGCGGTCGATAAGATCATCGAGCGAACCCTTGCCATCGATCTTCGCATAGGCGTCGAGATTCTTGCCGTGTACCGTCAGCGACGAACCATCGAAACTGACGTCGATATCCGCGAAGCCGCCGGTCCTCGTCACGCGCAACTTATCGGGACGGGTCAGGTTCACGGTCCCCGAGCTCACGAACTGGAGCTTCTCAAAGGCAGGCGTCACCGCTTCGAGCGATGATTGATATGTAAAGGAGATCGTCCTCTGCGCCGTCAGAAAATCGGACATCTTCTTGAGCAGCTCTTTTGCATCATCCGCCCAAGCGCTCGTCGGCAGCACCAAACCGGCAGAAACCGACGCATAGATAAGCATCCGCTTCAATAGCGGAAAAGGGAAAGTCGATGACATGGCAATGCCTTTCGTTCGTGTCGTCATTGATTTCATCGAATTGCAGATGGCCGCTGATGGATATTCCGCAGCCGGACTTGAAATGTGAGAGATGCCATGCAGCCGGCAGGCAACGCGTGCTTGCCGGTCTTCGTGGGGTCGCGCACCGAATTCTCGCCGGGGCGCGACGACCTCTTTATGAGATCAAGCGTCGAACGGGCGCTACAATCCCGAAGTGAGCACGCGGTGGCACTCCGGCGATACGCGCTCTAGATTGTCGCGCAGGCAGGCGATGCCCCGCCCTCCGCCTAGAGGGACCATGCGGCACAAGGCGCGGAAGTCCGCGCCGCAGGTTTCCCGCAGGATCATCACTTCCTCTCGCGGCGAGAAGGCCGGCATCATTGCTCGTGGGGCCGGGGTGATCGCACCGGTGGCAGCCGCATCGTTGGTTGTCGGTGCCGCCGATCCCCCCAATGCGGCGACGGCTTGCTGACATGGCATCGATAGAGCGGCGTTATGTTGTTGCAGACAGCTGAGAGCCGCCGCACCTCCCGGAGTGACGCCGGAACATTGCGCCATGAAATCGCGCTGGCAGGCCGATTTGAGGGCATTCCGCTGCGCCTCAGTCGGCCGGTGCGGCGGCGCGCCGGTCGCTGGCGCCGGCGTTGGCTCCGCGGATGTCGATTTGGGTTTGACGTTCACCGCCGAAACCGCTTTCTGGCAGCCGGCTGAAAGTGTGGCGCTATGCTGCTGGAGGCAGGTGAGCGCCTCGATTCCTCCCGGCGTCACCCCCGAGCACTTCGCGATGAAATCGGAGCGGCACTCTGCCCTGATCGCGTCACGCTGTTCGTCGGTCGGCGCTTGCGAGGACGCAACCCCGGCTAAAAACAGCAGCGCGCAGAACGCGGGCAACGCGGAGATTGCCGATAGAATACGACGCCTCCCATGCGGAGACGTCAGTAGAGAAGATCCCCATTTTCGCATGATTCCCCCCTATAAATCTTATCTACTTCATGAAATCGAACTGCTCGCTGAATAGGATAATAGGCGCCGCCGGATGGACGGACGTTGCTTGCTACTACGAAAATATAAGGTGCGCCTGAACTAGGTATATTAGAATATTATCCTTTTAGCAACTATCTCGTCATCACTTGAAAATCGATGGCAACTTGGGGGACTACCGCTCCTGTCTCGCAGAAACGCAAAAAGCCCGCTATTTTGCGGGCTTTAGAGGATGGTATAGTGTCGGTTCGGAAGAATTATTCAGGAATTTTTCGTCCGGGCTGCGTCGGCTTTTCCTTCTTGCGGGCCGCAGATGAGGCGTCAAATTCTCGAGCTGTTACCAAACAAAAAGCCCGCACGAGGCGGGCTTTTTGGGAAGATTGGTTGCGGGGGCAGGATTTGAACCTGCGGCCTTCAGGTTATGAGCCTGACGAGCTACCGGGCTGCTCCACCCCGCGATATTTCATTCCGGACGTTGTGCCCGGGAGCGATGTCAGGCGTAGCCTGACGAGGTGAGGCCGTTTGGAGATCGATCCGGTGGATCGATCTTAGGCCGAACGGGCTGCTCCACCCCGCGGAACTATTATAACACGAAAGGCCGCTTGTGAGCGGCCCTTTGTTTCGGCCTTGGCCGTTTGGGTTTGTTCAGAGAAGATTTTTATCAACTGAGTTGCGTTTTGCAGACCTGGCAGCGACCTACTCTCCCGCGTCTTAAGACGAAGTACCATGGGCGCAGGGGCGTTTCACGGCCGTGTTCGGAAAGGGAACGGGTGCAGCCACCCCGCCATAACCACCAGGTCGGCAAAGCGCAACTTATTGATTTGAGAAGCTGGCAGGCGTTGGCCTGTTTTTTTGAACACGTCTTTTGGATCTCTTCCGGCTGCGGGTGCTTGTGGCACCCATACAGGCCAGAGGCCGTCGCCAATCGTTTGGCGGGCCGTCCGCAGCGCCCTTGGCGCGTCAGGACAAAGGTCAGGCATCATCAGCCTCTGGCTGATGAGCATGAACAATGAGAACGATCAAGCCGATCGAGCTATTAGTACCGGTAAGCTTCATGCGTTGCCGCACTTCCACACCCGGCCTATCAACGTGGTCGTCTTCCACGGCTCTGATAGGGAACACTCGTTTTCAGGTGGGTTTCCCGCTTAGATGCCTTCAGCGGTTATCCCGTCCATATATAGCTACCCTGCTATGCCCTTGGCAGGACAACAGGTCCACCAGAGATATGTCCATCCCGGTCCTCTCGTACTAGGGACAGATCCTGTCAATATTCCTACACCCACGGCAGATAGGGACCGAACTGTCTCACGACGTTCTGAACCCAGCTCACGTACCGCTTTAATTGGCGAACAGCCAAACCCTTGGGACCTGCTCCAGCCCCAGGATGCGATGAGCCGACATCGAGGTGCCAAACAACCCCGTCGATATGGACTCTTGGGGGTCATCAGCCTGTTATCCCCGGCGTACCTTTTATCCGTTGAGCGATGGCCCTTCCACGCGGGACCACCGGATCACTATGACCGACTTTCGTCTCTGCTCGACTTGTCAGTCTCGCAGTCAGGCGGGCTTATGCCATTGCACTCGACGACCGATTTCCGACCGGTCTGAGCCCACCATCGCGCGCCTCCGTTACTCTTTCGGAGGCGACCGCCCCAGTCAAACTACCCACCATACACTGTCCCGGACCCGGATGACGGGCCGCGGTTAGACATCCATGACGATAAGGGTGGTATTTCAAGGATGGCTCCACGGAAACTGGCGTCCCCGCTTCAAAGCCTACCACCTATCCTACACATGCCGACACGAATGCCAGTGTAAAGCTATAGTAAAGGTGCACGGGGTCTTTCCGTCTGACCGCAGGAACCCCGCATCTTCACGGGGAATTCAATTTCACTGAGTCTATGTTGGAGACAGCGGGGAAGTCGTTACGCCATTCGTGCAGGTCGGAACTTACCCGACAAGGAATTTCGCTACCTTAGGACCGTTATAGTTACGGCCGCCGTTTACTGGGGCTTCGATTCAAAGCTTGCACCTCTCCTCTTAACCTTCCAGCACCGGGCAGGCGTCAGACCCTATACGTCGTCTTGCGACTTCGCAGAGCCCTGTGTTTTTGATAAACAGTCGCTACCCCCTGGTCTGTGCCACCCCACAAGAGTTGCCTCATATGGGGTCACGCTTCTTCCGAAGTTACGCGTGCAATTTGCCGAGTTCCTTCAACATAGTTCTCTCAAGCGCCTTGGTATACTCTACCTGACCACCTGTGTCGGTTTCGGGTACGGTCTATACGGTGGAGCTATTTCCTGGAACCGCTCCGCTGCCCATCCAATCCAATTAGAATGAACAACTTGTGCAATCCGTCACTACCACCAGGCCCACGAATATTAACGTGGTTCCCATCGACTACGCGTGTCCGCCTCGTCTTAGGGGCCGGCTAACCCTGCTCAGATTAACTTTAAGCAGGAACCCTTGGTCTTTCGGCGAGAGGGTCTCTCACCCTCTTTATCGTTACTCATGTCAACATTCGCACTTCCGATACCTCCAGGAGCCCTCACGGGTCTCCCTTCATCAGCTTACGGAACGCTCCGCTACCACGTGTATTGCTACACATCCTCAGCTTCGGTGCATGGCTTCAGCCCCGTTACATTTTCGGCGCAAAGACCCTTATTTAGACCAGTGAGCTGTTACGCTTTCTTTAAATGATGGCTGCTTCTAAGCCAACATCCTGGTTGTTTTGGGATCCTCACATCCTTTCCCACTTAGCCATGACTTGGGGACCTTAGCTGGAGGTTAGGGTTGTTGCCCTTTTCACGACGGACGTTAGCACCCGCCGTGTGTCTGCCGAGTAGTACTCCCCGGTATTCGGAGTTTGGTTAGGATCAGTAAGACGGTGAGTCCCCATAGCCCATCCAGTGCTCTACCCCCGGGGGTATTCGCTCGACGCTCTACCTAAATAGATTTCGCGGAGAACCAGCTATTTCCGAGTTTGATTGGCCTTTCACCCCTAGCCACAAGTCATCCCAATCTATTGCAACAGATGCGGGTTCGGTCCTCCAGTTGGTGTTACCCAACCTTCAACCTGCTCATGGCTAGATCACTCGGTTTCGGGTCTAATGCAACAAACTATATCGCCCTGTTCAGACTCGCTTTCGCTGCGCCTACACCTACCGGCTTAAGCTTGCTTGTTACACTAAGTCGTTGACCCATTATACAAAAGGTACGCCGTCACCCTTGCGGGCTCCGACTGTTTGTAGGCATCCGGTTTCAGGTTCTATTTCACTCCCCTTGTCGGGGTGCTTTTCACCTTTCCCTCACGGTACTTGTTCGCTATCGGTCATGCACGAGTACTTAGGCTTGGAGAGTGGTCTCCCCATGTTCAGACAGGATTTCTCGTGTCCCGCCCTACTCTAGGACAATCATGATATCTACGCGTACGGGGCTGTCACCCACTACGGCCGCACTTTCCAGAGCGTTCCACTTTAATCACAATTGCCACTGGCCTGGTCCGCGTTCGCTCGCCACTACTTGCGGAGTCTCGGTTGATGTCCTTTCCTGCAGGTACTTAGATGTTTCAGT
>NZ_CP101426.1:3887500-4370000 GCF_051123975.1 Rhizobium sp. YTUHZ044
CATGACCGCGCTGATCATCAAGCTGCTCGCAAGCAATGTCGATTTCCAGGCGCAGCTGAGACCAACCGATAAGCTGGAAGCCTTCTTCTCCGTCGCCGACAGCACCGGCCAGGCGACCGAGGATTCCGAACTGCTCTACGTCAACGCCCGTTTCGGCGATACGCAGACGCGCTTCTATCGTTTCCAGGATCCCGACGACGGTACGGTCGATTATTTCGACGAGAACGGCAAGAGCATCCGCCAGTTCCTGCTGCGCAATCCGGTTCCGAACGGCATTTTCAAATCGGGCTTTGGCATGCGCCGCCACCCGATCCTCGGTTTCGCCCGAATGCATACCGGCGTCGATTGGGCGGCACCGCGTGGCACAGCGATCATCGCCGCCGGCAACGGCACGGTCGAAAAAGCCGGCTGGGATTCCGGCGGCTACGGCAACCAGACGATCATCCGCCATGCCAACGGCTATGAATCCTCCTACAATCACCAGAGCGCCATCGCCAAAGGCGTCGTTCCCGGCGCGAAAATACGTCAGGGCCAGGTGATCGGCTGGGTCGGCACGACGGGTGAATCCACTGGCCCGCACCTGCATTACGAGCTGATCGTCAACGGCACCAAGGTAGATCCGCTGCGCATCCGCCTGCCGGGCGGCAAATCGCTGCAGGGCGAGCCGCTGGCGAAATTCGAAGACGAGCGAAAGCGTATCGATACGCTGCTGAACAACCAGACGCCGGATCAGGTGGCGAGCAAGTAATCTCAAGACGAAAATGGCGGCCAAAGCCGCCATTTTATTTCCCTGTAACCAATTTAAGCCGCTTGGCTTACCGTCTGCCGCGTTGTGAACTGCAACCGGTCCGAACCGTTCGTCACCTTGACAGTCGATCCGTCCGGCACCTGACCCGACAGGATCTGCTCGGCCAGCGGGTCCTGCACGAACTTCTGGATCACCCGCTTCAGCGGCCTTGCGCCGTAAATCGGGTCGTAACCCTTGTTCGCCAGCCAGTGCCGGGCTTCCTCGTCGAGATCGATGACGATCTTGCGTTCGGAGAGCAAGGCCACCAGCCGCTTCAACTGAATGTCGACGATCGCACCCATCTCTTCACGCTTCAAACGATGGAAGAGGATGATCTCATCGATGCGGTTCAGGAATTCCGGCCGGAAATGCCCACGCACGACGTCCATCACCTGCTCGCGAACCGTATCGCTATCGTCGCCGTCCCTGAGCTGGGTCAGATATTCGGCCCCGAGGTTCGAGGTCATGATGATCATCGTGTTGCGGAAGTCGACCGTCCGCCCCTGACCGTCCGTCAGCCGCCCATCGTCAAGCACCTGCAGCAGGATGTTGAAGACGTCGGGATGCGCCTTTTCGATCTCGTCGAACAGCACGACCTGATAGGGCCTACGACGCACGGCTTCCGTCAACGCCCCGCCTTCGTCATAGCCGACATAGCCGGGAGGTGCACCGATCAGCCGGGCGACGGAGTGTTTTTCCATATATTCCGACATGTCCATACGCACCATCGCCGTTTCGTCATCAAAGAGGAAGCGGGCGAGCGCCTTGGTAAGCTCCGTCTTGCCGACGCCGGTCGGGCCGAGGAAGATGAACGAGCCGATCGGCCGGTTCGGATCTTGCAGGCCGGCGCGGGCGCGGCGGACGGCGCGCGACACGGCCTGAACCGCATCGCCCTGGCCGATCACCGATCTCGCCAGCTCGTCTTCCATCCGAAGCAGCTTGTCGCGTTCCCCCTCCAGCATCTTGTCGACCGGAATGCCGGTCCAGCGGGAAACGACATGGGCTATATTGTCGGGGCTGACCACCTCCTGCACCATCGCGCCGCGCTCGCCGTCCTGCTTCTCGGCTTCGACCAGCTGCTTTTCGAGATCGGGAATGACGCCGTAGGTGAGCTCGCCGGCGCGCTGGAATTCACCCTTGCGCTGGGCAATCGCCAGTTCGTTGCGGGCGTCGTCGAGCTGCTTCTTGAGATCGGCGGCAAGGCCGAGCTTCTGCTTTTCCGCCTGCCAGCGGGCCGTCAGCGCGTCGGCCTCCTCTTCAAGCGCGGTGAGTTCAGTCTCCAGCCGCTTCAGCCGGTCGGCGGAAGCAACGTCGGTTTCCTTCTTCAGCGCCTCGCGCTCGATCTTCATCTGAATGATCCGGCGGTCGAGTTCATCGAGCTCTTCCGGCTTGGAATCCACCTGCATGCGCAGTCGCGCGGCCGCCTCATCCATCAGATCGATCGCCTTGTCGGGCAGGAAGCGATCCGTGATATAGCGGTTGGACAGCGTCGCGGCCGCAACCAGCGCCGCATCGGCGATGCGAACCTTGTGATGCTGCTCGTATTTTTCCTTGAGTCCGCGCAGGATCGAGATCGTATCTTCGACCGTCGGTTCGTCGACGACAACGGGCTGGAAGCGGCGGGCAAGCGCCGGATCCTTCTCGACATGTTTGCGATATTCGTCGAGCGTGGTTGCGCCGACGCAATGCAGTTCGCCACGGGCAAGGGCAGGCTTTAAAAGATTGGAGGCATCCATCGCTCCGTCCGCCTTGCCGGCGCCGACCAGCGTGTGCATCTCGTCAATGAACAGGATGATCTCGCCGTTTTCCGCCTGGACCTCATTGAGGACCGCTTTCAGCCGCTCTTCGAATTCGCCGCGGTATTTCGCGCCGGCAATCAGGGCGCCCATGTCGAGCGCCATCAGCTTCTTGTCCTTGAGCGATTCCGGCACGTCGCCGTTGACAATGCGCAGCGCCAGACCTTCGACGATCGCCGTCTTGCCGACGCCCGGCTCGCCGATCAGCACCGGATTATTCTTGGTGCGGCGCGACAGGACCTGGATGGTGCGGCGGATCTCGTCGTCGCGGCCGATCACCGGATCGAGCTTGCCCTCGCGGGCTTCGCCAGTGAGGTCGCGGGCGAATTTCTTCAGTGAATCGAAGCCCTGCTCGGCACTGGCGGAATCCGCCGTCCGGCCCTTGCGGATATCGTTGATGACCTGGTTTAGGCCTTGGGCTGTCACGCCCGCATTCTTCAGCGTCGAATAGGTCGAAGCCGAGGATTCGATCGCCAGCGCCTGCAGCAGACGTTCGACCGTGACAAAACTATCGCCGGCTTTCTTGGCCACCTCCTCGGCGGTCGAAAGCACCTTGGCGAGCGGCTGCGCCAGATAGATGTTGCCGTTGCCGCCTGATATCTTCGGCAACTTGGCAAGAACCGCGTCATTGGCAAGGCGAGCAGCCTTGGCATCGCCGCCGGCACGCTCGATCAGCGAGGCCGCCATGCCCTGATCGTCATCGAGCAGAACTTTGAGCACATGTTCGGGTGAAAATTGCTGATGACCCTGCGCCAGCGCATAGGTCTGGGCCGACTGGATGAAACCGCGCACCCGCTCGGAATATTTCTCGATATTCATATTCTACCTCCATTGATCGCCCTGCCCTTACGAGGCGCAGACCGATGATTGAGATCGACCCCCTGAAAAGGCAGGCCGCGCTTGGCCCGTCTGGGATTTGGGCGAAGCAGTCGAGGAGAATATGGTACGCTGTTCCGGGAGTTTAAAGACCCCGTAAGACGAAAATCCCCGGCACGAAGGCCGGGGATTTCCAAGGAAATCCGAACAGATGGCAGAGCACCCGGCTCTCTCCGAAGGGAGCGGCCAGATCCTTATTCCGATGCGGCGTCCGCCAGAACCGGCGCCTCGGCGGAAGCCCCCTCGCCTTCGGAGGCTGCATCGCCGTCTGCGCCCCGACGCGGGCGACGGGGACGATTGCCGGGGCTGCGACGACGGGGCTGGCGTTCGCGTGACTGGCCGGCAGAGCCTTCCTCGTCCATGGCGACCTCGGCGGGAATGCCTTCGATCTCCGGCTGCGGGCCGGTTCCGTCGATGATTTCGGGCTGGGGTGCCGGGGCAGGCGCCGCAACGGGTGCCGGCGCTGGCTTTGGCTGTGCCTGCGGTTGATGCTGCCTGCTCTGCGGCGGCTGGACGACGACGACATCGTCGCCATCATTGTCGCTGGTATCGATGTCGTCGCTGTCGCGATCCGCCGCGTCGCGGTCATTGTAGTCGCTGCGATCGTCGCGCTGGAACCGCTCCTGCATCTGCGCCTGAGCGCTGGCGATGATCCGATTGTAATGTTCGGCGTGCTGAAGATAATTCTCGGCTATCACACGGTCGCCGGAGCTCTGGGCATCACGGGCAAGCTGCGCATATTTCTCGGCGATATGCTGTGCAGTACCGCGAATCTTCACATCGGGGCCGGAGCTGTCATAGGTCCGGGTCAGCGGGTTGCCGCCCTTGCGGTTGAAATTGTTGTTATTGTTATTTCCGCCGCCGCCGCCATTGTTATTGTTGTTACCACGCCCTCGACCGCGCTTGTTTTGCTGTCCTGGCCTCATAGATCGTTCACCTGAATTCTCTGTTTGTGATGGATACATGGCACCAACCGCCATGACCGGAAAACCGGGTCAGGACCTTTGTGCCGCGAGCATACTGCGCCTTTGCGCCAACCTGCCGCTTGGTTCTCAAGTCAGTTTGACTGATTCACGCGTTGGGTCGTGTTTAACCGTTGAAACTCTCGTTTAAAAGAGCGGACCCCCGAGGCAAACCAAGTACCGAACGAATCTCGTTCATTCCTATCTGCCCAACACGTGCCCGCAACCTATATTGCTTCCCTCGGAAATCCAAGCCTTTTCTTCGCAATAGCAATAATGTCCGCCCCGGTGCCGCAATTATCGCCTTTTACGCGAGCGCGAAAACGAGCGCCCTGTCGTTCTGACCATAATCCTTCACAGATTTGAGGCACCTGAAACCTTTCGCTTCGAAGAGCGCCGTCACATCGTTTCGCTGATCGTAGCCGATTTCCAGTCCGAGAACCCCGTCGGGCCTCATGAACCTTGCCGCATCCTTGGCTATGGCTTTGTAAGCGTCAAGCCCATCCGGGCCGCCATCCAGCGCTGCAACCGGATCAAATTTCGTCACTTCGGGAGCGAGATCGTGAATGACACTGGAGGCAATATAGGGCGGATTTGAGACAATCGCGTGAAATGAGCCCTGGATGTTCTCGAACCATTTCGACTGCACGGCCTGAAAACGATCCTGCAACCCGTTTCTTTCTGCATTTGACTTCGCCGTCCTAAGTGCATCAGCCGATATGTCGCTGCCGATACCTGACGCCTCGGGACATTCGCTCAAGAGCGCGAGGCATATCGCTCCACTCCCGGTTCCGATATCAAGAATATGGAGATGGCGTTGCGGCTTTGCAAGATCCTTCAGATAAGGAAGCACCGTATCGACCAGGATTTCCGTATCCGGACGCGGCTCCAAAGTTTCCGCCGACAAGCCAAGCGGCAGGCCATAAAATTCCCGCTCGCCTAGAATACGATGCACCGGCTCATGGCCGAGCCGGCGTTCCAGGGCCCTCGAAATTGTCTCCGCCTGATCGGAAGAAAGCCTCTCAGTCGACCGCGTCAAAAGCTCCGTCGACGACAGTTTCAAAAGGCCAGCGACAAGCAGCCGCGCATCAGTCACCGGATCGACAATGCCCGCCTCTGTGAAACGACGGCGCGCTTCGGCAAGCATATCGGCGACCGTAGCACTCATAGTTGTTCGCCGAGCTGCGCCAGCTGGCTTGCCTGATAATCGGCCATCAGCGCGTCGACGACCTCTTCGATCTCGCCTTCCATCATCCGGTCGAGCTTGTAAAGCGTCAGATTGATGCGATGGTCCGTGACGCGCCCCTGGGGGAAATTGTAGGTACGGATGCGTTCCGATCGATCGCCGGAGCCGACCTGGCTCTTGCGATCGGCCGAGCGCTCGCTATCGGCCCGCTGCCGCTCGGCATCGTAAAGCCTGGAGCGCAAGACCTGCATCGCCTTGGCGCGGTTCTGATGCTGTGATTTTTCCGAGCTGGTGACGACGATGCCGGTCGGCAGATGGGTGATGCGCACCGCCGAATCCGTCGTATTGACGTGTTGGCCGCCTGCGCCCGACGAGCGCATCGTATCGATGCGGATGTCTTCCGGCCGGATGTCGATGTCGATCTCCTCGGCTTCCGGCAGCACCGCCACCGTCGCGGCCGAAGTATGGATGCGCCCGCCTGCTTCGGTCTCCGGTACGCGCTGCACCCGGTGCACGCCGGATTCGAACTTCAACTTGGCGAAGACCCCTCGGCCTGTGATCGTCGCGATGATTTCCTTGTAGCCGCCGGCTTCACCCTCGCTTGCCGAGAGCACCTCTACCTTCCAGCCCTTTTCCGACGCGAAACGCTCGTACATCCGGAAAAGATCACCGGCAAAAAGGGCAGCTTCCGAGCCGCCGGTGCCAGCGCGGATCTCCAGGATCGCGCTTTTTTCGTCGGCTGCGTCCTTCGGCAGAAGCAGGATCTGCATTTCCTGCTCCAGCGCCTCGATCCGCGCTTTCACTTCGGGCAATTCGAGTTCGGCAAGATCGCGCATCTCGCGATCGACCGATTTATCCTCGAGCAGCGTTTCGAGATCGGCAAGCTCGGCGCCAGCCTTCTCATAGGCGCGGATCTTCGTCACGACCGGCTGCAGCTCGGAATATTCGGATGCGAGCTTCACATAGACATCGGCGGCCGGCCCGGCCGACATGCGCGCCTCGATCTCGCCGAAACGGCGTTCAAGCTCGCGCATTTTTTCAACGGGAAGCTTCGCCACCCTGCACTCCGATTCTTCTTGTATTTCTCTAAAGGGGAATATTGTGGCTCTCGGCGAAGCGGGCAAGCACCTCGCGCATCGGCACCGTGCTGCGATGATCGTCCAGCACTTCGTCCATCACCTTTGCCAGGGCCCCGACATCAAGCCCGAGCAGCATCGCCTTCACCGGGCCGATCGAGGCCGGCGACATCGAGATCGACCGAAAGCCGATGCCGAGAAGCGCCATTGCCGAAAGCGGCTTGCCGGCAAGTTCGCCGCAAAGCGTCACCGGCGTCTTGTTCCGATCCGCCCCGCGCACGACATCGCGCAGGATCCGCAAAAACGGCTTGCCGAGTGGGTCGAAGCGATCAGACACCCGCGCATTGCCACGATCGACCGCCATGGCAAACTGGAAAAGGTCGTTGGAACCGACCGACACGAAATCGACCGCCTCCATCAGCTCGTCGAGCTGCCAGAGCAGCGCGGGCACCTCCAGCATCGCTCCGAATTGCAGCTTGCGCGGCAACCCGTGCCCGAAGCGCGACAGATGCTGTACTTCCTTCTGCAGGAGTTCGCGCACCATCTTCAGCTCGGAAACCTCGGTCACCATCGGCACCATCAGCTTCAGCTCGGTGCCGGCCGATGCCTTCAGCATGGCGCGCAGCTGGGTGCGCAACAATCCCGGCCGGTCGAGCGACAGCCGGATGGCGCGCCAGCCGAGTGCGGGATTTTCCTCCTCGTGGCCTCGGAAATAAGGCACCACCTTGTCGCCGCCGATATCGAGCGTGCGGAAGGTGACGACGCGGCCCGCCGCCTGTTTGATCACATTGCGGTAGAACTGCTCCTGCTCTTCCGCCTTCGGCATGGTCGAGGCGATCATGAACTGCAGCTCGGTGCGGAAGAGACCGATGCCCTCCGCACCCGATTCCGAGAGCTGCGGCAAGTCGACCAACAGGCCGGCATTCATCATCAGCGAAATCCGCTGGCCATCCTTGGTGACCGGCTCGATGGCGCGCAGCGCCCGGAACTGCTCCTGCCGCCGCGCCCGAAAACGCACCTTTTCCTCGTAGGAGCGCCGGTGATCGGCCATCGGCCGGAGGTGCACATGCCCTTCGTCGGCGTCGATGATCACGGCATCGCCATTCTCGGCGAGCGCGACAACACCCGCTGCCTGGCCGATGACGGGAATGCCCATGGCGCGGGCGACGATCACCACATGGCTCGTCACCGCCCCTTCTTCCAGCACCAGTCCACGGACATTGGCGCGAGGGTAATCGAGCAGCTCGGCCGCCCCCATGGCGCGCGCCAGGATGACCGCATCATTGGGGAAACCTTCGGCGGTCGTGCGCCCGGTATAACCCGTCAACTGCCTGAGCAGCCGGTTCGCCAGATCTTCGAAATCATGCATGCGTTCGCGCAGATAAGGGTCGGTCAGCCGCATCATTCGCGCCTTGGTGTCGCTCTGCACCTTTTCGACCGCCGCTTCCGCCGTCAGGCCGTTGCGGATCGCTTCCTCGAGCTTGCGCACCCAGCCCTGGTCGTGCGCGAACATGCGATAGGTTTCGAGCACCTCGCGATGCTCGCCTTCCATCGACACGTCGCGGCGAGACAGCATGTCGTCGATCGAGATCCGCAGCGACCCCATGGCCTCCGCCAGCCGGCGGATTTCCTTCTCCGCATCCTCGTTCAGCAGGTTGGTGACGACGATACGCGGCTCGTGCAAGACGACATAGCCGAGGCCGATGCCGTCATTATAGGTGTCGCCGTCAATCGTCACCGAACGCGTCAGGTCGAGTTCAAGGCCCGGTTTGGTGATCTTCTTGAGCTCGCCGGTGGCGATCATCTCGGCAAGCACCATCGCCGTCGTTTCGAGTGCTTCCACTTCCTCGTCGCGATAGTTGCGGCTCGCCTTGTTCTGGACGACGAGAACACCGAGCGAGCGCCCGGTTCTCAGGATCGGCACACCGAGGAAGGAATGGTAGATTTCTTCGCCCGTCTCCGGCAGGTAGCGGAAAGCCGGATGCGACTGCGCGTCGGAAAGGTTCAGCGGCTGCGCCGAGGCCGCGATCGTGCCGACGAGGCCCTGCCCCATCTTCAGCTGCGCCAGGTGCACCGCCTCGCGGTTGAGGCCTTCGGTCGCGTAGAGTTCGAGCACGCCGTCGGCGCGCAGCACATAGACGGAGCAGACTTCCGCCACCATGTTGCTGGCAATCTGGCGGACGATCCGGTCGAGGCGATCCTGCGGCTCCAGCGGCTCTGCCATCAACTCGCGCAGCCGCCTGAGCAGCACGCGCGGACCGCCGGAAAGGTCTCTCATGGCGTCTCAAGCTCCCGAAACAACGCACTCAGTCCCGGCAGGCTGGCCCTCGTCTCCTCAACCTGAAGGGGCAGGCCGCCCACTGGGAATCAATTCTTATCCAGACCGTAGCAGGAATGCAAAGTCCTGACAGCGAGTTCTGCATAGGGACCGTCTATCAGTATGGAAATCTTGATCTCGGAGGTGGTGATCGCCTTGATGTTGATGCCTTTTTCGGCAAGAGCGCGAAACGCGGTGGCAGCGACGCCCGCATGGCTGCGCATGCCGATGCCGATGACCGAGACTTTCACCAGCCCCGATTCGTTCTGCACGACATCGTAGCCGATCTTCTCCTTGTGGTCGCCGAGCACCTTGATCGCCTTCTCGACGTCACCTGACGGCACGGTGAAGGTCATGTCGGTCTTCGATCCGTCCTCGGAAATATTCTGGACGATCATGTCGACATTGATATGAGATTCGGCAAGCGGCCCGAAGATCGCGGCGGAGACGCCCGGCCGGTCGGCAAGACGGCGAAGCGAGATCTGAGCCTCATCCTTGGCATAGGCGATGCCGGTGACTACTTCCTGTTCCACGATTTCATCCTCGTCACAAATCAGCGTTCCGGGCGGGTTCAACAGATCGCCCATGCCCGGAGCATCGGGATCTTCGAAAGACGAGCGCACGAAGGTACGCACCTTGTGCACCATGGCAAGCTCGACCGAACGCACCTGCAGCACCTTGGCGCCGAGCGAGGCCATCTCAAGCATTTCCTCGAAGGCGATCTTCTTTAGCCTGCGCGCCTGCGGCACGATACGCGGATCGGTCGTGTAGACCCCGTCGACATCGGTATAGATATCGCAGCGATCCGCTTTGACAGCCGCGGCAATGGCGACGGCTGACGTGTCCGACCCGCCGCGCCCGAGAGTGGCGAGGCGGTTGTCAGGCCCCAATCCCTGGAAGCCGGCGATGACGGCGACCTGTCCCTCGCCCATCCGCTTGATGATGTCGGAGCCGTCGATTTCCAGAATCCGGGCCGCGCCATGCGCATTATCGGTTCGGATCGGGATCTGCCACCCCTGCCAGGAGCGCGCATTGATATCCATCGCCTGCAATGCGATCGCAAGCAGCCCAGACGTTACCTGCTCGCCGGAAGCGACCACCGCGTCGTATTCGCGCGCATCGTAAAAGGGAGAATTGGCGCCGATCACCTTCGGCATGCCCTGCACCCAGCCGACCAGCTCATTGGTCTTGCCGGACATGGCCGAGACCACCACTGCGACCTCGTGGCCGGCATCGACTTCGCGTTTCACGTGGCGGGCAACGTTCTTGATGCGATCCAGGTCAGCGACGGACGTGCCGCCGAATTTCATTACGATGCGTGCCATATGCCTCTACCACGTCTGGCGCCGGGAAGCGGAAAATCGGACCCGGCATAACGAGACCCAGGGGTGACCGGTTAGCGAGAGAGCCAGATCCCAGATTCTGGAACCGCTCCAAAAGCCAGGCCCCCAGAGGCCTCAAGTTGCGGCGTCTCTTAGCGAGTTTGGCGGGGTGAGGCAAGCGCGCGCGATAAAAGCAATTGCCGTGCGGTCCCGCGCCTGTCTGCCTCCTGATCTCCGCCCCTTGACTTATGCCCCCGATCGTCCGACTTCACATTTCACGAACGAAGGAGAGGACGATGACGGAAGGCGCCAGGAGCACGATCGACCAGGGCGAAGTGGACCGCTTCTCGGCGATGGCGACGGAATGGTGGAGCCCGACCGGCAAATTCAAGCCGCTGCACAAATTCAACCCCGTCCGCCTCGCCTACATAAGAGACAAGGCCTGCGAGAATTTCGGCCGTGATCCGAAAAGCGCCCGCCCGCTCGAAGGCCTGCGTGCGCTGGATATCGGCTGCGGCGGCGGTCTACTGTCCGAACCGGTCGCCCGCATGGGTGCCTCCGTCGTCGGCGCCGATCCTTCCGAGAAGAATATCGGCATCGCCTCGACCCACGCGAAGGCTTCCGGGGTTTCGGTCGACTATCGCGCCAACACCGCCGAGGAACTTGCCGACGCCGGCGAGACTTTCGATATCGTCTTGAACATGGAAGTGGTCGAACACGTCGCCGACGTCGAACTCTTCATGACGACCTGCGCAAAGATGGTCCGCCCCGGCGGCCTGATCTTCGTCGCCACCATCAACCGCACGATGAAGGCAGCAGCACTTGCCATCTTCGCCGCCGAAAACATCCTGCGCTGGCTGCCGCGTGGCACCCATCAATATGAGAAGCTGGTGCGCCCGGAAGAGCTGGAAAAGCCGCTCACGGCAAGCGGCCTTGAGATTACCGACCGCACCGGCGTCTTCTTCAATCCGCTGTCCAACCAGTGGAACCTGTCCAAAGATATGGATGTGAACTATATGTTGCTGGCGAAGCGGCCCGCATAGTTCCCGCAGGCAATACGCCGTTTACATGTCAGCGGCCGCTCCCGCCAACATTCAAGAAGACCAGGTGTCCTGACTTTGTTTCAATTTACGTCCTCAGGCAGCACCGGAATGGCGGCGATCTCGATGCCCTCCTCCACAAGAGCCTGTGCCTCGTCGACCGTCGCCTGGCCGATGATGCCGCGAGCATCCGCCTCGCCATAGTGGATCTTGCGGGCTTCCTCGGGGAACTTCGCGCCGACATCTTCGGAATTGGCCTTGACAGCCGCGACCGCCTCTTTCAGCTTTTCCAGGGCCTCCCGGCGCATGGCGTCCATCGCCAGCGTCTGCCTCTCATCCTTCTTGCGCGCGGTCGACACCGAAGGCGCCATCAGGAGCTTGGAAACGGCGGCAGAATGGCAGACTGGGCAGGTCAGGAACCCGCTCGCGACCTGACGGTCGAAATCGGCGCTTTCTGAAAACCAGCCTTCGAATTCATGGGCATTGTCACAGGTAAGGGAATAACGGATCAAGCGGCGACGCCTCCTGCGACTGCCCCCGCGATCTTCTCGACAGAGAATTCCCGGCCATTCCTCAAGTTCGGGATCTTGTCATGGGCGGCCTTGACCGCGCCTGGATCGATCTCGGCGACGATGACCGCCTCGCCGGTTGCGCCGCCCGAGGCCAGCACCGTCCCCCAGGGATCAATGATCATCGAGTGGCCGAAGGTCTCCCGGCCGTCCTCGTGCCGCCCATCCTCGTGCCGGCCGGCCTGCGCCGCAGCAACGACGAAAACGCCATTCTCTATCGCCCGCGCTCTCAGCAGGATTTCCCAATGCGCCTCACCGGTCTGCTTGGTGAACACGGCAGGAACCGTCATTACCTCGGCGCCGGCAACGGCCTGAGCGCGGAAAAGTGCGGGGAAGCGGACGTCGTAGCAGATAGCAAAACCCATTTCCGCAAAGGGCAGCGACAGAACGCGGGCTTCCGAGCCGGCGGTATAGAACGCGCTTTCGCGCCAGCTCTCACCATTGTCGAGATCGACGTCGAACATATGGATCTTGTCGTAGCGATTGAGAATCCGCCCGTCAGGACCGAAGAGGAAGCCGCGATTGGCGATCTTGCCATCGGTAAGCGCGATTGCGGTGGAGCCGACATGCATGTAGATGCCGAGTTCGCTGGCAAGCTCGGAGCCCGTTTTGACGATAATATCGCGCGTCTCGTCGGCAAGCACGGCGCGTGCCGCCGCGCGGTCACGCTGCAGCATGCCGGTCATTTCCGGCGTCTGCACATAGGTGGCGCCTCGGGCCGCAGCCTCGCGCACCAGCCGCGCCATCGCTGCAGCGTTCCTCACCGGATCGACCCCGGAGCACATCTGAACGGCGGCGGCCTTGAAGCTCATCGGTTCTTCCTCAAGCCGCCAGCATCGGATCGAGCTTGCCGGCCCGGTCAAGTGCGAAGAGGTCGTCGCAGCCACCGACATGTTCGGCGCCGATGAAGATCTGCGGGAACGTCGTGCGCCCGTTCGCCTTGCCGATCATCTCCTGGCGAAGATCCGGCGAATAGGTCGCGTCGTGCTCGACATAGTCGACACCCTTATGTTCGAGAAGGGACTTGGCGCGGCTGCAATAGCCGCAGAACTGCCGTGTATAGATCGTGACGGGTACCATGATATCTCCAGACGGATGCCGGGTATTTTCTGTCATATAGGCTCGGAGAGAGCCCTTGCAAAGGTCAAAACCGTTATCTCGGCCGCACCCGCCTTCCGCAGCGTCCGGCAGGCGGCGGCGACTGTCGCGCCTGTCGTGTAGACATCATCGACAAGCACAATACGCTTGCCGAAGACGTCGTTCTCGCAGCCTTTGGCAATCGCGAAAGCACCTCTGACATTGTCCTCGCGCGCCTTGGCGCCGAGGCCGACCTGCTGACTGGTGCGCTTGACGCGGATGAGCGTTGCGGCAAGCAGCGGTTTGCCCGATAGGCTCGCCACATGGCGGGCAAGTTCGGCAGCCTGGTTGAACTTACGGGCCAGCATACGGGTGCGGTGCAACGGCACCGGGATCAGCGCATCGCAGCTTTCTACCGCGCCGTCGGAGGCACGCAGCATCCAGCCGGCCATCATCGGCGCCAGATCGGTGCGATCGCGATATTTCAATCCGTGAACGAGATCTCGGACGGCGTGGTCATGTGTCGCCGCTGACCGCAACCGGTCGAAAGGCGGCGGATTGGCGATCGCCTCGGCGCTGAGGATGCCGGCGCCGAGATCATGCGAGAAGGGAATGCCGAGCACTTCGCAATAGGGCCGCTCGATAAAGCGGATGCCGGACCAACATTTCGCACACAGTCCGCGATGGCCGCCGGTCGAAATGCCGCAGACGGAACATGCGGGCGGATAGAGAAAATCGGCAAGCGCCGAAAACGGTCGCAGGAGATGCGCCCGGAGCAAATCTGTCGGCCATTCGGAATGGATCCGTTTCATAGGGTCGAGACTAGCCTGTTCTCTTCGAAAGGAAAATCGCCTTGCCGCTGCAGCGAGCCGGGACTATGGACATCCCCATGGAAACGATCTTCGACAGAGCCCTGATCGCCGCACATCGCCATCGCGCGCTTGTTAACAACGACCTGAAAGCCGCTTTCCTGCTCGACATCGCGGCGGAGGAAATGGCGGAGAGACTTGATGTCGTCGAGCGGCGCTTCGAAACCGCCGTTGAATTGCATGGCACGACCGGTGCACCCGCCCGCGCGGCAATGGCGACGGGCAAGATCGGCACGATGATCCGCGTCGAGAGCGAGAAGGCCTATGCGGGCCCGGGCGAAACTTTTGTCGAGGCGACGCTCGAGGAGGTGCCGCTTGCGCCGCAATCGGTCAATCTCATCCTCGCGCCGCTCAACCTTCATCTGACCAACGATACGCCCGGCGTTTTCGTCCAGATTCGTCGTGCCCTGAAGCCGGACGGCCTGTTCCTGGCGGCCATTCCCGGCGCCGGCACGCTGCAGGAACTGCGCGACGTATTCTTGGCAGCGGAGGTCGAGATGACGGGCGGCGCAAGCCCGCGCGTCATCCCTTTCGCCGATGTGCGCGATATCGGCAGTCTGATGCAGCGCGCCGGCTTCACCCTTCCGGTGATCGACGCTGAGAACTATACGGTCCGATATGACTCGCTCTTCCCGCTGATGCGCGATCTCAGGGCGATGGGCATGAACAATCCGCTTGCAGCCCGCAGTCGCATGCCGCTGACGCGCGCCTTCTTCCTGCGCGCCGCCGAGATCTACGCCGAGCGCTATTCCGATCCCGACAGACGCATTCGCGCGACATTCTCGATCATCTATGTCTCCGGATGGGCTCCGCACGAGAGCCAGCAGAAACCGCTTCAGCCGGGCTCGGCCAAAGCACGTCTTGCCGACGCTCTGAAAGTGGACGAACACAAGCTCAGGCAGTGATCGTCGGCAGCTTCGTCAATTGACGGTGATATTGTTGGTGACCACGTTGAAGACGTTCTGCAGGCTGCCGGTGAAGATGCCGAGACCCGAGACAAGTGCTGTGCAAATGATGGCGGCGATCAGGCCGTATTCGACCGCCGTCGCGCCTGTGTCATCTGCAAGAAATGCTTTCCAAAGACGCATTACCCAACCTTCTGCGTGAACCGCCTGCAACCATCAACTCCACGACCACCGGGCGATGACCGCCATTCCAAGCAACCGGCTTCAGCAACCGGCGCCGACGCCGTAGCCTTGGACGACGCAGACCGAGCCGGGCGTATCCTGAAGGACGCTAC
The DNA here is from genome assembly GCF_051123975.1 of Rhizobium sp. YTUHZ044. NCBI lineage: Bacteria > Pseudomonadati > Pseudomonadota > Alphaproteobacteria > Hyphomicrobiales > Rhizobiaceae > Rhizobium > Rhizobium sp. YTUHZ044. The sequence goes on from NZ_CP101426.1 coordinate 3,902,618, forward strand.
GACGAATCGTATAGTGCTTGCCGCTTTCGTTCTTCGGAATCGATCCGGTCGTGATTGTGTCGAAATCGACCGGGGCGCTGGCAAAGACGCTTTTCTTCGAGGAATCCGCAAGCATGGGTGTCAGAATCAGCGTCAGCGCGACCACAGCCGTGCCGAACAGAAGGGCGATATTGAGCGCCCCCGTCCTGCGCGAGGCAGACGAAGCCCGTTCCTTTTCCCGGACAGCTTTCCAGAAATCATCGTCCATGACGTCAAGCCTTTTAATACACGCACGCCAGATGCTTGATTGAGGCCGATCTTTGGCAGAAGGTGTTAAACGATCCATTAATATCCACAGCCGAAAACGCCGCGGCGCAATAATAATCAGCTAATGCTAATGCATGTTGCTTGGAAGCGTGCAGCGGTTCCAGGATGACGATATGCAATGGATAAAATCCAAAGCGCATCGCACCGATCAAATTCAACGGGACTCGCTTTAAAGAAAATCCTGCAGCATCGGGATAAGCGGCTCGTCGGCGGGCGGCATGGGGTAGTCGCGCAGCGCCTGCGCACGCACCCATTTCAAAGCCTGCCCCTCACGGCCCTCAGCAATCCCCTCATAGCGCCGGCAGATATAGAGCGGCATCAACAGGTGGAACGTCTCGTAGGAATGGCTGGCAAAGGTGAGCGGCGCCAGGCAGGCGATCTTAGTCTTGATTCCAAGCTCTTCCTCGAGCTCGCGCACCAGCGTCTCCTCCGGAGTCTCGCCGGGCTCGACTTTCCCTCCGGGAAACTCCCAGAGCCCCGCCAATGACTTTCCCTCCGGACGCTGTGCCAATAGGATACGCCCGTCGGCATCGATCAGCGCACAGGCGGCGACCAGCAATATTTTTCGGCCTGCCTCGCTCATCGCGACTCTCGCTGCCAATAGCAATAATGATAGGCGTCGCGAAAACCGAGGCGCTCGTAGAGCGCGATGGCCGGGCGATTGGAAAGCCTGACCTGCAGCCAGGCCGAGCGGGCGCTGCGCATCCGCGCCCAGCGCAATGCCGAGGTCAAGATTTCAGTGCCGAGTCCCTCGCGCCGCCTGGTTTCGCAAACTGAAAGCGACATGATGCCGGCAAGATCGTTGTCCTGGACGCAGAGCACGGTCGCGAGCGGTCCCTCCACGGCGTTCTCGATCATGAACAGACCCGACGGCGGCTTGATCGCCGAAATGATTTCGGCAAGCGCCGGCTTCAGGCTCAGCGGCGCCCTGTCGACCGCCAGGTTGGCATCGACGAAACGGCCGACATCATGGGTCGGCAGATGATCGAGCGTATCTGGCAACTCGGCCCCGGCGAGATCGCAGGTCATCACCACGGTCTCGTCGAACCGTGTCCAGTTCTGGGCGCTGAGAAGCTCGATCAGCACCGGCGAGGCGAGCGGCGTCTGGCGGACCACGGCGGCGCGACCATAGGCCTCGAACTTCCGGCTCGCCTTTTCCAGACGGATCTCGACATCGCGATGGTCCGAGGGGTCGAGCGGCACGATGGAATTCAGCCGGTTAGACGGGTGGCCCGCCGTCAGCCGCACCTGCCAGCTGCCGTCATATTGCACGGACGCCGCCGGCCAGGCGCGAAAGCCGACGGCCTCCAGCCTGCGGACCAACGGCAGATTCTTTGAAGATATGGATGCCTGGACCAATGGACGATCAGCTCCGATAGTCGCCATTGATTGCAACATATTCTTTGGTGAGGTCGCAGGTCCAGACGGTTGCCGACCCGGTGCCGAGGCCGATATCGACTTTAACGGGGATATCCTGCGCTTTCATCACGTTTGAGGCGGCTGCCTCGGAATAATCCGGGTCCCGCTCGCCGTTGACGGCGACCCTGATATCCCCGAACCAGATGGCGAGCCGGTCGCGATCCGCCATCTCCCCGGATTTGCCGACAGCCATGACGATACGGCCCCAATTGGCGTCTTCGCCGGCGGCCGCCGTCTTGACCAGCGGCGAATTGGCGATCGACAGTGCGATGCGCTTGGCGGCGGCATCGCTCTCGGCGCCCGTTACGGTGATTTCGAGCATCTTGGTGGCGCCTTCGCCGTCGCGCACCACCTGCAGCGACAAGTCCTTCAGCACTTCGTTGAGGGCGGCCCGGAAAGCGGCAAGGCGCGGATCGTCGGCACGTTCGATGCGGGGCTGGCCGTCCGCAGCCGCAGCCCCCGTCGCAAACAGCATCAGCGTATCGGAGGTGGACGTGTCGCTGTCGACGGTCATGGAATTGAAGGTCGGTCCGACGCCGTCGGACAGAAGCGCCTGCAGCGCTTCGGACGCGATATCGGCATCAGTGACGACGAAGGAGAGCATGGTCGCCATGTCGGGCGCAATCATGCCGGCGCCTTTGGCAATGCCGTTGATCGTCACGGCCACGCCGCCGATCTCGGCGCTGCGGGTCGAAACCTTGGGATAGGTATCGGTCGTCATGATCGCCTTGGCGGCTTCGAACCAGAAATCGCCGGTCGCCTCGGCCTGCATCCTGTCAAGGACGCCGGCGAATTTGGTGGCATCGAGCGGCTCGCCGATGACGCCGGTCGATGCCAGATAGATCTCGTTTTCGCGGCAGCCGACGGCCGCCGCAGCCGACTTCGCCGTCAGCGCGGTCGCCTGGCGGCCTTTCATGCCGGTAAAGGCATTGGCGTTGCCTGAATTGACGACGACGGCGCGCGCAGTGCCGTGCGGCAGGTTCGCGCGGCAGAAATCGACTGGCGCGGAGGGGCATTTGGAACGGGTGAAGACGCCCGCGACCGATGCCGGTTTATCGAAGACCATCATCAGCACGTCGGTGCGGTTCTTGTACTTGATGCCGGCCGACGCCGTCGCCATGCGCACGCCGCGCAGCGAAGGCATCGGAACGAAGGATTTCGGGGCGAGCGGCGAAACGGAACCGGACATGATGAAACCTGCCAATGGGCATTCCCCGGCGACTGAACGAACCGGCTCGCCGTCCGGAAAAGGCGACAACAACGATAAGGAAGGGCCCGGAAGAACCGGGCCCTGATGCGAATATTACTGCTTCGGCGCCGGCTGGGCGGGCTCGCTGCCCGGCTCCGGCTGCTTGTTGGCCTCGTCGTAACCCTTGCGCAGCGTCTCGTCCGAAATTTCGATCTTGGCAGACGACTTGGCCTCATTGAGGAGGGCAAGATACTTGTCGCGCATGACGAGCTGACGAACCTGATCCTGCACCTGGTCGAAAGGCGGCGGCGGAGCGTCACGTTTGTCCTCGACCTTGATGACATGATAGCCGAAATCGGTCTTGACGGGCGTTTTCGAATAGGCGCCCTTCTCGAGCGCGAAGGCCGCGTCCTCGAATTCCTTCACCATACGGCCGCGCGAGAAATAGCCGAGATCGCCGCCTTCCGACTTGTTCGGATCAGTGGATTTTTCCTTGGCGAGTTCGGCGAAATCCTTGCCGGCGTCGAGCTGCTTGATGATGTCCTTGGCTTCGTCCTCGGTCTTGACCAGGATGTGGCGGGCGTGGACTTCCTCCTGCTTCGGCAGGGCTGCGACTTCCTTGTCGTAACGAGCCTTGATTTCGTCAGGGGTTACGGTGTCGACGACGTGCTTCTTGAAATAGGCATTGTGAAGCTCGCGATCAGCGAGGTACTGCATGCGCTTCTTGAATTCGTCGGTCTGGTCGAGCTTCTCCGTCGTCGCGCCGGCCGCAAGCAGCTTCACATCGATGGCGGCGGACAGGGCTGCGACCTTCTTCTGGTCGTCCGGAAGCTGCGCCAGCTGCGGATCGAGGTTGGCGACGGCGAGATCGAGCTCAGACTGGTGGATCTCCAGATTGCCGACCTTGGCGACAACAGCGTCCTCTGCATGGGCCGGAGCCTGGAATGCAACAAAAGTTGCAAACGCCAGCACGGCGAATTTATTGGTGCTCAACATCAAATAACCCTTCACAGTTACATCGCCGGCTTCAGCATCGCCTGTTCCAGCTCAAAATAGCCATCAACACCGGATTGTGGCCTTTCTGTATCCGCCAAATCCGTTGACATCATTCGACCCCCCTCTTATCTGTCACGCAACCTCGCGTCCAGAACAGTTTCCGGGCGTTTCAAGGCGTGCGCCTGATTTTCGGCTGGGCCGCGGACAAGAAACGTCGCGGATGAATATTGAGAAAGGACCAGTCACATGGTCAGCTTTGGCGGTATAGCCCGCAAGTTATTTGGGTCGTCCAATGATCGCCGCGTGCGGTCCTACCAGCCGAACGTCGCCGCGATCAACTCCATCGAAGAGAAGACGAAGGCGCTGACGGACGAGCAGCTCGCGGCAAAGACCGTCGAATTCCGCGCTCTTCTCGCCGAGGGCAAGACGCTCGACGACATTCTGATTCCCGCCTTTGCCGTCGTGCGCGAGGCGTCACGCCGCGTTCTCGGCCTGCGACCTTTTGACGTGCAGCTGATCGGCGGCATGATCCTGCATTCGAATGCGATCGCCGAGATGAAGACCGGCGAAGGCAAGACCCTCGTCGCCACCCTGCCGGTCTATCTGAACGCGCTTTCCGGCAAGGGCGTGCACGTTGTCACCGTCAACGATTATCTCGCCCAGCGCGATGCCGCGACCATGGGCCGTGTCTACGGCTTCCTCGGCATGACCACAGGCGTCATCGTTCATGGCCTTTCCGACGAGGAGCGCCGCGCGGCTTATGCCTGCGACATCACCTATGCTACCAACAACGAGCTCGGCTTCGATTATCTGCGCGATAACATGAAGTACGAGAAGAACCAGATGGTCCAGCGCGGCCACAATTTCGCGATCGTCGACGAAGTCGACTCGATTCTCGTCGACGAAGCGCGCACGCCGCTGATCATCTCCGGTCCGCTCGACGACCGCTCGGAACTCTACAATACGATCGACGCCTTCATTCCGCTGCTCGCGCCCAGCGATTACGAGATCGACGAGAAGCAGCGTTCCGCCAACTTCTCCGAAGAGGGCACCGAGAAGCTGGAAAACCTGCTGCGTCAGGCCGGCCTCTTGAAGGGTAACGCGCTCTACGACATCGAGAACGTCGCAATCGTCCACCACATCAACAATGCGCTGAAGGCCCACAAGCTCTTCCAGCGAGACAAGGACTATATCGTCCGCAACGACGAAGTCGTCATCATCGATGAATTCACCGGCCGCATGATGCCGGGCCGGCGTTATTCGGAAGGCCAGCACCAGGCACTCGAAGCCAAGGAAAAGGTGCAGATCCAGCCGGAAAACCAGACGTTGGCATCGATCACTTTCCAGAACTACTTCCGCATGTACGACAAGCTCGCCGGCATGACCGGCACGGCGCAGACGGAAGCGGAGGAATTCGGCAATATCTACAATCTTGACGTTATCGAAGTCCCGACCAACCTGCCGATCAAGCGTATCGATGAGGACGACGAGGTCTATCGGACCTTCGACGAGAAGTTCAAGGCGATCATCGACGAAATCCTCGATGCCCACAAGCGCGGCCAGCCGGTGCTCGTCGGTACGACCTCGATCGAGAAGTCGGAGCTGCTCGCCGAGCGCATGCGCAAGCAGGGCTTCGACAATTTCCAGGTGCTGAACGCCCGCTATCACGAGCAGGAAGCCTATATCGTCGCCCAGGCCGGCGTGCCGGGCGCCGTTACGATCGCCACCAACATGGCCGGCCGCGGCACCGACATTCAGCTCGGCGGCAACCTGGATATGCGCATCGAGCGCGAGCTCGGCGAACTCGAAGCCGGTCCGGAGCGCGACGCCAGGATCCAGGCGATCGTCGAGGAGATCAAGGAGCTCAAGCAGAAGGCGCTCGCCGCCGGCGGTCTCTACGTCATCGCCACCGAACGCCACGAGAGCCGTCGCATCGACAACCAGCTGCGCGGCCGCTCTGGCCGTCAGGGCGACCCCGGCCGCTCGAAATTCTACCTTTCGCTCCAGGACGATCTGATGCGCATCTTCGGCTCCGATCGCATGGACAGCATGCTGACCAAGCTCGGCCTCAAGGAAGGCGAGGCGATCGTCCACCCGTGGATCAACAAGGCGCTCGAGCGCGCGCAGAAGAAGGTCGAAGCCCGCAACTTCGATATCCGCAAGAATTTGCTGAAGTATGACGACGTTCTCAACGATCAGCGCAAGGTGATCTTCGAGCAGCGCCTCGAACTGATGGAATCGACCAATATTTCCGAGACCGTCTCCGACATGCGCCGCGAAGTGATAGAGGATCTGGTTGAGAAGCATATCCCCGAGCGCGCCTATGCCGAACAGTGGGATGCCGTCGGCCTGAAGGCCGGCGTTGCCAATATTCTGAACCTCGATCTGCCGATCGAGGAGTGGTTCAAGGAAGAAGGCATCGGCGAGGACGACATTCGCGAGCGCCTGACGCAAGCCGCCAATGCCGCCTTTACCGAAAAGGCCGAGCGCTTCGGCGACGACATCATGCATTATGTCGAACGCTCGATCGTCATGCAGACGCTCGATCATCTCTGGCGCGAGCACATCGTCAACCTCGACCATCTACGCTCCGTCATCGGTTTCCGCGGCTATGCCCAGCGCGATCCGCTGCAAGAATACAAGTCCGAAGCCTTCGAACTCTTCACCGGCCTCCTCAATAATCTGCGCGAGGCGGTCACCGCCCAGCTGATGCGCGTCGAACTGGTGCAGCAGGCGCCCGCTGAGCCGGAACCGCCGCTGATGCAGGCCCATCATCTTGATCCGACGACCGGAGAGGACGATTTCGCCCCGATCTACCAGGCCTCTGAAGTCATCGTCTCACCCGAGAACCGCAATCCGGACGACCCCGCCACCTGGGGCAAGGTCGGGCGCAACGAGGCCTGCCCTTGCGGTTCCGGCAAGAAATACAAGCATTGCCACGGTGCCTTCGAGCAGGTCTGAGGCAAATCGCGAAAAGCTGGAATGCCGCCTTCGGGCGGCATTTTTCTTTTCTGCGGCAGCGCCGAGAACCCGATCTTCATAGCTTGATGGCAGCCCGATCCGGAACCGTTTCTTAACCCTGTTCTGTCAAGACTTCGGGGGCGATTTGCCTGACCTTTAGAGTTTTGCGTGTTCATCATGGCGGTCATAGAAACAGCGGAGAAACTGCTGCCCGCGGGCCTGCGCCCGATCGGCGGCCGCACGCTGCGCATGTTTGCCGCCATGCTCACCGAAGGCGGCGAAAAAGCGGCCGCCCGGCGGATGGCGCTGACGGCCTTCTCGATCCGTATCCTCAGCGCCGCGCTCGCCTTTATCTCCCAGATCGTGCTCGCTCGGCTGATGGGCGAATATGAATATGGCATCTTCGTTTTCGTCTGGGTGCTGATCGTCGTCTTCGGCGATCTCTCCTGCCTTGGCTTCCACACCGCGATCGTCCGCTTTCTGCCGCAGTACAAGGCGGCGGGCGCCTTCGACGAAATCCGCGGCCTGACCGGCACGGCACGCATCTTTGCGATGCTTTCCGGCACAGTGATGCTCGCCGCCGGCATGATCGGGCTGCATTTCTTCGGCGATAGGATCGAAGCCTATTACCTCATCCCGATCTTCCTCGGCCTGCTTGCCATGCCGATGATCGCGCTTGGCGATATTCTGGAAGGCACGTCGCGGGCGAACCATTGGCCGGTGATGGCGCTGAGCCCGGTCTATATCGTCCGGCCGGTCCTCATCATCGCCTTCATGCTGATCGCGATTGCGATGGGCGCAGAGCATACGGCCGTCACGGCCATGCAGGCGGCGCTTGCCGCCACCTTCGTCACCGCGCTTGGCCAATATGGCGCGACACTCTATCGTCTTCGCCGGCACTATGACGAAGGTCCGCGCAAGATCGATTTCCTCGCCTGGCTCAGTGTAGCCTTCCCGATCTTCCTGATCGAAGGCGTAAGTTTCCTGCTCACCAATTCAGATGTCATCGTCGTCGGCATTTTCCTTGAACCGCACGACGTCGCTATCTATTTCGCCGCCGCCAAGACCATGGCGCTGGTGCATTTCATCAATTTCTCCGTCAAGGCCGCTTCCGGCCCGCGCTTTTCCTCGATTATTGCCGAAGGCGACCACGCTCAACTGGCGGCGGCCGCCGCCGACGCCGCCCGCTGGACCTTCTGGCCGGCGTTCGGAGTCGGCCTCGTCGTGCTCGCGGCCGGCCACCTGCTGCTGTCGCTGTTCGGCGGCGCCTTCACGTCAGGTTATCTTGTCATGGCGATCCTGCTCGCCGGCATCCTTGCCAAGTCACTGGTCGGCCCGGCCGAAACGCTGCTGATGATGGCGGGCAAGCAGAACCTCTGTGTGGCTCTCTATGCCGGCGCATTGGCCGCCAATGTCAGCCTCAATCTTGCTTTGATCCCGCACTACGGCATCGAAGGCACCGCCGTCGCCACCGCCTCGGCCATGGCAGTCGAGGCTATCCTCCTGCATGTCGCCGTGCGCCGCACGCTCGGCATCGTCCTCTTCGCCTTCGCCAGCCCCTCCGCCGCAACGCCAGAAATGAGAGTTCGATAGATGGTGCGCCTACCACCCGTCACCGAAAGCACCGACAGCATCAGCAACCGCATGATCCATGAGCTCGCGGCGCTGCATTTTGAAGCGCCGCAGGCCGAGGCCCGCGCCGAGATCGGCCGGCCGGGGCGCGAGCTCTGCCTCTATCCCGGCAAGCTCGGCTACGAACTTCAGGACGAGCTCGACTTCCTTTCCAACCGAGCGATGGAACCGAACGTCTTTTTCTCCGGCCGCTTCCTTGCGCCCGCCATGCCGCGGATCGAAGACCGGCAAGTAAATTTCGCCCTGATCCGCGATTACAGCGCCGGCCGCAGCCGCATGCGCTTCCTCCTGCCGTTTTCGGTCGACAGACCGGGCTTTGCCGTCGGCCCCTCGATCATCCGCGGCTGGTCGAACAGCTTCGGTCCGCTCGGCACACCGCTCGTCGACAGCGAAGATGCGGCCGAAACCCTCGACAATTTCTTCGAAGGGCTGATCGCTCCCGATCTCAACCTGCCGAGCACACTGGTCTTGCCGGACCTGAGATTGAACGGCATTTTCGTGCGCATGCTCAAGGCCGTGGCGCTCGGCCGCAACCTTCCGCTCACCGTGACCAATCCCTATCAGCGCCCGATGCTGCAGAGTGAGGAAGAGGCGCCCGCCTATCTCGGCAAAACCATCTCCTCGTCGCACATGCGTGAGATGCGCCGCCAGTGGCGCCTGCTGGAGGAACAGGGAACGGCGGTCTATGCCGTCGCCCGCCAGCCGCGCGACGTCCACGTCCGTTTCGAGGAATTCTTGGCGATGGAGGCTGGCGGCTGGAAGGGCAAACGGCGAAGCGCTCTCGTCACCGATCGCTACCATACCGCATTCGCGCGCGAGGCCGTGTCGAACCTTGCCGCCGTCGACGCCGTGCGTATCCACACGATCGATCTCAACGGCAAAGCGATCGCTGCCATCGTGGTGTTGATGATGGGCGGCGAGGCCTATACCTGGAAGACCGCCTATGATGAGAACTATGCCCGCTATTCGCCGGGCAAGCTCTTGATGAGCGAACTCACGGAATGGCATCTCGATGACGCCAATATCGTGCGCTCCGATTCCTGTGCCGTCTCCGACCATCCGATCATGAGTCGCTTGTGGCAGGAGCGCGAGGAGATGGGAACTTTGGTCATCGGCCTGACCCAGAACGGCGACCGCGACATGCGCCAGGCCGCCGCCCAGCTCCACATGTACCGCAGCACGCGCAACATGGCGAAGATGCTGCGCGAGAAGATCATGTCGCTCACCGGCCGAGGCTAAAGCATCTCCGGGCGGCGCTCAGCCCTCAGCCGCAGCTTTCTCTCGCAGCAGCCGGCGGATGACCTTGCCGGTTGTCGTCAGCGGCAATGACTCGACGAATTCCACCTCGCGCGGATATTCGTGCATCGAAAGCCGCATCTTCACCCATTCCCTGATTTCGGCGGCCAGCGACTCGCTCGGCGAATGACCGGGTGATAGCACGATGTAGGCCTTGACGATCTCGGTGCGCACCGCATCGGGTTTGCCGACGGCCGCGGCAAGCTGCACGGCGGGATGGCCGATCAGGCAATCCTCGATCTCGGCCGGGCCGATGCGATACCCGGACGAGGTGATGACGTCGTCGTCACGGCCTTCAAAGGTGACGTAGCCGTCTTCGTCCTGCCGGCCGATGTCACCGGTAAGCAGCCAGCCGTGAAGAAATTTTCGCGCGGTCGCCGCCGCATCGTTCCAATAGCCGAGGAACATCACGGGATCGGGACTCGCGATGGCGATCTGACCGGATTCGCCCGCCGGCAGTTCGTCACCGGCCTCGCTGACGATCGCGACGCGATGGCCGGGCACCGCGCGTCCGATGGCGCCCGCCTTGGTGACGCCAAAGGCAGCACTCGACGACAGCACGAAATTGCATTCCGTCTGGCCGTAGAATTCGTTGACGGTGATGTCGAGCGTGCGCCGCGCCCAGTCATAGGTCTCGCGGCCGAGCGCTTCTCCCGCCGAGCCGATGGTGCGCAACACCAGATCATATTTCGACCGCGGATCGGAAACCGACCGCATCAGCCGCAGCGCCGTCGGCGGGATGAAGGCATTGCGCACCTTCATCTCCGCCATGATCCGATAGGCCGTGTTGGCATCGAATTTCTGCGCCGGCGACGAGACGACGGGAACGCCGAGCAGAAGGCTCGGCAGCAACGCGTTGAGAAGACCGCCGGCCCAGGCCCAGTCGGACGGGGTCCAGACCTTGTCGCCCGCCTTGGGAAACCCTTCATGGGCGAACTGCATGCCGGGAATATGCCCGGGCAGAACACGGTGGCCATGCAATGCGCCCTTGGGCGGCCCTGTCGTGCCCGAGGTGAAGATCATCAGCGCCGGATCGTCGGGCGTTGTCTTCTCTCCCTCGAAGACCGGCGCATGCGAGGCGGTCAGATCGGCAAAGGAGAGGGCGTCGCGAGCGCCGCTGACACTGATCACATGTCGCAGTTCCGGCAGGCGATCGCGGATTTGCCGGACCCGATCAAGGCCGAAATCATTGGTGATAATTGCCGCCGCGCCTGAGATTCTGAGCCGATATTCAAGCGCCTCGACGCCGAACAGCAGCGCCAGCGGCAGGGCGATCGCGCCCATCTTATAGATTGCGACGTGCGCAATCACGGTCTCGAAGGACTGGGGCACCAGCAGAGCGACGCGATCGCCACGCTTGATGCCGAGCGATGCCAGCGCATTGGCGAACATCGAAGATGCCGCGGAAAGTTCACCATAGGTCAGCGAAAGATCGTCTCCGTCCGGGCTGAAATGCTCCAGACAGACGCGTCCCGGATCTCGCACCGCCCATTCGTCGCTGACGGCGCGGCCGATATTGAAATCCTCCGGAATCCGCCAGGAAAAATCACGGCAGAGATCGTCATAACGATCAAGGGACGGCAGTCGCATAGTCGAGTTCCGGTGAATGCTGCGGCAGCTAACACCGTGCGGCGCGGATACGCAAGCTGCAGAGAAAAACGAGCCGATCACACACCATTGTATGCGTAGTCCGCAGATTGTTCATTCAGCCCCTGCGACTTTCGCAGTTGCGCACTAGATCATGAAACGCCGCGCGGGGTTATCTCAAGTCTTGGAGCGTTTCATGGAATACGTCAAATTCGGAAAGACCGGGCTCGAAGTCTCGAAAGTCTGCCTCGGCTGCATGACCTTCGGTGATCCCGGCCGCGGCAATCATGCCTGGAGCCTGCGGGAAGAGGAAAGCCGGACGATAATCAAGCAGGCGATCGACCTCGGAATCAATTTCCTCGACACCGCCAACACCTATTCCAACGGCTCTTCGGAGGAGATCGTCGGCCGTGCCATCAAAGACTTTGCCAAGCGCGAAGACATCGTGCTTGCGACCAAGGTGTTCAACCGCATGCGGCCGGGCCCGAACGGTGCCGGTCTGTCGCGCAAAGCGATCTTCGACGAGATCGACAATAGCCTGCGGCGCCTCGGCACCGACTATGTCGATCTCTACCAGATCCATCGTTTCGACTATACGACGCCGATCGAGGAAACGCTGGAAGCGCTGCATGACGTCGTCAAATCGGGCAAGGCACGTTATATCGGCGCCTCATCCATGTATGCCTGGCAATTCACCAAGGCGCTCTACGTCTCCCGGCTGAACGGCTGGACCGAGTTCGTCAGCATGCAGGACCACCTGAACCTGCTCTACCGCGAGGAAGAGCGCGAAATGCTGCCCTTCTGCGCAGACCAGAAGATCGCCGTCATTCCCTGGAGCCCGCTGGCCCGCGGCCGTCTGACCCGCGACTGGGACGAGACGACGGCGCGTAGCGAAACCGACGAATTCGGCAAGACGCTCTACACGCAGTCCATCGATGCCGACCGCAAGATCGTCGATGCCGTCGCCGAAATCGCCAGAGCCCGCAGCATCTCCCGCGCCCAGGTCGCCACCGCCTGGATCCTTCAGAAGAGCGTGGTGACCGCGCCGATCATCGGCGCATCCAAACCGAACCACCTGAACGATGCCGTTGCCTCGCTCTCGGTCAAACTCACCGCCGAGGAAATCGCGGCCCTGGAAGCCCCCTATGTCCCGCGCGCCGTCGCCGGCTTCAAGTAACCGCCGGCGGGATCGAGCTGCCGACGCATCGTCACCAGAAACTGCTCGGCAAGCGCCCTGTCCTCGACGGCGCGGGCAAGAATAACGGCCCCCATCATCGATGAGAGCGTCGTCGCTGCATTGGCGCGGCGCTCGTCCTCGGTCTTTCCGGGAACGATATCGGCAAGTGTGTCGACCAATACGGATAGCCCGTCGCTGAAGACGGCGCGCATCGCGCCGTGGCTGCGGCTCACCTCCTGAATCAAGGTCGCGAAAACACAGCTGCCGCCCGGATCGTCAACCGTGCGCCAGTGAATATAATGGTCGAGAAGTGCCTGCAGCGGCCGGTCGGGAGACTCGGCAATATGTTCCTTCCAGCGCCTCTCGACCTTGTCGATCAGCTTGCGGCTGACCTCAAGCGCCAACTCGTCCTTCGAACTGAAGTGGCCGTAGAAGCCGCCATGCGTCAGCCCCGCCGCCTTCATGATATCGACGACACCGACGCCGTCGAAACCGTTCTCGCGAAAGAGCACGCCGGCAACACTGAGTATCTTCTCGCGGTTCTCGGCAAATTTTTCGCGGCTGACCCGCATCTTCATCTCCAGAAATCGTCGCTTGACAAAATATATGATGTCCATCATCAATAAGCAAGAAATATGATGATCATCATGTAAATCGGCTCTGTATCTTCTCCACCTGAATTCGAATGGAATCCCCTCATGGTTTCAGCAGTTCTTGCCTCTTCCCTTGCGCGGCGCAACATTCACTACGGTTGGGTCGTCGTTGCCGCGACCTTCCTGACCATGCTGGTGACGGCAGGCGCCATGGGCGCCCCCGGCGTCCTCATCAAGCCGCTCCAGGATGAGTTCGGCTGGGAAACGTCGCAGATTTCCTCCGCTCTTGCGATTCGCTTGATCCTTTTCGGTTTCATGGGTCCGTTCGCCGCCGCCTTCATGAATTATTTCGGCGTGCGAAAGGTCATCGTCTTTGCACTGGCGCTGATTGGCGCAGGCTTCATCGGTTCGCTGTTCATGACCAGGCTTTGGCATCTGCTGGCGCTGTGGGGCATCGTCGTCGGCTTCGGCACCGGCCTGACGGCCATGGTGCTGGCGGCAACGGTTTCGACGCGCTGGTTCGTCAAGCACCGCGGCCTTGTCGTCGGCATGCTCTCGGCGAGTTCGGCAACCGGCCAGCTCGTCTTCCTGCCGCTGATGGCGGAACTCACCGAACGCTACGGCTGGCGTGCCACCGTGTTCTTCGTCTGCGCCATGATCATGGTTGCCGCGCTTCTCGTCCTTCTCTTCATGCGTGACCGCCCGTCGGACGTGAACCTGCCGTCGCTGGGAGAAGCCCATGTCGCGCCAGCGCCGGCCCGCACGACGCTCGGCGCTGCGCTGATGACGCCGATCACCACGCTCCGCGAAATATCGACGACCTCGACCTTCTGGATCCTGTTTGCGACCTTCTTCATCTGCGGCCTCAGCACCAACGGCCTGATCCAGACCCATTTCGTCACCCTCTGCGGCGATTTCGGCATCGTGCCGGTGGCAGCCGCCAGCGTGCTTGCCGTCATGGGCATCTTCGATTTCTTCGGCACCATCGGCTCCGGCTGGCTCTCCGACCGCTTCGATAATCGTTGGCTGCTGTTCTGGTATTACGGCCTACGCGGTCTCTCGCTGCTCTACCTGCCCTTCAGCGATTTCAGCTTCTATGGCCTCTCGATCTTCGCGATCTTCTACGGTCTCGACTGGATTGCCACCGTGCCGCCGACCGTCAAGATTGCCGCCGACCGCTTCGGCCGCGAAAAGGCCGGCCTCGTCTTCGGCTGGGTCTTTGCCGGCCATCAGCTGGGCGCCGCCACCGCCGCCTATGGCGCCGGCCTGTCGCGCACGGAGCTGTCGAGCTACCTGCCCGCCTTCTTCGTCGCCGGCGCCTTCTGCCTCTTGGCTTCGATCCTGGCGATCACACTGAAGAAGTCCGGCCTGACCAACCCGGCCCCTGCCGCCGCCCACTGATATGAAACAGGATCCGGCCTCGAGACCAGGCCGGATCTTCCAACGCTTCATTGCGATAACTTCGCCGGCCCGTCTTGCGCGCGCGGGCGCTCGCATGTTAGACAGCCGCCCGTCCGTATCCGTTGCCCCATTGGCGGAATTGGTAGACGCGCTCGACTCAAAATCGAGTTTCGAAAGAAGTGCTGGTTCGACCCCGGCATGGGGCACCAGCCTCCGCTCTGTGAGCTTCGGTCGGCGAGCCGAAGAGAGCATTGAGGCGGATGCAGCCGCGCCGCAGTTCCGTCAGGAACGAAGGCGGACTGGTTCGATTATGCTCCGCTTAGCGGCACCATTATCCCGAATACAATCGTGTCACGCCTCCGCATCATCAAGCTGACGCGGAAGCACGGAACGAATTCACATCTGCCCGAAACTACTTGTTCTTCAGCAGCCACATCTTGCCGGCCATCGTGATGCCGTAGACATCTTTTGATGCGTCATCGTCGAGATGCCGCCGCTCGAGGAAGCCCGGCTCTCTCAACTCGCCCAGCGTCTTAGCCGTGACCGATTTCACCTTCTGCGGCCGCTCTTTCCAGCGGTCGGTCTTTGCGTAGGTCACCGTCGCGTTCTGATGCGTCCATTTAATTGCTGGCTGAGGATAGAGATCTCCGGCCTTGGCGAGTTTAAGTGCGACGATCTGGGATGGGGTAAGCTCAATCATACTGAAAAATTCCTGTGCGGGGTTCTGTGCGCCGAAAATGCGCTTCGAACGAAAGGGTGCTCATAACACCGCCTGATCACTTCCACCACCGCATTGCGCGTGCGTGCCATTCGAAACGCGAAAACCCGGCTTGCGGGAGCCGGGCTTCGTCTTTGTCGCGAATCTTCGTCAATAGCAGCGCCTAACCGTCCGGGTTACTTCGCCTTCATCGGTCTGACGGGTGACGCTCCTGGTTTCGCAGCCATCATGTCGGTAGCGGCGGTGCTCACGTTCGCGCACAGCGCCGAGAGTGACGCCGCGCTCACTGATGGTGATGCCGGGCCGCTCCCGCTCGTAACGATAGTCATCGTCATACGAACGCTCCCTGACATAGACGCTGTCGGCGAGAACAGGCGCTGCAAACGAGCAGGCGGCAAGGGCCGTCACGGCACAGTTCAGAATGATCTTTCGCATGTCGTTTCTCCTTGTCTAAAGGGCCAACGAAGCAAAAGGGAAGTGGTTCCGACATAGGCGGCAAACCTGTCATTCTGGAGTGGACGCGGAATTTATTGTTCGTGACCAAGCCGACGCTTCCGAGAGCAGCCGCAAAACGCAAATCAACTATTTAATTTTGCTTGCGCTTCGTCCAAGGTGGCGCCGTTACCATCAGGCGAGGGCAGACGTGCATCAGGAAGTGGGACTCATCGCGACGGTCGCCGTCAGTTTTGTTTTCGCGGCGGTCCTCGGTTATGGCGCCGACCGGCTGCGACTGCCGCCGCTCGTTGGCTATCTGATGGCCGGCATCCTGATCGGGCCACTCACACCAGGTTTCGTCGCCGATACCGCCCTTGCCGGCCAGCTTGCCGAAATGGGTGTCATCCTGCTGATGTTCGGCGTCGGCCTGCATTTTTCCGCTTCCGACCTGCTTGCCGTACGCGGGATCGCTGTGCCGGGCGCGATCGGCCGAATTATTCTGGCCACTCTGCTGGGTATCGGCCTCTGCACGCTCTGGGGCTGGAGCCTCGGCGCCGGCGTCGTGTTCGGGCTCAGCCTCTCGGTAGCGAGTACGGTCGTACTCCTGAAGGCGCTGGAGGAGCGCAATCTCGTCAATGCGCCGAGCGGGCGCGTGGCCGTCGGCTGGCTGATTGTCGAGGATCTGGTGATGGTGCTGGCGCTGGTGCTGCTGCCGGCGCTGGCAGAGCTTCTCGGCGGCCACGCCGTTGATACGAATCACGGCCTCGGTGAGCTGCCGCTGGTGTTGACGATCGGACTGACCTTGTTCAAGGTGCTGGCTTTCGCCGCGATGGCAATCTTCCTCGGCCCCCGTATCGTGCCCTGGCTGCTGACGATGATCGCCCGCACCGGCTCGCGCGAACTCTTCACGCTGACGGTGCTGGCAATCGCGCTCGGCATCGCTTTCGGCTCGGCGGCGATTTTCGGTGTCTCCTTTGCACTCGGCGCCTTTTTCGCCGGCGTCGTCATGAGCGAATCCCAGCTCAGCCACAGAGCAGCGGCCGATTCACTGCCCTTGCAGAACGCCTTCTCCGTGCTGTTCTTCGTCTCGGTCGGCATGCTCTTCGACCCCTCGATCCTGGTTCGCCAACCGTTGGCCGTGATCGGCGCCCTGGCGCTCGTCATTCTCGGCAAGGCCGTCATCACCTTCGCCATCGTCATGCTGCTGCGATATCCGATCGGCATGGGGCTGACCTTGGCCGGCGGCCTTGCCCAGATCGGCGAATTTTCCTTCATCCTTGCCGGCCTCGGCGTCTCGCTCGGGCTTCTGCCGCATGAAGGCCAGGATCTGATCCTTGCCGCAGCGATCCTGTCGATCACACTCAACCCGATCGTGATCATCGCAACCGAGGGCCTGAAGAAACATATCCATGCGCAATGGCCCTCGCTCTTCGAAAATTTCGGCAGAAAGAGGCAGAAGACGCTCGGCAAAGAACTGGAAAAAATCAGGGCGCTCGGCGAGGAACGAGAACGCCAGCATCAGTTGAAGATGCAGCAGCTGATCGAAACCTTTCCGCTGTTCTCTCAGGTCGGGGAAGATGCGCAGGAAGAGCTGCTGCTGCTCTTCAAGGCGAAGTCGGCTCCACCAGGCGAACGCGTCATCCGTCGCGGCGATCGCGGCGACAGCATGTATTTCATCTCCTCAGGCGCGGTCGAAGTACGTCTCGCCAGCGGTGCGATCCGCCTGGAACCGGGCGCCTTCTTCGGGGAAATGGCGTTGCTGAGCGGCGGAAGGCGCACGGCAGACGTCATCGCCGTCGACTTCTGTCAGTTCGAGGTGCTCGAGCGGCGCGATTTCAATATGTTCATGTCGCATCATCCCAACTTGCGCGCCGTCGTCAGCGAAATGGCGCAAAAACGCACCGAAATGAACGTCCTGCGTCAGCAATGGGAAAAGTCGATGGATCTATCCTGACGCGGCGATCGTCTCAGCCCGCCGGCCAATAGCCGTCAGAGCGGAAATCGTCCGGGATCGGGTCGAGCCGCGACAAGGTCTCGGCCGCGAAATCGATCTGCATCGACAGGTATCTCAGGGAGGCCAGCATCGGCACGCCGGTGGCAAATTCCCGAATGCGGGACGGGTGATAACCACTTTCCTTGAGCCGCCGGTTCGCTTCCCGGCGCACATCTTCCCGGCTCGGTCCCGAACCCGCTTCGGCCCGGTCATTCATCTGCACGGCCCGCCCAAGGCCGCCTTCAATCACTTTGAACATTCTCATGCCACCCTGCACGTCGACCACGTAAACCTTGCCCTAGAATGGCCGATTCGCAATCCCATGAAATCTTGGGAGAGGCGGCGACGCCTCCGCATCACAAAATTTTTAGACGACGGTGGCACGAAGGACACGGGCGAGCATTTACAGCGCCGCATACGACCCCTAAAGCTTTTTGCACCGCAATAGGAAAGGAATGGAATGCTTCGCAGACTTTACGACTGGACCATGTCTCTGGCCTCGCGCAAATCGGCCGAAGTCTGGCTCGCCGTCATCGCCTTCGTCGAAAGCTCCGTCTTTCTCGTCCCCGCCGATGTGCTGTTTCTGCCGATGGCGCTTGCCAAGCCGGAACGCTCCTATCGCTATGCGCTGATCGCGACCGTCGCCTCCGTGCTCGGCGGCATCGCCGGTTGGGCGCTCGGCTTTTACGCCTACGAGACGGTGGCGCGGCCGGTTCTCGCATTCTACGGCAAGCTCGATGCCTTTGAGCAGATGAAGGCCTATGTCACCTACGAGTGGATCCTGTTGCTGCTCGTCACATCAGGTCTCGCACATCTGCCGCCGATCAAGATCGTGACCATCCTGTCCGGCGTCATCCACGTCAATCTCGGTCTTTTCATCGTTTCGGCGATCGTTGCGCGCGGCGCGCGTTTCCTGTTCCTCGCCTGGCTGCTGCGCCGCTACGGCGAGCCGATCCGGCATTTCATCGAAAAGCGCCTCGGCCAGATCGTCGGCATCGGTGCCGGGGCCGTGATCGTGCTATATGTCGGCTACCGCTCTTTCGCTCACTAGGCCCATCTTGCGGAGTTCCGCCATGACTGCCATCTCTTCGCCGCTCGTCCGCCCCGGCTTTACCTATTCGATATTGCTCGCTATCGGCATGGCGGCGGTGGTCGGCGCCGCGCTCGGCTTCCAATATATCGGCGGCTATATTCCCTGCGCACTCTGCCTCTTGCAGCGCCAGCCCTATTATTATGCCATCCCGATCGCCATTCTCGCCGCCATATGCGAGCTTGCCGGTCTGCCGAACTGGATTTCCCGGGCAATGCTGCTTGCGGCCGGCATCCTGATGCTGGTGACGGCCGGCATGGGCGTCTATCACGCCGGCGTGGAATGGCATTTCTGGCCGGGGCCGGCGACCTGCTCGACGACCGCAAACAGCATGACGAGCAATGCCGGCGATCTGCTGACCGAGCTCAATACGATCAAAGGTCCATCCTGCACCGATGCAGCGCTGCGGGTGCTTGGCCTGTCTTTTGCAGGTTGGAACGTGATCGCCGGTATTCTGCTGGCAGCTTTCGCCTTCGTCGGCGTCCGCAAATCTGCGTGAGGCGAGCCTATCAGGGCTGCAGTTCGGTATCCCAGTAGAGATAGTCGAGCCAGCTTTCATGCAGATAGTTGGGCGGAAACAGCCGGCCGTTATTGTGCAGATCCTGCACCGTCGGCTGGTAGGGCTTTTGCGCCGGGAACATGCCCGCCTGCTTCGGAAGCTTGCTGCCCTTGCGCAGATTGCAGGGCGAGCAGGCTGCCACGACATTCTCCCAGGTCGTCTCGCCGCCATGGGCACGCGGGATGACGTGGTCGAACGTCAGATCGTCATGAGAGCCGCAATACTGGCACTCGAACCGGTCGCGCAGGAAGACGTTGAACCGGGTGAAAGCCGGATTGCGCGATGGCTGAACGTAAGTCTTCAGGGACACGACACTCGGAAGCCGCATCGAAAAGCTCGGTGAGGAAACCGAATGTTCATATTCCGCGATGATGTTCACACGGTCGAGAAAGACCGCCTTGATCGCGTCCTGCCAGGACCAGAGCGACAAGGGATAATAACTCAGCGGCCGGTAGTCAGCGTTCAGGACGAGCGCCGGCAGGGCCTGCGGGGAGACTGCAATCGTCAAGGGACTCTCCTGATCGATTCGGCATCTGCATCTGTATATTAGGCCGGTTGTTACAGGATTGTGAAGTCCAATAAATTCAGAGGATAAAGGCAATTTGAAGAGTGTTGCCGATCAGCCGATCGGCAGCATGTCGCGCCGCATTTTCGTGGCGTAATAGGCCCAGAAAAGCCGCGCCGCCACCGAGCGCCATGGCGACCAGACTTGCGAGAGCCTGGCAAGCGCCTTGGCTTGCGGCCGCGCCGCAAGTCCAAGCGCGGTACCGACGGCATTCTGCAGCGCCACATCGCCGGCTGGAAAGACATCGGCATGGCCGCCGCAGAACATCAGATAGACCTCCGCCGTCCACGGACCGACGCCCTTTAAGGCGGTGAGTTCACCAAGCGCTTCGTCCGGCGGTTTCAGGCAGAGGCCGGAAAGATCGAGGCGGTCGGAGACAACCGCTTCAGCAATCCGCGACAGCGTGTCGGCCTTGGCGCGCGACAGGCCGAATTCCCGCCATGCTTCCGGCGCAAGCAGCACGTAGCCTTCGGCCGTCAACGGCCCGTCCGCCGGCAGCATCCGCCGCCAGATCGCCTCGGCGCTGGCGCGCGAGACCATTTGCGAGACGATGATATGGGCAAGGCCGGCAAAGCCGGGTTCACGCAACCGCAATGGGACAGGCCCTGCATCCGCCGCGATTGGTGCAAGGCGAGGGTCGAGGCGCAGCAATGCTTCGAGCCCCAGCCTGACGTCATCGTCGTTACGGATGATCTGCACGCGTCCTCCCAGTGGTTCGAAACCAAAATCCGTGGCAGAAGAAAGCATGACCACGAGCGAGCGTCAAAAGCCTGTCTTTCGTTTTGCGCCGAGTCCGAACGGACCGCTGCATCTCGGCCATGCGCTGTCGGCCTTTTTGAACCGCGACATGGCCGAAGCCGAAAATGGCCGCCTGCTGCTGCGCATCGAGGATATCGACCAGGCGCGCTGCACCCCCGAATTTGAGGCCGGCATCCTGAGGGACCTCGACTGGCTTGCTATCGATTGGGAAAGCCCGGTGCGGCGGCAGTCGGAACATTTCCCGGAATATCAGGCGGCGCTCCACGCATTGATCGAGCGCGGCCTGGTCTACCCCGCCTTCCTGACGCGCGGCGAGGTGAAGGCACGTGTCTCCGCCTACGAGGCAACGGGCCAATCCTGGCCGCGCGACCCCGATGGCACGCCACATTACCCGCCGATTGATCGCGAGCGGCTCGAGGCCGAATGGCGGGATATTCTTGCCTCCGGGAAAAAACATGCCTGGCGGCTCGATATGCGCAAGGCGCTCGACCTGATCGGCGAACTGCTGTTCTGGACCGAAACCGGCGACGGCAGGACGGGCGAGATCGCCGCCGAACCCGAGGTCTGGGGAGACGTCATCCTGTCTCGCTCGGATGCACCCTCGAGCTATCATCTTTCGGTGGTCGTCGACGATGCGCTGCAGGGCGTCACCCATGTCGTGCGTGGGCTCGACCTCTTCCACGCCACGTCGGTCCACCGGCTGCTGCAGGTGCTGCTCGGCCTGCCCCAGCCTCTCTATCACCATCATCGTCTCATCCTCGACGCCGATGGCCGCAAGCTTTCGAAAAGCGAAGGTGACAGCGGCCTTGCCGAATTGCGTGCCCAGGGCATGTCAGGGGCCGATATTCGCCGCCTTGTCGGGCTCTGACCGCCGTTCGGCACGCTCTCTGCCGACGATCGAAAGCGTGTGCGAGAACATCCGGAAGACGCGGAACTTGATCAGCGCCGCGTTGATCTCTGCGCCGATGATGAAGATGACGCCGACCATGTAGAGGAAGATCAGCACGATCATCACCGAGGCGAGACCGGCATAGGTCGCCGTATAATTGGCGAAGGTCGCAAGATAATAGGCAAAGACCAGCGCGCCGGCGAGCCACAGAAGCAGCGTCAGCAGCACGCCGGGAATGACGTCGAACACCCGCCGCTTACCGGCCGGCAGCCACAGATGCATGACGAGCAGCCCGACGGTGAGCACGACAAGCGTGCCGTAGATGCGCCAGCTGAAGACGATGTCGAGCGTATCGGCAAACAGCGGAAGCCATTTCCTGGCATAGTCGAGAGCCAATGGCACGGCCACCAGCAGAATGCTGATCGCCGCGAAGATGATGACGGCAATCAGCACATAGCCGAGGCTGGCGAGGCGGGTGAAATACCACGGCCGCGTTTCCTGCACCCGATAGGCACGGTTGAGCGAGATGCGCAGCGCTTCGACGCCGTTCGAGGCGAAATAGGCAGCCGCCAGCACCGAGACCGTCAGCAGCCCGCCGCGCTGAATGGTCAGGACCTGCAGCACCTGGTCGGCGAGCGGCTTGGCGATCGCTTCCGGCCAGGTGTCGAAGATCAGATGGATGGCGGTGGAGGAAAACTGATCGGCGCCGAGGAAGCTTGCAAGCGCCGTGCCGAAGATCAGGAAGGGAAAAACCGCAAGCAGGCTCGACAGCGCCACGTGGCTCGCCATTGCAAATCCGTCATCCTCGACCATGTGACAGATCGCGTCGTAGACCACGTCGTAGATCGTGCGCAGCACCTTCCGCATTCCGTCCCCGGCTTCCAGATTGTATCCTCTGGCCGAATATGGGAAACGAGTCTCATTTTGTACAGGAATCATTCCATGGCGGAACAGCGCACAATCGTCGTCACCGGCTGTTCCTCCGGCATCGGCGCTTACTGCGCCCGGGCGCTGAAGGCCGATGGCTGGCGTGTCTTTGCGACGGTGCGCAAGGCGGATGATCTGCCGGCACTGGAAGCCGACGGCATCGAGGCCTTCGTGATGGATTATGCCAGGGCCGAGACGATTTCCGACTTCGTCGGCGCGGCCCTCGGCCGCAGCGGCGGCCGCATCGACGCGCTCTTCAACAATGGTGCCTACGGCCAGCCTGGCGCCGTCGAGGATCTGTCGACGGCGGCGCTGCGCGCACAGTTCGAAGCGAACTTCTTCGGCTGGCACGAATTGACGCGGCAGCTCATCCCCTCGATGCGCAAACATGGTCACGGACGGATCGTGCAATGCTCCTCCATTCTCGGCCTGGTCCCCTATCGCTATCGCGGTGCCTATACCGCCTCGAAATTTGCGCTCGAGGGGCTCAGCATCACCCTGCGTATGGAGCTTTACGGCAGCGGCATCCATGTGAGTCTGATCGAGCCTGGGCCGATCGCCACGCGTTTCACCGCCAACGCGCTCGCAAAGATCAGGGAAAACATCGATCTCGAGAATTCGCCGCACGCAGCAGATTATGCCAGACAGTTGGCGAGGCTCGACGGATCGGGGCCGGTCAACCGCCACAAACTTGGCCCCGACGCGGTCTACTCCGTATTGAAACAAGCATTGAACTCGAAAAGACCAAAGCCACATTATCCTGTAACGACTCCGGCTAAACAGGGCATGCTCCTGAAGCGACTGCTTCCGGCAGACCTCTTCTACAATCTGATGCGCTGGACCGATTGACCGAGAAAGCTGAATACCATGTCCACGGCCACCTATATCCTTGCGATCATCGTCATGGGCATCGTCGCCCTCGTGCTGATCCGCGGCCTCTTCAACATGATGAAGGGCGGTGATGCCAACCTTTCCAACAAGCTGATGCAGCTTCGCGTCCTGCTGCAGGCAATCGCCGTCGTCCTGATTATGATCACGCTCTGGCTGACCGGCGGCGGCCGTCCGAGCTGACGGAAACTATGGAGTGGTTGGTGTGATGAGGAGTGGGAATGACCAAGGAGACGTGATCCCGGATGGGGTGTCTCTTCACGCAGCATCAAGTTTGGCGAAAGGGCCAACTCCATTCTCCGTCATCCTCGGCATTGAGCCGAGGATCTATGCCACGGCCTCTGATCGATGCGATCTGGATGCTCGGGTCAAGCCCGAGCATGACGGAGGTCGGGGTGGAACGACAATCCTCCCGCTAGGCGGTGCGACATGGTAAAACTCAACAAGATCTACACCAAAACCGGCGATGACGGCACGACCGGGTTGGTGTCCGGCCCGCGTCGGACAAAGGACGATCTGCGGGTCGAAGCCTATGGCACGATCGACGAGGCCAATTCCGCGATCGGCCTGGCGCGGCTGCACACATCAGGCTTGCCCGAACTCGACGCCATGCTGATGTCGATCCAGAACGATCTCTTCGATCTCGGCGCGGATCTCGCCACACCGGATATCGGTGAGACGCCGGCCTACGAACCACTGCGGATCATCGAGACTCAGGTCGCCCGCGTCGAGAGCGATATCGATCAGTTGAACGCCGGTCTCGAGCCGCTGAAATCCTTCATCCTGCCGGGCGGCAGCCCCGCTGCCGCATATCTGCACCTTGCCCGTACGATTGCCCGGCGCGCCGAACGTCTGATGGTGGCGCTTGCCCACACCGACGGCGAAATCGTCAGCGAGTCGGCGAGGAAATACGTCAACCGGCTCTCGGATTTCCTCTTCGTCGCTGCGCGCCATGCAAATGACCGGGGCCAAGCAGATGTGCTTTGGGTTCCCGGAAAAAACAGATAGGTTCGCCGCGACGACGATCGCCGGGGGGCCTTTATGTTCATACCACTTCACGACGCCAATACGCTGAAATATATCAAGGTCCAGTGGGTGACCCTCTCGCTGATCGCGCTGAATGTCGCAATCTGGCTATTCACCAGCCTGGAGAGCGAGCAGGCAGCCCAGGCGACAACAGTCGGGCTCGGTTACATCCCGGCCATCGTCTTCGGCGATGCGGTGCTGGCGCCGGGGCTCGAAATCGTGCCGGAACCGCTGACTTATCTCACCTATGCCTTCGTCCACGCCGGCTTCTGGCATCTCGCCGGTAACATGATCTTCCTATGGGTCTTCGGCGACAATGTCGAGGATGCGATGGGGCATCTGCGCTTCCTGATGTTCTACCTCGCCTGCGCAGCCGCCGGCGCGCTCTGCCACGGCCTGTTCAGCATGACGTCGCAAGCGCCGCTGGTCGGCGCATCGGGAGCGATCTCCGGCGTGGTTGCCGCCTATGTCATGCTGCATCCGCGCGTCAGGGTTTGGGTGCTGGTCTTCTTCCGTGTGCCGTTGCCCCTGCCGGCTTTCGTGCCGCTGCTTTTGTGGATCGGGCAGCAGTTCGTCATGCTGGCGATCACACCCGAAAGCGATGTTTCCTGGGGCGCGCATGTCGGCGGCATCATTGCCGGAGGTATTTTAATCCTCGTCTTGCGCCGGTCCGGCGTGCCGCTCTTCGACCGGGAGATCGTCACACCTCGGGCCGTGAGAAACAGTCCCGGCGCCGTTCCGAGCACCGCCGCCGGAACGGGGGGCGGGATAGGGCAGCGCTTCCCCTGGGGTCGGCGCTCATAGCGATATTGACGTGAACGTAAACGTCCATATATTGCCCGTCAAATCGCCTGCCTGCGTCATGCGAGCGTTGAAATTGGAGGAAAAACGCGTATCCATGTCGCCATTCGACAATCGGAGCAGCGCCTGAGCGCGCATTTTCTAGAAAAGTCTCTGAAGCCAGTTTTCCCTGAAGGAAGGACCCCATGAAGATTCTCGTGCCCGTCAAGCGGGTTGTCGACTACAACGTGAAGATCCGCGTCAAGCCGGATGGCACGGGTGTCGAGCTTGCCAATGTGAAGATGTCGATGAACCCGTTCGACGAGATCTCGGTGGAAGAGGCGCTGCGGCTGAAGGAGGCCGGCAAGGCGGAAGAAGTGGTGGTGGTGTCGATCGGCCCCGCCAAGGCCGAGGAGACGCTGCGGACGGCGCTCGCCATGGGCGCCGACCGGGCGATCCTGGTCGAGACCGACGATCAGGTCGAGCCGCTCGCCGTCGCCAAGATCCTGAAAGCGGTGGCTGATGCCGAGCAGCCGGGGCTTGTCATCGTCGGCAAGCAGGCGATCGACGACGATTCGAACCAGACCGGCCAGATGCTGGCGGCGCTGCTGGGCTCAGCCCAGGCAACCTTCGCCTCGAAGATCGAGATTGGGGACGGCAAGGCGCAGGTCACCCGCGAGGTCGATGGCGGCCTGCAGACGATCGAGATCAAGCTGCCGGCGGTCATCACCACCGATCTCAGACTGAACGAGCCGCGTTATGCCTCGCTGCCGAACATCATGAAGGCGAAGAAGAAGCCGCTCGACAAGAAGAGCCCTGCCGATTTCGGCGTCGACACGACGCCGCGGCTGAAGGTGCTGAAGACCGAGGAGCCGTCCGGCCGCAAGGCCGGCGTCAAGGTCAAGTCGGTCGCCGAACTCGTCGACAAGCTGAAGAACGAAGCCGGCGTGCTGTAATCGGGCTGGAACAGGAGCAACTATCATGACCATTCTTCTTCTGGCCGACCATGACGGCAATCACCTTTCCGACCAGACCGCCAAGGCGCTGACGGCGGCAAGCCAGATCGGCTCCGACGTGCATGTGCTGGTTGCCGGCAAGGCTGCCAGGGCTGCGGCCGATCAGGCGGCAAAACTTTCCGGCGTCTCCAAGGTGCTGCTCGCCGAAAGCGACGCGCTTGCCAACAATCTCGCCGAATCGCTGGCCGACCTGATCGTCTCGCTCGCCGGCTCCTACGACACGATCGTCTCGGCCGCCACTTCGGTCGGCAAGACGGTGCTGCCGCGGGTGGCCGCCCTCATCGATGTCGCCCAGGTCTCGGAGATCATCGAGGTCGTTTCCGCCGACACCTTCAAGCGGCCGATCTATGCCGGCAACGCCATCCAGACGGTGCAATCAAGCGATGCCAGGAAGGTGATCACCGTGCGCACCGCCTCGTTTGCTTCCGCGGCTGAAGGCGGCTCTGCCTCTGTCGAGGCGATCCCGGCGGTCTCCGATCCGGGGCTGTCGCGTTTCGTCTCCGATGCGCTGTCGGCCTCGGAACGGCCGGAACTGACCTCGGCCAAGGTCATCATCTCCGGCGGTCGGGCGCTCGGTTCGTCCGAGAAGTTCAGGCAAGTCATCCTGCCGGTGGCCGACAAGCTCGGCGCCGCCGTCGGCGCATCCCGTGCCGCCGTCGATGCCGGTTATGCCCCGAACGACTGGCAGGTCGGTCAGACCGGCAAGGTGGTGGCGCCCGATCTCTATATCGCCTGCGGCATCTCCGGCGCCATCCAGCATCTCGCCGGCATGAAGGATAGTAAGGTGATCGTCGCCATCAACAAGGACGAGGAGGCGCCGATCTTCCAGGTCGCCGACTATGGCCTCGTCGCCGATCTCTTTGAAGCACTGCCGGAATTGCAAAAGGCGCTCTGAGCGAGGCAAATGCCTTTCTTTCGCACTTGCGAATGACTGGAAAATTGTCTTTTATCGGTCTACTACATACTGCCGGACGATCCTTCGTCCGGCAGTATTGCTAATAATGCGGCAGCGCGGGGGCGAATGCCGAGCGGGGGTTTGGAGATGAGTGCGGTGTTGAAGAATATTGGTATCATTGGTGCCGGCCAGATGGGCTGCGGCATCGCGCATGTTTCGGCCGCCGCAGGTTACCGGGTCCACATCTACGATCTCTCACAGGACCGCATCGAATCCGGCCTCGCCACCATCAACGGCAATCTCGCCCGCCTGGTGACGAACGGCAAGATGACCGACGAGGAACGCAAGGCGACCTTGTCGCGCATATCAGGCTCCGCCGATGTCAACGATCTCGCCCCGTCCGATCTCGTCATCGAGGCGGCCACCGAGGACGAAAGCGTCAAGCGCAAGATCTATAGCCAGGTTTGTCCGGTGATGAAGCCGGAAGCGCTGCTGGCCACCAACACCTCTTCGCTTTCCATCACCCGGCTTGCTGCCGCCACCGACCGCGCCGAGCGCTTCATGGGCATACATTTCATGAACCCGGTGCCTGTCATGAAGCTGGTCGAGCTGGTGCGCGGCATTGCGACCGATGAGAAGACCTTCACCGCCG
Organism: Rhizobium sp. YTUHZ044; assembly: GCF_051123975.1. Taxonomy (NCBI): domain Bacteria; kingdom Pseudomonadati; phylum Pseudomonadota; class Alphaproteobacteria; order Hyphomicrobiales; family Rhizobiaceae; genus Rhizobium; species Rhizobium sp. YTUHZ044. The sequence goes on from NZ_CP101426.1 coordinate 3,930,367, forward strand.
CCAAGGAGTTCGTCGGCTCGCTGGAGAAGACCGTCACCGTCGCCGAGGACTTCCCGGCCTTCATCGTCAACCGCATCCTGCTGCCGATGATCAACGAGGCGATCTATACGCTCTACGAAGGTGTCGGCACCGTCGACGCCATCGATACGGCGATGAAGCTCGGCGCCAACCATCCGATGGGGCCGCTGCAGCTTGCCGATTTCATCGGCCTCGACACCTGCCTGTCGATCATGCAGGTGCTGCATGACGGCCTGGCGGACTCGAAGTATCGCCCCTGCCCGCTGCTGGTGAAATATGTCGAAGCCGGCTGGCTCGGACGCAAATCCGGCCGCGGCTTCTATGATTATCGTGGCGAAGTGCCCGTCCCGACGCGATAAGCAGACATCATCAGAAAGGGCGAGTGGACCGCACGCCCGCGAAATGCTTTCCTTGCCGAGAACGGGAGGAATGCCATGTCGACCGAAACACCCATGTTCCTGCTGCAATGCTGCGTCCTGATCGGACTCGCGGGCGTCTTCCTCATAAGAGGAGATGGAGACTCCTGAGCAATATCCTCACGACCCGATCACAGCCTTGATCAGCGCCTTTGCATCTTCACTATCCCAGGCGGCAGGCCCGTTCATGGCGGAGATCAGGCAGCCTTTGTCGTCGAGCAGCAGCGTCACCGGCAGGCCGAAAGCGAGACCTTCCTTCTTCAAGCTGTTGAAGACGCCGATCGTATTGTCTCGGTAAAGCTGCAGCGCATCGACACCGGTCTCGGCAAGGAAACTCTTCGGCTTTTCATCATTGCCAGTGTCGATATTGACGGGCACGACCTGGAACTTGTCGCTGCCCATCTCCTTTTCCAGAGCGTTCAGCGCCGGCATCTCCTCGCGACAGGGCACACACCACGTGGCCCAGAGATTGAGAAGAACGGTCCTGCCGGCGAAATGATCGAGCGTCAGCGGTTTACCGTCCGGTTCGTTGAAGGAAACCGCGGTCAGCTTGCGCGGCTCGTTGGCGGCAACCATGGCGGCGACCTGCCCCTTCATGAGCGGCGCCAGATTGGCGGCGCGCTCCTTTGCCAGCGCGCATTCGGCTGAAGCGCTGCTGGCGATGCCATTGCCAATGCCCGTCTCCTTCACGTATACCGCTGCCGCACCTGCAACGACACCTGCGACGGCGGCGATTGCGATCAGTTTTCCGGACGGCAGGCCGAATGGTTTTTTCGTCGTCATTTCATTCTCCAGGACGGGCATCTTATGGCCGAGAAAAATACGGACACCAAATCCTCCAACCAGATGTGGGGTGGGCGCTTCGCCTCCGGCCCGGACGCGATCATGGAGGAGATAAATGCCTCGATCGGTTTCGACAAGAAGCTATTCGCGCAGGATATCCGCGGTTCCGTCGCCCATGCGACGATGCTCGCCCATCAGGGGATCATTTCATCAGACGATAGGGACAAGATCGTTCACGGGCTAAACACGATCCTGTCAGAAATCGAAAGCGGCAATTTCGAATTCTCGCGCCGGCTCGAAGACATCCACATGAATATCGAGGCGCGCCTGGCGACGCTGATCGGGCCGGCGGCCGGCCGGCTGCACACCGCCCGCTCGCGCAACGACCAGGTGGCGCTCGACTTCCGCCTCTGGGTGAAGGAAGAACTCGAGAAGACCGAGAAGATGCTCACCGGCTTGATCGCCGCCTTCCTCGACCGCGCCGAGGAACATGCCGAAAGCGTCATGCCGGGCTTTACCCATCTGCAGACCGCCCAGCCCGTCACCTTCGGCCATCACTGCATGGCCTATGTCGAAATGTTCGGCCGTGACCGCTCGCGCGTGCGCCACGCCATCGAGCACCTGGACGAAAGCCCGATTGGTGCGGCCGCCCTTGCCGGCACCGGCTATCCGATCGATCGCCACATGACGGCCAAGGCGCTTGGTTTCCGCGAGCCGACCCGCAACTCCATCGACACCGTCTCCGACCGCGACTTCGCCATCGAATTCCTGTCGATCGCCGCGATTACGGGCATGCATCTGTCGCGCCTCGCCGAAGAGATCGTCATCTGGTCGACCCCGCAATTCGGCTTTGTGCGCCTGTCCGACGCTTTCTCGACCGGCTCCTCGATCATGCCGCAGAAGAAGAACCCCGATGCGGCCGAACTGGTGCGCGCCAAGACCGGCCGCATCAATGGCTCGCTGATCGCGCTGCTGACGATCATGAAGGGCCTGCCGCTCGCCTATTCCAAGGACATGCAGGAAGACAAGGAGCAGGTCTTCGACGCGGCCGAGAGCCTGGAGTTGGCAATCGCCGCCATGACCGGCATGGTGCGCGACATGGCCGTCAATACAGCGCGCATGAAGGCGGCGGCCGGCTCCGGCTTTTCGACGGCGACCGATCTTGCCGACTGGCTGGTGCGCGAAGCGGGCCTGCCCTTCCGTGACGCCCATCACGTCACCGGTCGCGCCGTGGCGCTCGCCGAAAGCGAGGGCTGCGATCTTGCCGAGCTGCCGCTCTCCGATCTGCAGGCGATCCATTCCGCGATCACCGACAAGGTCTACGACGTGTTGACGGTGGAAGCCTCGGTCGCCAGCCGCAAGAGCTTCGGTGGCACGGCGCCCTCCGAGGTACGCAAGCAGATTGCCTTCTGGCGCGCCCGCAATTGAGAGATAGGGGGAGGCTGAAAGCCGCCTCCCCCTTGCTGCAAGCGCGGGAATGCCGTCCAACAATCAGGGTGCACAAGGCGGACAAACTTCGCTATGAAGATCCCGTCGTTCGAAATGAACGATATCAGCCATACGCCGCACAAGAGGATATCCATGCAGAAGAGCTTGCCGCACCTCATCCGCCTGACGGCGGTGCTCGCCGTCATCGGCCTTGCCGTTGCCGGATGCGGACGCAAGGGTGATCTCGATCCGCCGAGTGCTGCGGCGACGAAGGAAGGCGACGTTTCCAAGCCGACGAAACAGCCCGGCACCGTTGATAAGCCCTTCCTTCTTGACCCCCTCCTTTAAGGCGCGCACCCCGTGAACCATTTCGATTACCGCGACGGCATCCTTTACGCCGAGAACGTCCCCGTTCCCGAGATCGCCAGGGCGGTCGGCACGCCATTCTACGTTTATTCCACAGCAACGCTGGAGCGCCACTATCGCGTTTTCTCGGAAGCCTTCGCCGATGTCGACTCCATGGTTTGCTACGCGATGAAGGCGAACTCGAACCAAGCCGTGCTGAAGACCCTGGGACGCCTCGGTGCCGGCATCGACGTCGTCTCGGAAGGCGAACTGCGCCGTGCGCTTGCTGCCGGCATTCCGGCCAGCCGCATCATGTTTTCGGGCGTCGGCAAGACGCCGCAGGAGATGGATTTCGCCCTCGAGGCCGGCATCTACTGCTTCAACGTCGAATCCGAACCTGAGCTCGAGATTCTCAACCAGCGCGCTGTCAACGTCGGCAAGAAGGCGCCGGTCTCCTTCCGCATCAATCCTGATGTCGATGCCAAGACCCATGCGAAGATCTCGACCGGCAAGAAGGAAAACAAGTTCGGTATCTCCTGGGATCGCGCCCGCGCCATCTATGCCCATGCCGCCAAGCTGCCCGGCATCGAAGTCACCGGCATCGACATGCATATCGGCAGCCAGATCACCGAGCTGCAGCCCTTCGACGACGCCTTCAAGCTGCTGCGCGATCTCGTCGCGACGCTGCGTGCCGACGGCCACTCCATCCATCATGTCGACATCGGCGGCGGCCTTGGCGTTCCCTACAAGGATGACAACAATCCGCCGCCGCTGCCCGATGCCTATGCGGCGATCGTCAAGAACCAGCTGCGCGGCCTGAACTGCAAGATCGTCACCGAACCCGGTCGGCTGATCGTCGGGAATGCCGGCATCCTCGTGACCGAAGTTCTGTACGTGAAGGACGGCGGCGAGAAGACCTTCGTCATCGTCGACGGTGCGATGAACGATCTCATCCGCCCGACACTCTACGAGGCCTATCACGAGATCCGTCCGGTAACGATTTCGGCAGCGAACGCGCCGCGCATCCGCGCCGACGTGGTCGGCCCCGTTTGCGAGACGGGCGATTATCTGGCGCTCGACCGCGAAATGGCGATGCCGAAGCCCGGCGACCTGATGGCCGTCAGCACTGCCGGCGCCTATGGCGCGGTGCAGGCCGGCACCTATAATAGCCGTCTGCTGGTGCCCGAGGTTCTGGTCAAGGGCAGCGATTTTCATGTGATTCGCCCGCGCAGGACCTATGCTGAGCTGATCAGCCTGGATTCCGTTCCGGCCTGGCTCGACTAGAGCATGTCGCGCAGAAGTGTGAAGCGGTTTTGCGATAGCGACATGCGTAAAACAAAGAGTTAAAGCGCAAGAAGCGAATCTGAAAGATCGCGACGCGCTTTAGCAGCACCATCACTTTTCGGCGAATAAACGTGAAAAGGCGGTATTCCTGCCCGTTCGCCCTCGCCTTCGCCACAAAGAGTGTTATCCTTTCATTCATGAGCGTATTGCCCCGCAATCGCCGGAAGCGCCCTCTGTACCAGAACGCCAGAGCGCGGAGACCGGCCCGATGACAAGCCCCTCGAGGCGGAACAAGGGTGCATTTGTGCTCCGGCCCTCGCTTGCCCGGCTGGTAACGACGAAACGCCTGCTGGCGCGCACCGTGCTCTTCTTCGAGCAGTTGCTGCCGCTGCTGATGCCGGTCCTCTGCATCGTCGCGCTCTATTTCTCAGCCTCTTGGTTCGGCATCTTCCGCAACGTGCCGGACTGGCTGCGCATCCTGCTGCTGATCGCCTTTGCCGCGGCGTTCCTCGTCTCGCTTGTCCCCTTCCGCCAACTGCGCTGGCCGAAAACCGCTGAAGCCGATCGCATGCTGGAAGAGCGCAACGGCCTGCCGCACCAGCCAGTTGCCGTCCAGGAAGACGAACCGGCCTACGACACGCCCTTTTCGCGGGCACTTTGGCGTGAGCACCAGGTCCGCATGGCCGAAAAGATCGCAGCACTCGATGCCGGCATGCCGCGGCCTGATATCGCCGCACATGACCGCTTCGCCCTGCGCGCCATCCCTGCTCTGCTGCTCTTCACCGCTTTTGGCTATTCACTGTCGCTCAACGGCGGCTCGATCGGCGACGCATTGCAGTCAGCGCCTGAGCAGGTGGCGGTCGATCCGGCGGTGCGCATCGACGCCTGGGTGACGCCGCCCTCCTATACCGGCCGCGCGCCGATTTACTTGACCGCGGACGGCAGCGAACAGGGACCGATCGGCATTCCGCAGTTTTCCGGTCTCACCGTGCGTGTCAGCGGCGGAAAGACGGCTGAAAAGGTCGTGTTCCGCAAGGCGAACGGCGAGGCGCGGGATATCGCCCTGCAGGCCGACGCAAAGCCGCCGCAGGTGCCTGCACCTGCCGGCGAGCAGCCGACGGCCGGCGCGCCTGCCAACAATGCCCTCGTCGCGCAGACGCATGTGATGAAGCTTGAGGAAAACGGCGCGCTCGAGGTCAATGGTCGCCGCTGGAGCTTCGACGTGCTGCCTGACAAGGCACCCGAAATCGCCTTTGATGGCATGCCGAAGGTCAGCGTCAATGGCGCGCTGGAAATCGGCTTCACCGTCAAGGATGACTACGGCGTCCAGGAGGCCCATGCGGAGATTATTCCCGTCGAGGCCGATCCGACGGCGACGCCGCTCTATCCGCTGCCGGAGTACCGGCTGGATATTCCCCGCCGCAACGCCCGCGACGCCAAGGGCGTGACCAGCCGGAATCTGACCGAACATCCGCTTGCCGGCAAGCCGGTGCGCATTACCCTCGTCGCCAAGGATGCCGCCGGCCAGACCGGCCGCAGCCCGCCCTATGAGATGACGCTGCCCTCGCGGCCTTTCAGCGAGCCGCTTGCCGCAGCCGTCGCCGAGGAACGGCAGGTTTTCGCGCTCGATACCCGTAAGATGCCGCAGGCGATCGCGCTGAACCAGGCGCTGACCATCCGTCCCGAGGAGACCATCCCCAAGCTTACCAACTACCTGCTGCTGCAATCGGCCTTGGCCCGCATGAAGCTGGCAAAAGGCGAGGAGGCGCTGAAGGATACGGCCCAATATCTCTGGGAGATTGCGCTCGGCATGGAGGACGGCGATCTTTCGCTTGCCGAACGCAAGCTGCGCGACGCCCAGCAGAAGCTTGCCGATGCGTTGAACCGCAACGCCCCCGACGAAGAGATCAGGAAGCTGATGGACGAGCTGCGCAAGGCGATGCAGGATTACCTGAGCGAGCTTGCCCAGCGCATGCAGAACGCCCCGACGATGCAGCCGAACCAGAATGCGCAGAACATCCTGCGCCAGCAGGATCTGGAACGGATGATGGACCAGATCGAAAATCTCGCCCGCTCCGGCAATCGCGACGCGGCGCAGCAGATGCTGTCGGAATTGCAGCGCATGATGAACAACCTGCAGGCCGGCCGGCCGCAGCGGGGCCAGCAGGGTCAGGAAAACAGCGAAGCCCGCAAGCAGATCGATAAGCTCGGCGAGATCCTGCGCGATCAGCAGAAGCTGATGGAAGAAACCTTCCGCCTCGATCAGCAGCTCAAGGACCGCATGCAGCGTGGCGAATCCGATATGGGCGAAAACGATCCGCTGCTCGACGAGATGATGCCGGGAGAGAATGGCGAGCCGCAGGATCAGCAGCAAGGGCAGCAAGACCAGCGCCAGCAAGGTCAGGGCCAGCGACCTTCCGACCAGATGACGGCCGAGCAGCTCAGGGAAGCGCTGAAACAGTTGCGCGCCCGGCAGGATGGCCTCGGCAAGCAGCTCGGCGAATTGCAGAAAAAACTCGGCGAAATGGGCATGAAGCCCGGTCCCGGCTTCGGCCAGGCTCAACGCGAGATGGAGGGCGCCGGCCGCGAACTCGGCCAGGGCCGCGGCGACACGGCCGTCGAGAACCAGGGCCGCGCGCTTGAAGCCCTTCGCCAGGGGGCCCGCGACATGATGAACCAGATGATGCAGGCGCAACGGGGCCAGCAGGGACAGGGCCCGAATGGCCAAGTCGGCCAAGGCGATCAGAACGGCCGCGATCCACTGGGACGACCGCGCATGAGCAACGGCTATCTCGGCGACGACGGTGTGAAGGTGCCGGATGAGATCGACGTCCAGCGCGCGCGGGAAATCCTCGATGCGATTCGCGAGAAGCTCGGCAACAATCCGCCGCAAGAGATGGAACGGCGATATCTCGAACGGCTCCTGGATATCCAGTAGGCGAGAGCAATTCCAGGAAAAGTACAAAGCGGTTTTCCCAGGCAAAGCGCGAAGCGCTTTTGCCGGGAATTGCTTAAGTCCAAAAGAATAGAGCGGTTCTGCGCTTCAGAAAAAGCTGAACCGCTCTTGCGTCATCAATATCAGGTTAAGCGACGAGTGCCCGGGCGACAGCCTTGCGAATATCGGGAAGCGCAAATGGCTTGGCGACGACGTCGATGATTTTTTCTGCGAGGTCGTCGGCGCGCTCGCGCTGCTCGGCATAGCCGGTCATCAGCAGGATCTTCAAAGCGGGGAAGGCGTCTTTCGCCTGATGGGCGAGTTCGATTCCGTCCATCACGGGCATGCGGATGTCCGACAGCAGCAGATCGTAGACCCCGTCCTTCAGCTTCTCCAGCCCCTCGGCGCCGTCGGCCGCCTCATCGGTCTCGTGACCGTCGAGCCGCAAGGCCCGGGCTACGAAAGACCGCAGGGAGTCCTCGTCTTCCGTAATCAGAATTCTTGCCATATGTGCATTGCTCCGTCTTCAGCCCCGCGACGGAAATCACCAGACTTTCCTTTTCGATCGGTAAAGATGGTGAAGCGATGGACGAGATGGTTAACAACCCGTCTTCACGCGGCAAGGGAGCGACGCCTGCATTCCTCAGGCGTCGCCGGTCACCACGCCGACGAAGGGCAGTTCGCGAAACGCGTAGGCAACGTCCATACCGTAGCCGACGACGAAGTAATCGGGACATTCGAAGCCGACATAATCGGCCTCCAGCTTTTCCTTGCGCTTGACCCGCTTGTCGAGCAGCACGGCGATCGTCACGTTGCGCGCGCCACGTTCGAAGAGCAGTTCCTTGGCAAAGAGCAGCGTCCGGCCGGACTCGAGAATATCGTCGATCAGGAGGACGTCTCGGCCATGCACGTCGCTGTCGATATCCTTGACGATGCGCACGCCCTGCGAAACCGTGCCGGAGCCGTAGCTCGACAGCGTGATGAACTCGACCTCGGGGGCAAGCCCGGTGTCGTGCAGGGCGCGGATCAGGTCGGCGGCGAAGATGAAGGAGCCCTTGAGCACGGCAATGACGAGCAGGTCCTTGGTCGGCCCGTTAGCGATCTCCCGCGCCATGGCATGATTGCGCTCCGCGATCTGCTCGGCGGTGAAGAGCGGCTCGATATTTTTTCCGCGCACAACAGGCATAAGGGCTTGCTCCATGAAAAGAAGGGTAAGCCGTTAGCACATATGCGCGCCTGAAACAGCCTCGCCGGTCAGGAAATCAACGGGATCGGCGCATCTTGCGGCGGAAAGCCATCACGAATCGCGTTATTTCTACGGCAGGAAGGAAAGCCGGACCTCCGGCAATTTTCCGCCGGCGTGCTGGACTCGGGCCGAAAAGCCACGGCTTTGGCCGCCGTAGATGACGTCGGCGGGCGGGTCGATGACGACACTTGCCGTCAGCCGTTCGTCCGCCACCAGATCGGCGCGAATGGGATGCACCGTCTGCGTGGTGCCGCTTTCGTTTTCGATGATGCCGTTGATGACGAGCACGCGCATGCCGTTCGCATCACGCGGTGTCACGGTGACATGGGTGAAATGCAGCGGCGCTCCGGAGGAGGCCCCCGCGGCGGAAAGGCCGGAAAAGCCGCCTGCGAGCCCGAAAGCGAGCACGGCGAGCGCCAGCACCAGTCCCGCGAAGCTGCGCAGCGACGCCCGCTGCAGCCAGGATTCCGCCCTTCGCAGAGCGGAAGCAGCCATCGCCAGCAGGAGCGGCGGCGGTGTAACGCGCGCTGCCGCCATGCGCCTGCTGTTGTCGTTATGGATCCTGGGGCCGAAGTCCTTCGGCCGGGTTTTGCCGACCGTCACGAATTCGGCGTCGGAAACATCGGCAGGACGTGTTGAACGATACTGGCGGCGTGCGGGTTCGGGCGGCAGGAAATCATAGGCCTGACCCGGTGTCCGGCTGCTGAAGGAGGATGCTTCCATGGTGGCTGCCCCGCAGATGTCCACATGGTTTCGCTGCCGCAAGAAATCTTGGCATTGAAACGAATCCTCCTCAGTCGTAAATTTTAATGGTTAATGCTTCGCAAAGATTGCCGCCAAACGGGCGTCTTTCCGGCAAAATTTACCGGCTGTTAACGGTGTTGGTTAACAAGTCACGCGGTGAAACCAAGAACAGACTGAGTTGCCCGTTGATCCACTTCGAGAATGTCGGTTTGCGCTATGGCATGGGCCCGGAAATCCTCCGGGACCTGACCTTCGACATTCCGAAAAAATCCTTTCAGTTCCTGACCGGCCCATCCGGTGCCGGCAAGACCTCGCTGCTGCGGCTGCTCTTCATGTCGCTGCAGCCGACACGTGGCCTGATCCGCATGTTCGGGCGCGACATTTCCGAAATCCCCCGGCCGGAGTTGCCGCTGCTACGCCGGCGCGTCGGCATCGTCTTCCAGGATTTTCGCCTGCTCGACCATCTCACGACCTATGAGAATGTCGCTTTGCCCTTGCGGGTGCGCGGCAAGGAGGAAAGCTCCTACAAGACCGACGTTCTGGAACTCTTGAAATGGGTCGGCCTCGGCGAACGCATCAACGTGCTGCCGCCGGTCCTCTCCGGCGGAGAGAAGCAGCGCGCCGCTATCGCCCGGGCGCTGATGGACAGGCCGGAAGTCCTGCTGGCCGACGAGCCGACGGGCAATGTCGACCCGCCGATGGCGAGGCGCCTGCTCAATCTTTTCCTCGAACTCAATCGGCTTGGTACGGCTGTCGTCATCGCCACCCATGACCTGACGCTGATGGAACAGGTGGAAGCCCGCCGTATGATCCTCTCGGAGGGGCATCTCGATATCTATGACTGAGCCCCCGTCCAGGAACCGAGAGAAGGCGCCAGCCCAGCCTGCCGCCCAGCAGAAGCGCCCGGAAATGCGCGTGCGCCCGACCGCGCCGATCCTTCCGCCTTCCAATATCCAGGGCAACGCCTTGATGGTGGTCATATCGATCATGGCCTTTCTCGCCTGCCTGACGCTCGGCGGCGTCAGCATGGTGCGTTCGACGGCAGCAAGCTGGGAGAGCCAGATCTCCCGCGAGATCACCATCCAGATCAAGCCGGACGACAATCTCGACATGGAAAAGGCGCTGACGCAGGCACGCGACCTGGCGCTGACATTCGTCGGCACCAAGAGCGGCCAGATCGTCGACGAGGCAGCCACCGCCCGGTTGCTCGAACCTTGGCTCGGCCCCGGCCTCGATCTCAAGGATCTGCCTGTTCCCCGTCTCGTCGTCATCACGATCGACGAAAGCAATCCGCCGGATTTCGACGCGATGCGGAGCCTCCTGAAGGACAGCATCCCGCAGGCGAGCCTCGACGATCACCGCACCTGGGTCGACCGCCTGGTCTCCATGGCGCACACGACGGTGCTGATCGGCACCGGCGTCCTGCTCCTGGTTTTCTCGGCAATGGTGCTGACCGTCGTCTTCGCCACGCGCGGTGCACTGTCGGGCAACCGCCACATCGTCGAAGTGCTGCATTTCGTCGGTGCCGAGAGCTCCTTCGTCGCTACCGAATTTCAGAAGCATTTTCTGAAGATCAGCTTCAAGGGCTCGGCGATCGGCAGCGCGCTTGCGGCTCTTTTCTTTGCCACCGCCGGCTTCTGGCAGAGCCGCACGCTGGCAACACCGGAAACAGATCAGGCAACGGCGCTGTTCGGCACCTTCTCCGTCGGCGTACTCGGTTATGCCGGCATCTTCGCGACGATGATCGTCATCGCGCTCCTGACGACCGTCACGGCGCGGCTGACCGTCATGCGGACGATCTATGAAATCGATACATTGCGTTCGGATCCGACACGCACCGACGGCATCGCAAGTTGATCGTGCCATGCCGTTTTATCGTGAAAGCGTCTGTTCCGCGCCGCAATCAGCGTATAATCACGATTCATGACCATGGGCGATACGACACGCAATCCGATTCGGCAGGACCCGGAGCTTGATCGTCCGGCGGGCCTGCCGCCGCGGCGTGGTCCAATCCGCCGCCTGCTGCGCTGGGGTGGCTTTGGCTGCGTTCTGGCGATCGCTCTGGTGTTCGGCGGCTTTCTGCGGTTTGCCGATTCCGTGACAACGCTCAGGCCCCCGGTCGAGCCGAAGGCGGATGCCATCGTCGTGCTGACAGGCGGCTACCAGCGCATCGACCAGGCCGTGGAATTGCTGCAGAAGGGGGCAGGCAAACGACTGCTGATCTCGGGCGTCCACCCGACGACCACGCCAGCGCAGATTCGCAAGATGACGCAAGGCTCGGCCGATCTTTTCTCCTGCTGCGTTGATATCGGCCATGATGCGATAGACACGATCGGCAACGCCGAGGAAACCTCCAACTGGATCCACGCCAGGGGATACAGAAGCATTCTCGTCGTCACCAACAATTATCATATGCCGCGCAGCCTCGCAGAACTCTCCTATGTCGATCCGGACATCGAATTCATCCCCTATCCGGTGGTCAATTCGGATTTGAAGACCCGCAACTGGTTTACCGACCCGAACGCAATGCGCGTCATGCTCGCCGAATATGCAAAGGTGCTGTTAACAGGCGCCCGCAACATCACCGGCTTCGGCCGCCATACCGGACTGCGCTCGGCAGCCGTATCCCCCTCAGACTGAGCTTTTGCATCACGGCGGCATCAAACGCTTTTTATGACGGGCAATATCGTGTAGGCCGGTCGCATGAGCATGCCTCGGGATAATTTCATGATCGCCCTGCGTTCCGTCCTCTTCAACACGATCTTCTACGCCAATCTCATCATCCGGATGATCGTGCTCTCGCCCTATTATTTCGTGGTGCCGCGCCTGACGGCCTATGCGATTCCAAAGAATTGGGCGCGCTCCAACCATTGGCTGATGCGCATGATCGTCGGGACGACCTTCGAGATCGAGGGGTTGCAGAACCTGCCTGAGGGCAGTTTTATCCTGGCGCCGAAGCACCAGTCCTTCTGGGACACCTATGCGCTGCTGCCCAACCTCAAGGATCCGGTCTACATCCTGAAGCGCGAGCTGATGTGGATTCCGCTCTTTGGCTGGTATGCGAAGAAGCAGCGCATGATCCCGGTCGATCGCGGCGCCCGCGGCAAAGTGATGGTAGAGGTGCTGAAACGCACTAGGGAAGAGCTTTCGACCGGCCGCCAGCTGATCATCTATCCTGAGGGCACCCGCCGCCCGCCGGGTGCGGAGCCGGTCTATAAATACGGCATCGCCCGCATGTACCGCGATCTTGGCATTCCCGTCGTGCCGGTTGCGATGCATCCCGGCCTCTTCTGGCCGCGGCGGAGCGTCCGTCGTTATCCCGGCCATTTCAAGGTCAGGATCCTGCCGCCGATCATGCCGGGAATGGATCCGGATGCTTTCTTCGCTCAGCTGATCGAGGTCACGGAGCGGGCGAGCGACGAGCTCCTCATCGATACCATCGAACGCAATCCGCATCTGCCGTTGCCGCCGACAGCGATCGCTCGGCTGGCCGAGCTGCGCAAAGTGAAGGCGGCGACGGTCTGATCAGCCGGCCCGCAGCCGCTCCACCTCGTTGCCGACCTGCTCCAGCCACGGGTCGCGAATGCCCATCTGTTTCAGGTGCGCAAGTGTGTTGAAGACATAGGCATCGTTAGGGCCTGACTGCCCCCTGGCTTCGTTCACCACCCGCGCGGCCGCAACCGCGTCGAGCGTGCCGGCATATTGCTCGTGGTCGCGATCAGCGATGTAGGTCACCGCTTCCGTTCGGCGGCCGCCGGCAAACTGCAGCCGAACCCGGCGCTCCAGATAGACATTGGTGACGAGTTCGCGGGCGCGGAGATAATCGATCACCTCGCCCCATTTGTGCGCCGAAACACGGAACGCCATGCCGCGGCAAGCTCCGCCCCTGTCGAGACCGAGCACCAGGCCCGGATTGTCGCGCGTGCCGCGATGAACGAAGGATCGGACGCATAGCGAACGCCTGTAACCATGCACCAGAGCTTCTGCCCGCTCCAGGAACTCGAAGCCCGGATTCCACATCAGCGAGCCGTAGCCAAACACCCAAAATTCGTCCATATCGCACGCCAGACCGGAATCACTTTGCGATTCACCATTGGAGAACATCATGGCAGCGTCAAGCCGATCCGGCAGCAGCCAAACCGGCAACAGCAAGAAATTCTCGTTGCTGGGCGGAGGCATCCTCCTGGTGATCGCGCTTTATACCGGCGGCTGGTTTTATGCCGCATCGGCTTTGAAAGCGACGGTGCTGAAAGCAATCGCGCCGCGCGATCAGGCAGGCGTCACCGGCGAATGCTCCGATATCGAATTCCGCGGCTATCCTTTCCGCATCGGTCTGTTCTGCTCCAAGGTCGATGTCGACGACAATGTCAACGGCGTCTCCGCCACCTTTGGCGCATTGCGCTCCGCCGCACAGGTCTATGCGCCGAGCCATATCGTCTGGGAGCTCGATTCGCCGGCCGAAATCCGCACCACAAACGGCCTTTCGGTCTCTGCCCAATGGGCGAATCTGCAGGCGAGCCTGACGACCAAGCTGCAGGGCGTTGATCACAGCTCCACCGTCATCGAGGGTCTTAAGGCGACGGCGGTTTCCTCCTATACCGGTCAGACCATCAGCTTCGATGCAGCTCGCACCGAAATTCACCTGCGCCAAAACGGCGCCGATCTCGACGGTGCAATCTCGGTGCAGGATGCGAACACGGCGATCAAGGATTGGCCGCAGCTCTTCCCGAAACTCTCCGCCAGTATCGATCTCACGATTGCCGGAAAAGCCGGCCTGATCGACGGCAGCGACCCGAACGGCCTCAATGGTTCAGCCGGCGAACTGCGTCGCATCGTTGCCGATATCGGCGACGGTAAGGTGATGACGCTCACCGGCCCCTTTTCCTTCGACGAGCAGGGCTTTCTCTCCGGAAAATTCAAGCTGGAAATCGAACGGCTCGGCCCCTGGGGCGACAGCCTGAAACAGGCCTTCCCGGATATTGCCTCGACCGTCAACACGGCGACGAAGATGCTGAAGGCGCTGGCCGGCGGCAGAGACAAGGTCTCGGTCGATCTCGTCGTCGACCGCGGCAATGCCACCGTCAGCGGCTTCATTCCGCTCGGCCAGATCCCGCCGATCTAAGACTTCCGGGTCAGAGTGCTGGAAGGTCCTAATCGATCCGCTTCATGAAAAACACCTCAGGCACCGATTGCAGGCCAGGCAGCTCGATCGCGCCGATTTCGGCAAATCCATTGCGGCGATGCCAGTCCTGCGGCCGGCTCTCGTCGCATTCGCTCGACGTCATCAGCAGGCGAGCGCCCTCACCGCGCATCGCTCCTTCCCAAGCAAGAAACAACGCGGTGCCGATGCCCGACCGGCGGTATTCGGGCAGGACGCGGATCATTTCCATATAGGGAATCCTGCCCCAGAAGCGGGAGAAACGCAGGAAGCCGACGATCTCCCCGGCCTGCCTGGCGACGAGATATTCACCGAACGCCACGCATCGCGAGACCCATGCCTTGCCTGCAGTGGCATCCTCGCGCGTCAACCAGTCGACCTCCGCCTGGCTCGCGCTCGCCACCTCCGCCATCGCTAGCCGCTACTTCTTATCAAGCGCGTGGGGGCGGCCGAAATCGGGCGCGTCGACATCCTGGCCAGCCTGGATGATCGAGCGACGGATGGCGCGCGTGCGGGTGAAGAGTTCGAAGATCTTGTCGCCCTCGCCCCAGCGGATCGCGCGCTGCAGATAGGCGAGATCCTCCGAGAAGCGCGCCAGCATTTCGAGGATGGCATCACGATTGTGCAGGCAGACGTCGCGCCACATCGTCGGGTCGGAAGCGGCGAGACGGGTGAAATCGCGAAAGCCGGATGCCGAATATTTGATGACCTCGGACTCCGTCACCGTCTCCAGATCGTCGGCGGTGCCGACGATGTTGTAGGCGATGATGTGCGGCAGATGCGAAACGATCGCGAGCACCTTGTCGTGATGCTCCGCATCCATCTCGTCGACCTTCGATCCGACCGCTTCCCAGAAGCCGCGCAGCCGCTTCAGCGCCGTCTCGTCGGTACCCGGAACCGGCGTGAAGATGCACCAACGGCCTTCGAAGAGGCCGGGGAAACCGGCATCCGGGCCGGATTTTTCCGTGCCGGCCAGCGGATGGCCGGGGATGAAATGCACGTCGTCAGGCATATGCGGCTGCATTTGCGCGATCACAGACGCTTTGGTGGAGCCGACATCGGTGACGATAGCGCCGGACTTGAGATTGCCGGCGATTTCCTTCGCCACGCCTTCCGAAGCGCCGACCGGCACCGAAACGATGATGAGGTCGGCATCTCGAACAGCATCGGCCGAAGAGGTCGTATAGCGGTCGCCGAGACCGAGCTCTTCGGCGCGCTTCAACGTCTCGGCACTGCGCGTTGCGACGACGATCTCTTTGGTAAGCCCGAGCCGCCGGATGTCGTGGGCAAGCGAGGAGCCAATCAGCCCGATGCCGATCAGCGCGATGCGATCGAACAGCACGCTCATGCCTGCCGTCCCATGAACTCACGCAGCGTGGCCATGACGCCGCGATTGGCCTCTTCAGGACCGATGCTCATCCGCAGCGCATTGGAAAAGCCGTAACTGCGCACGGCGCGCAGGATGTAGCCGCGGCTCGTCAGGAGCTCGTCGGCATCGGCCGCGCGCCTGCCGTCGACGTCAGGAAAATGAATGAGGACGAAATTGGCGACGGAGGGCGTCACGTTCAGCCCGATCGCTTCGAGGGCCTCGGTGAGCGTCTCCACCCACATCTGGTTGAAAGAGACGGCCTGCTGGACGAAGGCCTGGTCGCGGATGGCCGCGGCGCCGGCGGCGATCGCGGCCGCATTCAGGTTGAACGGAGCGCGGACACGGTTCACGGCATCGACGATCTCGGCGGGCGCATACATCCAGCCGACGCGCAGAGCCGCAAGACCATAGGCTTTCGAAAAGGTGCGGGTCATCACCACGTTGGAGCTGGAAGACACGACCTCTATGCCGGCTTCATAATCGTTGCGGCGCACATATTCGGCATAGGCCGCATCGAGCACAAGGACGACGTGTTTCGGCAGCCCGGCCTGCAGACGGTGGATTTCGCTGACGGGAACGTATGTACCGGTGGGGTTGCCTGGATTGGCGATGAAGACGATCTTCGTCCTTTCCGTCACCGCCGCCAGGATCGCGTCGACGTCGACCGTATAGTCCTTCTCCTTGACGACGACGGGCGTGGCGCCCGTGCCCATGATCTGGATCTTGTAGACGAGGAAGCCATGCTCGGTGATGATGCCTTCATCGCCGGCGCCCAGATAGACATGGCACAGCAGGCCGAGCAGCTCGTCGGAACCATTGCCGCAAAGGATGTTTGCCGGATTGAGGCCATGCACAGCGGCGATCGCTTCGCGCAGTTCGATCGCCTGCCCGTCGGGATAACGTCCCAGATTGTCGGCAGCTGCTTTGACGGCCTCGATCGCCTTCGGGCTGGCGCCGAGCGGCGTTTCGTTGGAGGAGAGCTTGTAAACGCGGGCGACACCCGGCGCATGTTCCTTGCCCGGCACATAGGATGCGATATCGAGAATACCGGGACGCGGAACGGGCTTGCTGATCTCAACGCTCATGGGTCGACCTTGGATTTCCGGAAAATGACCAAGTGGCATTAAAGCGGAATGTGATTGTTGTCGAGAGGTATGGGCGTGACACAAGTGTAAGGAGAATGACGGAATTAACTTCATCCGTTGCGTGCGGTCGGCACGCCGTGCGGCGCGAGAACAGGCACGAAGACGCGGCGGGAAGCGCGGGCGGCCACCGGCAACCCCTGATAGAGCCGCTTCTGCGCCTCGACGATGATGACACCCGAAAAAGCCGGCCATAAGGTGCGGCCGATCCGCTCGAAGGCGCGGCGTAGGCGCAGGATGGTCCTGAGTTTCGAGGGCGGAAAGAACAACGCTTCGGCGGTCGCACCTGGCGTGAAATTCGTCTCGCGCAGCAGATGCGTCAGCTGACCGCGGGAATAGGGCCGGCCCGAACCGAAGGGCGTGTGTTCCATGCGGGCCCAGACCCCGCGCCGGTTCGGCACCACGATGACAAGCCGTCCGCCCGGCGCCAGCACCCGCCAGAGCTCCTTCAGCGTCTCGCGCGGACTTTCCGCGAACTCGAGCGAATGCACCATCAGCACTCGGTCGATCGAGGAATCCGGCAGCGGCAGTTCCTCATCGAAAATCAGCGTCGTCGACGACAGCGAGCCCATCGGCCAGTTCACCGCGCCCTGTCCGGCCGGCATGAAGGCGAAGGTGCGTTCGGTATCGGCCTGGAAGCGATCGAGGAAAGGCACGGCATAACCGAGACCGACGAGACGCTCCTGCGGCAGGCGCACCCACAGCGACGAGAGCGCCATGGCGATCGACTGCTCGGCAAGACGCCCGAGGTCGGAGTGATAGAACTGGCGTAGGTCGACGATATCGGCGTGCATTGCGATAAATGTTATCAGCGGGCGGTTGGACTTCAAGGCCGGACTCTCTACATTCCCGCGAGAGTCGTGGGACAAGGGATTGTTTGAAGATGAAACCTTTGGAATTAGACGTTTTTCTCTGCCGCACCGACAATTTCGGCGTGCTCGTACACGATCCGGAGACGGGATATACCGCGGCGATCGACGCGCCGGAGGAGGCGCCGATCCTGGAAGCGGCGACACGGCGCGGCTGGAAGATCACCCACATCTTCACCACCCATCACCACACCGATCACGTCGCCGCCAACCTGGCGCTGAAGGAGCAGTTCGGCTGCGAGATCATCGGCCCGATCAACGAGGCTATCGCCATTCCCGGTCTCGACCGGACGATGGCCGATGGCGACAGCTTCCTTTTCGGCGATCACACGGTCAAGGTCATCGAGACCCCCGGTCACACTGCCGGTCACATCTGCTATCACTTCGTCGACGACAAGCTGCTCTTTGCCGCCGACACGCTGTTTGCCCTCGGCTGCGGCCGCCTTTTCGAACGCCCCGCCGCCGACATGTGGCATTCCCTGCAGAAGCTCGCCGTGCTGCCGGACGAGACCGCCGTCTATTTCGGCCACGAATATACATTGTCCAACGCCCGCTTCGCGCTGACGGTCGATTCCGACAATGAGCGCCTGAAGAGCCGCGCCGCCGAGATCGAAGCCTTGCGCGCCGAGGGCAAATTCACCGTCCCGACGACGCTCGGGCTGGAGAAGGAAACCAATCCGTTTCTGCGCGCCGCCGATCCGGCGATCCGCCGCAATCTGATCATGGAAGGCAAGACGAATGAGGAGGTCTTTGCCGAGATCCGCAAGCGCAAGGACAATTTCTGATGTCGCCTGAGGGGATCATTCGCGAGCTCGGCATGCAGCCGCATCCCGAAGGCGGCTGGTACGTGCAGACATTCCGCGACACGGCGGGTGGAGAGCGCGGCCATTCGACGGCGATCTATTATCTGCTGACAAAGGGACAGCGTTCGCACTGGCATCGCGTCCATGACGCGGTCGAGGTCTGGCATTATTACGCGGGTGCGCCGCTGGCGCTGCACCGCTCGAAAGACGGGTTCGCAAGCGAGACGCTGACGCTCGGAACAAACCTTCCTGCCGGCGAGCGGCCGCAGGCAATCATTCCCGCCAATTGGTGGCAATCGGCCGAATCGCTCGGCGATTTCACCCTGGTCGGCTGCACTGTTTCGCCCGGCTTCGAATTTTCGAGCTTCGAGATGGCGCCGGCGGATTGGAAACCTGGCGACTGAGGGCTACTCGGCTGCCGCAGGCTGCGCCGGAATCTTGCGGCGGAACATTTCCTGGGCAGCGAGCACCGCTCCACCGGTGACGAGCAGGCAGGCGAGAGCAATGCGCCAGCTCGGCTCGGCAAATCCGAACAGCGTCAGGATGAGCGTCGACAGCAGCGGCGCGGCATAACTTGCCGCACCGAGAATCTGGATATCACCGTTCTTGACGCCATAATCCCAGGCGTAGAAGGCAGCCCCCACGGGCAGGAGCCCGAGCCCGATGACGGCAACCCATTCGAACATCGTCGCCGGCCAGACGGTCGCCTCCAGGCCGAGATGGCAGAAGAGCGACAGGACGGAAGTGACAAGGCAAAAGCCGGTAACGACATCGGTGGAAACGGCTTCAAAACGCCTGGTCAGCAGCGAATAGCCCGACCATGTGAAGGCGCAGAGGAAGGCCGCCCCATAACCGACCGCGTAGGCGCCGTCGAAATCGATGCCGTTGCGGCCGACGATCAGGAAGGTGCCGCAAAGCCCGGCGAGCGCGCCCGCCACGTGATACCAGCGCAACCGTTCGCCCGGCAGCAGCGCCGAGCCGACCACGATCAACAACGGCCAGAGATAGGCGATCAGTCCCGCCTCCACCGCCGGCGCGTTCCTGAGCGCCGTAAAATAGAGGAAATGATAGCCGAACAAGCCTGCAATACCTGTTATCCAGACCTTTGGCGGCTGCTTCAGCAACGCCAGCCGCGCCGGGTTGAGGACAAGCATGACGAGGCCGGGAATGCTGCCGATCGCAAAGCAGACGGCCGACAGCTGGAAGGGCGGCATCTTGCCGGAGCCGGCCGTCAACAGCGCCAGGAACGACCACATCAGAATGGCCGTAAAACCGATCAGCGTCGCGCGAAATTTCACCTGTCCTCCTTCACGGAGGCGAAAGCTCCGTCAGCCGACGCTGCCGTATTTGACGGCAGTGATCGTCACCATTCCATATTCGGTCGGAATGCGCACATAAACAGGAGCATATACATTTGCCGCGTCCGACTTGGCAAACCAGATTTCCATGCGGTCGCTCTTGCTGAGATAGTCGATGTCCTTGCGGCCCTTCTTGTAGCCTGAGCGCGGCACGAAACGCACGCCGCAGACGACCGCCTTGCCCTTGAAGCCATCGGTCTTGAAATCCTCGTCGCCTTTCGGCGAAAGCACCAGGTCCATGCGCGTCTCGCCGTCGAAGATCGGCAGCGTCTGCGCGCAGACCTTGGTGTCCCCGGTGAAAACAAGGCCGGAGATCGGATCGAGCACCGAACGCATGTCGCCCGGCGTGACGTCGATCCAGTTCTTCGGCCTTTTCGGCGGCGGCGTCGTCGTCGCCGATATGATGTCGCCGTTGCGGTAGCTGACCTCGTAGACGCGGGCCTTCTTGCCGCTCTTGTAATAGAGCGAATATTTCAGCGCCTGCAGCCGATCATTACGGACAACGCCGGTGACGCTGGTCTTAGCCGAGATGGTCTTGACGAGATCGGCAAGGCCGGCGGATTTGATATCGCCGGCGATCTTGTAAGAGTGATCGTCCTCGATCTGCGTCAGGAACGCCGCGCGCGCGATCGGCAGGCCGGCAAGCGTCACCCGATAGACCGTCTGATGCTGGACCTCGGCCGCCGATGCCGGTATGGCAAGCAGTGCGGCGATAGCCGAAATGAAAATGCGTCTGCCCGAATGAGCCATGAGTGAAGCCTTGTCTTGCCGCGCCGGCAGCCCTGTCGGGAGTTCTATACTCCTGCCTTGAAGGGAAGAAAACAGCAGCTTTTTGACGGAATTGCGGGAAAGGCCAAGGTTTGGCTTGACGCGCGCAGCCTCTCTGACTATAGAACCGCAACTTTCCAATCATGCCTGTTGGATTGCGAGCCCGGTTTTGCCGGGGATGGCAATTCGATGGCCCGAGAAAACAAGAATAGGTGTTCAATGTCCCGCGTGTGCGAATTGACCGGCAAGGCCGTCCTGACTGGTAACAATGTCAGCCATGCCAACAACAAGACCAAGCGCCGGTTCCTGCCGAACCTGTGCCAGGTAACGCTGATTTCCGACGCTCTCAACCAGCGTTATCGTCTTCGCGTTTCGGCTGCTGCCCTTCGCTCCGTCGAGCATCGTGGCGGCCTCGATGCCTTCCTGATCAAGGCAAGCGAAAACGAACTGTCGATGCGCGCGCGCCTGCTGCGCCGTCAGATCGTCAAGAAGACCGCCGAAGCGGCTGTTGCTGCCTAAGCTTCTGCCCTTCTTTCATACGGCTTCGAAAGGCTTGGACGGATAAACCCGGTCAGGCCTTTTGCTTTGCCTGAGCACTCCAACTGGTGGCATCACCCAGGATAAAAAAATGCTGAAGACGCGCTATACGATTGCCTATGTCGCCCTGATGACGCTTGTCGTCGTCGCTTCCAACTTCCTCGTTCAGTTTCCGCTGAACGCCGAAGTCGCCGGCATCAACCTGGCCGACATCCTGACCTGGGGCGCCTTCTCCTATCCGGTCGCCTTCCTGATCACCGACCTGACCAACCGCCAGTTCGGCCCGCAGGCAGCCCGCAAGGTCGTCTTTGCCGGCTTCGTCGTCGGCGTGACGCTCTCCTTCTTTACGTCAGTGCCGCGTATCGCCATCGCTTCCGGCTCGGCCTATCTCGCCGGCCAGCTGCTCGATATCGCCGTCTTCAACCGCCTTCGCCGCCAGGCCTGGTGGCGCGCGCCGCTCGTCGGCTCGCTGATCGGCTCGGCGCTTGATACGGTGATGTTCTTCTCGCTGTCCTTCGCCGCGTTTTTCGTCTTCCTCGGTCCGAACGAGCCGTTCGCGCTCGAGCTGGCCCCGATCCTCGGTGTATTTTCCACTGAGGCCCCGCGCTGGATTTCCTGGGCGCTCGGCGATTTCGCCGTCAAGATGATCGTGGGCCTCGTCATGCTGCTGCCCTATGGCGCGCTCATGAACGTGTTGCGGCCGATGCAGCCTGTGCGCGTCGGCTAAACGATGGTTTCAACGACGCTGCCGGACCGCGCCGGCGGCGATGGCGGGATGCAGCAGAACCTCTGCAACCAGATCATCGATCTCTCGTGACGAATCGAGCCACAGGACCGGGGCCGTCTGCGTTTCCAACCATTGCTCATGCGCCGCGAGGCTGCGACGTTCCGGGCCAGCCGTGTCGTAACTTGCCGCCCATTCCATGAATTCCCCGCTCTTGATTTCCATATCGCCGCCGGGCCCGATCCTGTCTCCGTAGCGGGCAATCTCCCGCGCACGGATGCGCGCCATCCGCAGCTCCGGCTCAATCCTGAGGAACACGATCAGATCATAGAACGGCTCGATCTGCCTCGCCCATTTCAGCGCCGATCCGGAGAGGATCCAGCCGTCATGCCGTGCCGCCTCGGCAAGAAGCAGTCTTATGCGTTCTTCGGCGTCGCGCGGCGTCGTGAATGGCGGATCGGTCGGTAGCCAAAAGAAATCATCGGTATCGAGATGGGCGATATCAAGCCGTTCGGCAAGCGTATGGCCGAGCGATGTCGTGCCGGAACCGGAGGCACCCATGATATGAACATGCACCATGACTGTCCCTCCGAAAACTGCTCTCGATGCGACCATGGGATAGCCGATGCATGTGACGTCAATCTGACGCCGCGCTGAGCATGTGGCGATCGGAGAGCCGGAATTCCAGCATCAGATTGCGCTGCAGGATCGAGTGGTTGTCGTCCGACACCATAATGATATGGACCGTGCCGTCGGCGGCCTGGAACACGTCAAGTCCTTCCATATTGTCAATCTGCGAGTTGAAATTGCCTTCGATCAGCAATTCGCCATCGACGACGGCCCCCGGCCGGATATCGACGCCTTTGATGCGTCGAAGCCGCATGCCGATGCCTTCGGCCATATTGAACCGCCGCTCCAGGAGCAGCAGGTCGCCGTCCGGCAGGAAGGCGCCGTCGGTAACGTCGAAGCTGCCGTCGCGTTTGATCGAGAACACCCCTTTCAACGGGCCGCTGAGAATGGCCGCCATCCGGTTGCCCTCGCTATCGAGACCGCGCTCGGAGACAATGACCATGCCGCCCTTCAACGGACTGGAGGCGGGCGCCACGGCAATGGTTTCGATACCGCGATTATCGCTCAGCATCGTGCGCGGGATGAGGATCGGCAGGGTCGCGATCGCGCGCGATTCCGCAAAGCCGGGATCGGGATAGGCGTCGACGCGATGATCTTGCTCGAAAGAGACCAAAATGCGGTCGCCGTCGAGCGCCAGGCCCTCGGCATCCATATAGCCCTTGCCCTCGAGGCTGCGGCCGGCGCGGTTCTTCATCGGGGTAATCTCGACCCTAGAAAGGCCCGAAAGCCTGCCCCCGGCATCGCGCTCGATGCTGCCGGTCAGCCACTGGCCGGTATCGAGCACGACGACGAAGTGTTTCTGGTCCGGCCGGAAACGGATTGAGGAAAGCGACCCGAACAGCGCGCGGCTGGAAACCATCTCCAGCCCGCCGAGAAATTCCAGCGATCCGAACTTCGTCTGCGACGATCCGATCCTGAAATCGGTAATTTGCCGGCTAATGACGGGGATTTCGTCGCCGGCCATCGCCGCGGGAGCGCCCCCTGCGAGGCACAGCGAGACCGATGCCGCGCGGCAGAGGCGCTTGACCATCATTCCACGTGTTTCCTTGCAGGAGCGTCAGCCGGCACGGCGCAACCGGCCGCCGCGCGGCTGGGCGGATTGATCTTCGAAGAGTGAGGCAAGCTGTTCGGTCATCGCCCCGGCAAGCTCGTCCGCATCGACGATCGTCACGGCTCGGCGATAGTAGCGTGTCACGTCATGACCGATGCCGATCGCCAGCATTTCGACAGGCGAGCGCGTCTCGATCTGCTCGATGACGGCGCGCAGATGCCGTTCGAGATAATTGCCCGGATTGACCGACAGCGTCGAATCGTCGACCGGCGCCCCGTCCGAGATCATCATCAGAATGCGGCGCTGCTCGCGGCGGGCGAGCAGGCGGTTATGCGCCCAGATCAGCGCCTCGCCGTCAATGTTTTCCTTGAGCAGCCCTTCGCGCATCATCAGCCCGAGATTGGCGCGTGCGCGCCGCCAGGGTGCGTCGGCCGACTTGTAGATGATGTGACGCAGGTCGTTGAGACGACCGGGCGTCTGCGGTTTGCCGCCGGCGAGCCAGGTTTCACGCGCCTGCCCGCCCTTCCAGGCCTTTGTCGTAAAGCCGAGAATCTCGACCTTGACGCCGCAGCGTTCCAGCGTCCGGGCGAGAATGTCGGCGCAGGTGGCAGCCACGGTGATCGGCCGACCGCGCATGGAACCGGAATTGTCGATGAGCAGCGTGACGACAGTGTCGCGGAACTGCGTGTCGCGCTCCATCTTGAAGGAGAGCGGCTGCATCGGATCGATGATGATGCGCTGCAACCGGGCCGTATCCAGATAACCCTCCTCCAGATCGAAATCCCAGGAGCGGTTCTGCTGCGCCATCAAGCGGCGCTGCAGCCGGTTGGCAAGACGCCCGACCGCGCCCTGCAGATGCGCCAGCTGCTTGTCGAGGAAGGCGCGCAGGCGCTCCAGCTCGGCGGCGTCGCAGAGTTCCTCGGCGGTGATGATCTCGTCGAACTCTTCGGTATAGACGTGATAATCGACCTTTTCGTTGAAATCGGCAAAAGGCGTGTTCGGACGGCGGGTCTCGCCCGGCGTTTCGGAATCGTCCTCGCCCTCTTCCATCATGTCGTCGTCGGAGATTTCGGCGCCTTCAGTCTCGCCGTCCTCCATCTGCTCGTCGGAGACTTCGCTGTCCTCGACGGGGGCGGCATCGGTGCCGGCATCCTCGTCGACTTCGTCCTGATCCTGCTCGTCGCCGCTCGGCTGTTCTTCCTGCTCCGACTGATCGTCATTGTCGGCTTCGCTGTCGTCGTCGCCATACTCCTCGGCCATCTCCATCGCCGACAGCATGTTGCGGACGACCTTGGCGAAGGCTTGCTGGTCGTTGATCGCGCCCGACAGGTTAGCGAGTTCAGCCCCCGCCTTGTCTTCGATGAAACCGCGCCAGAGATCGAGCACCTTGCCGGCGGTTTCAGGCGGACGTTGGCCGGTCAGCTTCTCGCGCACCATCATGGCGACGGCTTCGCCGATCGGCGCGTCTTCCTGGCGCTCGATACCGGTGAAATTCGCCTTGGCATATTTCTCTTCCGTCATGGAGCGCAGGTTCGCCGCCACGCCCTCCATGCGCAGCGTGCCGATCGATTCGACACGCGCCTGCTCGACCGCATCGAAGATCGCCCGGGCGTCCGAGCCCTGCGGCGCCATGGTCGTATGCATCTTCTCGTCATGGCAGGCGAGGCGCAACGCCATGGAATCGCCGAGCCCGCGGGTGACCGCCAGCTCATGCGCCGTCGGCCGCTTGGAAAGCTCCGGCAGCCGGATGCGCTCGCCGGTCATACCAGGCCGTTCATTGGCGAAGGTCACCTCCACATCGCCGTCGCCGGCGATCGAGCGGACGCAACCGGATATCGCCCGGCGCAACGGCTCGACGTCGACGGGCGCACCGGGCTTTGCTTTCGAATTGTCACCGCGAGCTGCCATGGTCGGTCGGGCCTCAGGCTCCGAGGACGATGTTGGCGGCGCTTTCCTTCAGCTCCACGCCGAAGGCGCGCTGATAGTGCTCGGCGACCAGCGGGCGCTCCAGCTCGTCGCACTTGTTAAGGAAGGTGACGCGGAAGGCAAAGGCGAGGTCGCCAAAGATTTCGGCATTCTCGGCCCAGGTGATGACCGTGCGCGGGCTCATGACGGTCGAAAGATCGCCGTTCATGAAGGCGGCGCGCGTGAGATCGGCAACGCGAACCATCTTCGAGACGATATCGCGCCCTTCCCTGTCCTTGCCGAAGCTCTTCACCTTGGCGGCGACGATGTTCACTTCGTGATCATGCGGCAGGTAGTTCAACGTCGTCACGATCGACCAGCGGTCCATCTGCGCCTGGTTGATCTGCTGCGTGCCGTGATAGAGGCCTGTGGTGTCACCGAGGCCGATCGTATTGGCAGTGGCAAACAGGCGGAAAGCGGGGTGCGGCCGGATGACGCGACTCTGGTCGAGCAGCGTCAGGCGGCCGGACGATTCCAGCACGCGCTGGATGACGAACATCACGTCGGGACGGCCGGCATCATATTCGTCGAAGACGAGCGCGACATTGTGCTGATAGGCCCAGGGCAGGATGCCGTCCTTGAACTCCGTGACCTGCAGCCCGTCCTTGACGACGATCGCGTCCTTGCCGACCAGATCGATACGGCTGACATGGCTGTCGAGGTTGATGCGCACGCAAGGCCAGTTGATGCGCGCCGCCACCTGTTCGATATGCGAGGATTTGCCCGTGCCGTGGTAGCCGGAGATCATCACGCGACGGTTATGCGCGAAGCCTGCGAGAATGGCGAGCGTCGTCTCGCGGTCGAACAGGTAGTCGGGATCGAGATCCGGCACATAGGCGTCACCCTTGCTGTAGGCGGGAACGCGGATGTCGGAATCGATGCCGAAGGTCTCGCGGACCGAAACGGTGGTGTCGGGCAGTTCTGAAATATCGAGGTCGATCTTGCTCATCATGTCTCCAAGGCGGGTGAAGCCACCCGGCCAAACTGTCTCAGGCCATGTCGCAACCGTGACGCCGCGATTTTATTCCGCGCCCGTCCAGGTCGGAACGTCGGCGATACTTCTCCGGGACTGAAACGAAACCTCGGCGGGATGATGACCGCGTGCGAGCATTCTTGAAAGAGTCCCGGACAAGAAACGCCGCGTCCGGAAGGTCGGCCGAGGCGATGTCGGGAAAACACGCAGATAGGAGCCGCGTTTGCCCGCGGCCTCAGCCGATTTGGACCATACCCGATTGAAGCCCAAGAGCAAGGACGGGAATTAACAAAAACCGTTCTGCTTCAACAATTGATAGGCCTGGATGACAGCGCGGAAGCGCTCTTCCGAGCCGCGGTCACCGCCATTGGCATCCGGATGGTGCTTCTTGACCAACTCCTTGTAGCGGCTCTTGATCTCTGCCGACGTCGCGTTGGCATGCAGACCCATCGTGTCGAAGGCTTTGCTTTCGAGCGATTTCAGCTTGCGTGCCTGGGGAAAGCGCGGGCCGTTGCCCTTGCCGCCTTCCTTGACGAAGCCGAAGGGATCGCGAACGCGTGTATAGGCGCCGGAGCGTACCTCGGAATGCAGCGGACTGTCCTTCGCCGCCTTGTTGACGCCGACGGTCCATGTCGGCCGATGGCCGGTGATCGCCTCTTTCTGGTAGCGCGCGATCTCGCCGTCCGAAAGGCCGGAGAAATAATTGTAGCCCTTGTTGTATTCCTTGACGTGCTCGAAGCAGAACAAAAAGAACTGGCCTTCCGCATTGCGCCCTACCGGAGCGCGATGCGAGCCTTTTTTGTCGCAGCCGTCCCACTGGCAGGTAGGCGGCGCCTGCTCTGCCTCCTGCTCGCGTTTGCGGCGTGTGCGGATGCGATCGAAATATTTGGAATCAAGTCTCATGGCGGCGCTAATTATGAGGCTGTCGCGAGGCGACAACAAGAATTGACAAATGGGAATGTTGCTGGCTTGGTGGGAACCCTTTTCGCGAAGCAGCAAGACCGGATGATGACCCTGCGATCCCGCATCGAAGAAAAACTTGTCGAAGCCTTCGCACCCGAACGCTTGAGCGTCATCGACGAAAGCCATCTGCATGCCGGCCACCAGCCTGACATCACAGGCACCGGCGAAACCCACATGCGGGTGAGGATCGTTTCGGCAGAATTTGCCGGCCTCTCCCGCCTGGCGCGCCACCGGGCGATCACCGACCTGTTGAAACCGGAGCTCGATGCCGGCCTGCACGCGCTGGCCGTCGAACCGGCGGCACCGGGTGAACCCACCCGCTGGTAGCGGCCCAGCAGCCTATATGGGTATAAGGCGCAGGCAATCCAACCGGATCACACCGGTTTCGTATCGGCTTCCTGCGCGGGGCGGATGCGCAGCTTGGTGATGCGGTTTTTCTCCCGCTTCATGACGACGAAACGTTTGCCGTAGAAGGTGAAGGCCTGACGCTCTTCCGGGATGGTCTTCGATTCATGGATGACGAGGCCGGCGATGGTCGTCGCCTCCTCGTCGGGCAGGTTCCAGTCGAGCGCGCGGTTGAGATCGCGGATCGGCACACTGCCATCGACGACGACCGAGCCGTCCGCCTCCTGGCGCACGCCCTGCATCTCGATATCGTGCTCGTCGGAAATGTCGCCGACGATTTCCTCGAGAATATCCTCCAGCGTGACGATGCCCTGAACCTCGCCATATTCGTCGACGACGACGGCGAAATGCTGCTTGCGTCGCAGGAAGGCGTTGAGCTGGTCCTCGAGATTGGTGCTGTCCGGCACGAACCAGGGCTTCTGCGCGATCTTCACGATATCGAGATTCTGCGGCTCCATGTGCGGTTCGGCAAGCGCCCGCAAGAGATCCTTGGCGTGGACGACGCCGACGATGTTGTCGATCGTGCCGCGCCACAGCGGCATGCGCGTATAGGGGCTTTCGAGAATGGCGCGCACCACCGCTTCCGGCGGATCGTCGGCATTGATCGCCCGCATCTTGGTGCGATGGACCATGATGTCGGAGAGTTCCAGCTGGCTGAGGTCAAGCACGCCGCCGAGGCGGTCGCGGTCGGCCTTCACTACCGATCCCTCGCGGTGCAGGAGATCGACGGCGCCGCGCAGCTCCTCATGCGCCGTCAGCATCGAAACTTCCCGCGAAAGATTGATGCCGAACAGCGCCAGGATCCGCCGCACAAGCGCGTTGACGAAGGAGGACACCGGGCCGACGATGGCGACGAAGAGTCTCGTGGGAAATGCGACGGCAAGCGCGAAGCGTTCCGGCGCCGAGATCGCCCAGCTCTTCGGCAGCACTTCGGCGAAGATGACGAGGATGATGGTCATGGCGAGCGTCGCCAGCGCCACGCCCGAACTGCCGAACAGCCCGAGGAAGAGGCTGGTGGCGATCGAGGAGGAGAGGATGTTGGCAAGATTGTTGCCGATCAGCAGCGTACCGATCAGCCGGTCGCGCCGTTCGATCAGCTGACGGACGAGGCCGGCGCGTTCGTCGCCGTTGACCTCAAGCGTGTGGATACGGCTGCGCGAAACGGCGGTGAGCGCAGTCTCCGTGCCGGAACAGAAGGCGGACATCAGTACGAGCGCCGTGATCGAAAGGATCTCCGGCCAATAGGCCGCGACAAATGTCAGAACGCCTTCGATCGTCGTCAAGGATGTTTTTCCCTGAGAAAACTGAGCACTTCGGATGCCGGAACATCGTCGGCGACGAAGGACTGGCCGATACCGCGCGTCAGGATGAAGGTGAGCTTGCCGCTCTTGACCTTCTTGTCCTGTGCGATCGCCTCCATCAGCGATTCCGCCGGCGGCAGCTCGCCAGGAATTTCGGCCATGGTAGTCGGCAAGCCGACCTCCTTCAGATGCCGCTCGACGCGCCGTGCATCGTCGGGACTCGCAAGATTCATTCGTGCGGAAAACTCATGCGCCAGCACCATGCCGATCGACACGCCTTCACCGTGCACGAGGCGGCGGCTGTCATAGGCGGTCGCCGCTTCCAGCGCATGGCCGAACGTATGGCCGAGATTGAGCAGCGCCCGCTGGCCGGTCTCCCGCTCGTCGGCAACGACGACATCGGCTTTCGCCTGGCAGCTGGCAGCGATTGCCTCAATGCGGGCGGAGCCGCCTGTAAACACCGACTTCCAGTTCGCTTCCAGCCAGGCGAAAAAATCCGGTTTGTCGATCAGCCCATACTTTGCGATCTCGGCGTAACCTGCGCGGAATTCTCGCTCGCTCAGTGTATTCAGCACCTCCGTATCGGCCAGAACCAGGTCCGGCTGATGGAAGACGCCGATCAGATTCTTGCCATGGCGAGGGGAATTGATGCCGGTCTTGCCGCCGACGGAGGAATCGACCTGCGCCAGCAGCGAAGTCGGCACCTGCACGAAGCGCACGCCGCGGCGGACGATGCCGGCCGCAAAGCCAGAGAGATCACCGATCACACCGCCGCCGAGCGCGATCACGCAGTCGTTGCGCTCGACGCGGGCTTCGAGCACATTGTCGCAGACATCGATGAGGTGTTCGAAGCTCTTCGTCTTTTCGCCGGCCGGCAGCACGACCTCGGCCGAGACAATACCTGCCGCATTCAGGCTTGCGGCGAGGGTCTCGAGATAGAGCGGTGCGACATTCTCGTCGGTGATGATCGCCGCCTTGCGGGCCTTGAGACGCGAGGCGATCTCGGCGCCGGCCCGCCCAATCAGCCCCGGCCCGATCAGGATGTCATAGGCGCGCTCGCCGAGCGGCACATGCACCGTCTGGACTGATGAGGTGGAGCTTATCGCATTCATGATGCTGCACTTTCTTTCTGTTCGACCACGGCCTTCAGCACCTCGTCTGCCATGATTTCCTTGCGCACATCACGCGAGAGTACGGTGAGATCTGCCTGCGCATAGATCGGATAACGCGCGTTCATCAGGTTTTCGAGGGTCTGCTTCGGATTTTCGGTCTTGAGCAGTGGCCGCGTGTCACGCTTGTTGACCCGCTCCCAAAGCACGTCGAGGTCCGCCTTCAGCCAGATCGAAAGGCCGCCCTTCTTGATATGCCTGCGCGTGCGGTCGTTGATGAAGGCGCCGCCGCCGGTGGAGACGACACGTGGTCCACCCTTGAGGAGCCGTTTCATCACCCGCATTTCCAACGCCCGGAACTCTTCTTCGCCATAGGCTGCGAAAAGTTCGGCGATCGTCATGCGCGACACCCGCTCGATTTCATGATCGCTGTCGATGAAGGGAATGCCGAGTTGGCTGGCGACGATGCGCCCGACGGAGGATTTGCCGGCGCCCATCAGCCCGACGAGGACCAGATTGCGTGAACCGAGCGCAGCGCGAGCTCTGTCTTTCAGGCTGTCAGCAACGGTCAGCAGCGGTTCACTCATCGGTCCATTCACACTTTGTTTGCAAACCGTATCGACAAATGCAGGTGGAGCGTCAAGTCGCGGACAAGGGAATCATGGCTTGAATAGCGCTTCTTGCACTTGCGAATACGCTTCTTATAACAGAAGCAGAGCATGAAGGAGTTGCCGGATGCCGACCCTGTTCCGTTTCCTGTTCTTCTGCGCGATCCTCGCCGGGACGGTTTACGGAGCGATGTGGGCGCTCGTGACCTTCGTCGAGCCGCAGCAGCGCGACGTGACGATCCGTATTCCCTCCGAGCGGGTCAACCCGCCGGCGACGGGCACGATCAACACGACAGGGAAGTGAGTGAGATGATGGATCTAAGCCGCGTCCACGTGGAATCCTTCCTGGAAATGATGAGCGCCGAACGTGGCGCTGCCGCCAACACCCTGCAATCCTACCAGCGCGACCTCGACGATGTCAGCGCTTTCCTGAATGGCCGCAGCATAAGGTTGACCGAAGCCGCCTCGACCGACCTGGCCGCCTATCTCGCCTCGCTGGCGCGCCAGGGCTTCAAGCCTTCCTCGCAGGCACGCCGGCTTGCCGCCATGCGGCAATTCTACAAGTTCCTCTATGCCGAGGGCCTGCGGACCGACGACCCCACCGGTGTTCTCGACGCGCCGAAGAAGGGGCGTCCGCTGCCGAAGACGATGGGGGTCGAGGAGGTCGGCCGCCTGCTGTCCCAAGCGCAGGCCGAGGCCGACGATCCGGCCCCCGGCCAGTTGCAGCGCCTGCGCATGCTGGCGCTGCTGGAGCTGCTCTATGCCACCGGCATGCGCGTCAGCGAACTCGTCTCGCTTCCCGCCCGCGTGCTCGACCAGGAGGGCCGCTTCCTGATGATCCGCGGCAAGGGCAACAAGGAGCGGCTGGTGCCGCTGTCGCATTCGGCGATCGCAGCCCTGAAGTCGTATGGGCGCCTGCTGGCGGCCGAAACCGCCGCGGCGAAGGAGCCGCTGGAAAGCGCCTGGCTGTTTCCCGCCGCCTCCAAGGAGGGATATCTGCCGCGCCAGGTCTTCGCACGCGACCTCAAGAACCTGGCGATCCGCGCCGGCCTGACGCCGTCGCTGATCTCGCCGCACGTCATGCGCCACGCCTTTGCCAGCCACCTGCTTGCCAACGGAGCCGATCTGCGTGTCGTGCAGGAACTCCTCGGCCATTCGGACATTTCGACCACACAGATCTACACACATGTCCTCGAAGAGCGGCTGCAGCAGCTCGTCCAGACGCATCACCCCCTTGCCAAACAGGCGAAAAAGCACGAATAGGACCGGCGACAAGGGGCGGAGCCAGGAAAACGCCCCGCGGCACAAGGAACGGAAACGCACCTCATGCACAATTATCTCGACTTCGAAAAGCCGATCTCCGACCTCGAAGGCAAGATCATCGAGCTGAAGAAGCTCGCAACGGAAGACGAGAGCATCGACACCACCGATGAAATCGGAAGGCTGGAGGTTCGCGTCCGCGAGGCGATCGTCGAAATCTATTCCAAGCTCAATGCCTGGCAGAAGACGCAGGTCGCCCGCCACCCGCAGCGCCCGCATTTTATCGATTACGCCAAGACGCTGTTTCAGGAATTCACCCCGCTTGCCGGCGACCGCAAGTTTTCCGAGGACGCCGCCATCCAGGCGGGCCTCGCCCGCTTTCGCGGCCAGCCCGTCGCCGTCATCGGCCAGGAAAAGGGCAACGACACCAAGACGCGCCTGAAGCACAATTTCGGCAGCCCACGCCCTGAAGGCTACCGCAAGGCGATCCGCATTCTTGAAATGGCCGACCGTTTCGGCCTGCCTGTGATTTCGCTGGTGGATACGGCCGGCGCCTATCCCGGTGTCGGCGCCGAGGAGCGCGGCCAGGCCGAGGCGATCGCCCGTTCGACGGAAATGTGTCTCGGCGTCAAGGTTCCCCTCGTTTCCGTCGTCATCGGCGAGGGCGGCTCGGGCGGCGCGATCGCGATTGCCACCGGCAACAGGGTCTATATGCTCGAGCATTCGATCTACAGCGTCATTTCGCCGGAAGGGGCGGCCTCCATCCTCTGGCGCGATTCCACCCGCGCCCGAGAAGCGGCCACCAACATGAAGATCACCGCCGAAGACCTGAAATCGCTCGGCGTCATCGACGGCATCATTTCCGAGCCGCTCGGCGGCGCCCATCGCGACCCCGACAGCGTCATCGCCGCAACCGGCGACGTGATTGCCAATGCGCTCGGCGAAATGGCATCGCGTTCCGGCGAACAGCTGCGCAATGAGCGGCGTCAGAAATTCCTCAATATGGGGCGCAACCTCTAAGGCAAGTTGCGCTTTTCAGCGATTGGGGCCAAATCTTGGCCACATTGATATTATCTGTAACATTCGCGCTTGCGGGGATGTTCGAGGCACGTCATAGGCTGGTAAGGTTTTATAAAGTATAAGCCGCCTATGATTCCTTCCAATGCCCGAACTCCATAGGCGGACCGGGTCGCACTATCTTTATGGGCTAGTTTGGATGCGCATACGTCATTTTGCCTATGTTTCCCTCATGGCGCTGGCTCTCACCGGCTGCAATGACGCGTTGGAAACCGCGCAGGTCGATCTCTCCAAGGTCAAGAACAAGGTCGAGCAGCCGCTTCCTCCCCATATCCTCAACGCCATGGCCGCCAAGGGCATGGACCGCAATTCGCCCATCATGATCCGCATCTTCAAGGAAGAAGGTGCAATGGAGATCTGGAAAGCGAAGACCGACAACCGTTTCGACAAGATCGCCGATTATAAGATCTGCGCCTGGTCCGGCCGCCTCGGTCCGAAGGTCAAGACCGGCGACCGGCAGGCGCCGGAAGGCTTCTACGAGCTGACACGCGCCAACCTGAACCCGAATTCCAAATATTATCTGGCGATCAACACCGGCTTCCCGAACCGCTACGACGCGGTGAACGGCCGCACCGGCTCCGATCTGATGATCCATGGCGCCTGCTCGTCCTCGGGCTGCTATTCGATGACCGACCAGCAGGTGCTGGAGATCTACGCCTTTGCTCGCGACGCTTTCAAGGGCGGCCAGTCGACGGTGCAGCTGCAGGCGTTTCCGTTCCGCATGACGGCGGAAAACATGGTCAAGCATCGTCTCGACCCGAACAATGACTTCTGGAAGATGCTGAAGGTCGGCTACGACAATTTCGAAGTGACGAAGCGCCCGCCCGAGGTCAATGTCTGCGAGAAGAAATACGTCTTCAACCAGCAGGCAACCGATGGCGGGGCCTTCAATGCCGCCGGCAAATGCCCTGCCATGTCGACGCCGCCGGCACTGACAGCAGCCCTTGCCTCCTACGGCAAGACCTATGACGCCGAATATGCCAAGGCGATGAGCAAATATGACGGCATGGCCTGGTACGACCCGTCCGAAGCCGAGCGCAAAGCCGTGGTCGCCAAGACGCGCAAGGGCCGAGAACTGGCTTATGCCCCGACTGGCACCTCGCTCGAAGCCGGCCGCATGGTCAAGGTCGCCGAACTCGAAGAGCTGATGGCCAAGCGCACGACGCAGAGCCTCACCGCCAACTCCGCGGCCGGCGCCACACCCGCAACGCCGGCCCAGCCGCAGGCAACGAGCGTCGCCGCCGCGACACCTGCGGTCGTGCCGGTGCCGATGCAAAATCCGCTCGCTTATGCCGCGCCCGCGCCCGAACCGCAGGAGACGGCAGAAGCCGCGGCAAAGAAGCCGTTCTGGAAATTCTGGGCGCGGAACTGAACGGCTTGAACCCCGTTCTCTATGATCTTCGCGGCCTGAAATGCCCATTGCCCGTGATGAAGACACGCAAGAGGCTTGCCGCCCTGGCAAGCGGCACGCTCATCCTCGTCGACACCAGCGATCCGCTGGCGGTGATCGACATGCCGCATTTCTGCAATGAGGACGGCCACGACCTGATCGAGACGGAAAAGACTGAGAGCGGTCATCGCTTCCTGATCCGCAAGCGGTAAAACATGTCGCCAGCGCATCGGCCTGAGAATCGGACGCGATAGGAACGACGCGGCGCGCTATTAGATTCGCAAACCCGGAATGGCGAGTGGATTGTCGGACAGCGCCTGACGATCCGGTGTGTCGATCCGCGGCTTGCCGAGGAAGGCGTCAAAGAGATCCTTCACGAAGGCCTCAGACAGGTCCTTGGTGATCAGCACCATACGGGTGCGCCGGTCTTGCGGATCCGGCCACGCCGGCAGCCGCACCGGCGGGTGGAAGATACTCTGGACGCCGTGCAGCACCAACGGCCGTTCCGGCCGGTCGGAGACGGAGACGATCGCCTTCATCCGCAGCAGCTTTTCGCCATGAGCCGAGCGCAAGAGATCGACGAACATTTCGAGCGCCATTGGATCGATCGGCTTCTCTTCGACGATGGAGAAAGACCGGATAGAAGCATCGTGACGATTGACGTCGTGCGGATCCTGACCCGCATGGCCGTGATCATGGCGGCGGCCATGGTGGTGGTGACGGTGATCGCCATCGTGAGCCTGACCGTGGCCGTGAGCGTGGTGATGCGCCTCATGCGCATCCTCATCCCGCAGCCAGCGGCCGACATCGGCGATCTTCGTCGCCGGATCATAGAGCCCGTTCACCAACACGGCGGCGCTGCCGGCCTCGGCGCCGTCGGCATCCATCATCGCCGCGCGCGGATTGAGCGTCCGCAAGCGCTGTTCCAGCTCCGCCGTTGCGCCGGCCATCGATGTCTTCGAGACGATCAGCCGGTCGGCGACCGCCGCCTGCTTGCGCGCTTCCTCGTGATTATCGAGCGTCTGCAGCCCGTTGACCGCATCGACGACGGTGACGACGCCGTCGAGCTCGAAATTCGTGGCAATGACCGGATTGCCCATGATCGCCTGCATGACGGGCGCCGGATCGGCAAGGCCAGTCGTTTCGATGACGACGCGCTTCACCGGCTTGACGCGGCCCGTCTGCACGGCGTCCATCAGGTTCGCCAGTGTATCGACAAGCTCGCCGCGCACGGTGCAGCAGAGACAGCCATCGGACAATTCGATGATCGAATCGCCGGAACTTTCGACCAGCAGATGGTCGATGCCGACATCACCGAACTCATTGATGATGACAGCCGCATCCTTCATGTCGGGGTCTTTGAGGATACGGTTCAGCAGCGTCGATTTGCCGGCGCCGAGAAAGCCGGTCAAAATGGTGACCGGAATCCTGTCGTTGAACGCGCTCATATCTGCCTTACCTTGGAAGCCATCTTGTCTTAGAACGCGGTCGGGCGCGGCAGCGGCACCGGCACGTTGGCGATGCCGCCAGCCGTATCGCCGGTCGCCACCTTTTCCGGCTGCTGCGGCGGCTGCGGGTCCTGCCCCGGAATGAGCCCGGCGAAGACGAATTGCGGGTCGTGGTCCATTTCCAGAATATAGGGCGAGTGCACCTTCATGCGGCCGACCTCGTCGCGCGTTTCGCTGCGTATCTTGGCGCCCTTGGCGCTGCAGATATCGGCGGTGATGTCGGTCACTTGGTCTTGTCCCGGCCCGTAGGGCTTCAACGAACCGAGCGTGTCGCTGCCGGGAAACTGCGTCGTAAAGCCCTTCTGCAACAGGTTCGCCGTCGCATCGGCACGCGCCGCGAGACTGTCCGTGCCGAGCACGACGGAAACAAGCGTGCGGCCGTTGCGCGTCGCCGAACCAATCTGGTTGAAGCCCGAGGCGCAGATGAAACCGGTCTTCATGCCGTCGGCGCCAGCGAAACGGCCGATCAGCATGTTGAGGTTCGGGACGTTCTGCTGGCCGGTGGTGAATCCTTCAAGCGCGAAATAGCTGGCATATTGCGGAAACTCGCGGCGCAGCGCCACCGTCAGCACCGCAAGGTCGCGCGCCGTGGTGTACTGGCCTTTGCCGGGCAGACCGTTCGGATTGACGAAGTGCGAATCCGTCATGCCGAGCTTCAGTGCCTCGCCGTTCATCCGGGTCACGAAACCTTCCTGCGTACCGCCAATGGCTTCTGCGACCGCAACCGCAATGTCGTTGGCTGACTTCACCATCAGGATCTTCAAGGCACTGTCGAGCGTCAGCTTCTGGCCCGGCTTGAAATACATCTTGGCGGCCGGTTGGGCGGCGGCGCGTTTGCTCATGACGATGGGCGTATCGAGGCTGATTTGACCGGCGCGGATCGCATCGAAGACGGTATAGACGGTCATCAGCTTGGTGAGCGAGGCCGGATACCACTTGCGGAAGGCTTCTTCGTGTTCGAGTACGCGGCCTGTCTGCACGTCGACGAGAATATGCGGATTGGCCTGAACGAGCGAAACCGAGGCGACAAAAGCGGCAGTCGCGGCAATCATGAAACGAAACGGCCGCATGGCGGCAAACAAACGGAAGTGGCTCGTCGACACGGTTCGTCCTTCAGATGTCCGGAAAATCTCGCAACCTTCATC
The DNA here is from genome assembly GCF_051123975.1 of Rhizobium sp. YTUHZ044. NCBI lineage: Bacteria > Pseudomonadati > Pseudomonadota > Alphaproteobacteria > Hyphomicrobiales > Rhizobiaceae > Rhizobium > Rhizobium sp. YTUHZ044. The sequence goes on from NZ_CP101426.1 coordinate 3,967,679, forward strand.
TATCTAGCCTATATGGCTATGACATGGCAAAGGTCATTGACGAAGTATTTGCATGGGCCTCACGCCCTTTTGAAGCGACGAGTGATTGTCGGGATTTGATAACAGGAACGCCAATATGCCGATTTTGAACAGAGCCGCGGAATTGCAGGACGAAGTCGCCGAATGGCGCCGCCATATCCACGCCCGGCCCGAGCTTCTTTTCGCAGTGGAAAACACGGCCGCTTTCGTCGCTGAAAAACTCAAGGAATTCGGGGTCGACGATATCGTCACCGGCATCGGCCGCACCGGGGTCGTCGGCCTGATCAAGGGCAACGGCGCAGGCCGCCGCACGATCGGCCTGCGCGCCGACATGGATGCCCTGCCGCTTACCGAAGTCACCGGCAAGCCCTGGGCCTCGAAGACACCCGGCAAGATGCATGCCTGCGGCCATGACGGCCATACCGCCATGTTGCTCGGCGCCGCGAAATATCTCGCCGAAACCCGCAATTTCAACGGCAATGTCGCCGTCATCTTCCAGCCCGCCGAAGAAGGCGGCGGCGGCGGCAATCTGATGGTCAAGGATGGCATGATGGAGCGCTTCGAAATCGAAGAGGTCTACGGCATGCACAACCTGCCGGGCCTGCCTGTGGGACAGTTTGCGATCCGCAAGGGCGCCATCATGGCGGCGACCGACGAATTCACCGTCACCATCAAGGGCCGCGGCGGCCACGCCGCCCAGCCGCACCGGACGATCGACCCGATCGCCATCGCCGCCCAGATCGTCGCCAACCTGCAGATGATCGCCTCGCGCACCGCCGATCCGATCAGCTCGGTCGTCGTCTCGGTGACCAAGTTCAATGCCGGTTTTGCCCATAACGTCATCCCCAATGACGCGACCTTCGCCGGCACAGTCCGCACGCTGGACGCCGACATGCGCACACTTGCCGAAACGCGCTTCCGGCAGATTATCGAAGGCCTGGTCGCAGCCCATGGCGCCGAGGCCGAGATCAGCTTCAATCGCAACTACCCCGTCACCATCAACCATCCCGATGAGACCGAGCATGCCGTCGCCATCGCCAGCGCCATTGCCGGTGAGGCGAACGTCAATGCCGAAATCGATCCGATGATGGGCGGCGAGGATTTTTCCTATATGCTGAACGCCCGCCCTGGCGCCTTCATCTTCATCGGCAACGGCGACAGCGCCGGCCTCCACAACCCGGCCTACGACTTCAACGACGAAGCCATAGCCCACGGCATCTCCTACTGGGTCCGTCTCGCCGAACAACGCCTCGGCCTTTGACAAGAATTAAGGCTTGGCTTCGCGCCAAGCCTTTTGTATGCATGGCATCCAAGTGGTCCCGTAGCTCAGCAGGATAGAGCACCAGATTCCTAATCTGGGGGTCGCGCGTTCGAATCGCGCCGGGATCACCATTTTTCAAGCGCTGAGCCATATGGCCACTGCGGGAATGGGTGGAATGACTGATCTCGTCTTGTAGATCACCGCCGAACGGCTTTGCCCGTATTAAGCTCGCGGTACCTGACGATAGGCTCCTCGTCTCCTTATGATCCGCCGTGCCCCTAGCCCCGGCAGCGCCGCCACCACCCATCCGCCGGCAAAACCGATTACGCCCCAGACGAGGCCGGCAAAGCTCATCGGCACTCCAGGCACGAAGTCGCGCCAGGTATTGGCGAAAACCACATCATCCGCATTCCTCAGCAGCACGAAGGGCTTGGCGACCGGGGCGGCGGTGCCGAGTTTCAGTTGCTGCGACTGCAGTGCTTCGTAACGGGTAATCGTGCTCTGCATCGAGACGCCGCGGTCGCGCAGGAAATCGTCGGAGGATTGGGCATAGGCGTTCAGCGCCTGCCGGCGGTCGAGATGGTGCTGAGCGGCTTGGCGGTTGAAGTCCTCGACGATGATACGCAGTTCATCGATCGCCCCGCCGATCCGCTGGCGATATTGCTGCGCAAATTCCGGCGCCTGCGAAAAGACCGTGCCGCCGGCAAGTCCGGCGGCAATGGCGATGATCCTTGCAATCTGTCCCACGATCGTGGCCTCCGGCTGTTCCCTGCGCTAACGATCCGCGGCCGCAAAGGTTTCTGCCTTCGACACAATCGGTAACGCTATGTGATTGAACCGGCGGCGCTTCCGGCGAGTTGAAACTATGACCAACTCAGAAAGAGAGGCTCGTCATGAAACAGCTCATTCTTGCTTGCACGCTCGCTGCAGCGTCCGTCCTTTCCGCCATGCCGTCCCAGGCGGCAAGTGTCACTATCACCACGGATAACCCGCGTCCTTATTATAGCGATTCGGAAGGGCCCTATTATCGCTACCGCCCCTACTACCGCCATCACATGATGCGCCGCGTCTCCGAGGATTGCTTCACCAAGACGGAAAGAATCCGCCGTCACGGCCATACGATCATCAAGGAGACCCGGATCTGCCGATAAGGCAGTGTCTATGCATGAAAAGCCCGGGCATTGGGGTCGGGCTTTTCCTTTGATTTCGCCAAGAGGAACTTCGCAACATCGGCCGCGTTTATCGCGAAAACGGGAGAACTCATCATGCGTATCAAGATGACTCTTTTGGCAATCGCCTATGTCGCCGTCAGCGCTCTGCTGCTCGCCATCGCCTATCACCCGCAGGGACCGGTGACAACAGCGAAGACCGATCGCTCGGCCGGCTCATCCTTCCTCGTCGAGCGATTCGCCGGTTAACCGGCCAAGCCGGCGTAACGCCGTGATAGCGTCGGCAAGGCCGGCGCTCGCAAGCGCGGGCAAGTTTCGACAATGTCAGTGCGGCTCTCCCACAGCAGACCCGCCGAGCAGGATTCGGTTCTGCACCGCAGTCACGCCTTCGACTGCCCTGGCGACGGCGGTTGCCCGCTCGATCTCCCCGACAGTACCGACGGTGCCTGTCAACACGACCTGATCTTCCTCCATCGTCACTTCCACATCCGACGCATCGATGCCGCCGGCAATTGCCAAAGCATTGGCGACGGCGGCCTCGAGAGATGCGCGATTGGCGATCTCCGCTTCCACTTCGGGCGCAAGCCCGTGAAATGTCGGCTCTTTGAAAACCATATTCCGTTCCTCCGAAAGACCTGAAGAAGAAACGCCATCGGCCTCGTTTGGTTTCCTGCGTCACCAGCTGACGCGATAACGGAGATTGACGCTGCCGGCCTCATCGGGAAAAAACGGATTGCTGACCGAGGCATCGAGGTTGAGGTTCGGCAGGATCGCCTGGTTGACCGCCACCGTGCTCGAGAAGTCGCCGCTCGCATTGCTGACGCCCGCGCCGGCCGAAAGCGAGGTTCCAGTCCAGGGATGGATCAGCTTCAGCGCCTGTGACGCCGTCACCGAAGTCTCCCTGGCGTCGACCGGATCGTAACGGACGCTGACGGAGCGGCTCGATTGCATGTCGAGCGAATCCGAGAGAATCCAGCTGCGCGAGCGGCTGAGCGTCAGCGCGCCGCTGCCGCGCAGCGTATCGACGCTGACCCTGGCCCCCTGCTGCGCTTGGCCTGCCGGCGTAACGCTCGTCTTGCTGATCCTGCCCCAGAGCATGGCCTGTTCGGAATCGGGCAGCGGCGCGCCGCCTTTTGTCGCTGCCAATGCGAGGTCGGCGCCGGCGCTCGTTTCCCATTCCGCCGGCAGACGAAAACCCATTGTCGCCTTGTACGATCGATCCGACACCTTGGCAGGCGACCAGATCAGCAGGTCGTCCGCCTTTGCAGCCACGGTCAGCGAAGGCACGGTCGCAAGAAGAATGATGGCTATTCTGAATATCGTCATGTGATCCGATCGTTTTGCCCTGACACGTGCCGGCTCATCGAACGGCACGATACCGCACCAAAGTGCTCGCAGCGAACGCGAACGGGCAGCACGGCCAAGCCGTTCATCCCGATGTCATCCTCGATTTAGTGTTGGCCGAAAAAGCCGAGGGCAGCCAAGTGCCCGTTTTTCGATAGCCGCCGGGCCCCGATTACCCATGCGCCGACGAGAGGCCGCAGGGGAATCACATCCCTTCAGGATTGTCATAAGGATCCCATCCCGCTGCCGCTCTGTAAACCCCTACAGGGCTGATATCTGCTGCACCGCACACTTGCCGCACCCTCCAAACCCTAGTAGAGCCTGAGCCTACGAGAGACATTTTTCGCGAAATTCCAAATGATGACCGGCAAAACCGCGCCGCGGCGCCTCAGCATCTTCGGCTCGACCGGGTCGATCGGCCGTAATACCCTCAATGTGGTCGAACATCTGGGCGGGCGGGAGGACTTCGAAATTTCCGTTCTGACAGGCAACGGCAATGTCCAGCTGCTCGCCCGGCAGGCCAGATCCTTCGGCGCGCGGCTGGCGGTGACCGCAAACGACCGGCATTATGAAGCGCTGAAGAGCGAACTTTCCGGCAGCGGCATCGCGGTGGCGTCGGGCAAATCCGGCCTCATGGAAGCAGCCGACCGTGAAGCCGACTGGGTGATGGCGGCAATCGTCGGCACCGCGGGTCTGGCGCCGACGCTTGCCGCTGCACGCCGTGGCGCCGATATCGCCCTTGCCAACAAGGAATGTCTGGTCTCGGCCGGCGATCTCTTCATCGGGGCGATCCGCGCCGGCGGCGGCAGGCTGCTTCCCGTCGACAGCGAGCACAATGCGATTTTCCAGGTGCTGGAAGAAACCCAGCGCCATGCCGTCGAGCGTGTCATCCTGACCGCCTCGGGCGGCCCCTTCCGTACCGCCTCCTTGAAGGAGATGGCCGATGTGACGGTGGAAACCGCCCGCGCCCATCCGAACTGGTCGATGGGCTTGAAGATCTCGATCGACAGCGCCTCGATGTTCAACAAGGCGCTGGAGATGATCGAGGCCCGCCATCTGTTCGGGCTGAGGCCCGAGCAGATCGAGGTGATCTTCCATCCGCAGTCGATCATTCATTCCATGGTCGGTTATACCGACGGCTCGGTGCTGGCCCAGCTCGGCGCACCTGACATGCGCACCGCCATCGGCTATGCGCTGTCTTTTCCGCGCCGGCCGAACCTGCCGGTCGAGCGGCTGGATTTCGCCAGGCTCGCGAGACTTGATTTCGAGGCGCCGGATGAGGTGCGGTTCCCCGCCTTGCGGCTGGCGCGTCTTGCGATGACGCGCGGCGGCGTTCAGGGCGCGGTGCTGAACGGCGCCAAGGAAGTGGCGCTGGAGGCCTTCATCGATGGGCGCCTCTCCTTCCTCGCCATGGCCGAAGTCACCGAAAGGGTCATGGACGACCTGGCCGGCCTGCCGCCGGCTGCCGGCATGGACGACGTTTTCAACGCCGACCGGCAAGCCCGGCAGCGAGCGGCGGCGCTGATGAAACTCGATCTCGTCGGGTGAGGGTCCGGGCGGCTACAGCTATCGCAGCCGATTACCGCCCTCATCGAACAATCGGCAATTCGACGGCTCGAACTGCAGGCTGACCTCTTCGCCGGCCGCAATGCTGGTCGGCGACCGGTGCTCGACGGTGAGCGACTGGCCATCGCTGAGCTGGCAGTAGAGATACTGCGTTCCGCCGAGATATTCCGAAAAATCGACCCTTGCCGTCAGGCTGCCAGTGAGCTCAGGCGCCACCTTCAGATGCTCCGGCCGCAGACCGAGCGTCACGGCTGCACCGGCCGGCCTTTCTTTCGGCAGCAGGCCACTTTCGACGCGCCCGCCGGCAACGTCGACCAGACCGTCTTCGCTCCATCGGGCATTCAGCAGATTCATCCGGGGCGAGCCGATGAAACCCGCCACGAATGTATTCGAAGGATTCTCGTAGATTTCGCGCGGTGTTCCGGCCTGCTCGACGCGGCCGTCGCGCAGCACGACGATCTTGTCGGCGAGCGTCATCGCCTCGGTCTGGTCATGCGTGACATAGATCATCGTGTTGCCGAGCTCGCAATGAAGGCGGGCGATCTCGATGCGCATGGACACACGCAGCTCCGCATCGAGATTGGACAGCGGTTCGTCGAACAGAAAAACATCCGGCTTGCGCACGATCGCCCGGCCGATCGCCACACGCTGGCGCTGGCCGCCGGAAAGTTGTCCGGGGCGTCGGTCGAGCAGATGGTCGATCTTCAGGATCGCCGAGGCTGCCTTGACGCGCATCTCGATCTCGGCGGGACTGGTGCGCGCCATCTTCAGTCCGAAGGCGAGGTTCTCGCGCACGCTCATATGCGGATAGAGCGCGTAGGATTGAAAGACCATGGCGATGCCGCGCTCGGATGGATCGAGATCGGTGACGAGCCGTCCCTTGATCTCGATCTCCCCATCGGTCACATCCTCCAAGCCAGCGATCATGCGAAGCAACGTCGATTTTCCGCAGCCGGACGGACCGACGAAAACGACGAATTCGCCCTCCTCGATCGTCAGGTCTATGCCGTGCACCACCTGCAGATTGCCATAGCTCTTTCGCACGTCCTGAAGGACGACGCTCTTGTTGCCCATACCGTTCGTCATCCCCAAACGACCTACTTGTCCGCCTGGACCCAGACAAGCATCTCTCCAGGCGCGCGGTTGTCCCAGAGATGATAGGGCACGAAGCGTGCGGTGGCGACCCGCCTTTCGGCCGGCGCCTTGCGGTAGAGCGAATTGCCCCAATTCGATGTTTCCTCACGCTCGACCTTGAGATCGAGGGCGACGGCATCATTGAGGTCCTTCAGCACGACGGTTTCGGCAGCCGGGAGTTCGCGGGGCAGAACGATGGCGTTGAGATCTTTGCCATTGTCCGTTGTTTCCACGCAATAGACGAGCGGACCGCGCATCAAGGCGACGCGGCCGGCATCCTGGCGCACTTTCGGATTGGCATATTGCGGGCGAAGCGCCAGCGGCAGGTAGAGGGCCACCTTATCACCGTCCGCCCATTCGCGGTCGATCCGCGCATATCCATCGCGGACATGGGCACCGAGGTCGAGCATCGCCGCGTTGACGCTGAGGGTTGCGCCCTCCGCCCAGTCCGGAATGCGCAGCGACAGCGCAAACCGGGCCGGCTTTCTCAGCCTGGCAGTGAAGGCGACGGCGCCGTCCCACGGATAGTTGGTAGCCTGTTCCAACTCCACCTCGGCGCCGTTGGCAAGCTTCAGCCGGGCGGTGCTTTCGCCGTAGAGATGCACGGCGATCTCATCATCGGCAACTGCATACATATATGAGCCGATCGACGTCACCAGACGGGCGATGTTCGGCGGGCAGCAGGGGCAATGGTGCCATTTCCAGCGGTGGTGCTTGCCGGCACTTTCCAGCGGGTTGTCATAGAAGAAGGTCTTGCCGTCTGTGGAAAGACCCGGCAGCGCGCCGTTATAGAGCGCCTGCTCCATGACGTCGGCATAGCGCCGGTCCGGCCCGCGCCCGAGCATGCGGCTTGCCCAGAAGACCAGACCGACAGAGGCGCAGGTTTCCGCATAAGCTGTATCATTGGGCAGGTCGTAATAATCGGTGAAGCCTTCATTGGACGCGGCCGGGCCGATGCCCCCGGTGATGTACATCTGCTTGGTGGTCAGATCGTCCCAGAGCGTTTCCAGCGCCGTCGTCAGGCTGTCGTCCTTGTATTCGGTGGCGATATCGGCCATGCCGGAATAGAGATACATGGCGCGCACAGCATGGCCGACGACCTTCGTCTGTTGGCGTACCGGCAGGTGCGCCTGGCCATATTCATAGGTCTTCTGATGGAAGTCGGCAGCGCTGCGGCCATCGCGAGCAGCCTCGGCCGTGAAGAAGTGCGGCTCGGTGCCGCGTTCGTCGATGAAGAATTTCGAGAGGTCGAGATATTTCTTCTCGCCGGTCACGCGGGCAAGTTTGACCAATGCCAGCTCGACTTCCTCATGGCCGCAATAGCCTGGTATCTGCCCCTCGCCATGACCGAAAACCTTGATCATGTAATCGGCGTAGCGGCACATGATATCGAGCAGCTTGCGCTTGCCGGTCGCCTGATAATAGGCGACCGCGGCTTCCATGAGATGGCCGGCGCAATAGAGCTCGTGATGGTCCCGCAGGTTGGTCCAGCGGCGGGATGGCTCGACGCGCTGGAACCAGGCGTTCAGATAGCCGTCCTTGTCCTGCATCCTTTCATACATGTCGATGATCTCGTCGGCCCGCGCCTCGAGCTTCGGGTTCGGCCGGCGATAAAGCGAATAGGCGATCGTCTCGATCGACTTGCCGAGGTCGGAATCCCAGAACATCTGCGTCGTCCCGCCCCAGGGCTGGATGGGAATGACGACGCCCGGGCTCGGCTGGCTGACGTCGATCGCCTTCAACATCCCGGCTTCGACGCAGCGGTCGAGCAGGGTCTCGGCGGTCGAATTGCAGACGGCATCCTGCCACTTGCCCCAGAAGCCGCCGAGCTCGACATCGGGAACGGCGACGGGGCGAAACTGGCGGTCGTTGCTTGACTTGGTCATGGGCTCCACTTTCCCTAGAGCATGATGCCGAAAAGTGTGAGCGGTTTTTCCGGACGACATCATGCTCTAACTCTCTAATTTAGAACAGGATTCGAATTTAAGGACCGACCCGGCCTTAAATCATCCAGTTCGAGGTCATTTCACCGCGCCGGCCATCAGCCCGCGCATGTAGTAGCGTTGCAGGAGCAGGAAGACGATCAGGCAGGGGATCGTCATGACGACGACACCGGCCTGCACCGCTCCCCAGTTGATGGCGCCGAGCCGCCCGGCGCGGACCGCCGTCATCAGCACCGGCAGGGTGTATTTCTCATTGCTGGAAAGCAGCACGAGCGCGGCGAGAAACTCGTTCCACGCATTGAGGAAGGCAAAGATCGCCACCGTCGCGACGCCTGGAAGTACCAGCGGCAACAGAACGCGCGCCAGCAGCCTGAGGTCGCGCGCGCCGTCGATGCGGGCGGCCTCTTCGATCTCCTTCGGCACAGCATCGAAGGCGTTGCGCATCATGAAGACGGAGAAGGGCAGCTGCAGCGTCACATAGACGAGCGTCAGCCCGAGCAGCGAATTGTTGAGGCCGAGTTTTGCCAGGATAATGAAGAGCGGCGTCAGGATCGACTGGAACGGGATCATCAGCGTGGCGATGATCAGCACAAAGAGTGCATTCTTCATCGGAAACCGGTAACGCGAGAAACCGTAGCCGGCGAGCAGGCTGACGACGACGGTCAGCACGACGGTCGCCACCGAAACGAACAGCGAATTGATCATGTGCTGCCAGATGCCGGCCCCGAACGTATCGAGCAGCGCATAGGCATCGAAGCTGACGCCGGATGTCGGCCACGGCGGCAAGGGCGGCAGGCTGGCTTCGGTACCCGGCCGGAAGGAGGCGAGCAGCGTGATCGCGAAGGGCGCCAGGAAAAAGATCGAGATGGCGATGCCGGTGAGATGATAGGCCGATTTCGTACGGATGGCCTTGCGGGCGCGGCGTTGCCTTGACGTCGTCATGGACGCTCCTCCCCGACGCGAAGCAGCCAGAGCTGCACGATGCTGATGGCGACCAGGATGGCGAGAAGCGCGATCGAAAGCGCTGCGCCGTAACCGAGATTGAACGAAACGAAGGACTGGTTGAAGATGTAATAGACCACCGAGATCATCTTGTTCCGCGGTCCACCGGCCGTCATGATGTAGAACTGGTCGAAGGCGAGGATCGAGCCGGTGACCGAGACGATCAACGCCAGCGCGATCGTCTTACGCATCAGCGGCAGCGTCAGATGCCGGAAACGTTGCCAGCGGCCGGCGCCGTCGATGCGGGCTGCCTCCGTCAGCTCGGACGGAATGGCCTGCAGCCCGGTCAGCAGAATGATCATGGTGAAGCCGGCGATCTTCCAGACGACCATCACCACCACAGTCAGGAAGGCTGTGTCGAAGGTCGCAAGCAGATTGGGGCTCTTTTCCAGAAGACCGAGTGCCTTCAAGGCCGGGCCGATGAAACCGCTATCGACATTGGCAAGCCAGACCCAGAGCAGCGAGGCTGTGGCAAGGCCGACCACAACAGGCAGGAAGATGATCGTGCGGTAGGCGCTGACGAACTGCCTATCCCTCTCGACGAAGATGGCCAGCGGAAAGGCGATGGCGAAGATCGCGATGGTGACGATCACGGTGTAATAGGCGGTGAAATTCAGTGCCGCCATGAAACGAGTATCGTTGAACATGCGGAAATAATTGTTGAAGCCGATCCAGCGCGACGCTCCCATCAGCGGCCAGTTATGAAGGCTCATCCACCCAGTGAAGAGAACCGGCATGACGAAGAAGACGATGACCAGCGCCATCGCCGGCGCGATGTAGGCAAGGCCGCGCCAGTTGGATCTGCGCCGACGCTTGCGCCGAGGCAATAGGGTCTCTGAACCGGAACCGGTCATCAATCGCTCCGCATCTGTCTATGGAAATTGGCCGGGAAGCTGCCACCGCTCCCCGGCCGCGGCCTTGGGAGAGTTATTGGCCGCTATCGATGATCGACTGCATTTCCGACTGGGCGCTGGAGAACGCACCGTCGACGTCGTCGCCGAAGATCGCCGCGTTGGTGAAGCTTGCCCACGGACCATTGGCGCTGTTGATGAGGTCGTTGAACTGCAGCGTATAAGGGGTCTTGGCGACACTGATCGCCTTGAGGCCGACTTGCATTCGCGGGTCGAGGCCCTCAAGCACCTTGTCGGCGATGTCGCCGCGTGTCGGTAGGCTGCCATATTTCGCCATGATCTTCTGGCCGTCCATCGAATAGATATATTCAAGGAACTCCTTCACCGCGTCGATCTTCTTCGTGCCCTTGGTAATGACGAAGTTGTCGCCGCCGGCAAAGGACGACGGCTTGCCGTCGACGCCGGGAATGAGGGTCACGCCGAAATTGATCTCGGGATGCTGGGTCACCAGTGTGCCGATAGCGAAGGCACCGAGGCTTTGCTGGCCGATCTTGCCATTGGTGAAGGTCAGGAAGTTCGTACCGTTGTCGCTGGCCGCACCCGCCGGCACCAGGTCCTTCTTGACCATGTTGCGGTAGATATCGATGGCCTTGCGCATCTGAGGCGTATCGAGCGTCGCTTTCTTGCCGTCGGCCGACAGGATATCGGCGCCGGCACCCCAGGTGAGCGGGGTGAAGGTGAAGATCATGCAGCCGCCACAGCCGCCGCCGGAGAAATAGAAGCCGTAGGTATCGTCACCGAGAGCCCGGATCTTCTCCCCATTGGCGGTGATTTCGTCCCAGTTATCAGGCGCCTTTTCCGGGTCGAGACCGGCCTTCTTGTAGAGATCCTTGTTCCAGGCGAAGACCGATGTTTCGACGGAAAGCGGCAGCCCGTAAATCTTGTCCTGATAGGTGCCGAGGCGGACATGCGACGGCGAAAGCGAGTTGAAATAGGGAAGCGACTTCGCCCAATCCGTCAGGTCTTCCAGCTGTCCGGCCGCGGCAAAGGCAGGATTGTAGATGAGGTCCATCGACAGGGCATCTGGCGCCTGTCCGCCGGCGATTGCCGTCGCATATTTCTGCACCAGCTCGGAGAACGGCACTTCGGTCATCACGACCTTGTTCTCATGGCTGGAATTATAGGCTTCGACGACCTTCTTAAAGGCATCGCCAATCCCCGATCGGACCCACATTTCGACGTTCTCGGCAGCCGATGCAGCCGACACCAGGCACAAGGTAGCGATGCCGGTCGCCGCCAATAGACGCTTGATCATGACACTCCTCCCAATATGGCGCATCTCCTCGCGCCTTGTTCATTTCCCTGATTATCATTCCTCGGGGGTCCTACCTCCGCATGACCGCCGGACGACGAGCCGGCAGGGCAACTTCCTCACTCCCGGCTCGACAGGCCGTCCTTCCGCAAGCGCCAGCACCGTCAATCCGGCCTGCCGCCCCAACTCCTTCAGCTCCATATCCACCGTCGTCAGCGGCGGCCGCGTCTGGGCCGCGACAATCTCCCAATTGTCGAAGCCGATCACCGAGACGTCCTGCGGCACCTTGACGCCGCGCTCGCGCAGCGCATCCACCGCACCCCGGGCGATCTGGTCGTTGCCGCAGAAGAGCGCATCCGGTTTTTCTCCCGGCCTCTTCCAGAGCTGTTCGACCGCCTCATGGCCCCAGCTTTCCGACCAGACGCCATAGAGCACCGGCTCGCGGTGGCCCGCTACCTGATGATAGGCGCCGGCCCGCTCCCGCACCGAAAAGAACTCTTCCGGCCCGGTGATATGGGCAATCCGCCGCCGCCCGATCGTCGCGAGCCATTCCACCGCCAGCCTCGCACCCTGTTCATCATCCGAACGAAACGTAACGCTGTTCTGCGTCCCCTCCGTAAAGGCGTAGACGACAGGCACATGCAAATTCGACAGGTCGACGGGCAGACGTTTGTCCAGCCGCTTGCCGGTTGCAATGATTCCGTCGACTTGCTTGTCCAGCATCGCGTCGACATGGATCTGGGCGAGCGCCGGATCGTCTTCGATGGCGCACAGGAAAACTGAAACGCCATGATCGACGAGAGCGTCAGAAATGCCCGCCATCACAGGCAGCGTGAAACGGCCGTAAGTGTCGTTCGTCAGCAGCCCGATGGTGAAACTGCGTTTGCTGAGAAGACCTCTCGCCAGCGCATTCGGCCGATATCCGATTTCGCCGGCGATCCGCTTCACCCGCTCGCGTGTTTCCGCTCCCATCCGACCGGTGTCGTTGAGCGCCTTCGACGCCGTCGAGATGCTCACGCCGGCAGCCGACGCCACCTCATGGATGGTGATCCTGCCCCTTTTTCCTCCCGATATGTTCAGGCCTTCCTCCTTCTGAATTGGTTTGAGAAAAGCTTTTACCAATCCCTCTGTCAAGTGAGAAAAGGTTTTCTCATGCATTTCGAGAGACGGAGCAGTGAGGCGTGGATCGCAGGAAGGAAGGCGTGGAAACGGCCGATGCGAATCCATGGGACCGCATTGCGTCATTCGCCCCTAGAGGGCAGCGCTGATAATCTTATCCAGCTAATGAATACGAACAACAATCGGCGTCAGAACCTCCGATGGGAGGTTCTGATTCGTCGCGTGAGAACCCAGGCGATCGTTAGATCAGGCGACGTGCCTTGCCAGCGCGCAGCGCGACCAAAGCGAATGCAGGGCGTCGACCAGATGGGCGATATCGGCGTCGGAATGCAGCGGTGTCGGAGTGATGCGCAGCCGCTCGGTCTTCTTCGGCACGGTGGGATAGTTGATCGGCTGGACATAGACGCCGCAATTGTCGAGCAGCAGGTCGGAGATCCACTTGCACTTGGCGGCATCGCCGACCATCACCGGCACGATATGGCTGGGATTGTGCATATGCGGAATGCCGCGCTGGTCGAGCAGCGCGCGCAGCTTGCGCACCCGGTCCTGATGGCGTGCGCGCTCGAACTGGCTGACCTTCAGGTGCTGGATCGAGGCGACCGCACCGGCGGCGAGCGCCGGCGGCAGCGCCGTGGTGAAGATGAAGCCGGAGGCGAACGAGCGGATGAAATCGCACAGCGCCGCCGAGGCGGCGATATAGCCGCCCATCACCCCGAAGGCCTTGCCGAGCGTGCCCTCGATCACCGTCAGCCGGTCCATCAGCCCCTCGCGCTCGGCAATGCCGCCGCCGCGCGGGCCGTACATGCCGACCGCATGCACCTCGTCGAGATAGGTCATCGCGCCGTATTTGTCGGCGAGATCGCAGATCTCCCTGATCGGGGCGATGTCACCATCCATCGAATAGACGCTCTCGAAGGCGATCAGCTTCGGCGCCTGCGGATCGGCGGCGGCGAGCTTGGCTTCGAGATCGGCGACGTCATTGTGTTTCCAGATCACCTTGTCGCACTTGGCATGGCGGATGCCTTCGATCATCGAGGCATGGTTGAGCGCATCGGAGAAGATGATCAGGCCGGGGATTTTCGCGCCGAGCGTGCCGAGCGCCGCCCAGTTGGAGACATAGCCGGAGGTGAAGATCAGTGCGGATTCCTTGCCGTGCAGATCGGCAAGCTCACGCTCGAGCAGGACGTGGTAATGGTTGGTGCCAGAAATATTCCGGGTGCCTCCCGCACCCGCGCCACAGTGGTCGATGGCGGCCTTCATCGCCTCGATCACCTTCGGGTTCTGGCCCATGCCGAGATAGTCGTTGGAGCACCAGACCGTGACTTCCTTCTCGCCATCGGCCGTATGGCGCGTCGCCCGCGGGAAATTGCCGCGGTGACGCTCGAGATCGGCAAAAACGCGGTAGCGGCCCTCGGCATGAAGCCCGTCCAGCTCGTTTTTGAAAAATGCTTCGAAATCCATCATATGCTCCAGTATCACGCGGCCGTTCTTGCCGATCGGACGTCCGCGCGTCAATGCTTACCCTTTGCTTTAACATCAACTGCGGCAAAAGGCCCAGATTTTTGAATGATTCCAGATAAAAAATATGGGCGCAATCATCCGTGAGTTTGATAGGGCGCAGCGCGATGGAAATCGCAAAACCACAGGCCCCGCGACGACACTCGTCCTGCAAAAAAATCGCGGCACTGGTGGACAACCCTTTCTTCCGACATAGTTTTCGGGCTAGCGTGCCAAAAAAACAATAGGGACGGCCTATGCCCATTGGGCGATAACCCAGGAGAAAGAGATGAAAAAAGCTGTCATACTCGCATTGATCGGCCTGTCAGTCGCAAGCTGCACGCCGACCCAGCAGGGTGCCGGTATTGGTGCTGCATCCGGCGCCGTCATTGGCGGCGCAGTGACCGGGAATGTCCGAGGTGCTGCGGTCGGAGCCGCCATCGGCGGCGTGTCGGGCGCCCTGATCGGCAGCGTCGCGGAACAGCCCGGCCAGTGCTACTATCGCGACCGCTACGGCCGCCGTTACATCGATGCTTGCCCGCGCTGAGGGCGCTGACAAACGGCAAAACAGGAAATCCCGGCCACACATCCGGGATTTTTTGTACCGAATTAGCGCGTGGGCAATTTAAAATGGTACACCCTGCGCGATTTTGCCGCTAAGCTGTTCACGGCTGGGCAACGAAGCTTCATGTAGGCGTAACCAAAAGCAGCGGATGCGGATTAGAGGGACAAGTCCGAAAATAGGTTTTGCGTATCGGCGAACAGGCACCATGATGGTGGTCGCAGCGGCAGCTGCTTTCTCACCGGTCCTGATCGGCGATGCTTACGCCTTCAAGCTTTTCGGCATCACCATCTTCGGCAAGGAGGAGGATGAGAGCGAACAGGTGCCTGATCCGGTGCGCTATCACGTCGACCTCAAGGCCGACACCGCCGATCCGGATCTCAGGGAAGCGCTCGAAAACAGCTCCCGCCTTGTCAGCGACCAGAAACAGCCCGTCTCCGGCGATCTCGGCATCGTCGTCAAGGCGCGTGACGACCGCGAGCGACTGGTCGCTGCGCTCTATGAAAAGGCCCGGTATGGCGGAGTGGTGGCGATCACCATCGACGGCAAAAATATCGACGACCTGCCGCCCAATCCGACATTCGACCGCTCCGGGCCGGTCCCCGTCACAGTCGATATAACACCAGGCCCTGTTTTCAAGGTCAGAGAGGTGCAGTTCGGCGGCGACGCCGCGGATCGCAATCCCGCCGACTACGACCTTGCCCCCGGCGCAGAGGCCGGCTCGCTCGCCATCATCAAGGCCGGCGACAGAATAGTCGAGCAGTTGAAAAGCGAAGGCCGGCCCTTCGCCAAATTGACCGAACGCAAGGTCGTAGCCGATCACAGGAGCGACACGGTCGACATCGTGCTTGCTGCCGAAGGCGGGCCTGTCGCCCCGATCGGCGATGTCGGGGTCACCGGCGAAAAAACCGTGCGGCCTGCGTTCATCCAGCGTTATTCCCGGCTGAACAAAGGGGACCCCTATTCGCCGGAAACGCTGAAGAAGGCCGGCGAGCGGCTGCGCGCCCTCGGCGTCTTTTCGAGCGTCACCATTCATGAGGGCGATGCGCTGGCGCCGGACGGCACGCTGCCGATGACGATCGAGGTGTCCGAAGGCAAGAGGCGCTATTTCGGCGTCGGCGCGCAATATTCCACCACCGACGGCCTCGGCATCCAGGGTTATTGGGGTCACCGCAACCTGTTCGGCGAAGCCGAGACGCTGAGGATCGAAGGCTCGGTCTCGCGGCTCGGTGAAACCACCGATGTCGGCAGCCTCGACTATTCGGCCGGCATCCTCTTCACCAAGCCCGGCGCCTTCTTCCCGGCCGCCACGCTGAAGGCCGGCATCATCGCCAAGACCCAGAATCCGGACGCTTATGATGCGACGCTCGTCACCGCCTCGCTCGGCCTTTCCTATGAACTGACCGAGAAGGACACGGTGTCGGCGAGCGGCGAAGTCAGCTGGGAGCGTGATGACGACGCATTCGGCACCAACGATTATCTGACCATCGCTCTGCCGCTTCAATATGATCGTGACGCACGCGACGATAAGTTCAATCCGACCGAAGGTTATCGCGCGACGGTGTCGGCAAAGCCCGGCTACGAGATCTTCAATGCCATCCCCTATGCGGCGTTCGAGGGTTCGATCTCCGGCTATCTTCCGTTCGGCGCCGAAGATCGCCTCGTGCTTGCAGGCAAGGTCGCCGCCGGCGTGCTGATCGGCGGCGGCGGGATCGAGGATATCCCTGCCACGCAACGCTTTTTCGCCGGCGGCGGCGGCTCGGTGCGCGGATACAGCTTTCAGGAAATCTCGCCTTACAACGACAACGGCGATGCCACCGGCGGCCGCTCCTATGTGACCGGGTCGCTGGAGGCCCGCTTCAGGATCACCGATACGATCGGCCTCGTGCCCTTCATCGATGTCGGCACCGTATCGGACAGCACCTTTCCGGGTTTTTCCGATATCCGCGCCGGCGCCGGCGCGGGAATACGATATGCCACACCTTTCGGGCCGCTGCGGCTTGATTTTGCCGTGCCGCTGAACAAGTACGAAGATGGCACAGATTATGGAATTTATGCCGGCATCGGCCAATCCTTCTAGGATTGCCGATTCGGGTTCCTTCCGATCGATGGGCCGCATGAAAACGGGGTAGTCCGCGCCGATGCAAACGCTGGCAAAAATCATCAACTGGATCGTGCGGGTCACAGGCTTTGCTGTCGGCGCCATTTTGATTCTCGCTGTCGCGGCACTTGCGATCTTCGGCTTCACTTCCTTTGGCGCCCGCATCGTCACCGAAAGGATCGCCTCCACCCTTTCCAACCGCGACATGACGATCGAGGTGCGCGAACCGGAGGGGCTTTTGACCGGGGGGCTTCGCGCCGCCGAAATCTCCCTATCCGACACAAGGGGCGTTTTTGCGGAAGTTCACGGCGTGGCGATTGACTGGAACCCGCTGGCGCTGCTGACGGGAACATTCCACGCCAAGCGTTTCCAGATCGAGACGATCAGCGTGCTGCGCAAGCCGGTGCGCACCCTGCCCTCCCGGCCCAACGCAGAAAATTCCGGCGGCTTCGCACTTCCGGTTAAGGTCGATGTCGACCATGTGGCCCTGCCCGATATCAAACTCGCCGAAGCTTTTGCCGGACGCGCCTTCGCGCTCGCCGCCGAAGGCAGCCTCACGGCGGATGGCGACGGCGGCGAAGCGATGGTCAATGTCAGCCGCCACGCAGTTCCGGATGCGCGGCTTAGCGCCGATATCGCCTACGCTCCGGCCGAAAACCGGCTGCGGCTGAAGGCGCAGCTTGCCGAGCCGAAGGGTGGGCTTTTGGCGGGCTTCCTCGGCCTGCCTGGCAATCCTGCCGTCAACATCAACCTCGACGGCCAGGGACCGATATCCGACTGGACAGGCAAAATGCAGGCTGCGCTCGACGGGCAACAGCGCGCTGCAATCGAGGGCCGACATGCGATTGGCGCAGACGGGCTGCACCATCTCGATCTCAAGGGTGGCGGTGACCTGAGCTCGCTTCTTCCCGCGGCATTCCGGCCTCTTTTCGCCGGCCAGACCAATATCGACCTTGCCGCCACCTTCGACGACCATGGCAAGATCGATATCCAGACAGGCAATATCGCCACCGGCAGCGTTGTCATCGCCGCATCGGGCGCGCTTGACCCGACCGGCAACAACAGCCTGAACGCCAATCTGCTCGGCACATCCGGCCCTGTCGATTTCCGCTGGCCGCTCGCCGAAGGCGAAGCGCGCTTCCTGATATCGGGTCTGAACCTGGCTCTAACAGGCGACGCGCAGACCGCCCGATTGAGCCTCAGCGGCTCGCTCGACAGCGCAACCCTGCCGCAGGCCGATATCGGCAACGTCAAGCTGACGGCAAAGAGCGACGCCTTCAATCTTGCCGCTCGTTCCGGCAGCGTTCAGCTGCGCCTCGTGGCCGGCGACGCAACCTTTGCCGAACCGAACCTCAACCGCGCAGTTCAAGGCCCTATCACGATCGCCGCGCCGCTCCAGATTTCGCCGGGAGACATCGGCTTCAATGGCACCACCGTCGAAAGCGCCAATATCAACGGCAGCCTCAACGGTTCCTATCGGCTGGGGGACCGAGCGCTGACCGGCAATGTCAAGCTGAGCGTCGAGCCGGCGGCCCTGCCGGCCGCGGCGGCGAGCAGGTTTGATCAGCCGATCACGCTCGAAAGCCAGGTGACCGGCACTATCCCGTCGAAATTCGCGCTGTCCAACCTCGTCCTGAAATCCGGCACGCTTGAAGCCGCCGGCAACGTCGCGCTCGACGGCTCGATGTTGAACGCCGATCTCTCAGGTCGGCTGCCCGATATCGGCAAGCTGATTGCGGGTGCGAGTGGCGGAGCAGGTTACGCGCTGAGAGTCGGAGGCGAACTGCCGGCGATCTCCATGACGGCCAATCTCAAGGCTCCCAGCCTTGAGATGGCCGATCGCATGCTCGCCAACCTCAATGTCGATCTGTCGGGTATCGCCGATCCCAAGGCGCCGCAGGGGAAATTTGCGGCCACCGGCACGATCGACGGACAGCCGATCGGCATCAGCGGCGACGTCCGTTCTGAAAACGGCAGGACGAGCATTCCCGCACTGACCGCCGATATCGGCGGCAACCGGCTGACCGGCAATCTGGAGCTCTCGCCCTCCTTTGCACCCTCGGGCGCGTTGACCTTCGATTTCCCCGAGCTCGGCTTGCTGGCTGCGCTTGGCGGACAGAAAGCCGAAGGAGATCTCAAAGGGTCGCTCGGCATCGAGAGCGACGGCGGCAAGATCGCGCTCAAGCTCGTTGCGTCAGGCGCCTCGATCCGCCGCGATACGCTGGCGATCGTCAAGCCGGATATCGACATCACGGTCAGCGATCTCAGCGCCCTTGCCGCAAACGGCACGGTCAGGGCCGAGGAACTGGCTGCCGGAGCGAACAAACTTGGCGGACTTTCTCTCAGCTTTACCAAACAGCAAGACCGCACCAAATTCGACCTCGATGCTACCTATGACGGCAAACCCGTGATGGCGGACGGTACGATTGAGATGGCCGCCGGCAATATCGGCTTCAACCTCGATCGACTCTCGGCAAGCCCCCGCAACATTCCGATCGAGCTCGCTGCGCCGACGCGGGTCACGGTCACCGGCGGCGTCGCCAATCTGGACGGACTGACGTTGAAGACCGGCGCCGGCTCGGTATCGGTTACCGGTTCGGCCGGCGAGACGCTGAAGCTCGATGCCGTCATCAAGGAGCTGCCGGCGTCACTCGTCGACGGTTTCGTACCGAATCTTTCGACTGGCGGCACGATCTCGGGAACGATTGCCGTGACGGGAACGCCGGCAGCACCCATCGCCGATTTCAAACTCGACTGGAAGGATGCGACGACAGGGCAGCTTAAGGGCGCGGGCCTGACACCGCTCGGCATCACTGCCAGCGGTAAATTCGTCGACAAGAAGCTCGATTTCGACGCGACAATCGCCGGTGCCGACAGCCTGTTGCTCAAGGCCCGCGGCGACGTCGCGCTCGCTGATCCGACGGCGCCGGTATTCGATATCAACGCCGATATCCTCAACCTGCCTGCGCAGGTCGCCAATGGTTTCGTTTCCGATCTCGCCGCCGAAGGCGCGATCACGGGAAAGGTGACCGCCTCCGGTTCCCTTAAGGCTCCAACCGCCAATTTCGACATCGCCTGGAAAAGCGCCGCGACGCGCCACACGAAGCGCGCCGGCCTCGCGGCTCTTGATGTGACCGCATCTGGCAAATTCGTGGACAACAAGCTCGATTTCGGCGCCGCAGCCATCGGCGCCGACAGGCTCTCGCTCAAGGCAAACGGCAACGTGGATATCGCCGGGACGACGATCGGTGACGTCAAGGTCGACGCAACACTGGACAATATCCCGGCAGCTATTGCCAACGGCTTCGTTCCCGATCTCGCAGCAGAAGGCACGCTCTCCGGAACGGTCGCGGCCAGCGGGCTGCTTGCAGCCCCGACCGCCGATTTCGATCTCCATTGGCTAAACGCCGCGACGAGCCACACGAAACGGGCCGGCCTCGCCGGTCTTGGCGTCACCGCGTCCGGAAAATTCACCGACAACAAACTTGATTTCGACGCCGCGATTGCCGGCGCCAACAACCTCTCGCTGAACGCGAACGGCAATGCCGCCGTTACCGGCACGACGATCAGCGCGGTCGCGGCCGATGCGACACTGTCAAATGTCCCGGCAAGCCTGGCAAACAGCTTCGTCGCCGATCTCGCTGCCGAAGGCACGGTCTCGGGGAGGCTCTCGGCTGCGGGCTCGCTTTCCGCCCCGACCGCCAATTTCGACCTCAATTGGAAAGACGCCGCGACGAGCCACACGAAGCGTGCCGGCCTTGCCGCTCTCGACATTACCGCATCGGGGAAATTTGCCGATAACAAGCTGGATTTCAACGCGGCCGCCGGTGGCGATCAAGGTCTCGCATTGAAGGCCATGGGCAACGTCGCTCTTGCTGGTACGACGATCGACAGTATGAAAGTCGATGCCGAAATCGTCAAACTCCCCGCCGCTCTCGCCAATGCCTTCGTCCCCGATCTTGCGGCCGGCGGCATGATATCCGGCACGCTCTCGGCAGCAGGAACACCCGCTGCACCCAAGGCCGATTTCAAGCTCGACTGGGCGGATGCCGCAACCAGCCACACCAGAAGCGCGCATCTTTCCGGCCTCGCGCTTGCCGCATCGGGACACCTCGTCGACAACAAGCTCGCCTTTAACGCCAATCTTGGCGGCAAGGACGGCCTCTCGCTGAATGCCGCGGGCAATGTGGCGATATCGGGTGCCTCGGTCCGCAACCTCGACGTCAAGGCCGATCTCGTCAATCTGCCAGCAGCCCTTGCCAACGGCTTTGTTCCGGGTCTTGCCGCGGAGGGCATGGTGTCGGGAACGGCATCCGCCTCAGGCGCGCTGCCAAGACCCGCCGTCGATTTCAAGCTCGACTGGAAGAACGCCGCCACCGCGCAGACCAGGAGCAGCGGCTTGTCGGGTTTGAGCGCCGTGGCCTCCGGCAAGTTCGCCAATGACAGGGTCGATTTCGATGCCAGCCTTGCCGGCAAGGAGGGCATGTTGGCCAAGGCGGCGGGTGGCTTGACGATCGCGGGAACGGCCATCCGCGACCTTTCGATCAATGCCGACATTCCGGCGCTGCCGGCAAATATCGCCAATGCCTTTGTTCCCGGCCTTGGTGCTGAAGGCACACTGTCGGCGAGCGCCCAGACATCGGGAACGCCGGCAGACCCGATCGTCGATTTCAAGCTCAACTGGAAAGATGCCGCGACCAGCCACACCAAGGCCGCCGGCCTCTCCCGGCTTGCCTTGGCGGCGACGGGAAAATATGCCGGCGACCGACTGGATTTCGATGCCGACCTCAGCGGCGGCGGCGGCATTTCGCTGAAGGCCGCCGGTAATTTGTCCATTGCAGGCACAACGATCCGATCGATCGACGTCACCGCGAACGCTGCCAATGTTCCGGCCGCCATCGCCAACGGCTTTGTTCCGGGCATCGGAGCCGAGGGTACCATCTCGGCGACGGCCAAAGCGACGGGCACGCTGTCCTCACCCGCCGTCGATTTCAAGGTCGACTGGAAGAATGCCGCGACGAGCCAGACGAAAGGCGCCGGTCTTTCGCCGTTCAGCATCGGGGCATCCGGCAAGCTTGCCGACAACAGGCTGACGGTCGACACCAGCCTGGCCGGCGACGCCGGCATGTCGCTGAAGGGCGGCGGCAGCGTGGTGATATCGGGCAACCGCGCCATCGACATGCGCTTCAACGGCAATGTTCCTTTCGCCGTGCTTGGCGCGCCGCTCGCACAGCAGGGCTTTGTCGCCGACGGTGTCGCCAACGTCGATCTTAAGATTGGCGGAACGGCCGCAGCACCCATCATCAACGGCACTGTCTCGACATCAGGGGCCAAGCTCGTCGACGTCAGGCGCAATCTTGCCATCAACAATGTCGCAGCCATCGTCACCTTCAATGGCAACCAGGCCGTCATCTCGCGCCTCAGCGGCAATCTTGGCGGCGGCGGCACGATTTCGGCAAGCGGCACCATCGGCATCCAGCCCGCCGGCGGCTTTCCCGCCGACATTTCGATCAAGCTCGACAAGGCCGTCTATGTCGACGGAACGCTCGTCGTCTCCACCGTCAACGGGGCAGTCGGCCTGCGCGGGCCGATCATGAGCGCGACGCTGAGCGGTAAGCTGCGGCTGGACAAGACCTCGATCACCGTCCCGGAGAGATTGCCGACCTCGCTGCGTGAAATCGACATCCGGCATAAGAATGCACCGCGAGCAGTGCTGGCGCAGCTGCGCGATGAAGGCAAGCAAAAGCCGGGCGAAAAGTCCTCCGTTATCACGCTCGACCTCGAAATCGATGCGCCCTCGCAGATCTTCGTGCGCGGCCGCGGCATCGATGCCGAGCTTGGAGGCCGCGTGACGATCCGCGGAACGGCGGCAGCACCCATCGTCACCGGCGGCTTTACGATGCGCCGCGGACGGCTGACCATTCTCAATCGCCGCCTCAATTTCTCCGACAAGAGCAAAATCACCTTTGCCGGCGACCTGACGCCAGCGCTCGACATGGAAGCGACCTCCACCTCCGGCACGACGACCCTGACGGTCGATGTCTCAGGCCTTGCCACCGATCCTTCGATCACCTTTTCCTCTTCGCCCCAGCTGCCGCAGGACGAGGTGCTGGCGCAGCTGATCTTCGGCCAGTCGATGTCGAAGCTGTCGCCGGTGCAGATCGCCCAGCTCGCCGACGCGGTCAGCCAGCTGGCCGGCAACCGCTCCACTTCGCTTTTCGAGGGTCTGCGCAACCAGCTCGGCGTTGACGATTTCGACGTCAGCACCGACGAGAAGGGCCAGACGAGTGTCAGCGTCGGCCGCTATCTCAACGACCGTACCTATTTCGAATTGCAGCAGGGCGGCTCGGCCGGCGCCAAGGCCATCATCAATCTCGATGTCGGCCGCGGTGTCAAATTGCGGGGAGCCGCCGGCGGCAATGGCGCCGGCGAAGCAGGCATCGTCTATGAACGGGAATATTGAAGCGGCTTAGAAACCCGTCTTGCTCGTTTTGAGAAGAATGTTGGTCTCGGTCGAATTGATGCCGTTGATCAACCTGATTCGACGCAGCGTCTCGTCAAAGGCGGCAAGATCGCGGTCCTCCAGCTCGGCGACGAAATCCCATTTGCCGTTGGTGCTGTGAAGCGCGCGCACCTGCGGCAGGCCCCTGAGCTGATCGGCCACCCTGTCGGCGAGCTTGCCGAGCACCTCGATCATGACGATAGCGCGCACGCCGGCGGATCGCGTCTCGTGACTGGTGCGGATGGTGAAGCCGACGATGGTGCCGCTGACGACCAGCCGGTCGATACGGGCCGCGACCGTTGCCCGCGATGCACCGGTCATCGCCGCCAGCGACGAGACGGACATGCGGGCATTGTGGCGAAGGGCACTCAGAAGTTCGGTATCGAGATCGTCCACGTCGAACACTTTGTCAAAATAGCTTTACCAATCTGCGCAATCATAATCCATTTCTGGCACTTTTCCATCTTTTTGCCGCCAGCCCTTTATCCCACTATCGGCCGAAACAGGCCTCAACACGGAGCCATCGAATGAATGCGCAATCGCGATCTGTCACCCTCATCGGCGCACCCTTGGAAGAAGGTTCGGGTCGCAGAGGCGCCGCCATGGGGCCGGCGGCGCTGCGGATTGCCGGCGTCGACCAGACCCTAATTGATCTCGGCCACGACGTCGCCGATATCGGCGATCTCTCCATCGTGCCCGCGATGGATCTGCCGAATCATCCGAAAGCCCACAATCTGAGGATCGTCGGTGCCTTCACCCGCGCATTGGAAAGCAGCGTCTATGACGTCGCCGCCGCCGGCCGCTTTCCGCTGATTCTCGGCGGCGATCACAGCCTGTCGATGGGCAGCGTCTCCGGCATGGCGCGTTATGCCGCCAGCAAGGAGCGCCCGCTCTTCGTGCTCTGGCTCGATGCCCATGCCGACTTCAACTCTCCGGCCACGTCGCCCTCCGGCAATATGCACGGCATGCCCGTTGCCTTCTTCTGCGGCGAGGCGGAGTTCGCCGAAATCCTCCCGAAGAACCGGCCCTTCGTCGACCCGAAGAATGTCTTCCAGGTCGGTATCCGTTCGGTCGATGCGCGCGAGCGCGAGGAAATCCATGAACACGGCGTCAACGTTTTCGATATGCGCGCCATCGACGAGCAGGGCATCGGCGCTATCATGCGGGAGATTCTCGCTGTTGTCGCCAAGGCCAACGGCCTGCTGCATGTCAGCCTCGATCTCGATTTCCTCGATCCCGACATCGCCCCCGGCGTCGGTACGACGGTGCCCGGCGGTGCGACCTTCCGCGAGGCGCATCTTGTCATGGAAATGCTTTCGGACAGCGGCCTCGTCTCGTCGCTCGATCTCGTCGAGCTCAATCCGTTTCTCGATGATCGCGGCAAAAGCGCCCGCATCCTGGTGGAACTGACGGCAAGCCTGTTCGGCCGCCGCATCTTCGATCGTCCGACACGTGCCGCATAGACAAGGCTGAGGGAGAAGCGCCATGAACACTTCGGAAAAACTGATCGCCACGGAACAGCGGCTCGGCGCTCACAACTATAAGCCGCTCGACGTGGTGCTCACGCGCGGCGAAGGCGTGTATGTCTGGGATACCGACGGCAACCGTTATCTCGATTGCCTCTCGGCCTATTCTGCCGTCAATCAGGGCCATTGCCACCCGAAAATCCTAGCCGCCATGATCGAGCAGGCCGGCAGATTGACGCTCACCTCTCGCGCCTTCCGCAACGACCAGCTCGCCCATCTCTACGAGGAGCTTGCCGCACTTACGGGCTCGCACAAGATCCTGCCGATGAATTCAGGCGCTGAAGCGGTGGAGACCGCCATCAAGGCGGTGCGCAAGTGGGGTTATGAGGTCAAGGGCGTACCTGAAGGCAAGGCGGAGATCATCGTCTGCGCCGACAATTTCCATGGTCGCACGCTGAGCATCATCAGTTTCTCCACAGATCCCGACGCCCGCACTGGCTTCGGCCCCTACACGCCTGGCTTCCGCATCATTCCCTTCGGCGATGCCGAGGCATTCAAGGCCGCGATCAACGGCAATACCGTGGCAGCCCTGATCGAGCCGATTCAGGGCGAAGCCGGCGTTATCATCCCGCCGGCCGGTTACTTTACCCGTATCCGGGAACTCTGCACTGATAACAACGTGACTCTGATCCTCGATGAGATCCAGACCGGCCTCGGCCGCACCGGCAAGCTGCTGG
The DNA here is from genome assembly GCF_051123975.1 of Rhizobium sp. YTUHZ044. NCBI lineage: Bacteria > Pseudomonadati > Pseudomonadota > Alphaproteobacteria > Hyphomicrobiales > Rhizobiaceae > Rhizobium > Rhizobium sp. YTUHZ044. The sequence goes on from NZ_CP101426.1 coordinate 3,993,263, forward strand.
CCGAGGAGCACGAAAGCATAGAGGCCGATGTCACGCTGATCGGCAAGGCGCTTTCCGGCGGCTTCTATCCCGTATCCGCCGTCCTTTCCAATTCCGAGGTGCTGGGCGTGCTGAAGCCCGGCCAGCACGGCTCGACCTTCGGCGGCAATCCGCTCGCCTGCGCGGTGGCGCGCACGGCCCTCAAGGTGCTCGTGGAGGAAGGCATGATCGACAATGCCGCCGCGATGGGTGATTATTTCATCGAAGGCTTGAGGTCGATCCGCTCCAACATTGTCAGGGAGGTGCGCGGTCGTGGCCTGATGATGGCGATCGAGCTGGAGCCCGAAGCCGGCGGCGCGCGGCAATATTGCCATGCGCTGAAGGAGCGCGGCCTTCTCGCCAAGGACACCCATGACCACACGATCCGCCTCGCTCCGCCACTTGTTATAACGAGGGAGCAGGTCGATTGGGCCGTCTCGCGGATCGAAAAAACGATCGGCTGAAATAGATCGGGGCGGAAAAGCTTCACGCTTCCATTCCCGATTTAGATTTGGGCAACACTCTTCCGTTAATGTCGTTGCTAACCGTAACGATGCTTTGCCAAGTGCAAAGTCATCGCGTGGTGTGAAGGCAAAGCTCGTTGGCGCCAATGGTGGCGCACCCGCTTCTGCTTTGGCTTACGACAGTTGGGAAGAATTCTAATGGCCACGATCAATTCCACTAGCTTCAGCGGCGATACGCTCGAGATCATTGCCTTCCGCCTGCATGATCAGGAATTTTGCGTCAAGACTACGACCATTCGCGAAATCCGCGGCTGGGCGCCTTCGACGCCGATCCCGCATTCGCCGGCCGATGTCATCGGAGTCATGAACCTGCGCGGTTCGGTGATCCCGATCATTGATCTCGCCTATAAGCTCGGCATGAAGAGCACCGTTGCCAACGAACGCAGCGCCATCGTGGTCGCGGAAGTTCACAGCATGGTCATCGGCATGCTCGTCGACCGCGTCTCGGACATTCTCACCATCTCGTCGAGCCAGGTCCAGCCGGTGCCCGAGGTGACCGCCTCCTTCGACCGCGCTTTCTGCGAAGGCATCATCGCTTCCGAAAACGGCATGATCTGCTTCCTGAACCTCGCGAAGATGTTCAAGGAAAACGAGACGGATGAACTGGCCGCCTGATCTGCCAGAACAATGGGATATCGGAAAACCGCCGCTCTTGGCGGTTTTTTATTGCTTGCCATCGGAAATCTAGACTTGCTTGTCTGGTCGTGATCATCGTGCTCTTGGCGGCGGGCGGCGTTATTTTCCGGCGCGCAAAGGACGCTGTAACACTTCGAACTTCGTATATTTTAAATCGATTAGATTTCATGACGTATGCAGTGGCGCATGACCAGGCAGCTTGCTGCTGCCTCCCCTCCGGCAGATGCCACTTTGGATTACCGGACCTGGTTTGCCTCCGCCTCCGGCTTGCGGATCATGGGAGCGGCCTGAAGCACGAGTGCATCCAGACCGTTCTCCTCTTTCTCGAGAATTTCAAACAATTGCCGCCGCATGCGCGGCTCCCAGAATTTGTTGATGTGCGTGGCGACCCCTTGCGCGGCCTCGTTTTGCGGCTGGCTCTTGAAAAAGGTGGCGATCTGATTTGCCATATAGACAAGCTTGGTTTTGGTATCATGCGACATCGGCGATGCTTCCGGGCAAGATGCGGTGCGGGTGTGTGAAAATCTCGAAATCCTCGCCGCGCACCAGCGCGACGAGCGTCATGCCGGCCTCTTCGGCCGTGCGGATGGCAAGGGCTGTCGGCGCTGAAATGGCGATGAGCGTGGGGCTGCCGAGGATCGCCGCCTTCTGCACCATCTCGACCGACAGCCGGCTGGTGACGACGACCGCGCCGTTTCCGCCGCTTTCGTCGGCGCGGATGACGGCGCCGCAGAGTTTGTCCAGCGCGTTGTGGCGGCCAACATCTTCACGGACCGCAATGAGCCCGCCGCCGGGAAGATAGAATCCAGCGCCATGTACGGCCCGCGTCTGCCGATGCAGCGGCTGCGCCTCGTTCAGAAGCGAAACGGCCCGAACGATATCCGCGTGAGACAGCGTCAACGGCGATGTCGAGACGTTGGGCACCGGCCGCACTGCCTGTTCGATCGATTCGATGCCGCAGAGCCCGCAGCCGACCGGGCCGGCCATGCTGCGGCGGCGCGCCCGCAGCCGATCGGCGACGTCGTCGGCAAGGCTGACCTGCACGTCAACGCCCTGCTCGCCCTCGACGATCTCGATGGCGGATATCTCCGCCGGCTTGGCGATAATTCCTTCCGTCAGGCTGAAACCGACGGCGAAATCCTCAAGATCCGCGGGTGTCGCCATCATCACCGCATGCGAACTGCCGCCATAGGAAAAGGCGATCGGCACTTCCTCGGGCACCATGCGCGAACCGCTGTGCATGACGCCGTTGCGGCGGGCGGTTTCGGGAGCACGGGCGGTGGTGGCGAAAGTCATCACGGACGCCTCCTCTTCTCCCCTAGGAGAGGAAGGAGGATCTTGCCGACAACGCCAAATCGCCCCTGCATCGTCACTCCGCCGCTTCGAGCTTGCCGGCGATGCGGCGCGATTGCCGCGCCTGCTCGTCATATTCGAGCTGCCAGTCGCTCGGCCCGTTCGACGGCGAGACCTGCACCGCCGTCACCTTGTATTCCGGGCAGTTGGTCGCCCAGTCGGAAAAGTCGGTGGTGACGACGTTGGCCTGCGTATTGGGGTGATGGAAGGTCGTATAGACGACGCCCGGCGCGACACGATCGGTGATCAGCGCCCGGAGCGTGGTGTCGCCGGAGCGGCTGGCGAGCTTCACCCAGTCGCCATCGCGGACGCCGCGCTGTTCGGCATCGTGCGGGTGGATCTCCAGCCGGTCTTCCGCGTGCCAGACGACATTCTCCGTCCGCCGGGTCTGCGCTCCGACATTATACTGGCTGAGAATGCGGCCAGTGGTGAGCAGCAGCGGGAAGCGCGGGCCGGTGCGTTCGTCGGTCGCCACATATTCAGTGCGGATGAACTTGCCCTTGCCGCGCACGAAACCGTTGACATGCATGATCGGCGACCCGAGCGGGTTCTTCTCGTCGCAGGGCCACTGCACCGAACCCATCTTGTCGAGGTAATCGTAGGAAACAAGCGCGAAACTCGGCGTCGTCGCGGCAATTTCATCCATGATCTCCGACGGATGGGCATAATTCCAGTCGAGTCCCATGGTATGGGCAAGCTTCTGCGTCACCTCCCAGTCGCCATAGCCGTTGCGCGGCGTCATCACTTTGCGAACGCGGTTGATGCGCCGCTCGGCATTGGTGAAGGTGCCGTCTTTCTCGAGGAAGGTCGAGCCCGGCAGGAAGACATGGGCGTAGTTGGCAGTCTCGTTGAGGAACAGGTCCTGCACGACGACGCATTCCATCGCCGCCAGCCCTGCGGCGACATGTTTCGTATCGGGATCGGACTGGAGAATGTCCTCGCCCTGGACGTACAGGCCCTTGAACGAGCCGTCGACCGCCGCATCCAGCATGTTCGGAATGCGCAGACCCGGCTCGTTGTTGAGCTTCACGCCCCAGAGCTTTTCGAAGATATCGCGCGTCGCATCGTCGGAAATGTGCCGGTAGCCCGGCAGCTCGTGCGGGAAGGAGCCCATGTCGCAGGAACCCTGCACATTGTTCTGGCCGCGCAGCGGATTCACGCCCACGCCCGGGCGGCCGATATTGCCGGTCGCCATCGCCAGGTTGGCGATCGCAATCACCGTGGTCGAGCCCTGGCTGTGTTCGGTGACACCGAGGCCGTAATAGATCGCACCATTGCCGCCCTTGGCATAGAGCCTTGCCGCACCGCGCAGATCCGCCGCCGGAACGCCAGTGAAAGCCTCCGTCTGTTCGGGACTATGCTGCGGCTCAGCGACGAAAGCCGCCCAGTCCTCAAATTCCGACCAGTCGCAGCGCTCGCGGATGAATGCCTCGTCGTAGAGCCCTTCGGTGACGATCACATGCGCCAGCGCCGTCATCACTGCGACATTGGTGCCCGGCTTCAGCGGCAGGTGGTAGGAAGCCTCGACATGTGGCGACCGGACGATATCGGTGCGGCGCGGATCGATGACGATGAGCTTCGCCCCCTGGCGCAGCCGCTTCTTCAGCCGCGACCCGAACACCGGATGGCCGTCCGTCGGGTTGGCGCCGATGATGACGACGACATCGGATTGTTCGACACTGTCGAAATTCTGCGTGCCGGCCGAGGTCCCGAATGTCTGGCCGAGACCGTAGCCGGTCGGCGAGTGGCAGACGCGGGCGCAGGTATCGACATTGTTGTTGCCGAAACCGGCGCGGACCAGCTTCTGCACCAGATAGGTTTCCTCATTGGTGCAGCGCGAGGAGGTGATGCCGCCGATCGCGTCGCGGCCATACTGATATTGGATGCGGCGGAACTCCGACGCCACATGCGCGAAGGCCTCGTCCCAGCTCACCTCCCGCCAGGGATCGCTGACCTTTTCGCGGATCATCGGGTTGAGGATGCGGTCTTTGTGAGTGGAATAACCGTAGGCGAAGCGGCCCTTGACGCACGAATGCCCGCGATTGGCCTGTCCGTCCTTCCACGGCACCATCCGCACCAGTTCCTCGCCGCGCATCTCCGCCTTGAAGGAGCAGCCGACGCCGCAATAGGCGCAGGTGGTGACGGCCGAATGCTCCGGCTGGCCGATCTCGATCACCGATTTCTCCGTCAGCGTCGCCGTCGGACAGGCCTGGACGCAGGCGCCGCAGGAAACGCATTCGGAATCCATGAAATTCTCATGCATGCCGGGTGACACGCGGGAACCGAAACCGCGCCCCTCGATCGTCAGCGCGAAAGTGCCCTGCACTTCCTCGCAGGCGCGTACGCAGAGCGAACAGACGATGCATTTCGAGGGATCATAGGTGAAATAGGGATTGGACTCGTCCTTCGGCATCCATTTCAGATTGATGTCGCCGTTGCCGCGCGCCTTGACGTGATTGTCGCCCTCATAGCCGTAGCGCACGTCGCGCAGGCCGACAGCGCCGGCCATATCCTGCAACTGGCAATCGCCATTGGCAGCGCAGGTGAGACAGTCGAGCGGATGATCGGAAATATAAAGCTCCATCACGCCGCGGCGGATATCCTTCAATCGTCCCGTCTGCGTGTGCACCACCATGTTTGCCGCCACCGGCGTCGTGCAGGAGGCTGGCGTGCCGGCGCGGCCCTCGATCTCGACGAGACAGAGCCGGCAGGAGCCGAAGGCATCGACCATGTCAGTAGCGCAGAGCTTCGGCACCTCGATACCGGCTTCCATCGATGCGCGCATGATGGAGGTGCCCTCCGGCACGCTGATCTGCTGCCCATCAATGGTGAGCCTCACCATGGTTTCGGATTTCGAAGCGGGAGTGCCGTAGTCGATTTCATGGATGAGAGACATGGTCGGCCTCCTGTACGGAAATGGAATTGAGCAAGTCACGGCATGCGACTGTAGCTTGGAAGATCATCACTCAGCCGCCTCCACGACCGGCGCCGGCGCGAAATCTTCCGGGAAATGCGTCATGGCGCTCACCACGGGATAGGGCGTGAAACCGCCGAGCGCACAGAGCGACCCGAATTTCATGGTATTGCAGAGATCGCCAAGCAGCACCCGGTTCTTCTCCGGCTCGATGCCGCGCGCGATTTTGTCGACCGTCTCGACGCCGCGGGTCGAACCGATGCGGCAGGGCGTGCATTTGCCGCAGCTTTCGACGGCACAGAATTCCATGGCGAAACGCGCCTGCTTCAGCATATCGGCCGTGTCGTCGAAGACAACGACGCCGGCGTGGCCGATGAGCCCGTCCTTGGCGGCGAAGGTTTCGTAGTCGAAAGGCGTATCGAACAGAGCCCGCGGGAAATAGGCGCCCAATGGTCCGCCGACCTGCACGGCCTTGACCGGTCGGCCGGTCCTCGTGCCGCCGCCGATCCTGTCGACGATCTCGCCGAGCGAAAGACCGAAGGCGGTCTCATAGAGGCCGCCATATCTGACATTGCCGGCGATCTGCAGCGGAATGGTGCCGCGCGAGCGGCCCATACCGAAATCGCGGTAGAAGGCGGCCCCCTTCTCCAGGATGACAGGCACCGAGGCAAGTGAGATCACATTGTTGATGACGGTCGGACAGTCGAACAGGCCCTTATGCGCCGGCAGCGGCGGCTTGGCGCGCACGATGCCGCGCTTGCCTTCCAGACTGTTCAAGAGAGCCGTTTCCTCACCGCAGACATAGGCGCCGGCGCCGGTGCGCACCTCGATATCGAAGGCGCGACCCGAACCAAGCACTGACGGCCCGAGAATGCCGGCCTGCCGGGCAATGCCGATGGCCTCGCTCATCACGGCGATCGCATGCGGATATTCCGAACGGGTATAGACGAACCCCTTCGTGGCGCCGGTCGCAAGCCCTGCAATCGCCATGCCCTCGATCAGCACGAAGGGATCGCCCTCCATGATCATCCTGTCGGCGAAGGTGCCGCTATCACCTTCGTCGGCGTTGCAGACGATATATTTGCGTTCGCCGCTGGCATCGAGAACCGTCTTCCACTTGATGCCCGTGGGAAAACCGGCACCGCCGCGTCCGCGCAGGCCGGAATCCGTGACTTCCTTGACGATTTCGACAGGCGTCATCAAAACGGCGCGGCGAAGGCCGGCAAGGCCGCCATGCGCCTCATAATCGCCAAGCGAAAGCGGGTCGGTGATGCCACAGCGGGCGAAGGTCAGGCGGGTCTGTTCCTTCAGGAAGGGGAGGTCTTCAACCCCCCCGAGACAGAGCGGGTGGCCGCCGCCGTTCATCATTCCGGCGTCAAACAGAGCAGGCACATCCCTTGCCTTCACCGGCCCGTAGCCGATGCGCCTGCCGGCGGCCTCGACCTCGACCAGCGGTTCCAGCCAGAACATTCCGCGCGAGCCGTTGCGCACGATCTCTGCATCGAAGCCGCGGGCGGCGATCTCCTGGGCAATCGCCTTTGCCACCTTTTCGGCCCCGAGCGCCAGCGCAGCGGCATCGCGCGGAACATAGATCTTGACTGTCATCGACGTGCCTCCGCAACGAGTTCCGCCACCAGCTGATCGTCGAGCCGGCCATAAACCTCGCCGTCGAGCATCGCCGACGGGGCGCAGGCACAAAGGCCGAGACAGTAGACCGGCTCCAGCGTCACGGCGCCGTCGAGCGTCGTCTGATGAAAATCGATGCCCAGCAGCGCCTTGACGCGTTCAGCCAACGCATCGCCGCCCGTCGACTGACAGGCCTCGGCGCGACAGAGCTTCAGCACGTGGCGGCCGGCGGGATGGTCGCGATAATCGTGATAGAATGTCATCACCCCGTGCACTTCGGCGCGCGAGAGGTTCAATTCCTCCGCAATCACAGGCAGGGCTTCCTGCGGCACATAACCGAATTCTCGCTGAACCTCGTGCAGAATGGGAAGCAGCGGTCCCTCAAGGAAGCGCAGGTCGGCGACGATGGTCCGTGTACGCGCTGCGATATCGCCTCCGGCGATATGAATGGTCATCAGGCGGCCCTCCCGGCGGCTTGCTCGTTTCGGGATGGCAGGCCTCCCCAGCCGAGCGCCATCGTGCAGACAACATCTCAGGGAAGCCGATGACGATCAATAAAGCTATTTCGTGGAATGATAGGTTTTTTCTATCAAAGCTCCTCATCCCGCACGAGCACTCTCGCTTCGTGCAATAGGGCCGAAACGAGCGGGGTGAAGGGCTCGCGATAAGGCGCGACAAGACCGACCAGATGATGCGCCTCAGGCTCGACGATCGGAATCATCCGGATTTCCACGGGAAAACCAAAGGATTTCGCGACGTTGCGCGGCATGATACTCGCCCAGCGACCGGTCCTGACATGCGAGAACAGCACGATCATCGAATTGGATTCTAGCGTCGGATGCACCGTGGCGCCGGCTTCCGTCAGGTGCCGGTTGATGATGCGGCGGTTCTGCATGTCGGCTGTCAATAGACAAAGCCGAAGATCGCCGACTTCCCGCCAAGTCACGTTGTCGCGATCGGAAAGCGGGCTGCCTGCGGCCGTGATCAGATTGTAGCGCTCGGCATAGAGGGGCACGGTCGTAACGCGGCCAAGCGGTTCATTTTCTAGGTAGGTGATGCCGGCCTCGATTTCGAGATTTTCCAGCATGCTCAGCACCTGCAGCGAGTTCCGCGAGACGATCGAGAAGGTCACTCCGGGATGTCGTTCCTGAAAGGGCGTAGTGATGCGCGAAAGCATGGCGAGCGCGGTCGGAATGGCAGCGAGGCGGATGTGGCCGGAAAGACCACGGCGGGCGGCGCGCATTTCCTCGCGCATGGTGCGGGCGTCGCCGACGATGCGCCGCGCCCATTCAAGCACCCGCTGCCCCTCCGGCGTCAGCCCTTGAAAACGCGAGCCGCGCTGCACCAGCATGACACCAAGCTGGTCTTCAAGCTGCCGGATGGCGGCCGAAAGTGTCGGTTGCGAGATCCCGCACTCCTCGGCGGCGCGGCCGAAATGCTTTTCGTTGGCAAGGGCGATGAAAAATTCCAGCTTGTCGATCATCCGGTCTCCCGATCCGGCGCGAAATCATCCGGATCAGCCTATCTTCGACGCAGCAACCGTGCTCCGCAAGGGCGGGTGCTAATTGTTTTCTGCAGGAAAAAGATCGAACAGCGATTCGAGGAAGGCAAGCACGCTCGTATTGCCGATACGGTAATAGACGAGCCTGCCCTGACGGCGCGTATTGACAAGGCCTTCGAGCCTCAAACGCGCGAGCTGCTGCGAGACCATCGCCTGCTGAATGCCGAGGATATTTTCGATTTCACCCACCGTCCGCTCCTCGGTCGCGAGTATGCAAAGAATTAGAAGTCGGGTCTGGTGCGCCAGCGCCTTCAGCAGATCGCTCGCCTCACGAGCGTTTCCAGCGAGTTTGTGCAATTCCTGACCGGACATTCCCGGCTCGGGCTTGGGCAATGGCATTCGACATCTCGGAAGGGAAGCGAAAAGGCAGATCAGCCCAATAGCATATTCGCACACGCGAATTTGCCAAAAGTGATCAAATGTCAAAAAAGGTCTAACTAAATCAGCAGATAAGCTGGCCGCCATTGATCTCGAGGACCTGGCCGGTAATGTATCCGGAGAGGGAGGGTGCCGCCAGGAACAGATAGGCCGGAGCGCAATCCTCCGCTGTGCCCAGCCGCTGCAAGGGAATAGACTTTCTCGTCTGCTCCAGCTTTTCGCGGGAAGAATAGCGCTCATGGAAATCCGTCTCGATCGTTCCGGGCGAGACACAATTGACGCGGATGCCATCCGGCGCAAGCTCGCGGGCAAGCGCCTTGGAATAGGTTGAAATGAAGGCTTTCGAGGCGGAATAGATCGAAGAACCGGGGCTGCCGCCGGTCAGCGCGGAAATTGAAACGGTGTTGACGATGGCAGCGCCTTCCGCCGCCTTCAATGCCGGTAGCAACGCACGCGTCAGCGCCACCGCCGACGTCTGGTTCAAACGCACGATCGCCTCATAATCTGCGTCGGTCAGTGTGGCAGCCGGAAAACGGCCGAGCATGGTGCCGGCGTTATTGACGAGCACATGCACCTTGTCGAAGAAGGCGAGCGCATTTTCGGCAAATTGCGCAGCGCCGCCAACGGCGGTGAAATCGGCGTGCAGCAACAGCGCCCGTCTTTCGGATTCAGCCGTCAGCAGAAAATCCGGCAGCTCGCGTCCCGGTTTGCGCCCGATATGGACGATCACCTTTGCGCCGCAGTCCAAGAACTGCCGGGCCACTTCGAGGCCGATGCCCCGCCCGGCGCCGGTCACGATGACATTGCGATTCTCGAATAGTCTCGGATGGAACACGAAGCCGTCCTCCTCGCGGACAATGCCGCCTGTTGCGCCATTCGCCCTTAACATATGAGCGCGCCGGCCGAAAGAAAGGCGGCATCATCTTTCCGCGAGAGGCTAGAGCTTTTCCCTGAAAGCTCATATGTCGATTTCGGTCTCCAGCAGCCGTGCGCCTGGCCCCTCCTCGCCGAGCCGATCGAAGGGATTGCGCAACGGACAGCTTTCGATCGACAGGCAGCCGCAGCCGATGCAGCCGGTCAGGCGGTCTCGCAGCAGGCTCAGCCGCCTGATTCGCGCGTCGAGTTCATCCTTCCAGCGCGCCGACAGCGTCTGCCAGTCGGCAACCGTCGGCGTGCGTCCCTGCGGCAGGGAGGCAAATGCCGTCTGGATTTCCGAAAGCGGTATGCCAACACGTTGCGCCACCTTGATGATGCCGAGCCGGCGAAGCACATCGCGTCCGTATCGCCGCTGATTGCCGCGCGTGCGGATACTCGAAATCAGCCCCTTGGCTTCGTAGAAATGCAGTGCCGAGACGGCAAGACCACTGCGTTGCGCCACTTCGCCGACTGTCAGAAGCCTGCCGAGCGGCGTCGCAGAAATCCTATTCATCGCCCATTGACCTCAATATTAGTTGAGGTTTTATAACCCCTGCTCCCCCGGCCGTAAAGCGCGAGGGCGCAGGAAGGAGCGACAGCGAGATCATCCGGTCGATACGAAGCTGAAATGATGGCATCGGCGCTTGTCCGCCCTGGTACCGATCGCCCCTGCCGATATAGCCGCCCGAGAGGCGAGCGCTCGGGTTCCGTTCCCGGCAGGTACGGAACCTCGGAAAACACCCGGACAGGACCTCGTCCGGGTGTTTTTTCATCTGCGCCCCGTCCCGGCCGGCCGGACGGGTTTGTAATTTTGCGGTTGCGGCAACAAAACCCCGATGATAGTTTTCGCCGAATGACAGGGGAGCTCTGTATCGCCGGGGCTGAGATGCGAGGCGCAAGCCTCCGGACCCTTCTAAGCTGATCTGGGTAATGCCAGCGGAGCGAGGTCCAAATGTGTTCCGGCGCGCAAGTGTCACTCTACCCGACGTCCGGCAATTCCGCCGGCATCCCTCTCGATGCCGTCAAGGCAACCGCCCCCAATCGCGGTAGGCTGCGCATCGAGACCGATGTCCTCGACAGGTTTGCGCTAACGGCCAGACGAAAGCCTGAAATCGAACGCCGATGACATCGCCACGACCATCGGATTCGCGCCTTGCGACGCTCTGTCTCGCCGTGTACCGGGCAATGCCCGCCTTGCTCGCAGGCTTTGCCTTTCTGGCGGCATGGGAACTCTATGTGGATCTTTCCGGCATCAAACCGTCCATTCTGCCGGCGCCTTCGCGTATTCTTATCCAGGGCTGGCTGAACCGAGAGGGGCTGATATCAAACACCTGGCCGACGCTCGGCGCGACACTCGGCGGCTTCGCCCTGTCGCTCGCCTTCGCCTTCGCCTCTTCGATCCTGATGGATTTCATGCCCTTCATGCGTCGGGCACTGCTGCCGATCTTCATCGCCAGCCAGACTCTGCCGCTGGTGGCGATCGCACCCCTCGTCGTTCTCTGGTTCGGTTTCGGCCTTTTGCCGAAGATATTGCTGGTGGCGCTCGTCACTTTCTTTCCGCTGCTCGTTGCCCTGCTTCAGGGTTATGAGGCGACCGATCGCGACATCGCCGAGCTCTTGAATTCGATGAAAGCGAGTCGCTGGCGCATTTTCCGCCTGGCGCGGCTTCCCTCGTCGCTGCCCTATTTCTTCGCCGGCCTTCGAATCTCGATCACCTATGCCGTCGTCGGCGCGATCTTTGCCGAATATGCCGGCGCTGCAAGCGGCCTCGGCATTTATATCCTCAACGCCAAGAACAATTTCCGTCCCGATCTCGTGCTCGCCGCCGTGATCGTCAGCGCTGTGTTGACGCTCTGCCTCTTCGCGCTGACGGTGGTTATCCAGCGTTTCGTCATGCCCTGGCAGCCATCCAAGGAACGGCGCCGATGACCGGTCAGATGCTTGAGCTGCGCAACATCTCGAAGTCCTTCGACGGCATGAAGGTCCTGGACGACATTTCGCTCGCGGTCGCAAACGGCGAGTTCGTCTCGATCGTCGGCCCATCCGGCTCGGGAAAATCGACCGTGCTGAGACTGCTGACTCAGGCGCTGCGGCCGGATTCCGGCAACATGCTTTTCAACGGTGCGGCGCTGGAACAGACGCCGCATTCCTTTGCCTTCATGCCGCAACGCGATGCGCTGATGCCCTGGCGCCGGATCATCGACAATGCCGTGCTCGGCCTGGAAGTGAGGGGCATGAATCGGCGGGCCGCCCGCGCCGCTGTCGCGCCCCTCTTCGAGCGGTTTGGCCTGGCCGGCTTCGAGCATCACTACCCCGCCTCTCTTTCCGGCGGCATGCGCCAGCGTGCTGCACTGCTGCGCACCGTCATCCAGAAGCAGGACATGCTGCTGCTCGACGAGCCCTTCGGCGCGCTCGATGCGCTGACTCGCATCCAGATCCAGGAGTGGCTGCAAGACATGTGGACCGAACATCGCTGGACGGCGCTGCTGATCACCCACGATGTTCGCGAGGCCGTTTTCCTCTCCGACCGGATCTACGTGCTGTCTGCCCGCCCGGCCCGCGTCATCCGCGAATTCCGCGTTTCCCTGCCCCGCCCGAGAAGCATCGCTGATCTCGGGTCGCCCGCGGCCCAGGCAATCGAGACTGAAATCCTGCAAACCCTGCTTCATCCGCAAGAACAGGATGATTTCAGGCCGGTCGGCCTGCAATCTGAATCCTGTTCCAATTTAAAGAGTTAGAGCACCATGTCGTCCGAAAACCGCTCACACTTTTCGGGATCCTGCTCTAATAGACCTGAGGAGGTCACCATGCTGCTTCTCACCCGTCGACAGACGATCCTCGCCGCTATCGCAACAAGCCTCGCCGGCCGCGCCGCCTTCGCTCAATCGGCGCCCGCAAAGGTTCGTATCGCGCTCGACTGGACGCCCAACACCAACCACATCGGCATCTATGTCGCCAAGGCGAAAGGCTTCTACACGGCCGCCGGCCTCGATGTTGAGATTCTGCCCTTTACCGACACCAGCGCCGGCACGCTGGTGTCGAACGGGGTCGCCGACTTCGGCATCAGCAGCGAGATCGAGGCTCTCACGCAGCGCGCTGGCGGCGGTGACGTGAAGATGGTCTACGGCGTCGTCCAGACGGAAACCGCACGCCTGATCTTCAAGGGCGGGCGCGACGACATCAAGAGTCCCAGAGATCTCGACGGCAAGACCTATGGCGGCTTCGGCGGCACCTGGGAAAGCGCGCTGGTCTCAGCGATGATCCGCAATGACGGCGGCAAGGGCGACGTCAAGACCGTCACCCTTGGCACCTCCGCCTATGAGGCGCTGGACAATGGCTCGATTGACTTCACGCTGGAGATCTACACCTGGGAAGGCATCGCCGCCGAGCTGGAGAAGCGGAAGATCAGCCGCTTCCACTATTCCGATTACGGCATTCCCGACGAGCAGACGACGGTCATCGTTTCCAGCGACGCCTATCTCTCGGCCAGTCGAGAACACGCCCGCGCCTTCATCCAGGCCACACGTCAAGGCTATGTCTACTCCATCGACCATCCCGACGAAGCCTGCGAACTGCTGATATCGGGAAGCAACGGCGCACTGATGAACACGGAACTGGTAAAGGCTTCCCAGAAGGCATTGATCGAAGGCCATTTCCTGAGATCCGAGGCCGGCGTGATCGGCACCCTTGACCCGGCAAAGGCCGATGCCATCGGCGGCTTCCTGCTTGAGAACGGCATCCTGGTTGATGCGAATGGCGTCGTGCTCAGGGAGAAGCCGGACTTTTCCACCTATTACACCAACGAACTCCTCGGCTGATCCCGACCCGCCCTTGCCGACGCGGCCTTCCGCGGCAATGCTTTGAGCTTGGGCGGTTTGAGCCGAATCGAGCGGGGCGGGAACGACATGCGAGCACAGGACAGACTGGTCGGAGCCGACTTTCTGCGCGCGATGGCGTGCTTGTTGGTGCTCGCGCATCATCTCGCGCTCCGGCTGGATATGCGCAGAATTCCGGATGAATTGGCGCCGACGGCCAACGTCCTCCGCTTCGGCAATTTCGGCGTCGCCATCTTCTTCGTGCTCAGCGGCTTTCTGCTTGCCCGCCCTTTCTGGCACGCTCTCGACGCCGGCGGCGCCATGCCGAGCCTCGGGCACTACGCCATCCGCAGGTTGGCGCGCATCACTCCGGGCTTCTGGTTCGCCGCCAGCGTCGGCTTTATCCTCAGCCTGACGCTGCTTGCCCTGCCGCTGACGCCGGAGCTCGTCATCCGCTATGTCTCGGGACTGCTGTTCATGAGCCAGTGGCATTGGCGCACGTTCTTTCCCGTCGAAGCCGATGGGCCGCTCTGGTCCATTCCCTTCGAGGTCACCAGCTATGTGCTCCTGCCGGCCGCCTTTTTCCTGCTGTTTCGCTTGCCCCTGCTGCGGCGACGTCCGTTCTTCGCCCGCGCCGTATGGCTCTGCGTCATTGCCGTCGTCCTTCTTGCCCATCTGGTAATCCTGAGGCTCTTTGCGCTCGACGATATTGGGCGCGGCTGGGCATATGGCCTGCAGGGCGGGGCGAAGGAATGGATGCCCAACTATAATCCGATCGGTTTCTTTGCCGTCTTCGCGCTCGGTGCCTTTGCCGCCGGCATCGAAGTGATGTTGTCCGCAAGGCGCTCTTCCTGGTTCGACGCCGCGGCACTCCTGGCCCTTTCGGTTGCCGCTTACCGCCTCCTCATATCACCTGGCGGCTCGGCCGAAGGTTACGGCTGGCTTGACATCCCCTATGGATTTCCAGTCTTTCCACTGGCGGTCGCAACAGCGCTCGTTTCGCTCAGCCGTGCCCAGGGCCTGGGCAGGCTGCTTGATAACGCTCCTGTCCGCTACGTCGCCAAGATCTCCTTCGGCATTTACATCTGGCAGGAGATCATCCTGACATTGATCCAGAGACTCGACCCCGGCTCGTTCGGGGCCTCCTCGGAGAACGTGGTCACCGGTTGGCTGCAATCCTGCACGCTGACGGCGGCGCTCGTTTTTCTGGTGGCAAGCCTCAGTTATTATCTGTTGGAACGACCGGTAATCGATTTCGGCAATCACCTCACATCGCGCCGCCTGATCGGGCTACTCCTTTAGAAGTATAATTTCGAACGCCACTCAACTAGAGGCATTAAGGTTAACGCGAAATACTCCCATTTTTGGCGTCTTTATGCTTACCGATTTCTTATTTATAACGATGACAAACCATACGTAAGCATGTATCTGTCTCCCCGCAGTTCAGTATCGCATCTAAACTTCTGGGCTTTGAGTAATGAATGCTTTTACTTCGAAGATAAGTTCACGCTTCGATTCGTCTCAGCGTCAGAACAAAATCCGGACTCTGGTTGTAGCGAACTCCAACATTCGCCAGCCGGACAGCTTTTCTGGTGTCGAAGGCAAGGCGGCTCTGCGATTGGCCGTAAAGCGGCTGATCGACATCGTCATCGCGGCCAGCGCTCTCCTCGTGCTGGCGCCGCTTTTCCTGGCAATCGCTATTTTCATCAAACTCGACGATGGCGGCCCCGTATTCTTCCGTCAGATCCGTTGGGGCCTGAACGGCCGAAAGATCACCGTCTTCAAGTTCCGCTCGATGCACACCGACGCTTGCGATCCCAGCGGCATCCAGCAGACCGTCAAGGGCGACAGGCGGGTGACCGGCATCGGCGCTCTGCTCCGCAGGACAAACATTGACGAGCTGCCGCAACTTCTGAACGTCCTCAGGGGCGACATGTCCCTGGTCGGTCCGCGCTGCCATGCCATCAACATGCGCGCAGCCGGCAGGCTTTACGAAGAATTGGTGCCGAACTACCACCATCGCCACGTCATGCGTCCCGGCATCACCGGCCTCGCGCAGACACGGGGCTGGCGCGGACCGACGGCACGGCCGCTGCAAGCCCGGGCCCGGATCGCCTGCGATATCTATTACGTCAGGAATTTCAGCCTGCTGCTCGACCTGAAAATCCTGTTCAAGACGCTGGTCATCGAGCTACGCGGCGGTACCGGCTTCTAATGAGAGTCTGCCCGGTTCCAAGCCTCGCGCGCACAATGTGCGGCCACGAAGATGCAGTCGTAAAACAAGGAAAGCACGATAGGCGTATCAAGGGCCGCAGCGCTTTTGCGCGCGCTTTGAAGTCGCGCGGCACTGCAAGTGTCGCCTCACCGTCATAAACCGGCAAAAGCGGCTTTGATCGCCTGCTCTCTCTTCACTTTCGTTGATGCGCTTCGATCGTCGCGCTCAAAGACGGCAGAAACAAGAAAAGCGGCCTCGCGGCCGCCTTTCATTGATGCTGTCGCTGTGATCAATCCTGCTGGACGATGCCGCTAAGATGCGTCAGTTCCAGGATGAAGTGCTCAAGCTTGGACTTGTGCTCATGATGCACGGCATCCTCGAGTTCCTTCTTGGCAGCTTCGATGCGGCGGGTCAGCTCATCCTTGTTGAGCTCTTCAACCGGAACGGCGGACTCGGCAAGCAATGTGCAGCCTGTCGGCAGGATATCGGCAAAACCACCGAACACCACATAGTCCTGCTTTCTGCCGGAGCCGGAGCGGACGCTCACGATACCCGGCTTGATCGTTGTCATGGTCGGCGCATGATGCGCCATAACCGTCATCTCGCCTTCGGTTGCGGGAATGACGACTTCGGTCACCATCTCCGACAGCAGCAGGCGCTCCGGCGAAACGAGCTCAAAGTTGAAATTGTCAGCCATCAGTGACTTACCTTCTCGGCTATGGCTTTTGCAGCTTGCAATTTGGTCCCGCAGAACGGGCAGTGCAGTATCGCCTGATCGAGATATCCGAGGCCTTCCTCGGTCTGAACCAGCCCGACAACCATCATCGTCACGCCGTTATCGGCGCGGTAGACGGTCGGCGCGGCCGGCTCTGGCAGCTCCGCCACGACTCGCTTGAGGGAGTCGCAGCAGAATATCTCGTCCTGAGCGTCGCTCATCAAGCGGCGGCGAGCTTCTTGGCCTTCTCGACGGCTTCATCGATCGAGCCGACCATATAGAAGGCGGCTTCCGGCAGATTGTCGTATTCGCCGTTAACGAGGCCCTTGAAGCCCTTGATCGTGTCTTCGAGAGCAACGAGCTTGCCCGGCGAGCCGGTGAAGACTTCGGCAACAAAGAACGGCTGCGACAGGAAGCGCTCGATCTTGCGGGCACGGGCGACGGCAACCTTGTCCTCTTCGGACAGTTCATCCATGCCCAGAATGGCGATGATGTCCTGCAGGGCCTTGTATCGCTGCAGCGTCGACTGGACCTTACGGGCGACTTCGTAATGCTCTTCGCCGACGACCAACGGGTCGAGCATGCGCGAGGTGGAGTCGAGCGGGTCGACGGCCGGGTAGATGCCCTTTTCAGCAATCGAACGCGACAGAACCGTCGTTGCGTCAAGGTGGGCGAACGAGGTCGCCGGCGCCGGGTCGGTCAAGTCGTCGGCCGGAACGTAGATGGCCTGGACCGAGGTGATCGAGCCCGTGGTCGTGGTGGTGATGCGTTCCTGCATCTGACCCATGTCGGTTGCGAGCGTCGGCTGATAACCCACGGCCGAAGGAATACGGCCGAGCAGAGCCGACACTTCGGAACCCGCCTGCGTGAAACGGAAGATGTTGTCGACGAAGAACAGAACGTCCTGGCCCTGGTCGCGGAAATGTTCTGCGACGGTCAGACCGGTCAGAGCGACGCGAGCACGCGCGCCCGGCGGTTCGTTCATCTGGCCGTAAACGAGCGCAGCCTTCGAGCCCTCGCCACCGCCATGCTTGTTGACGCCTGATTCGATCATTTCGTGGTAGAGGTCGTTGCCTTCGCGGGTACGCTCACCCACGCCTGCGAAGACCGAGTAACCACCGTGCGCCTTGGCGACGTTGTTGATCAGTTCCATGATGAGAACCGTCTTGCCGACGCCGGCGCCGCCGAACAGGCCGATCTTGCCGCCCTTTGCGTAAGGGGCGAGAAGGTCGACGACCTTGATGCCGGTAACGAGGATCTGCGCTTCCGTCGACTGCTCGACGTAAGCCGGCGCGTCCTGGTGGATGGCGCGCTTGTGGGCGGTGTTGAGCGGGCCTGCTTCGTCGACCGGTTCGCCGATGACGTTCATAATGCGGCCAAGCGTCTCATCGCCGACAGGAACCGAGATCGGGGCACCGGTATCGACGACCTGCTGGCCGCGGACGAGACCCTCGCTCGAGTCCATGGCGATGGTACGGACTTCGTTTTCGCCCAGATGCTGAGCGACTTCGAGAACAAGGCGGTTGCCGTTGTTATCGGTTTCGAGCGCGTTCAGGATCGCCGGCAGTTCGCCTTCGAAAGCGACGTCGACGACGGCGCCGATAACCTGGGTGACTTTGCCGACAGAACGGGTAGCTGCCTCAGCCATTTTCTTACCCTCTTTTCCTAACTCAGAGCGCTTCCGCGCCCGAAATGATTTCAATCAGTTCCTTGGTGATCTGCGCCTGACGCTGGCGGTTGTAGCTCAGCGTCAGCTTGTTGATCATCTCACCAGCATTGCGCGTCGCATTGTCCATGGCGCTCATCTTGGCGCCCATTTCGCCCGCGACATTCTCGAGGAGAGCGCGGAAGATCTGGACCGAGATGTTGCGCGGGATCAGATCGTCGAGGATCGACGCCGGATCCGGCTCGTATTCGTAGACGGCGCCAGCATGCTCCTCATCCTCGACGACGGCTTCCGGGGCCTTGGCGGGGATGAGCTGCTGCGCGGTCGGAACCTGGCTTATCACCGACTTGAACTCGGAATAGAACAGCGTGCAGACGTCGAATTCGCCGGCCTCGAACATCTCGATGATGCGCTTGCCGATCTGGTCGGCATTCTCGAAACCGATCTTCTTGACCTCGCGCAATTCCTTGCGCTCGACAATCAGTGACGCGAATTCGCGGCGCAGAATGTCATAACCCTTCTTGCCGATCGTGAAGATCTTCACCGTCTTGCCTTCGGCGACCAATTTGCGGACATGGTCGCGGGCGAAGCGGGCAATCTGCGAGTTGAAACCGCCGCACAGGCCGCGTTCGGCCGTGCAGACCACGAGCAGGTGCACCTGGTCCTCGCCGGTGCCGGTCATCAAGACCGGCGCCCCGTCCGCATCGGTAACGGCCTTGGCGATATTCGCAAGGACCGCGTTCATACGCTGCGAGTAAGGCCGGGCGGCCTCGGCCGCCTCCTGCGCACGCCGAAGCTTCGCCGCGGCGACCATCTTCATCGCCTTGGTGATCTTCTGCGTCGCCTTGACGGAGGCGATCCGATTTTTCAGATCCTTAAGTGAAGGCATCCGTTATCCGTCCTAACCTGGCCCGATTACTGGAAAGACTTGGCGAAGCTGTCGAGAGCAGCGGTGAGCTTGCCCCTGGTGTCGTCGCTGATAGCCTTTTCCGTGCGGATTGCGTCGAGGATGGCGGAGCCTTCCGAACGCAGATAGGACAACAGGCCCTGTTCGAACTTGCCGACCGATGCGACCGGCAGCTTGTCGAGGTAACCATTGACGCCTGCGAAGATCACAGCGACCTGCTCTTCCGTCTTCAGCGGCGAGAACTGCGGCTGCTTCAGGAGCTCGGTCAGGCGAGCGCCACGGTTCAGCAGGCGCTGCGTCGCAGCGTCAAGATCCGAACCGAACTGGGCGAAGGCGGCCATTTCGCGGTACTGGGCGAGCTCGCCCTTGATCGAGCCTGCGACCTGCTTCATCGCCTTGATCTGAGCCGAAGAACCGACGCGGGAAACCGACAGGCCGACGTTCACGGCAGGACGGATACCCTGGTAGAACAGGTCGGTTTCAAGGAAGATCTGGCCGTCGGTGATCGAGATCACGTTGGTCGGAATGAAGGCCGAAACGTCGTTGCCCTGCGTTTCGATGACCGGAAGAGCGGTCAGCGAACCGGCACCCATGTCGTCGTTCATCTTCGCAGCGCGCTCGAGCAGGCGAGAGTGCAGATAGAAAACATCGCCCGGATAGGCTTCGCGGCCCGGCGGGCGACGCAGCAACAGCGACATCTGGCGGTAGGACACGGCCTGCTTCGACAGGTCGTCGTAACCAATCAGCGCATGCATGCCGTTGTCGCGGAAATATTCGCCCATGGCGCAGCCGGCAAACGGGGCCAGGTACTGCATCGGCGCCGGGTCGGAAGCGGTGGCGGCGACGATGATCGAGTATTTCAGCGCGCCGCGCTCTTCGAGCACCTTGACGAACTGGGCGACGGTCGAACGCTTCTGGCCGATAGCGACGTAAACGCAGTAAAGCTTTTCGCCCTCCGGACCATTGTCGTGAATGGCCTTCTGGTTGAGGAAGGCATCGAGAAGGATGGCGGTCTTGCCGGTCTGGCGGTCGCCGATGACGAGTTCGCGCTGGCCGCGGCCGACCGGAATCAGCGCATCGATGGCCTTGAGGCCGGTCGACATCGGCTCATGGACCGACTTGCGCGGGATGATGCCGGGAGCCTTGATGTCGACGCGCGAACGGCGCGTCGCATTGATCGGGCCTTTACCGTCGATCGGGTTGCCGAGCGCGTCGACGACACGGCCGAGCAGTTCGGGACCAACGGGAACGTCGACGATGGCACCGGTCCGCTTGACAGTGTCGCCTTCCTTGATGTCGCGGTCGTTACCGAAAATAACGACGCCGACATTGTCGGATTCAAGGTTCAGGGCCATGCCGCGGATGCCGCCGGGGAACTCGACCATTTCACCAGCCTGGACATTGTCCAGCCCGTAAACGCGAGCGATACCGTCACCGACGGAGAGAACCTGGCCGACTTCCGAGACTTCCGCCTCTTTGCCGAAATTTTTGATCTGGTCTTTGAGAATTGCGGAAATTTCCGCGGCGCGGATATCCATCAGCCAACCTCTTTCAATGCGAGCTTAAGGGTAGAGAGTTTGGTACGAAGAGACGTATCAATCTGACGGGACCCGACCTTCACGATCAGACCACCAAGAATTGACGGATCAACCGTGACGGCCATCGTCACGTCTTTGCCGGTGACGCTCTTGAGTGCCGCCTTCAATTCGGTTTCCTGCGCTTGGGAGAGCGCATGCGCCGAGGTGACCTCGGCGGAGATTTCACCGCGATTATTCGCCGCGATGAGGCGGAAGGCCCTGATCATCCCCGGCAGGGCAAACAGGCGGCGGTTGCGCGCCACGACCTTCAGAAAATTGGCGAAGAAGCCGCTGATGCCGGCTCTCTCGCTGATGGCGACAATCGCCTTCAGCTGATCTTCAGCGGAGAAAACCGGGCTTGCGACGAAGCGCTTCAGTTCAGCGCTCTCATCCAGCATCGCCTGGAAACGGTCAAGATCGGCGGCTACGCTGTCGACGGCGCCGTGTTCGAGCGCCAGCTCGAAAAGCGACGAGGCATAGCGCTCGGCAACACCAGAAGTAAGCTGGGACGTGTCTGCCACTGGCACAAATTTCCCTGATTTCAATCCAAAATCCGGCTCTCGGCGGGCGCCGAACCTATGATCTTGAATTCGTTTTGATTTCCCCCAGAAATCACAAGAGAAGCCTCTTGCTTCTTCCGAAATTCGGGGTCCGTCTAACATAGGATGTTCGGACTCGCAACACGCGTAATGCCCGAATACGCCTTTCGCATGAATTTCTGTTCGCAAAATTGCGCAATGGCCTGAAAGCGGGCCGCGCAAGCCGCCGCCGGCGGCGAAAATCATGTTTGGAAGAAGCCGAAAACATACAGCAGCGGCAGTGCCGCGATAACTGTTTGCACAACCAGAAGTAAATAGTTGAGATAAGTACTCCCCTTATCTGACAGGATGGAGACGATGCGGGCGAACGCGGCCATGGCGAACGCTGCGCCGAATGCCGTATAAATCAGCGGCTGCGCCAGCACGACGGAACCGAGACCAAAACCGAGATAGAAGCCGCCTGTCGATCGGACCTCGCTGAAACCTTCACGCCGCTCGCCGCGCGGCGCCAGGCCGAAGATCCTCATCGCAAGACCGGGCGCAAACATGATGATGAAGCCGGCGATGGCCGTGAAGGCGGCTGCGCCGAAGGCAAGCTGCTCGCCAAATTCCGTGGGAAACTCAAATTCCATGCCTCGACCCCAAATCATCCGCTGATTCTGCGTTTATGCCATGATCGGCCGCATCCGGAAACGCAGTGTGCGGAACGATCTACAGAAAGCTCTGGGGATCGATGTCGAGCTGCACCTGCACTGATCCGCGCTCCTTCGGCGACTGCGACAGCATCGCCCGCAAAAACGCCTGGATGTCGGAGTTGCGCCGTCCGTGGACCAAAAGGCGGAAGCGGTGGCGGCCGCGCACCAAGGCGAGGGGCGCTTCCGCCGGGCCGAGCACTGAGATGCCGGAGACCTGGGGCGCTGCGTTGCGCATGCCGCGCGCATGGTTCTCGGCGTCGTGGCGCGTTTCTGCCGATACGATGATCGAAGCCAGCCGGCCGAAAGGCGGTAGTGCGGCGCGTTCGCGCTCGGTGATCTCGCGCTCGTAAAAGGCATCGGAATCGCCTGATACAATCGCCTGCATCACGGGATGCTGCGGCTGGTAGGTCTGCAGCAACCCGTGGCTTTTGAGACCGGTGCGTCCGGCGCGGCCCGTCACCTGCGACAGAAGTTGAAACGTGCGCTCGGCCGCGCGCGGGTCGCCATTGGCAAGGCCGAGATCGGCATCGACGATGCCGACCAGCGTCATCAGCGGAAAATTATGCCCCTTGGCGACGAGCTGTGTGCCGATGACGATATCGGCCTCGCCCTTGGCGATTGCATCAAGCTCCAGCCGCAGCCGCTTCACACCGCCCATGATATCCGAGGACAGAACGATTGTCCGCGCCTCTGGGAAATGTCGCTCCACCTCTTCGGCGATGCGTTCGACGCCAGGCCCGCAGGCGACGAGATGGTCGAGCGTGCCGCACTCCGGACAGGCCTCCGGGGTGCGCTCGGCATGGCCGCATTGATGGCACTGCAGCTGCTTGCGGAAGCGATGCTCGACCAGCCAGCTCGAACATTGCGGGCATTGGAAGCGGTGACCGCAGACCCGGCAGAGCGTCAGCGGTGCATAACCGCGCCGATTGAGAAAAAGCAGCGCCTGTTCGCGCCTCTCCACGGTCTTGCCGATCGCCCGGATCAGCACCGGCGACAGGAAGCCACCGCGCTCCGGCGCGTGCCTGCGCATATCGATGAGATGCAGATCGGGCAGCGCCGCGTCGCCGAAACGCGTGGGCAGGTGGACGGTGCTGTAGCGGCCGTTCTGCCCGTTGACCTGGCTTTCGACCGACGGCGTCGCCGACACCAGGATGACGGGAAAATCACCGATGCGGCCGCGCACCACGGCCATGTCGCGGGCATTATAGAAGACCCGATCTTCCTGCTTGTAGGCAGGATCATGCTCCTCGTCGACGATGATGAGACCAAGGTCTTCGAAAGGCAGGAAGAGCGCCGATCGGGCGCCGGCCACGACCCGCACTTCCCCGGTCACCGCCTGGCGCCAGACCTTTTCGCGCATGCGCGGGGCGAGGTCGGAATGCCATTCGGCCGGCTTTGCCCCGAAGCGATCCTGAAAACGCTCGAGGAAACTCGCCGTCAGCGCGATCTCCGGCAGCAAGATCAGCACTTGCCTGCCGCGCTTCAGCGTCTCGGCGATCGCCTCGAAATAGACTTCGGTCTTGCCGGAGCCGGTCACCCCGTCGATCAGCGACACCGAAAATTCGCCCCTGCGGACGTCGGAGACGATCTCCGCCGCCGCCTCTTTCTGCGGCCCTTCGAGGCGTGCGGCGGCAAAGCCGGGATCCGGCATCGCCACAACGGGCGGCGGCGGCAGGAACACCGTCTCGAAAATGCCGAGCGTGATCAGCCCATCGACGACGCTCGTCGAAACGCCGGCCGCATGCGCCAGACCGCTGCGCGTCCATGACAGGCCGTCGAAAGCGGCCGCAAGCACGCGAGCACGCGCCGGTGTCATCCGCTCAGGTTCGCCGCCGACGAATTTCAGCCCCTCCACCATCGGCTCAGGCTCGAAGGCATTCGGCGCCCTGAGCGCCATGCGTGCCACGAGGCCGGGCGGGGAGAGCGTGTAGCTCGCCACCCAATCGATGAAATCCCGCATCTCCTTGGAAAGCGGCGGGCAATCGAAGACATGGCTGATCGGCCGCAGCTTCTTCGGATCGACGCCATCTTCGCCGCCGTCCCAGACGACGCCGATCACCTGCCGCGGCCCGAGCGGTACCTGCACGACCGAGCCGGGCTCGACCGCCATGCCCTCCGGCACCGAGTAGGAATAGGGTTTCGGCGCCGGCATCGGCACCAGCACCGGAACCGTTCGGTTCACGGGCGGTGCTTCGAAAAGCGTGCCAAAGAGATCGGACGAATCTATGCTCATCGCGCGAGACCATGCCCGCAAATCGATGGAATTGGAACCGCAAAGAAGAGATGGCTCGACTGGCGACAATGTGGATAACGAAGGCTCGCCAAGATGAACCGCGCCTTGACGAAAAGGTTGCCGGGCAAGCAATTGGCCGCCTAGTTTGCCGGAAGATTGTTCGACAGCTGAATCGGAGAGCATGAATGGCCAGACTGAGCGAGAATGCCAAAGGCGTCTACGTTATCGCTGTAACTCCCTTTGCCGACGACGGCACGCTTGATCTCCAAAGCATCGACAGCATGGTCGAGTTTTATGAAGGCGCCGGCGTCACCGGCCTGACGGTGCTCGGCCAGCTCGGCGAGGCTCCGAAGATGACCGCCGAGGAATCGCGGATCGTGGTCGAGCGTGTACTGAAGCGCCTTGACGGACGCCTGCCGGTGGTCGTCGGCGTGTCGGCGCCCGGGCTTGCCCCGATGAGCGAGCTCGCCAAGGTCGTCATGGGCGAAGGTGCCGCCGGCGTCATGGTTGCGCCGCCCTGGACCATCAGGACCGACGATCAGGTCTTCGCCTTCTACCAGTCGGTTGGTGAAACCCTGGGTGATACGCCTTTCGCGCTGCAGGACTATCCGCTTACCACCAATGTGACGATCGCACCCGCGGTCATCGAGCGCATCGTCAGAGAGGTGCCGAATTGCGTCATGCTTAAACACGAGGATTGGCCGGGCCTGTCGAAAATCACCGCGCTTCGCGCAGCCAGCGACAAGGGCGGCATGCGGCGCATCTCCATCCTCTGCGGCAATGGCGGGCTTTTCCTGCCGGAGGAGATGGGCCGCGGCGCCGACGGCGCCATGACCGGCTTCTGTTATCCCGAGATGATGGTCGGCGTCGTCGAAGCCTATAGCGCCGGCAATCCCGAGCGCGCCCACGAAATCTTCGATGCCTATCTGCCGCTCGCTCGCTATGAACAGCAGCAGGGCGTCGGTCTTGCCTGCCGCAAATACGTGCTTGCCAAGCGCGGCGTGATCAAATCCGCCGCCTTGCGCAAGCCGGGGCCCAGGCTTTCGGCGCTCGACATTGCCGATGTCGAGCGGCTCTTGGCCCGCCAGGCCGTCCGCCTCCAGGAGATCGGCGCATAATGGTGTGCGGTCTCGCCTCAACCGCGCAGGTCTAGGACAAGGGTATAGCCATCCTGGTCAAGGGGACGAAACTCGAGCGACTCCCAAAACCTCATCGCACCATCATTTCCCGCATGGACAGTGACACAGCGGCAGAAGCGCCGCGCGTGATCCAGAAGCGCCAGAGCAAGCATCCGCCCGACGCCGCGACCGCGCATTGCGGGGCGAACGTAGAAACGCCGCATCCGCAGCGCTTCCGGCCGGGCGGGTTCGATGGTCACGCCTCCGACAGCAACGAGTGTTTCGCCCTCAAAGGCGCCGAGCAGCCTTTCGCCGTCACGCGTGAAGCGGATGTCGCCAGCTGCCCAGTCATCGATAAGCCGGCCGATATGGAGATGGCCTTCCTGTTGGGCTTGGTGCGCAAGCCCCGCCATTGCCTCCGGCAACCCATCATGGAAGATGCGAATATCGATCGTCACGATTCTAGACGGCCAGAACCGACATCTCGCACGGCATCGCCGCAGCCGGCCCGCCGACCGGCACGAAGGTCGCGTCCCCATCGCGGGCCATGTCGTGGACCGTATGTTTCTCCAGCGCCTTCGTCACCTCGTTGACATCGCCGTCGAGATGTTCGGCGGGAATGAGATTGCCGATCACGAAATCGAAACGGTCGCCGCGTTTGTTCAAGAGTTCGTGGAAAACCGTCATGTCGCGAAGCTCCGTCGACCACTTTGCCAGCCAGTAGAACAGGCCGGAATTGCGCGCCGTCATGTGGACGGGGAGAATCGGCAGATTGTATTTGCGCGCCAGCCCGACCGCCGACGTCTTCCAGGGGCGTTCATTGAGCCGGCCATTGGCCCAATAGGCGATGCGGCCCGATGGAAAGAGCACCGTCGCCTTGCCTTCCCGTACTGCGTGGTTCGTCAATTGTAGCGTCTCGCGCGCCTTGAGCTTGCTCTTGTGCTCCTCCCGCCATTCGACGGGGATGACCATCTCGGCAAAACGCGGGTTGACGCGGATCGCATCGCGATTGGCAAAGAACATCATATCGGGCCGGCGCGTTTTCAGGAGGTCGAAAACGGCTACGCCGTCGGCAATGCCTGTGGGGTGATTGCTGACGAGGATGAAGCCGCCGCTATCAGGAATGCGTTCGCCATTGGCGACGCCGATGTCGAGCTTCAGCACGTCGCTCAGATATTCGAACGACTGGAACCCCGGCATCTTGGCCACCGCGTTGGCGAATTCGATCGCCTTGTTGTAGCGCAGAAGCGTGTAGAGGAACGGCCGCATGACCGGCCAGAGCGGATGTTTCACGATCCTCTGGCCGCGTTCGGCAATCAGCGTGTCGACGATGTGACCGGGCTTTCCCTGTGAAACGAGAGCGATCGCTTCCGCGAGTTGTCCGAAAGCCGTCATGGAATCGCGCCGTGCCATGAAAGATCCTGTCTATGGGCTATAAGCTATCGCAGTACAATATGATCGAAGGATGACAAAGGCTTGGCCGGCATTAGCAATTCCATAACCGTTCCTGCTTCAAATTGGCGGACTTGAAGGCAAATTCAAGGCCAGCGACGTGAATGAACTGCTTGTAATCGCCGACCCGCGCCTGATGGCGGAACGTGCTGCGTGGCTCGAAAACCTCGCTCGCGAACGCCGTCTTTCCGAGCATACGCTCGACGCCTACGAGCGCGACACCCGCCAGTTTCTGACCTTCCTGACCGGTCATCTTGCCGGCCCGGCGACCCTCGCCGACATCAGGGAATTGCGTCCCGCCGATTTCCGCGCCTTCCTTGCCGCTCGGCGCAGGCAAGGCTCTGGCGCCCGTTCGCTCGGCCGCAATCTCGCCGGCCTACGTTCGCTGTTGCGCCACCTCGAAAAGAAGGGCCTGGTCAATGCCGCCGGCGCCGGCGCGATCCGTTCGCCGAAACAGCCGAAGTCGCTCCCCAAACCACTGTCGGACACGCAGGCGATCGCCATCGTCAGCGATGAAGCCCAACTGCATGACGAACCGTGGATCGCCGCGCGCGATGCGGCTGTCATGACCCTGCTCTACGGCTGCGGCCTGCGCATCTCCGAGGCACTGAATCTCGTTCCCGCCGACCTGCCGAAAGGCGCGACGACGTTGCGCATTACCGGCAAAGGCAACAAGACACGGCTGGTGCCGCTTCTGCCCGTAGTTTTCGACGCGGTCGAGAAATATCGCGCGCTCTGCCCATATGATCTCGACAGCGGAGAGCCGCTGTTTCGCGGCGCCCGCGGCGGCAAGCTGCAGGCGGCGATCATCCAGCGGGCTATGCAGAAGCTGCGCGGCGCCTTCGGCCTGCCGGAGACGGCAACGCCGCATGCGCTCCGCCACTCCTTCGCCACCCATCTGCTTGCTGGCGGCGGCGACCTGCGCACCATCCAGGAACTGCTCGGCCACGCCAGCCTTTCGACAACGCAGGTCTACACCGGCGTGGATGCATCGCGGCTGCTTGAGGTGTATGATCGAGCCCATCCGCGCGCTTGATGCATCTCGTCCAGAATGCGCAGCGCTTGTGACGAGGGCATCCCATATTGTCGACAAGCTCAGCGCCCATGAATCCGGCCTGAATCGACGCGCTAATTTTTCGTTAACGCATTCTCTTAAAGGATTATGCGCAAGCTGAGCGTAGAGCAGAAGCGATAGGGCATGTGGGGAATACCATGATGACGACTTCAATCAGCCGCCGGGCTTTTTTCCTCTTAGCACCCGGCAATCTGCTGCTCTGGCTGATTGCGGCCTTCCACATGCTGCTTGTTGCGGCTCTGTTTGTCGCCCTCCTCGCCGCAAGGCCGGCGGCGGCCGAAGACACTGCCTGCACCGGCCGCAATCTGATGGTCGACTTGCAGCAGAGCGACCCCGCCCGATACGCCGAGGCGGTCAAGGAAGCCGAAGCAACGCCGAACGGCAAGGGCATCTTCTGGAAGATCGAAAAGCCCGGACTTGCCCCTTCATGGCTGCTCGGCAGCATGCATGTGACCGATCCCCGTGTGCTCGCCCTGCCGCCGCGCGCCCAGGCGGCCCACGACGCAGCCAACACGATCATCATCGAATCCGACGAGATCCTCGATGAACGAAAGGCAACCGCCGCCCTGCTCGCGCGGCCGGAACTGACGATGTTCACCGACGGCACGACGATCGACAAGCTGCTCTCTGCCGAGGACTACAAGCGCCTGGAGGCCGGCCTCAAGCAGCGCGGCATCCCGCTCAGCGCCGTCTCCCGCATGCGGCCATGGATGATCTCCAGCGCCGTTGCCCTTCCGGCCTGCGAACTCGCCCGCAAGGCCAGGGGCGTGCAGTTTCTCGACCAGAAAATCGCCACCGACGCCGTTGCCGAGGGCAAGGAGGTCAAGGGGCTGGAAACCCTTGCCGAGCAGATCCAGGCCATGGCTGATCTGCCGGTCGAATTCCATATGAAGTCGCTGATCGAGACGCTGGAACTCGGAGCCAAGATGAATGATGTGGTCGAAACGATGACCGATCTCTACCTCTCCGGCGATATCGGCCTGACCATGCCGATGCTGAAGACCGTGACACCGGAGACCGAAGGCGAAAGCAGCGACTATGCCGCCTTCGAACAGCGGGTCATCCTCGATCGAAACAAGGTCATGGCAGAACGCGCCGCACCCATTCTCGACGACGGAAACGTCTTCATGGCCGTCGGTGCCCTGCATCTGCCCGGCGAGGGCGGCGTCATCGAATTGCTGCGCAAGCAGGGCTTCACCGTTACCGCCGTGAACTGAACTCGTTGTCGGTCAGCCGAGCGTCATGCGGCGCAGCACATTGCTTTTATAATAGAACTGATGGACGAGCCCGCCTGCGACGTGGGCCGCGATCAGCCCCCAAAGAATGACCTTCAAGACATCCGCGTGAACGAAGCCGGCGGGATTGATGCCGAAATAGTAAGCGGCGATGCCCGAAAGCGGCATCGCGAAGAGCAGGATATAAAGCCCGGCATGGGCGAGTTTTGCCCCGAGACGAACGATCGCCGGCTCCTGCGAAGCCTCAGGCGGCGCACCCTGCATAAAGCGCAGACAGAGCCTGAGGACGGCAAGCAGCAGAATGGCGATGCCGACATAGGCATGGATATTGGCCGAGGCAATCTGCTCGGGCGTCGGCACCTCGCCCCTGCGAACGAGCCGGTGCCATATATTCATCCCGTCGGGAAACAGCAGATTGAAGAAGATCAGCAGCGCCACCGCCCAGTGGAGGAAACGCTGGCTGAGACTGTAACTCGGGATGGACGGCTGCTGCATTGCTGATCTCCCCCGGATGGTCGAACTCTGCGATCAACTAAAACAGCCGCTTGCCTCTCGGCAAGCGGCTGCGCGCTTCATTACGAAGATGTAAGATTACATATGGATCGGCTTGAAGAAGGTCGCGAGTGCAGCCTCCTTGACGGCTTCAGACATCGTCGGATGTGCATGGCAGCTGCGGCCGAGATCTTCCGACGAGCCGCCGAATTCCATCAGCACGGCGATCTCGTGGATCATCTCGCCGGCGCCGAAGCCGACGATATGGCCGCCGAGCACGCGGTCGGTCTCCTTGTCGGCGAGGATCTTGACGAAGCCGTCGGTCGCCAGCATCGCACGGGCGCGGCCGTTTGCGGTGAACGGGAACTTGCCGACCTTGTAGGCGATGCCTGCCGCCTTCAGTTCCTCCTCAGTCTTGCCGACCGAAGCGATCTCCGGCTGGGTATAAACGACGCTCGGGATGACCTCATAATTGACGTGGCCATGCTGACCGGCAAGGATTTCGGCAAGCGCCACGCCCTCGTCTTCGGCCTTGTGCGCCAGCATCGGCCCCTTCACCACGTCGCCGATCGCATAGATGCCGGCGACATTGGTCTTGAAGTGGCCGTCGATCTCGACGCGGCCGCGATTGTCGAGCACAACACCTGCCTCTTCCAGGCCGAGACCTGCGGTATAGGGCTTGCGGCCGGTGGCGATCAGCACGACTTCAGCGTCGAGCGTCACCGTGTCGCCGCCCTTGACCGGCTCGAACGTGACCTTGGCGCCCTTATCGCCCTTTTCGACGCCGGTGACCTTGGCGCTGAGGTTGAAATCGATGCCCTGCTTGGCGAGCATGCGCTGGAACTGCTTGGAGACCTCGCCGTCCATGCCGCCGAGAATGGTGTCGAGATATTCGACGACGGTGACCTTGGCGCCGAGACGCGACCAGACCGAGCCGAGTTCGAGGCCGATGACGCCACCGCCGACGACGATCAACGTTTCCGGCACCTTTTCCAACGCAATGCCGCCTGTCGACGAGATGATGGTCTTTTCATCGATTTCGACCTGCACGCCCGGAATGCCGGCGACATCCGAACCGGTCGCGATGACGATGTTCTTGCCTTCGATTTCCTGCGCGGTCCCGTCCTCGGCGGTGATGGAAATCTTGCCGGCCGAAACGATCTTGCCGGTACCCTTGAAAGCGTCGATCTTGTTCTTTTTGAACAGGAAGGCGACGCCGTCGACATTCGACTTCACCGTCGCATCCTTGTGCGCCATCATATTGGCGAGGTTGAGCGTCGGCGCCGACACGTCGATGCCAAGCGCGGTTAATCCATGGCCGGCCTGATGGAACATTTCGGAAGCATGCAGCAGCGCCTTCGACGGAATGCAGCCGACGTTCAGACAGGTGCCGCCATAGGTCGCGCGCTTTTCGACGACGGCGACCTTGAGGCCGAGCTGGGCTGCCTTGACGGCGCAGACATAGCCGCCCGGACCGGTTCCGATAATGATCACATCGTAGGACATTGCTTCTTTCCCTTTGGATTTTTCGTTTAGTCGGCTGCGCGCGACAGCGCGAGGCGGAAGCCGAAGGCGACGAGTGCCGCTCCGGTGATGCGGTTGAACCATTTGCCGCTGGCGATGAAGCGGTCTCGGATCGTCTTGACCGTGAAGAAATAGGAGACGCCGGCAAACCAGGCGACCAGCGCCGTCGCCATGCCGATACCATAGGAGAACTGGATCAGTGCTGGCGTGTCGTGGTGGACGAGCGTCGAAAACAAGGACAGGAAGAACAGCACCGGCTTCGGGTTCAGCGCATTGGTGATGAACCCCATGCCGAGGCATGACAGCATCGAGGCCGACTTGCGCTCGTCGGCCGTGACGGCGATCTCCTGCACATTGAATCCCGGTTCGCGGAACGACTTGATGCCGAGATAGACGAGATAGCCGACACCCGCCCATTTAATCATCGCAAACAGCATCAGCGACTTGGAGACGATCAGGCCGAGGCCAAGGATCGTGTAGCTGATATGAAAGAGCAGCGAGAAGCCCATGCCGAGCCCGGTCATGATGGCGGCGCGGCGCCCATGCATGATGCTTTGGCGCAGGATGACAGCGAAATCGGCGCCCGGCACGACGATGAAAATAGAGAAGACGGCCATCAGGCCGAGGAATTCGAAGATGTAGCTCATATTGATTCCGCCCTGTCTTTCTAACGGCCGCCGCTCACATTGAGGATCGATCCGGTGACATAGGACGCTGAAGGTGAAAGCAGATAGAGAATTGCATCCGCCACCTCCTCCGGCAGGCCGGCCCGCTGCATCGGGACCGATGGCGCCATTTCGCGCGCCCGGTCCGGCAAGCCACCCGATGCATGGAGATCGGTTTCGATGATGCCGGGCCTGACGGCATTGACGCGAATCCCTTCCCCGGCAACTTCGCGCGCAAGCCCGATGGTGAAGGTGTCGATCGCCGCTTTCGATGCCGCATAATCGACATACTGCGTCGCCGAACCGAGGACTGCCGCCATCGAGGAGACGTTGACGATCGCCCCACCCTGCCCACCATGTCGGCGCGACATGCGGCGCACGGCCTCGGCGGCGCAGAGGATCGAGCCGGTCACATTGACGCGGAGCATGCGCTCGATCCGCTCGACCGACATCTCGTCGACTCGTTGCGGATAATCGACGATGCCGGCATTGTTGACCAGCCCGTCGAGCCGCCCGAACTGACGATCAACCGCCGAAAACATCGCGGCGATATCCGCGGCCTTGCCGACATCGCCCTTAATTGCCACAGCCTCGCCGCCGCTTTCGATGATCGCGGTAACGACGGCATCCGCCGCTTCATGGCTCGTGGCGTAATTCACCGCGACGCGCCAACCCCCGCGCGCAGCAAGCCGGCAGACCGCCGCGCCGATGCCCCGGCTTCCGCCGGTGACGAGAACAACAGGTGTATCGCTCATGTCGCACACTCCTTGAATGTCAGCACGTCCCAAGGCGCCACCGAGGCCTTGCCCTCGCCCCAGGCGCTGGATTCGCGAATGGCGGGACCAAGACCGGGAAGCACCAGCTTTTCGGCGGCAGCAGCGCCCTCCGGCAGCAGGTTGTCGATCTCGCCCTTGGCGTCCATGCCATAGACGGCGCCCTGCCAGACCGTGCAGGCATCGAGATCGGCGCCGGTCACATCGCCTTCCGGACAGTTGAACATCAGGATGCCGATGGCGCGCACCGGATCCTCCGACGGCATGATATAGCCTTCCATCACCACGGCCGTCTTGAGGGCGCTGACCTTGAACTGGTTGCTGGCGGCCGCCGACGCCGAGTTCAGCGGCGCGAAGCGCAGTTCATAGGCGCCGTCACGGTCGACGTAGACGGCCTGCTCCTGTTTGCAGTCGACGGCGAACCCGGCAACCGGGACGGCGAAAACCGCCACGGCCGCAATTGCAGCCGCACCTCGCCGCCCTGCCATGATCCCGATCGTCCCGCTCATTGCACCTTCGGCTCTCTCCGCCCGTCGGCATTCTGGATTATGCCAAAATCCGTCAACAGCACCAGCGGGCAACCGTCCTTGTCGAGGCCCCAGAAGACAGGATAGACACCATCACCCCAGCCGCTCCAAAACACCGCAACATTGCCCTTCTTGCCGGCAACCGGCCGGTGCAATGCATAGTGGCGCTTGTTGGCGTCAAGCTCCGACGCCAGCACGTCATCGTAATAATTGATATCGGCGTCCGGCTTCTGCGCCTGGACCTGCGTTTCCCGCTCATCGATCAGCGCCAGCGTATCGGCGTCCATATAACAGCCGACGCCGGCATCGACGGGATAGCCGAAGATCTCGTCGTCCTTCAGTGTCGCCGGGTCTTGGCCGAGCACGACGGCCAGTTCCCAGTGATCGGGCCTGCCCTCGGCAAACCGCATGCTGGCCGCCGCGATGCGCCCGAAGGCATGGTAGAGCGTCACCGGATAGTCGCCCGGCGCCACCGTTCTTGCAAGCGCCGCACGATCCGGCTGGGCAAGCGGATCAGCGGCGACGATGCGACCCGAGGTCAGCTCGACATCGCCCATATGGACCACATCGATCGACCGGCTGGAGAGTTCGGCAGCATCAAGCGCCACGAGTCCGAAATTGCTGCTGGCCTTGCTGACATCCCAGCCGGCGGCCGATGCGGGGACCGGGGCATGCGCGGCGGCAGCGCAAAGAAGAAGCCGCGCCGCTCGCAATATCCGGTTCCGCATCGAAAGCGCTCCTTAGAGATCGAGAACCAGGCGTTCCGGATCTTCGAGGCTCTCCTTGACGCGGACGAGGAAGGTGACAGCCTCCTTGCCGTCGACGATGCGATGATCGTAGGACAGCGCCAGATACATCATCGGACGGATGACCACCTGGCCGCCGATCGCAACCGGCCGTTCCTGGATCTTGTGCATGCCGAGAATGCCGGACTGCGGCGCGTTGAGGATCGGTGAAGACATCAGCGAGCCGTAGACGCCGCCGTTGGTGATGGTGAAGGTGCCTCCCTGCATGTCGGCCATAGCAAGCGATCCGTCACGGGCTGCCTTGGCAAGACGGCCGAGTTCCTTCTCGACTTCGGCGATCGACATCTGGTCGGCGTCGCGGATAACAGGAACCACGAGGCCCTTGTCGGTGCCGACCGCCATGCCGACATGGCAGTAGTTCTTGTAGATGACGTCGGTCCCGTCGATTTCGGCATTGACTGCCGGCAGCTCCTTCAGCGCATGCGTCACCGCCTTGGTGAAGAAGCCCATGAAGCCGAGCTTGACGCCGTGTTTCTTCTCGAAAATGTCCTTGTACTTGTTGCGCAGGTCCATGACTGCCTTCATGTCCACCTCGTTATAGGTGGTCAGCATGGCGGCGGTGTTCTGGGCGTCCTTGAGGCGCTTGGCGATCGTCTGGCGCAGGCGCGTCATCTTCACGCGCTCTTCGCGCGAGGCATCCTCGACCGTCGACGGGCCACGTGCAGCCGCAGGCGCTGCAGCCGGTGCCGCGGCGGGAGCGGAAATGCCCTTGGCAACGGCGGCAATGACGTCGCCCTTCAGCACCTGACCACGTTTGCCGCTGCCGTCGACCTGATCGGCGGAAAGATTGCTTTCGGCAAGCATCTTCGCAGCTGCCGGTGCCGGCGGCATGGTGGAGACGGAAGCGCTCGACGAGGATGCGGCGGTGGCAACCGGTGCGGCAGCAGCAGCAGGGGCCGGCTGAGCGGGAGCGGCGACCGGTGCGGCGGCAGCCTGCGCGGCGGCGGCAGCACCGGCGCCTTCGGCGATCTGGCCGAGCAGTGCACCGAGACCGACGGTCTCGCCGGCGGCGGCGACGATTTCCGACAGCGTACCGGAGGCGGGCGCGGGAACTTCGATGGTCACCTTGTCGGTTTCAAGCTCCAGAATCGGCTCGTCGGCCTTGATGGCGTCGCCGACCTTCTTGAACCAGGTGCCGACGGTTGCCTCGCTGACGGATTCACCGAGAGTTGGAACGCGGATTTCTGTGGCCATTGTTCAAATCCTGATTTCGTGTGTTTTCGTTTATGCGTTTCAGACGGCGGGCGGCCGCAAAATGATCGAGGGCATCGGCAAGACATCGAAACGGAAACCGAAACCGGAAGCGATGATCGGATCGCTGTCGACAAGAGCTTGCGCCGCCGGCTGATCCTCCACTTCGACGACTGCCATGCCGAAGGCGCCTTGACCCTCGAACACCGGACCGACGACAATTGCCGATCCCGCAAGGGCCTGCCGATGCCAATATTCGACATGGCGTTTCATCGCCGCCATTTCTTCCCCCGTCCCGTCATGCGGAAAAGTGGGGCGCGGCGGCAGCAGTCTCAAAAAGAAGTAAGCCATTGCGCCCCCCTTGATTTAGCCGCCCAATGCATCCTCGAGGAATGCGGCAAGCTGCGATAGATGCTTGGACATCAGGCCCGTCGCCGGCGAGGCGGCGGCCGGACGGCCGGTATAGCGGACGCGCTGATATTTGGCGTCGATATGGGCAAGCACCCACTCGAGGAACGGGTCGATGAACGACCATGCTCCCATGTTCTTCGGCTCTTCCTGGCACCAGACCATCTCGGCATTGCGGAAGCGCGACAGCTCGTTGATCAGCGCCTTTGCCGGGAACGGATAGAGCTGCTCGACGCGCAGCAGATAGATGTCGTCGATACCGCGCTTTTCACGCTCTTCCAGAAGGTCGTAATAGACCTTGCCGGAGCACATGACGACACGGCGGATCTTGTTGTCCTTCTGCAGCTTGATCGGGCCGTCCTTGATAACCTCGGCATCATCCCACAGCAGGCGGTGGAAGGCGGATTCGCCGGCCAGTTCGGCAAGCGTCGAAACGGCCCGCTTGTGACGCAGCAGCGACTTCGGCGTCATCAGGATCAGCGGCTTACGGAAGTCGCGCTTCAGCTGCCGGCGCAGGATATGGAAGTAGTTCGCCGGCGTCGTGACGTTGGCGACCTGCATGTTGTCTTCCGCGCAGAGCTGCAGGAAACGCTCCAGGCGAGCCGAGGAGTGCTCCGGACCCTGGCCTTCATAGCCGTGCGGCAGCAGGCAGACGAGTCCGGACATGCGCAGCCACTTGCGTTCGCCCGACGAGATGAACTGGTCGAAGACGACCTGCGCGCCGTTGGCGAAATCGCCGAACTGCGCTTCCCAGAGCGTCAGCGCATTCGGGCGGGCGAGCGAGTAGCCATATTCGAAACCGAGCACGGCCTCTTCCGAAAGCATCGAGTTGATGACTTCGTAGCGGGCCTGTGTCGGCGAAAGATTGGCGAGCGGAATGTAGCGTTCCTCGGTCTCCTGATCGTAGAGAACCGAATGACGCTGCGAGAAGGTGCCGCGTTCGCAATCCTGACCCGACAGGCGGATCTTGTGGCCTTCCAAGCAGAGCGCGCCAAAGGCGAGCGCTTCGGCCATCGCCCAGTCGAGGCCTTCGCCGGTGGCGATCATGTTGGCCCGGTTTTCCATGAAACGCTGGATCGTGCGGTGCGCATTGAAGCCCGCCGGGATTTCCGAGAGCTTGCGGCCGATCTCCTTCAGCGTCTTCATCGGCACCGCGGTCTTGCCGCGGCGCTGTTCGTCGGCGTTGTCGGCCGTGCGCAGGCCCGACCACTCCCCATCCAGCCAGTCGGCCTTATTAGGCTTGTAGTGCTGGCCGGCGTCGAACTCCTGCTCGAGATGCGCGCGCCAGTCGGCCTTCATCTTCTCGACTTCGCCTTCGGTGAGCAGGCCCTCGGCGACAAGGCGCGCCGCATAGAGCTGCAGCACGGTCTTATGGGCGCGAATGACCTTGTACATCTTCGGCTGCGTGAAGGACGGCTCGTCGCCTTCATTGTGGCCGTAGCGGCGATAGCAGAACATGTCGAGCACGACAGGCTTGTGGAACTTCATGCGGAATTCGGTCGCGATCTTGGCTGCGTAGACGACCGCTTCCGGATCGTCGCCGTTGACGTGCAGGATCGGTGCTTCGATCATCTTGGCGACGTCGGACGGATAGGGCGACGAGCGCGAAAAGGCCGGGTTCGTCGTGAAACCGATCTGATTGTTGATGATCACGTGCATGGTGCCGGCAACACGGTGGCCGCGCAGACCGGAAAGACCGAGGATTTCGGCAATGACGCCCTGGCCGGCGAAGGCCGCATCGCCGTGGATCAGCAGCGGCAGAACCTTGGAGCGTTCGGAAAGCGGAATGATGTCGCCTTCCCACACCGTGGCGCTCATGTCCTGCTTGGCGCGAGCCTTGCCCATGACGACGGGATCGACGATTTCGAGATGCGACGGGTTTGCCGTCAGCGACACGTGTACCTTGTTGCCGTCGAATTCGCGGTCCGAGGATGCACCGAGATGGTACTTGACGTCGCCGGAGCCTTCGACTTCATCGGGTGCGTAGGAACCGCCTTTGAATTCGTGGAAGATGGCGCGGTGCGGCTTGCCCATGACCTGGGAGAGCACGTTGAGGCGGCCGCGATGGGCCATGCCGAACACGGCTTCCTTGAGGCCGAGATGACCGCCGCGCTTCAGGATCTGTTCCAGCGCCGGGATCAGCGATTCGCCGCCGTCGAGGCCGAAGCGCTTGGTGCCCTTGAACTTGACGTCGAGGAACTGTTCGTAGCCTTCGGCTTCGACGAGTTTGGAAAGGATCGCCTTCTTGCCCTCAGGCGTGAAGGCCACACCCTTGTCGGGGCCTTCGATGCGTTCCTGGATCCAGGCCTTCTCTTCCGGGTTGGAGATATGCATGAATTCGACGCCGAGCGTCGAGCAGTAGGTGCGCTCGAGGATCTCGATCATCTCGCGGATGGTGGCGTACTCCAGGCCGAGCACGTTGTCGATGAAGATCTTGCGATCGTAATCGGCTGATGTGAAGCCGTAATTTTCCGGCGACAGCTCGCGAAAATCGTCGACGGCGGCGGCGATTCCGAGCGGGTCGAGCTTGGCATGCAGGTGGCCGCGCATGCGGTAGGCGCGGATCATCATGATGGCGCGGACGGAATCGCGCGTCGCCTGCAACACGTCGGTGCCGTCGGCGGGCTTGCCCTCGGCTACGGCCTTGGCCTTCACCTTCGTCTCGATCACCTTCTCGACGATGCCCCAGTCGCCGTCGAGCGCCGATACCAGATCGCCGCCGGCTGCCAGAGGCCAGTTCTTCCTGCGCCAGGAGGCTCCCTTGGCCGCCTTTTTCACATCGGCAGGATCGTCTTCCAGCGCCTTGAAGAAAGCGCGCCATTGATCGTCGACCGACGCCGGATCCTCTTCGTAGCGCGCATAGAGCTGCTCGATATAGGCCGCGTTGGCGCCATCCAGAAACGAGGTGATCTGAAATTGCTCGTTGGCTTCTTGCCGTGCCATGGTGATATGCGGACGCTTCGGTCCGCCTCCTGACTTGATGAATTTGCCGGATCGATCGCCGGCTGCCGCATTCCGATCGCCGCCTGTCCGCGGCGCATCTGCTGCTCTCGCATGCGAGCCGGGCGGAAGGCGCAGATGCCGTTCCTCCGCCCGGTCTACAGGTGGCTTCAGCCCTTCAGGACTTCCACCAGCGTCTTGCCGAGGCGGGCCGGAGACGGAGACACCTTGATGCCAGCCGATTCCATCGCCGCGATCTTCGATTCAGCGTCGCCCTTGCCGCCGGATACCACGGCGCCGGCATGGCCCATGGTGCGGCCCTTCGGTGCCGTACGGCCTGCGATGAAGCCGGCCATCGGTTTCTTGCGGCCCTTCTTGGCCTCATCCTTCAGGAACTGGGCTGCGTCTTCTTCGGCGGAGCCGCCGATTTCGCCGATCATGATGATCGAAGTCGTGGCTTCGTCGGCGAGGAACATCTCCAGCACATCGATGAACTCGGTGCCCTTGACCGGGTCGCCGCCGATGCCGACGGCCGTCGTCTGGCCGAGGCCTTCATTGGAGGTCTGGAAGACGGCCTCATAGGTCAGCGTGCCCGAGCGGGACACGATGCCGACCGAACCCTTGCGGAAGATCGAGCCCGGCATGATGCCGATCTTGCATTCTTCCGGCGTCAGGATGCCCGGGCAGTTCGGCCCAAGCAGGCGCGACTTGGAGCGGTCGAGGCGAGCCTTCACGCGCACCATGTCCATGACCGGAATGCCTTCGGTGATGCAGGTGATGAACGGGATCTCGGCGTCGATCGCTTCGATGATCGCATCGGCAGCGCCCGCCGGCGGAACGTAGATGACGGTGGCGTCGGCGCCGGTCTTTTCCTTGCCCTCGGCAACGGTTGCAAAGATCGGCAGGCTTTCGCCCTTCGCGCCGGTCCAGGTTTCGCCGCCCTTCTTCGGGTGGATGCCGCCGACCATCTGGGTGCCGTAATAAGCGAGCGCCTGTTCGGTGTGGAACGTGCCGGTCTTGCCGGTCAGACCCTGAACGAGGACCTTGGTGTCTTTATTGACGAGAATAGACATTCTTTCCGATCCCTCAAAATTAGCCGTTGATCGCCGCGACGATCTTCTTGGCCGCATCGTCCAAGTCGTCAGCCGCCGTGATCGCGAGACCCGACTCGTTCAGGATCTTCTTGCCGAGCTCGACATTGGTGCCTTCAAGGCGCACGACGAGCGGAACCTTGAGACCGACTTCCTTGACCGCGGCAATGACGCCTTCAGCGATGACGTCGCACTTCATGATGCCGCCGAAGATGTTGACGAGAATGCCCTCGACCTTCGGGTCTGCGGTGATGATCTTGAACGCCGCAGCGACCTTCTCCTTGCCGGCGCCGCCGCCGACGTCGCAGAAGTTGGCCGGCTCCTTGCCGTATAGCTTGATGATGTCCATCGTCGCCATGGCGAGGCCCGCGCCGTTGACCATGCAGCCGATATTGCCGTCGAGCGCGACGTAAGCGAGGTCCCACTTGGAGGCCTCGATTTCCTTGGCATCTTCTTCGGTCTCGTCGCGCAGCGCCCGGACGTCGTCGTGACGGAAGAGCGCATTGCCGTCGAAGGACATCTTGGCGTCGAGAACGCGCAGATGGCCATTCTTCATGACGATCAGCGGATTGATTTCGAGAAGCGACATGTCCTTCTCGTTGAAGGCCTTGTAGAGCAGCGGGAAGAGCGACTTGGCGTCTTCTGCGGCAGCACCTTCGAGCTTGAGAGCGGCGGAGATCTTGGCGACGTCGGCAGCCGTCACGCCGGCTTCCGGATCGATGGCGATCGTCTGGATCTTCTCGGGCGTATCGTGGGCGACGGCCTCGATGTCCATGCCGCCTTCAGTGGAGACGACGAAGGCGACCTTGCCGACCGAGCGGTCGACCAGCAGCGAGCAGTAGAGTTCGCGCTCGATGTCGGCGCCGTCCTCGATATAGAGGCGATTGACCTGCTTGCCGGCTTCGCCGGTCTGCGCGGTCACCAGCGTGTTGCCGAGCATCTCCTTGACGTTGGCAACGACGTCTTCGATCGACTTGGCGAGACGTACGCCGCCCTTGGCTTCCGGCGACAGTTCCTTGAACTTGCCCTTGCCGCGGCCGCCCGCATGGATCTGGCTCTTGACCACGTAAAGCGGGCCGGGAAGCGACTTGGCAGCCGCCTCGGCTTCTTCAACCTTGAGAATTGCCACACCCTCGGCAACCGGCGCGCCATAGCCCTTCAGCAGAGCCTTGGCCTGATATTCATGAATGTTCATGGGTCTATCCCTGTTTCGATTACTTCAGCGCCGATTACTTCAGGGCAGGCGCGATGTTGATGCAGGCCTCGCAAAGACCGGCGACGGCGCCGACAGACTTGTCGAAGGCTTCCTTCTCGGTCTTGTTGAGGTCGATCTCGATGACGCGCTCGACGCCGCCGGCGCCGATGACGGTGGGTACACCGACATACATGTCCTTGACACCGTACTGGCCGGTCAGATGGGCGGCGCAAGGCAGGACGCGCTTCTTGTCCTTGAGGTAGGATTCGGCCATTTCGATTGCCGAGGCAGCCGGCGCATAATAAGCGGAACCTGTCTTCAGCAGGCCGACGATCTCGGCGCCGCCATCACGGGTGCGCTGGATGATCTCTTCGAGGCGCTCCTTGGTGACCCAGCCCATGGTGACGAGGTCGGTGAGCGGAATGCCGCCGACCGTGGAGTAGCGGGCGAGCGGCACCATCGTATCGCCGTGGCCGCCGAGAACGAAGGCGGTCACATCCTGAACGGAGACGTTGAATTCTCTGGCGAGGAAGAGACGGAAGCGCGAGGAGTCGAGAACACCGGCCATGCCGACGACCTTGTTGGCGGGAAGACCCGAAAACTTCTGCAGCGCCCAGACCATGGCGTCGAGCGGGTTGGTGATGCAGATGACGAAGGCGTTCGGCGCGTATTTCTTGATGCCGGCGCCGACCTGCTCCATGACCTTGAGGTTGATGCCGAGAAGATCGTCGCGGCTCATGCCCGGCTTGCGCGGAACGCCGGCAGTGACGATGCAGACGTCGGCACCCTCGATCGCCGAATAATCGCTGGCGCCGGTCAGATTGGCGTCGAAGCCTTCGACCGGAGAGGACTGTGCGATGTCGAGACCCTTGCCCTGGGGAATGCCATCGGCAATGTCGAAGAGGACGATATCGCCCAGTTCCTTCAGGCCGGCCAGATGCGCCAACGTGCCACCAATCATGCCAGAACCAATGAGTGCGATCTTATTACGCGCCATTTCGCTGTTTCCTTTGCGATCAAATTCGTCGAACGACGCTGCAAGGCCGCTCAATGACGCAATCGCATAGACCTAAAGGCTAAAAATGGCAATCCATTAATTTTGATGCAGCGTTTTCAATCGTTTAGATACAAAAATTCTTACGTAAACGTAAGATGTTTTGTCACTGGATTGTTACTCCGCGGCCCGCTTTTCATGGTGCAGCGCAAGATATTCGGCGCTCCGCATCTCGAACAGTCGCGACGCCGTGCGATCGAATTCAAAGCCTTCGGTGCCCCGGCGATGGACGAGCAGGTTCTCCGGCAACGCCGCCGCGGATATGTAAAGCCGCACGGCATGATCATAGAGCGTATCGACCAGAATGATGAAACGCTTGATCTGGTTCCGCTTCTCCGGCCCGAGCAAGGGAACGTGATCGAGAAAGATCGTATCGAAGTGTTCGGCGATGGCCAGGAAGTCGGCGGCCCCGAGCGGCTTGTCGCAGAGATCCGCGAAAGAGAAGCGCGCCATGCGGTCGGCGGCAAGCGGCACATGGATGGAGCGGCCCTTCATCGGAATATCGAGCGGCTTCGCCTTGCGCCCATGCAGCGCCTGCGTCCAGGACGCCTCCATCGCCATGTCGTTATGTTCGCTGATCGGCACGAGATAGACCGGTTGGCTATTCTGCTTCTCCATCCGGTAGTCGGTCGGCGAATCCAGCGTGACGACATCGACATGCTGCTTGAGCAGAGCGACGAAGGGCAGGAACAGGCCGCGATTGAGCCCATCCTTGTAGAGATTGTCCGGCTCGACATTCGAGGTCGCGACCAGCACGCATCCCCGCGCGAAGAGTTCGGAAAACAACCGCGACAGGATCATCGCGTCGGCAATGTCGGTGACGGTGAATTCATCGAAGCAGAGCAGTTCCGCTTCCTCGTAGAGGGCTGCGGCGACCGGCGGCATCGGATCGGCCTGCTTCGTCTCGCCGTTCTTGAGCTTCAGCCGGTGTGCCGCGATACGGTTGTGCACATCCGCCATGAATTCGTGGAAATGCGCCCTGCGCTTCTTCCTGCACGGCGCCATGGCAAAGAACATGTCCATCAGCATGGTCTTGCCGCGTCCGACGCTGCCGTGAATGTAAAGCCCCTTGATGCCGTCGGCGGCTTTCTTCTTCTTGGCAAACAGCCAGCCGAGCGCGCTCGCTTTGGCCGCCGGCCGCAACTGCTTCAGCCCGGCAAGCACCCGATCCAGGCTTTTGGCCACGTCCATCTGGGCGGAATCGACCTGCAACGCACCGGCAAGCGTCAGCGATTTAAGCTGTTCGCAAACGCTGAGCGTATAATCTGGCATTGGCTGCATGAGGGCACGTCCGCCTGTCAGTCATCAGCGGCGCGCCGCCGGATCGTTTACCGCGCGGTTGGTTTACCGGCTGAGGCTGATCTGCTGACCGGTATTCGTCTGGCCCTGGAAGCGATTGTCGGCTGTCTTGTAGACGCTGCCGATCTGGTTGCCCGAACGATCCTTGAGCAGCACCTGCTTGCCCGCGACCTCCCAGGAGCCCATCGCCGTCAGCTCGCCGACGCAACCGCGCGTGCCGCCACGCGACCCGCTGCCGAGATTGGTGAGCGTCAGGAACATATCGCAGCTGCCATTGACGCGCCAGCTTCCGACCATTGATTCCTTGGTGACGTCGAGCGCATTCGCAGCCATGGCGCCGGACTGTGCCCCAGGCATCGGTGCCGTCGCCGTCGGCGCGGCCGGGAACTGCGAGCTGCCGGTCGGCGGCGGAAGCTGACCGCCCTGGACGGACGGGACAGGCTGCGCCGTCAACGGCGCCGGTCCGGCGTTCGAGTTGGAGCTGTAATCATATGCCGTACGCTGACAACCGGCTAGCGCGAGAGCCACCACCAGACCTGTCATCGCATATCGCAACTGCATCATCATACTCCTGAATTCGGCTATCGCCGCAAAGAACGGGCGTGAGACAAGTTCGATTATCGTAATTCGCTTTGGTTAATCAAGTCGGGTTGCAGAAATTGCCCGTGACAACACCTAACCGAAAAACGATACAGTTCAACTGCCCTGCTGCAAAACTTCCTGCACATAGAATTTGTCAGCAAGGTGTTGCGCACGCTCATCTCTGTCAGGATTTCTGCCAAACTCCCGCAATGTCTCGGAATAGTGCTCGAACGAGCTGCGCAGAAATAACCGCACCGGCTCCGGCGGCAGACCTTCACCCATCTCACGGGTCCGCTTCTTAACATGCACGAGATCGAGAATCGCCGCCCGCAATATAGATAAAGCGGCAATCATAATCGCTGTCGGGAGACGGAAAGCCCCAGGCGCGGCTGCCGCTTTCGATCGCCAGACCGATGCGGATGCCCTGCTCGCGAACCGAGGCGAGCCGCGACCTGATCTCCGCGACGGCTGCGGGATCGAAGCCGTCCAATCCGCCGGTGGCATGCATGCCGATCAGACCCGGCGCTCGACCATCATCTTCTTGATTTCGGCGATCGCCTTGGCCGGGTTGAGGCCCTTCGGGCAGGTCTGCGCGCAGTTCATGATCGTATGGCAGCGGTAGAGGCGGAACGGGTCCTCGAGATTGTCGAGACGTTCGCCGGTCGCCTCGTCTCTGGAGTCGATCAGCCAGCGATAGGCCTGCAGCAGAACGGCCGGACCGAGATAACGGTCGCCGTTCCACCAATAGCTCGGACAGGAGGTCGAGCAACAGGCGCAGAGGATGCATTCATAAAGGCCGTCGAGCTTCTGCCGGTCCTCATGGCTCTGCTTCCATTCCTTGGCCGGAGACGGCGACACCGTCTTCAGCCAGGGCTCGATTGAGCGATGCTGGGCGTAGAAGTTGCTGAGATCGGGCACCAGATCCTTGACGACGGGCAGATGCGGTAGCGGATAGATCTTCACCGCGCCGGTAATATCGTCGAGGCCCTTGGTGCAGGCAAGCGTGTTGGTGCCGTCGATGTTCATCGCGCAGGAACCGCAGATGCCCTCGCGACAGGAGCGGCGCAAGGTCAGCGTCGGGTCGATCTTGTTCTTGATGTAGAGCAGACCGTCGAGCACCAT
The DNA here is from genome assembly GCF_051123975.1 of Rhizobium sp. YTUHZ044. Taxonomy (NCBI): domain Bacteria; kingdom Pseudomonadati; phylum Pseudomonadota; class Alphaproteobacteria; order Hyphomicrobiales; family Rhizobiaceae; genus Rhizobium; species Rhizobium sp. YTUHZ044. The sequence goes on from NZ_CP101426.1 coordinate 4,038,099, forward strand.
CGGGCCGCAATCGTCGACATCGATGTAGAAGGTGTCGATCGACGGGTTCTGGCCATCGTCCGGGCTCCAGCGGTAGACGCGGAACTCGCGGGTGTTGGTCGCACCCGCCGGCTTCGGCCAGACCTTGCCTTCGCGCATCTGAGAATTCTTGGGGAGAGCGAGTTCAACCATATCCGGTTCCTCTTGAAATCAGTACACGCGAGCTTTTGGCTCGATCTTATGCGGATCGATGCCTTCGGCGATGAGCTCGGTGTGAACAGGGCGATAGTCGAGCTTGACGTCGCCTGCCTCGTTCACCCAGGCAAGCGTATGCTTACGCCAGTTGACGTCGTCGCGGCCGGCGAATGCACCCTCGGTATAATCCTCGCGAGCGTGCGAACCGCGGCTCTCCTTGCGGGCCTCGGCGCCGTAGATCGTCGTGATGGCGTTGGCCATCAGGTTCTGCAGTTCGAGCGTTTCCACCAGGTCGGAGTTCCAGACCATCGAACGGTCGGTGACCTTGATGTCCTGCATCTCGCCCCAGATCGCCGAAATGCGCCGGCAACCGGATTCCAGCGATTCCTGCGTGCGGAACACGGCCGCATCTTCCTGCATGGCGCGCTGCATCTTCTCGCGCAGCACAGCCGTCGGCGTGCCGCCGCTGGCGTGACGCAGGCCGTCGAAGCGGTCCATGATCTTGTCGCAGGCCGCGACGTTGAGATGCGGGATGGGCGCCGCGCGGTCGATGACTTCGCCGGCGCGGATCGCGGCGGCGCGGCCGAAGACCACGAGGTCGATCAGCGAGTTGGAGCCGAGGCGGTTGGCGCCGTGCACCGAGGCGCAGCCGGCTTCACCGACCGCCATCAGGCCGGGAATGATCCGCTCCGGATTGGCGCCATCGGCGTTCAGCACTTCGCCCCAGTAATTGGTGGGAATGCCGCCCATATTGTAGTGAACGGTCGGCAGAACCGGGATGGGCTCGCGCGTGACGTCGACGCCGGCGAAGATCTTGGCGCTCTCGGAAATCCCCGGCAGGCGCTCATGCAGAACGGCCGGATCGAGGTGGTCGAGATGCAGGAAGATGTGATCCTTGTTCTTGCCGACGCCGCGGCCTTCGCGGATCTCCAGCGTCATGCAGCGCGAAACGACATCGCGCGAGGCAAGATCCTTGGCCGAAGGCGCATAACGCTCCATGAAGCGTTCACCCTCGGAGTTGACGAGGTAACCACCTTCGCCGCGCGCGCCTTCCGTGATCAGACAGCCCGAACCGTAGATTCCGGTCGGGTGGAACTGCACGAATTCCATGTCCTGCAGCGGCAGGCCGGCGCGTGCCACCATGCCGCCGCCGTCGCCGGTGCAGGTGTGGGCCGAGGTTGCCGAGAAATAGGCGCGGCCGTAGCCGCCGGTCGCCAGCACCACCATCTTGGCGGCGAAGCGATGGATCGTACCGTCATCGAGGCACCAGGCGACGACACCGGTGCAGCGGCTGCCGTCCTCAGACATGATCAGGTCGAGCGCGAAATATTCGATAAAGAATTCGGCATTGTTGCGCAGCGACTGACCGTAGAGCGTATGCAGGATGGCGTGGCCGGTGCGGTCGGCAACGGCGCAGGTGCGCTGGACTGGCGGGCCTTCGCCGTAATTCTGCATGTGGCCGCCGAAGGGGCGCTGGTAGATCTTGCCTTCCTCGTTGCGCGAGAACGGCACGCCGTAATGCTCGAGCTCATAGACCGCCTTCGGCGCTTCCATGGTGAGATACTGCATGGCGTCGACGTCGCCGAGCCAGTCGGAACCCTTGACCGTATCATAGAGATGCCACTGCCAGCTATCCGGTGTCATGTTGCGCAGCGAGGCGGCGATGCCGCCCTGGGCCGCAACCGTGTGCGAGCGGGTCGGGAACACCTTGGTGATGCAGGCGGTGCGGAAACCCTGCTCGGCCATGCCGAGGGTGGCGCGCAGACCCGCGCCGCCGGCGCCGACGACGATCACGTCATAGGAGTGGTCGACATATTTGTAGGCTTTGCCATTCTGGGCGGGTGAGGTCGGTGCCATATCGAGCTTATCCTACGAATGCGATTTTCAGAATGGCGAAGAGACAGAGGCTGGCGATCACGATCGCAAAGAAGGTGTTCAGCATCAGCAGAGCGATCTTGCCGAATTCGCCATGCACGTAGTCTTCGATGATGACCTGCATGCCGAGCTTCATATGGATGACGCCCGATATCACCATCAATCCCATGACAACGGCGACAAAGGGGTTCGACAGGGCGCGAACCACGTCCGCATAGGGCGCGCCGGCATAGGTGATCATGAAGATTACGAAGAAGAGGATCAACGGAATATTGGAGACCGCGGTCAGCCGCTGACGCCAGAAATGGCTCGTGCCTTCCTTGGCGGAGCCGAGCCCGCGAACCTTGCCGAGGGGGGTGCGCATATCCATGAGAGGACCTTCAGAAGCGAATGAGGAAGCCGATCACCCAGACCAGCACGGTCAGACAGAGCGACCCGATGATGTTGGCGATGGCGAGTTTGGTCGAGACTTCCTTCTCGAAGCCGTAGCCGAGATCCCACATGAGATGGCGCAAACCGCCGAGCATGTGGTGCAGCAGCGCCCAGGTATAACCGAGCAGCACCAGCTTGCCGAGAAGGCTTCCGAGCACCCAATTGGCCCAGTCATACGACGCTTGGCCGCTTGCCGCCGCGATCAGCCACCAGGCGACCAGCAGCGTGCCGACATAGAGCGCACCGCCGGTGATGCGGTGGACGATGGACATGACCATGGTGGGAATAAGTTTGTAGACTTGCAAATGCGGCGACAGGGGCCGGTTATTTGTCACGTTCGCCATCAGAACCTCGCGGCGGCTTCTCTGCGCTCCCGGATTTCGGAGCATGCTCAGTCAACCACACGAATGACAAAATTCTCTGTGTGCGTTGCATCAATTGCGACGTTTACTCACCGGAAAGCCCGACGACAAGCACAATCGCTGTGCGCTATTAATTTAATCGATTCGGGTTGCCGCGAAGTTTGCGGGCGGGAGAAGCTCCAGAAAGGTGCGAAGCGGCCTTCCACCCGGAATTCCGTAAGAACAAAAGGTTAAGGGCGGTTCTGCGCCTCGGCGAAGAGGCTGAACCGCCCCAACGAAACTCGGCTTAATATTTATGCCGTTCCTTCCAGGCGCATGGACAAGCAGCGGCTTTTGGCGCAATCTGGCATTAACGATTTGTTAACGATCGGGAATTCCGGAGGCCGACATCCATGTTTCGCAGTCTGTCTGCAGTCGCCCTGCTTGGGCTCTCCGCGCTTGTCGCCTTGCCTGCCGCCGCCGGCGAGCGCCGTTTCGATCATCGCTTTGCCGATCATCGCTTCCTTGGCCACCGCCACGTCTTGCACAATGGCTTGCTTCTCGGCCAACGCCTCGGCTGGCGCGATCGCGGCATCCGTTTCGACAGCGCCTATATTCGCCGACCCGGCAGGGAGCGTATGCCGTTCCTGAAGCAGTTTTCGTCCCCGGCGACAAATCGCGTTGCCCGCAGCAGCCTGGTTATCTTCGCGCCCCAGCCGCCGGGTGGCGGCAGCGGCGACACCTATGCCGGCTCCTATGCCTATCAGATCGATGGCGGGACTTATGTCGGCGGCAATGGCTATGGCTATGGGTATTATCCGGGCGCACGGCTCGCGCCCCAGGCGCCGAATGCGAAGGTCATCGACGTCGGCGTCCAGGACGATCCCTGCAGCTACGAGGCCAATGTCTGCGTGATCCGGCCTTAAGATCTTGAGCCGAAGCGCCAGACCGTCGTCTTCTTGATTTCGCTGTCCTCCAGCGCCCGCGTCACCGGCACCTGATAGGCCGCACAGAATTCCAGCTGTTCCCGTGGCAGATAGCTTCTCCCGGGATCGCCGACCAGAACCAATATGCCTTCCCCCGTCAGCCTCGTCAGCCAGGGAACGAGCGCATCGGCGAAGACACGGTCGTAGAAGACGTCGCCGGCAAGCACGACATCGGCGGCGATATCCTGTCCGATCAGATCGGCGCCGGTAAATCCGAGAAAAACGCCGTTGGCCCTGGCGTTCAGCCGGATCGCCGTCTCCGCCCAGGGATCGATATCGGCGGCCGTCACCTCACGCGCACCGGCCATCATCGCCGCAATCCCGACGAGGCCGGAGCCGCTGGCAAAATCCAGCACGCGCTTGCCGCGCACCATTTCCGGATAATCGAGAATGTAGCGCGCCAGTCCCTGCCCGCCCGCCCAGGCGAAAGCCCAGAAAGGCGGCGGCAGACCGATCGCTTCCAGTTCCTCCTCCGTCTTCAGCCAGAGCTCATGCGCCTCGCTGGCCAGATGAAGCGAAATTTCCGGCACATGCGGCGGCGCCATTAGACTGGTATTGGCGCGGATGAAGGCTTCCGGATCGGTTTTCAACGCGGGGGATTGTCGAGCCCGCCCATGCGGCAGACTTCGGCCCACTCATCGTCGGTGACCGGCTGCACGGAAAGGCGCATGGAGGTGACGAGCGACATCTTGGTGAGCTTCTCGTTCGCCTTGATGTCCTTCAACGTCACCGGCTTCGGCATGTCCATGACGGCGCGGATATCGACGCAATCCCACTTCGGATCGCCTTTTGCGGTGGAGTCGGGATGCGACAGCGCTGCGACTTCGACGATGCCGACGATCTCCAGCCCGTCATTGGAATGGTAGAAGAACCCTTTGTCGCCGATCTGCATCGCCCGCATGTTGTTGCGCGCCAGATAGTTGCGCACGCCGGTCCATTCCGTGCCCTTTTCGCCGGCGGCCTTTTGCTGCTCCCAGGACCAGGAGGCAGGTTCGGATTTATAAAGCCAATGCGCCATGCTCACGCCTCCGGCTTGTTGAAGACCCAGTTGAAGGGCTTGATATCGACGCTTTCGAACAAACCGGCCATGGCGTAAGGGTCGGCGTCGGCCAGCGCCTTTGCCTCTTGCGCCGTCTCCGCCTTGACAAGCACCAGGCTGCCGCAGGCTTTGCCCTCGTCGTCAAGGAAAGGCCCGGCCATGGAAAGCTTGCCTTCGGCATTGAGCTTGTCGAGATAGGCAAGATGCGTCGGCCGCGTCTCCAAACGAACGTTCAGATGTCCCGGCTTGTCCTTGCAGAGCAGGGCGAAAAGCATGTCTATTCTCCTATTCGGTGGTGATTGGACGCGTCATCAACTGCTCGATGGCGTCCGATATATCGAGCCTGCCGTCGATGATGGCGGAAACGGCGTCGGTGATCGGCATGCTGATCGAAAGCTCCGCGGCAAGCCGCGAGGCGACCGAGGCGGCAAGCGCGCCTTCCACCAGCGCGCCCTGCAGCGGATCGGCCTTTTCCCCGCGCCCGAGCGCAATGCCGAAGCGCAGGTTGCGCGATTGATGGCTCGTTCCCGTCAGCACCAGATCGCCGAGACCGGATAGCCCGCGCACCGTATCCGCCTTCCCGCCTTTGGCGACGACGAAGCGTGACATTTCCGCGAGCCCGCGGGCAATCAGCGCCGCACGGGCGGATTCGCCGATGCCGCGGCCTTCGACGATGCCGCAGGCGATCGCCAGCACATTCTTGAGCGCACCGCCGAGCTGCACGCCGATGCGGTCGCTGGAGGCATAGAGCCGGAAGGTCCGACCTGATATCGCCTGGGCGAGCCGCTCGGCAGTCTCCATATCCGCCGCCGCGATTGCCATCGCCGTCGGCAGGCCCTTGGCGATATCGGCAGCAAAGCCCGGACCCGAGAGCACCGCGATCGGATGGTCCGGCAGTTCCCGCTCCAGCATGTCGGTCAACAGCTTGCCGGTCGCCCGCTCGATGCCCTTGGCACAGGTGACGACAATGGCGTCTTTCGACAGATATGGGCCATAATGCCGCGCCGCATCCGCCTGCGCCTGCGAGGGCATCGCAAAAAGCACGATGGAGGCGCCGGCGATCGCCTCCGCCTCGGCGGCAAATTCGAGCGATTCCGGCAGAACAATGCCGGGCAGCACGGCATCATGCAGACGTTCGCTCTTCAGATCGGCCATCAGCGGTGGATTGCGCCCGACGAGCGTCACTGTGCTGCGACCGGCAAGGGCGATGACGGCTGCAAGCGCCGTGCCGAAAGCGCCCGATCCGACGACGGCGATCCTTTCGCTCATGCCTTGGCTCCTCTCTTTCCAAAGCCGATCAGCCTTTCCGCATTGGCATCGAGCGGCCAGCGCGAGCGCGGCTGGACGTCGAGTGCATCCGGGACCGCACCCGTCGCCATCCGCTCCAGCCCTGCCCAGGCAATCATCACGGCATTGTCGGTGCAGAGGCTCAGCGGCGGCGCGATGAAGCGGAAGCCGTTCTTGTCGCAAAGACCCTGCAGCGTCGCCCGCAGTTCGAGATTGGCGGCGACACCGCCGGCAACGACGAGCGCCGGTTTTTCCTGGTTGACCGGAAACTCGGCCTTGAAACGCTGCAGGCCGCGGCCGATGCGGTCCTTCAGCGTGCGTGAAATCGCCCGCTGGAACGAAGCGCAGATATCCGCCACGTCCTGATCGCTGAGCGGCGCGATCTCCTGCGCCGCCTGCCGCACCGCCGTCTTCAGACCGGAGAAGGAGAAATCCAGCCGCGCGTCGCCGACCAGTGGCCGCGGAAAATCGAAGCGATCGGCGTTGCCGTCCCGCGCCATGCGTTCCACTGCCGGGCCGCCGGGATAGGGCAGGCCGAGCAGTTTTGCCGTCTTGTCGAAGGCTTCGCCGAGCGCGTCGTCGATCGTCGTGCCCCAGCGCTCATAATCTCCGACGCCGCGCACCAGGATGAGCTGAGTATGGCCGCCGGAGACGAGCAGCATCAGATAGGGAAAGGAAAGCCCGTCGGTCAGCCGCGCCGTCAGCGCATGGCCTTCGAGATGGTTGACCGCATAGAGCGGCTTGCCGGCCGCCCTTGCAATCGCCTTGCCGGTCATCAATCCCACAAGCAGCCCGCCGATCAGCCCCGGGCCTGACGTGGCGGCGATGGCGTCGACATCAGCCAGCGACACATTGGCGCGCTTCAGCGCCTCCTCGATCAACTCGTCCAGCGCCTCGACATGGGCGCGCGCGGCGATCTCCGGCACGACGCCGCCATAGGCGCTGTGCTCGTCGAGCTGGGAAAGCACGACGTCGGAGAGTATCCTGGAATGGCCCTCCGCATCGCGCTCGACGATCGCCGCGGCGGTCTCGTCGCAGCTCGTCTCGATGCCAAGGATGCGCAGAAAGGGAACCATAAGGCCTGTTCGTTCATTGCGATGGGGCCGAAACCCGTTTACGAGAACTCCGGTAACAACGGAACAGAGCGGATGCAAACAAAACCTTTCCGGATCGGCACGCGGGGCAGCCCGCTGGCGCTTGCCCAGGCGCATGAGGCCCGCGACAGGCTGATGGCGGCGCATCACCTGCCTGAAGAGATGTTCGAGATCGTCGTGCTGTCGACCAAGGGCGATCGCATCACCGACCGGTCGCTGGCTGAAATCGGCGGCAAAGGCCTCTTCACCGAGGAGCTCGAACAGAAGCTCGTCTCAGGCGAGCTGGATTTCGCCGTGCACTCCGCCAAGGACATGCCGACGCACCTGCCGGACGGCCTGCATCTCTCCGCCTTTCTGCCGCGCGAGGATATCCGCGACGCCGTCATCGGCCGCACCGCACCCAAACTGATCGACCTGCCGCATGGCGCCACCGTCGGCTCCTCGTCACTGCGCCGCCAGGCGCTGATCCGCCGCATGCGACCCGACATCAACGTCATAGTCTTCCGCGGTTCGGTCGAAACCCGGCTGCGCAAGCTCGAAGAAGGTCAGGTGGACGCGACGCTGCTGGCGCTTGCCGGCCTCAAGCGCCTCGGCAAGGTCGAAGCGCTGACCGATATCCTCGACCCCGACGCCTTCCCGCCGGCGCCCGCCCAAGGGGCAATCTGCATCGAGAGCCGGATCGGCGATACGAGGATCGACGAGCTGCTGGCATCGGTCAACGATGCCGCGACCTTCGACACCGTCTCCTGCGAGCGCGCCTTCCTCGCTGCTCTCGACGGCTCCTGCCGCACGCCGATCGCCGGCTATGCCGTCTGCGAGGGCGACCTGATCCGCTTCTCCGGCCTGATCCTCACGCCAGACGGCCGCAGCCAGCATGCGGTGACGACGGACGGCCACCGCCGCGATGCGGCCGCACTCGGCACCCGCGCCGGCCAGGATGTGCGCGCAAGAGCCGGCAGCACCTTCTTCGACGACTGGCACTGAAGCAGCCATGCGTGTGCTTGTCACCCGCCCCGCGCATTCAGCGACAAGAACAGCACAACGTCTGCGCGATATGGGCCACGAGCCTCTGCTGCTGCCGCTGCGCCGGCCACAGCACGACAGTGCCGCAGCCGCGGCCGCGCTCGAAGCCACCAGCGGCGCGATCGCGGTGACCAGCGCCGAAGCCGTCAGGGTCGCATCCGCGCTCGGCGAGAAACTTCGTCCGCATCTTGTCCGCCCGCTTTTTGCGGTCGGCGAGATGACGGCGCAAGAGGCGCGCGGACTCGGCTTCCGTTCGGTCGCCGCGTCCGCAGGCAACGGCCGCGATCTCGCCGATCTCATCGCCACGCAGGGAGCGGAGGAGTTGCTCTACCTCGCCGGACTGCCGCGCGCCGAAACCTTCGAAACAAGATTGCGCCAACTCGGCATCCGCTTTTCGGTCGCCGAATGCTATCGCATGACGCCGGTTGCTCCGAGCCCGGCCGAGATCGAAGCTGTCTTTTCCGGCGGCCGCCCTAACGCCGTTCTCTTCTATTCCCGGCAGACGGTGGAAGATTTTTTTCGCCTGGCGGAGCTGCGATCAGCCCTGTCGGGACACCGCGAAATCCGCCTTCTCTGCCTGAGCGAAACGGTGGCGCAGGCCATTCCGATGTCCCTGAAAAAAACTGTGGCGATTTCATCCATGCCGGATGAGCAAAGTCTTTTGTCGCTGCTTTGAAGGCTTTTGAGCCTTTCCTGGTCAGATTGAAGCATTCTGCCGGAGCAGGTTTTCGTCAGGGCAGAGGCGATTGGCGACGGGCATACCCCAAGGTACGTCCGAGCCGATCGCCTCTGATCCTGGCGGAAACATGCCCGGCCCACCGGCCGCACCGCTTCGCCGTGGCGAAGCGACAAGTGCGTCCGGCGATTCCAAAGTCTTGCAGATTTGCCACGCAAATCTGCGGGAGGGTTGGCTGAAACGGGCCGGCTGATCGACCGGCCGGCTTGGCCGTGGAGCTTGGCTACGACGCGCGCCGGCCGGTCGACCCTCCGACTCCGCTTGAGCCAACAGAATGCTTCAATCTGACCAGGAAAGGCCCAAACCGCCCAAATTTGATCTAACCTCTTCCCTTAATTGGCATCACTGTCTAGTTTCGTTGCAATGCAGGATAAAGAGGACCTCATGGTATCGGGAAACCCGCCACGCCATTCGAAGAGCGCCGATGAGCCGGTCACGATCGACCTCGATGCACAGGACTTCGCCTCCGAAGCCGATACCACAAAGCCGGTGAACAACGATGCCGGCGACGCCGACAGCCCCCCTGCGGATCTTGGCCCGGCGCCGGAAACCGAAGCGGCGTCGCAGCCTCAACCTGAAAGCAAGCCCGAATCGGAGCCGGAGGAGGAGACGCCGGCAGTCGCCGAACCTTCCTTCACGCCCCCTGCCGAACAGCCCGCGCCGCGGGGCGCCGGCACCTCCGGTCTTATCGCCGCCGGCATTTTCGGCGGCCTCGTGGCGCTGCTTGGCGCAGGCGTCATTCAATATGCCGGTTACCTCCCGGGTTCCTCCGCGCCTGAGACCACCTCGCCCGAGGTGGCCGAGCTCTCCGGCGAGATCGACGGCTTGAAACAGACCGTCGCCAACCTTGCCGCCAATCCCGCAAACACGGGCGACGGCGCGCTTGAGACGCGGATCGCCGCGCTGGAAACGGCTGCGAAGAACTCCGCGGCGGCGCCATCGGCGGATCCGGCAAATGTCGAGGCTCTCAACCAGAAGGTTGCGGAGCTCAGCAGTCAGGTCGATCAGCTGCGCTCGATGCTTGCCCAGTCCTCCGACCAGCAGACGAGCAGCGATGCCGATATCGCCAAGCGCCTGGCCGAGGCCGAAAAGAAGCTCAACGAGCCGCGCGAGGATGTTGCCGTCGCGCGGGCGATCGCGGCAGCCGCCCTGAAGGCAGCGATCGATCGCGGCGGGCCGTTCCTGGCCGAGCTGGATACCTTCGCTGGCGTCGCACCCGACGATCCTGCCGTTACGGATCTGCGCGCTTTTGCCGAGACCGGCGTTCCCTCACGCGCCGAGCTGATGCGTCAGGTTCCCGACGTTGCCAACGCCATCATCGAATCGATCAATCAGCCGGATCCAAACCAGAGCTGGTCGGATCGGCTGATGGCGAGCGCAAAATCACTGGTGACGGTCCGACCCGTCGGCAATATCGAAGGCGAAAGCGTTGAGGCGATCGCCGCCCGCCTGGAGGACAAGGTGAAGAACGGCGATCTGCCCGGCGCTTCCGCCGAATGGAACAATCTGCCGGCTGCCGGCAAGCAGGCCTCCGCTGCCTTCAAGCAGTCTCTGGGGGCGCGCATCCGTGTCGAGGAGCTGGTTGGCGGGGCGCTGTCGAAGGCGGTCGCCGGCGCCGGCAAGGAAGGGTGAGACCATGACCAGGCTTGTCATCTTCGCCCTGCTCGTCCTGCTTCTCGCCTATGGCTTTTCCTGGTTCGCCGATCGTCCCGGCGACATCTCGCTGATCTGGGAAGGCCAGATCTACCAGACGAAACTGATCGTCGCCGTCAGCGCGATCATCGCCCTCATCGCCGCCGTGATGATCGCGTGGTGGTTCGTCCGGTTGATTTGGACTTCGCCGCATTCGGTGACCCGCTATTTCCGCGCCCGCAAGCGCGACCGCGGCTATCAGGCGCTGTCGACCGGCCTAATCGCTGCCGGCGCCGGCAATGCATTGCTCGCCCGCAAGATGGCGGCTCGTTCGCGTGGCCTCATCCGCGCCGATCAGGAGCCGCTGATCAATCTGCTCGAGGCCCAGGCCGCACTGATCGAAGGCCGCCATGATGAGGCGCGCGCCAAGTTCGAAGCCATGGCCAACGACCCGGAAACGCGGGAGCTTGGCCTGCGCGGCCTCTATCTCGAAGCCCGCCGCCTCGGAGCCAACGAGGCCGCCCGCCAATACGCCGAAAAGGCCGCCGACAATGCACCTTATCTGCCTTGGGCCGCCCAGGCGACCCTCGAATATCGCAGCCAGGCTGGCCGCTGGGACGATGCGATCCGACTGCTCGAACAGCAGAAGGCCGCCCGCGTCGTCGAAAAACCCGAGGCCAACCGCCTGCACGCCGTGCTCCTGACGGCACGCGCCGCCGAGAAGCTGGAAGGCAACCCGGCCGGCGCCCGCGACGACGCCCTGCAGGCGCTGAAGTTCGCCGCCGATTTCGTTCCGGCCGCTCTCATTGCCGCAAAGGCACTGTTCCGCGAAGGCGGTCTGCGCAAGGCCGCTTCGATCCTCGAACAGGTGTGGAAATCGGCGCCTCATCCCGAGATCGGCCAGACCTATGTCAGAGCCCGCAGCGGCGATTCCACGCTCGACCGGCTGAAGCGCGCCGAACGCCTGGAAGCGATGCGCCCGAACAATGTCGAATCTCTTCTCGTCGTCGCCCAGGCGGCGCTCGACGCGCAGGAATTCGCCAAGGCGCGCGCCAAGGCGGAAGCGGCGGCGCGTATTGAACCGCGAGAAGCCGCCTTTCTGCTGCTCGCCGACATAGAGGAAGCCGAGACCGGCGACCAGGGCCGCGTGCGCCACTGGCTGGCCCAGGCACTGAAAGCCCCGCGCGATCCCGCCTGGGTGGCGGATGGTTTCGTCTCCGACAAATGGCTGCCGGTGTCGCCGGTCACGGGTCGTCTCGACGCCTTCGAATGGAAGGCGCCCTTCGGTCAGATCGAGGGGCCGCTCGAAGAAGGGTCGGCGCCCGCCTCGATCGAAACGGCTCTGAAGACCCTGCCGCCGCTGCGTGACGTCAGGCCAGAGAGCCCGGTCAACGATCATCGCATCATCGAACTGGAACGCGCCGCGACGATCGCCGAGGCCGTGCGCCCGGCGCCGGCACAGTCACCGGCACCGGCAAAGCCGAAACCGGCCGAATCCACCGCCAGCGACAAAGCGCCAGCACCGAACGAAACAAAGCCCTTTTTCGGCGGATTGCCGGATGATCCCGGCGTTCGCGATCCCAGGACGGAACCGGAACCCAAGACACGGCTTCGCCTTTTCTGACACGGAACGAAACCCGCATGTTCGAACGCTTTCAGGCATTCTTCCAGAAGCTCACCGCCGATCGTCCAAAGAAAGGTTTTGCCCCCGATGACCCGCGCATCGCAGTGGCAGCACTCTGCATGCAGGTGATGGAAGCCGACGGTCAGATCAAGGCTAGTGAAAAGAAGCGGCTGCGCAAGCTCTTGAAGGAGCAGTATTCGCTCGACAGCAAGCAGCTCGATGCTTTGATGGCCGCCGGCCTCGAAGCCGAAAGCTCCGCCGTCGACTATTATCGCTTCACCGCCGACCTGAAACGCCATCTCGATACCGAGCAACGGCTGGAGCTGATCGGCATTCTCTGGGACATCGTTTACGCCGATGGCGAGCGCAGCGAGATGGAAGACCATGTCATCTGGCGTATCGCCGATCTGCTCGGCGTCTCCTCACGCGAACGCATTCAGAAGCGGCAGGAGGCGGCCGCCAGGGTCACGGATATCCAGGTTGCGCAAGATGATGCCGACTGAGCAAAATCCGGGCCGCGACCGGCGCCCGATCCTTATCGTCCTGCATCAGGAGCGGTCCAGTGCCGGCCGTGTCGGGCAATTGCTGGTCGAAAAAGGCTACTGCCTCGATGTCCGTCGCCCGGTCCTCGGTGATCCGCTTCCGACGACGCTCGCAGACCATGCCGGCGCCGTCGTCTTCGGCGGACCGATGAGCGCAAACGATCCGGATGACTTCGTCAAGAAGGAGATCGACTGGATCGAGGTTCCGCTACGGGAAAAACGCCCTTTTCTCGGTATCTGCCTCGGGGCCCAGATGCTGGTGCGTCATCTCGGCGGCAAGGTACAGCCGAATGCCGACGGCTCGACGGAGATCGGCTGGTACCCGCTGCACCCGACCGAGAAAGGCCGCCTGCTGATGCACTGGCCGAAGATGGTCTATCATTTTCACCGCGAAGGTTTCGAGCTGCCACACGGCGCCGATCTGCTCGCCGAAGGCGATGCCTACCCGAACCAGGCCTTCCATTACGACGGCAACGCCTGGGGCCTGCAGTTCCATGCCGAACTCACCCGAGTGATGATGCATCGCTGGGTCGTGCACGGCGCGCATCGCTTCATTCTGCCGAACGCCCAGCAGGGCCGCGAACACCTCGAAGGCCGCATGCTGTTCGACGCGCCGCTGAGAGCCTGGCTGACAGAATTCCTCGATCTCGTCTTCGAGGGAAAGTCGGCGAAGGCGACACCGTCTATCGCTCTGCGAGCATAATCCCGTTTAGTGGTCAGGCGGGCGCGTCGAGCGTGTCGATCCTGCGCAGCTTCGGGAAACTTGAAGCCCAGATCGCCGCGACCGCCAGTGTTCCGAGCCCGCCGATGACGACTGCCGGCACCGCGCCGAAGACCGATGCCATCGTGCCCGCCCTGAACTCTCCAAGTTCGTTGGAAGCGCCGACGAAGACCATGTTGACCGCATTGACCCGCCCGCGCAGCTGATCCGGCGTCCAGAGCGCGATCAAGCTCTCGCGCACATAGACCGACACCATGTCGGCCGCGCCCATCAGCGCCAGCGCTGCGATCGAAATTTCTGTATTGGACGAGGCGCCGAAGATGATGGTGCCGACACCGAACAGAGCGACGCCGATGAACATATAGAGGCCGGCGCGGTGTTTCAGCGGATAGGCGGCGAGGAAGATCGCCATGACGATGGCGCCGAGCCCCGGTGCTGCCCGTAGCAGTCCAAGGCCCCAAGGGCCAAGCGTCAGAATATCGCGGGCGAAAATCGGCATCAGCGCCGTGGCGCCGCCGAGCAGAACGGCGAAGAGATCGAGCGAGATCGCGCCGAGCACGACTTTTTCGGCGCGGATGAAACTGAAGCCGCCGAGGATCATCGCCCAGCTCTTCGCCTCACCCGTCGTCTTCTGTTCCGGCTTCGGGATCATGAAGAGGAGAGCCGCCCCGAGGACGGAAAAGATGACCGCCACCGTATAGGCGGTCGTCGCACTGACCCCATAGAGCAGGCCGCCGATTACAGGCCCGGTGATCGCCGCAAGCTGCCAGGACGATGAATTCCAGGCGATCGCATTGGAAAGGGCGCGCTCGGGCACGAGGTTGGGTGCGAGAGACTGCACCGCCGGCGACATGAAGGCGCGCTCGATCCCGAAAATCAGAAGCACCGCAAAGACCGGCCAGGGCGCGAAGGTTCCCGTCGCCGTCATGACGAGCAGCGCCAGCGTGCAGAGCGCGCTCACCAGAGAGCAAAGAGCGGCGATGGCCCGGCGATTGTGCCGATCGGCGATCGAACCGGTCACGAGAATGAGCAGCAGCGACGGCAGGAACTGTACGAGCCCGATCAGGCCGAGATAGATCGCCTTGCCGGTCTGGTCGTACATCTGCCAGCCGACGGCAACGCTGACGATCTGTTGCGAGAAGGAAAGCAGAAAGCGCGCGAAGAAGAAACGCGTGTAGGACGAATGCCGAAACGCGGCGAAACGGTCTCCGGTAGGCGAAAACGACATGGGGCCCTGTCCGAGGAAGCGGGCGCGCCGGAATGGCTGCGAGGCCGCCCGTTAAACATGATCTGCCATGCGTTTCGACACGGCACTTGCCCGTTTAGTCGCCAATGTCTACATGTCTGTCAACAACCAATTGGAGACGACGATGTTTGCCTTGTTTCAAACCATTGATTTGGTTTTGAATATTTACACCTGGATCCTGATTGCCAGTGCCGTTTTCTCCTGGCTCTATGCGTTTAACGTCATCAATTCCAGCAACCAGTTCGTCAATTCGGTCGGCATGTTCCTCTACAATGTCACCGAACCCGCGCTGAAGCCGATCCGCCGTCTGCTTCCGAATCTCGGCGGCATCGATATTTCTCCGATCATCCTGCTGGTGATCATCTTCTTCCTGCGTACCTTCCTTTGGACTACGCTATACCCGCTGGTCGCTTGAGCCCTCCCTGGAGATTTTCCGGCGATCAGCTGCGCCTGGCCGTTCGGTTGACGCCGAATGGCGGGCGTGACGCGATCGATGGCGTCGAAGCGGATGGCGACGGCGAGACCCTGTTGAAGGCGCGCGTCACATCAGTGCCCGAGAAGGGCAAGGCCAACAAGGCGCTGATCCTCCTGATCGCCCGGTCGCTGCGCATTCCGAAATCCAGCATCAGCCTCGTCTCCGGCGAGACGGCGCGTAAAAAAATCCTCCGGATTGAGGGCGACCCGGAGGATTTGGTAAAAAAGTTCGAAGCGTTATTGGGCTGAGGGTTCAGCCCTTCGCCTTCTTGGCCCGCTCGACGGCCTCGATGATGAGCTGGCCGGCTTCCTTGGAATCGCCCCAGCCGAAGATCTTCACCCACTTGCCGGGCTCCAGGTCCTTGTAGTGCTCGAAGAAATGCTCGATCTGCTTCAGCGTGATCTCCGGAAGATCGGTAAAGTCCTTCACCTTCTCGTAGCGCAGCGTCAGCTTCGGCGACGGCACGGCAATGATCTTCTCGTCCTTGCCGGAATTGTCTTCCATCTTCAGGACGCCGATCGGACGCACGTTGATGACGCAGCCCGGAACCAGCGGCCGGGTGCTGGCGATCAGCACGTCGATCGGGTCGCCATCTTCAGACAGCGTGTGTGGTACGAAACCGTAATTGCCCGGATAGGTCATCGGCGTGTAGAGGAAACGATCAACGACCAGCGTGCCGGCATCCTTGTCCATTTCATACTTGATCGGATGACCGCCAACAGGAACCTCGACGATAACGTTGACGTCTTCAGGTGGATTATTACCGATTGAAATGGCGTCGATGCGCATAGGATACTCCCGCGGGGTTGAATTGCTCGAAGCCAGATAATCAGTTTCATCTCGCAACGCAACACGGCAGATCACCGATGCGTGATGACACAGGCGTGATGCCGCAAAAACTTTAGAGGAGAGGTGTGCGACGCTCGAGCAGGCCGATCAGTTCCAGATGAAACCGATCTTCTTCAACTGCTTGTGATCGAAATTTTCCATGCCTTCGCAGAAATCGGTCCCGCCATGATGGCGGTAGAAGCGGCTGGCGGCCTCGTTTTCTTCAAGGCACCAGACGACCAGCCCGTTGCAGCCGAGCGACTTCAACAGCCGGCGCGCCTCGCCGAACAGCATGTGGCCGAGACCGATTCCCTGATATTCGGGGCGAAGATAAAGCTCGTAGATTTCACCTTCCTGCGGCAGGGCGCGGGCACGGTTGAGACCGAGCGTCGCATAACCGGCGACTGTCCCTGCCACATCGAGAACCAGCAACGTCGCGGGTCCGCGTGTTGCCTTGCGCCACCAATTTTCGCCGCGTCGCTCGATCATCTGCGTCAGCGCGCGATGCGGAATGATGCCCGCATAGGTGTGTTGCCAGGCGAGCCTGTGCGTTTCCGAAATGGCTCGGGCATCGTGCGGTTCGGCCCGCCGGACATCGATCGACAACGTCTTCATAACGTTTACTCTGGTCCTGCCGCAGGCAATTAACCATATGCGGCGAGCGCATCGTGATCGATTGCCCACAGACTTGATATGTGGACGACGGATAAAATTTAACGCTTTTTTAACGATTGTCACAAGTCGGAATCAGCGCAGCGCACAATAAAAAACCCCGGCTCGAAGGCCGGGGTTTGAAAGGGGGAACGACTGGGCTCTTAGAGAGCCGCCTTGGTCTTTTCGAACCGTTTGCGGTCGTTGGCGTCGAGATACATCTTCCGCAGGCGAATGGACTTCGGCGTGACCTCGACGAGTTCGTCTTCCTGGATCCATGAGAGCGCGCGCTCCAGCGTCATGCGGATCGGCGGGGTCAGCTTGACGGCTTCGTCCTTGCCGGCGGCGCGGATGTTGGTCAGCTTCTTGCCCTTCAGCACGTTGACTTCGAGGTCGTTGTCACGCGTGTGAATGCCGATGATCATGCCCATATAGACCTTTTCGCCGGCGTCGATGATCATCGGGCCGCGGTCTTCCAGGTTGAACAGGGCGTAAGCAACGGCTTCACCGGCTTCGTTGGCGAGCAGCACGCCGTTGACGCGGCCGCCGATCTCACCCTTGTAGGGCTGGTAGCTGTGGAACAGGCGGTTCATGATCGCCGTACCACGCGTATCCGTCAGCAGTTCCGACTGATAGCCGATCAGGCCGCGGGTCGGCGCGTAAAACACCAGACGGACGCGGTTGCCGCCCGACGGGCGAAGCTCGACCATCTCTGCCTTGCGCTCGGACATCTTCTGCACGACGACGCCGGAATGTTCTTCATCGACGTCGATCAGAACTTCCTCGATCGGCTCCAGGAGCTGGCCGCTCTCGTCCTTGTGCATGACGACGCGCGGACGCGAAACGGCAAGCTCGAAGCCTTCGCGGCGCATGTTTTCGATCAGAACGGCGAGCTGGAGTTCGCCACGGCCGGAGACGAAGAACGAATCTTTATCGGCGCTTTCCTCGATCTTGAGGGCGACGTTGCCTTCGGCTTCCTTGAACAGGCGGTCGCGGATGACACGGCTCGTCACCTTGTCGCCTTCGGTGCCGGCAAGCGGCGAGTCATTGACGATGAAGGACATGGTGACGGTCGGCGGGTCGATCGGCTGCGCCTTCAGGGCTTCCGTCACCGACGGATCGCAGAAGGTGTCGGCGACCGTACCCTTGGAAAGGCCGGCAATGGCGACGATGTCGCCCGCATGCGCTTCCTCGATCGGCTGGCGCTCGATGCCGCGGAAGGCGAGGATCTTGGAAATACGGCCCTGTTCGATCAGCTTGCCGTCCTGGCCGAGAACCTTGACGGCCTGGTTCGGCTTGATCGAACCGGACGCGATGCGGCCGGTGATGATGCGGCCGAGGAAGTTGTTGGCTTCGAGGATCGTGCCGATCATCCGGAACGGACCTTCCTCAACCTTCGGCTCGGGCACGTGCTTGACGACGAGGTCGAGCAGCGGTGCGAGGCCTTCGTCGCTCGGGCCTGCCGGATCATAGTTCATCCAGCCGGCGCGGCCGGAACCGTAAAGGATCGGGAAGTCGAGCTGCTCGTCGGTCGCATCGAGGGCGGCGAAAAGGTCGAAGACTTCGTTGACGACTTCGTCGGCGCGGGCATCGGGACGGTCGATCTTGTTGATGGCAACGATCGGACGCAGGCCGACCTTCAGGGCCTTGCCGACAACGAACTTGGTCTGCGGCATCGGGCCCTCGGCAGCGTCCACGAGAACGATCGCGCCGTCCACCATCGAGAGAATGCGCTCGACTTCACCACCGAAGTCGGCGTGGCCGGGCGTGTCGACGATGTTGATGCGCGTGTCCTTCCATTCGATGGAGGTCGCCTTGGCGAGAATGGTGATGCCGCGCTCTTTTTCGATGTCGTTGGAATCCATCACGCGTTCCATGACGCGCTGGTTCTCGCGGAAGGAGCCGGACTGTTTCAGAAGCTCGTCAACGAGAGTGGTCTTGCCATGGTCAACGTGCGCGATGATCGCGATGTTGCGAAGTGCCATATGTCATAATCTCTGAGGCTGGGGCGCTACGCCAAGTGGACGCGCCATTTACGTTTGGCGCGCTCTTACCGGTTTTTTCGCGATTGCGAAAGGGGGTCGCGCGCGAAAGCTGCGGCATGGCTGCCGCCATGCCGCTCGCTTCTCTGTCATCAAACTGTCTTAAGCGTCGCTGCCTGTCAATTCCTCGAAGGTGGCGAGTCCCTTTTTGACCAGCATAGCATCCGGCCTCGGCAGCTTGCCGCGGAAGCCCTTATAGGCATCCTCGGGATCAACCGAACCGCCGGTGGAATAGATATTTTCCTTGAGCTTGCGCGCCATCTCGCCGTTGAAAGCGTCGCCCGTCTCCTCGAAGGCGGCGAAGGCATCGGCGTCGAGAACTTCCGACCACATGTAGGAATAATAGCCGGCCGAATAACCGCCGGAGAAGATGTGCTGAAAGTGCGGTGTGGCATGGCGCATGACGATCGACTTCGGCATGCCGATCTCGGCCAGCACCTCCGCCTGCACCGCCATCGGATCGTCGACGGCCTGTCGCGTGTGAAACGCCATATCGACGAGCGCCGACGAGGTGAATTCGACGGTGTTGAAACCGGCATTGAAGGTGCGGGCCGCCAGCACCTTGTCGAGGAGCGCCTGCGGCATCGGCTCGCCTGTCTCGAAATGCACGGCATATTCCTTGAGGATGGCGGGAACCGTCAGCCAATGCTCGTAGAGTTGCGAGGGCAACTCCACGAAATCCCGCGAGACGCCGGTGCCGGAAACCGAGGGATAGGTGACGTTTGAAAGCATGCCGTGCAGCGCATGGCCGAATTCATGAAACAGCGTGCGGGCGTCGTCGAGCGACAGCAGCGCCGGCTTGCCCTCGGCGGGTTTGGCGAAATTGCAGACATTGTAGATGATCGGCAACTCGCCGCGGCGGCCGTTCTTCAGTTGCAGCTTGTGCTGCGATTGCAGTGAGCTCATCCAGGCGCCTGAGCGTTTCGAACTACGAGCGAAATAGTCGCCGAGGAAGAGGGCGACCAGCCTGTCGTCCCGATCCCTGATTTCGAACACCCTGACGTCGGGGTGATAGGCCGCGACACCCTTCTTCTCGACCGCGCGAATGCCGAACAGCCGGCCGGCCACATCGAAGCAGGCGTCGATGATCTTTTCGAGCTGCAGATAGGGCTTGAGCTCGGCCTCGGAAAAATCGAACTTCCGGGCTCGGATCTTTTCGGCGTAGTGGCGCCAGTCCCAGGGCATCACCTCGTGGTTCCGGCCCTCCTCGGCGATCAGCGCCGCGATGTCGATCTCTTCCTCGCGGGCGCGTTTGACCGCCCGCGCCCAGACGGCTTTCAAAAGGCCGTTCACCGCATCTGCCGTCTTCGCCATCGTGTTGTCGAGTTTCAGCTCGGCGAAATTGCCGTAGCCGAGCAGCTTCGCCACCTGATGGCGCAGCGCCAGCGTTTCCTTGATGACGGCGCGGTTGTCGGTTTCCCCGCCGTTTGCGCCGCGCGCCACCCACGCATTAAAAGCCTGTTCGCGCAGATCTCGGCGCTCCGAAAAGGTCAGGAACGGCTCGATGATCGAGCGCGACAGCGTCACAGCATATTTGCCCTCCTCGCCGCGTTCGCGCGCCGCCGCCGCCATCGCGTCGCGCAGGAATTCCGGCAGCCCATCGAGCTCGGCGCCCTCGGATAGCATAAGCGCCCAGGCCTTCTCGTCGGCCAGGACGTTCTGGCCGAACTGCGTGCCGAGGCCCGCGAGTTTTTCATTGATCGCCGCAAGCTTCTCCTGCTGGGGCTTTTCAAGCTTGGCGCCGGATTTGACAAAACCCTTCCAATGCCGCTCCAGCACCCGCGTCTGCTCCAGCGTCAGGCCGAGGCTCTCGCGGTTCTCCCAAAGCGTATCGATGCGGGCAAAGAGCGCGGCGTTCATCCCGATCTTTGAATAGTGGCGTGACATCTTCGGCGAGATCTCCCGTTCCAGCGCCTGGATGACCTCGTTGGTATGTGCGCCCGCCTTGTTCCAGAACAGCGCCGAAACGCGCGAGAGCGCATCGCCGGCAATCTCCAGCGCCACCACCGTATTGTCGAATGTCGGCGCATCACTGTTTCCGGCAATCTCGTCGATCTCCTGCTCGTGCGCGGCGAGTGCGGCGTCGAAAGCGGCGGAAAAATCGCCGTCATCGATGGCATCGAACCGTGGCAGGCCGTGGAGAGCGTCCCAGTTGATGAGCGCCGGATTGAAATCGTGGGGAGAAGCCATCGGAGAATTCCTTTTGGTATGCGGGATGGTCAATATAGGAGAGCCGTCACGGAATTGGTATGTCGTCGCGATGGGCTTTTGTCTCATTCGGCGATCTGACGCACGTCAGCCGGTGGGCAAGATTTCACAGTTGAAAATTAACCATTTGTTAACGATTGACGCGAATCACCCACAAGCGCTAGTTTCCCGGTGATCTTTCCTGCCAGGGGACATGCGCCATGGAAATTTTTTCCCTGCGGTCTTCTCAGAGTTTGCTATTTAAAAACAACCCTAATAACGCAAGAAATTCGAAGACCGCCGATATTCAAATCGAGACCAAGGCTCCGGCTCCGGTCTCGTTCCACATCGAAGATAATCTCGACCAAGGGCCGGATTTCACCGCGGTCAGCCCCGGCGAGCTGCGCAACTACGCCCGCCAAAGCTTCGATAGCGGCCTGATCGACCAGAACACTTACGCCGCGATTTCGGAACCGCTGCCGATGCATGCGATCGATCCGCTAGGCAATATCATCGATCTCTCCGGCGTCACCGACGGCACGAGTTTCAATTTCCTCGATTATTACAAGAACCAGCTGCAGGTCGCCATGTCGATCGGCGATCCTCATGAGGTTCAGACGCTGAAATCGATCGTCAGTTTCTTGAATGCATGATCGCAGTTAGGCCTTGCGCCAACCGATGAGACCGGGCGTGGCGTGCCATAGCGCCTGGGCGGCAAAGCCCATGAACAGGACGCCGGACGAGCGCACGATCAGCCGCTCATGGGCGCGATAGAAGCGCCGCACCGCACCCGCGCCAATGACGCCGATCAGGATGATGTCGGCGGTCACGAAACCCAGGAAGGACACAGCGAGAAGCACCGGCAGCGCCTCGAAATCGAGTGCACCGGCCGAGCCCGCGACCAGCGCCGTGAAGGTGGCAAGCGCCACCGGGTACCCCTTCGGGTTGGTGACCCCGAAAATCAGGCCACGCCGGAACGGCCGCTCGATCACGACAAGCGCCTGCCCATCCGCTTTTGGCTTGGCATTGACGGCGCCCCAGCCGATCCAGGCGAGGTAGAAACCGCAGGCGAGCCCGAGCAGATCGAAGACGAAGGTTCCGATCGTCTTGGCGCCGACGATCGCAATCAGCGCCAGCGACGACCAGATGAGATCCCCGACCAGATGCCCCATCATGAACAAGGCGCCGGCCTTGCGCCCCTGCCCGGCGCCGATGCCGAGCAGTTGCAGAAAGGCGGGGCCTGGTATGAGCACATAGAAAAGCGCCGCCAGAAAGGCGCCGAAGAGCAGGGACTGCGTCATGGACATGCTCCGAAGAATGACCGGAGCAGACTAAGCGATGGCAGGCATCCGTCAAGGGCGATGACACGGCCATGAAAAGGACAGAGCGGTTCTGCGCTCCGTGAGAAGCTGAACCGCTCCAATCGCAATCTGCATGTCGTCATCACCGTCCGGTTGGCATCGGCCGGGCTCGAGCCCGGCGCCGCGTCCGGGGCGCTTCCGCAACGGGTCGCCGTCGATTGGCCGGGCGACGGATGCGACGTCGCCCGGTCACCCATCAGGTGCCCAGGACCTCAATTCCGTGCCTCTGGCACGCCGCCAATACCGCGCCGATTTCCTCCGCCGAAGGGGGGCCATCCGGCGGAACTTCGCTCTGGCCGATGTCGCGGAAGAAGTGGCTCATCGAATCTTCCACGACTGCGATCATCTGGGCGGGAAGGCTTCCGGTGTTGGCATAATTGTGCGGCTGGAAGGACCGCAGGGTGAGAACGTCACCGGGCCGCGCGACCATCTGCGAGGGAGGTACGCTGTCGAACACCGTGAAGGTGATCTCACCGCTCAGGACCCGGAATATCTCCACGGATTCGTGCTTGTGCGGCGGCGTACCGGAACCGGGAGGCACGGTCACCTCCAGGATCGACAAGCCCTTCTCCGGCACTTCGCCCATGAACTGCACCTTGTCGCGAATGACCCAAAGGGCGTCCGCGGTCTCTCGTGTCTTGAATGCTTGATCCATTATCGGCTCCATCGTCGGGCCGGCTCTTGCCGGCATGTGTGTGATCAGTTCTCGTCAGTCTCGGCAGCCTTCAACAGCGCCTGCATCGCCCAGGACGCGACCTGTCCCGCGTCCTTCCCCGTCAATCCGCCGTAGTCTTTAAGCGTTTCCCAGGCGCTGGCGCTGTAGAGAAGGTGGAAGAGCGCCTCGACCTTGCGGGCGCTCTTGGAATTTATATCCAGATTGGCGTCTTCGAGGCACGTCCGGAACGCAACGCGCCGTGTCTTGACCGTCCGCATCCGCATGGCGTGACCCGTGGGCGTATGAAGGCTGGCGCGAATGATACCTTCGTTCTTGTCGAACTGCGGAAAGGCGTCGAGGGGCGAGCGAAGAAGCTCCTCCAGGGTCGTTGGCAGGGTCGCCGCATTCATGTTCTGGTTAATGTAGACCCAGAACGCGTCGAACAGCGCTTCCTTCGTTGCAAAATGCCGAAACACCGTTCGCCTCTCCACCCCGGCAGACCGCGCAACATCGTCCATGGAAATGTCCGCGAACGCATTGCCGTTGAGAAGGTCTGAGGTGGCGCGCAGGATGCGCTCCCGTGTTTCCTGGGCCTGCGATTCCCGTAAGGGGGAACTGTACTTTCGTGTGGGCGACTGTTGGGACATTATGTCTCTCATGATGTATTAATGTCGCTTCTAGTGACACCATTTTACGATCATGTCAACTGGAGTTGTTGACTGTTGGCGGAGAGGGTATCGGCAAGACCTGGACGCAGGCGATGGCGCGCGAACAGCGACGATTGATGAGCGTCGTTGGGGCAATCCGGTCATCTTGGATGCCCCGAGAGGTATTGGCGCGCTTGCCACTCATTCAATAAAAAGCCCGCGCGGCGATGCCGGCGGGCCGATGTCCGTCCGAAGACGAATTCCGCGATTACTTCGCGAGGTTGCGCTTTCCGAGCGTGCGCAGGCGCAGTGCGTTGAGCTTGATGAAGCCGGCCGCGTCCTTCTGATCGTAGGCGCCCTGGTCGTCCTCGAAAGTGACGAGCTTGTCGGAGTAGAGGGACTTTTCGCTCTCGCGGCCGATGATCATGACGTTGCCCTTGTAGAGCTTCAGCGTCACTTCGCCTTCGACATGCTCCTGGCTCTTGTCGATCAGCGCTTGCAGCATCTCGCGCTCCGGCGAGAACCAGAAACCGTAATAGATCAGCTCGGCGTAACGCGGCATGATCTCATCCTTGAGATGGGCGGCACCCCGATCGAGCGTAATCGATTCAATAGCGCGATGCGCCGAGAGCAGGATCGTGCCGCCGGGCGTTTCGTAAACGCCGCGCGACTTCATGCCGACGAAGCGGTTCTCGACGAGATCGAGACGGCCGATGCCGTTGTCGCGGCCGTAGGTGTTGAGCGTGGCGAGCAGCGTCGCCGGCGACATCTCGACACCGTTGATCGACACGGCATCGCCCTTGCGGAAGCCGACCTTGATTGTCGTCGCCTTGTCGGGCGCTGCTTCCGGGGAGATCGTGCGCATATGCACATATTCCGGCGCCTCCTGAGCAGGGTCCTCGAGAACCTTGCCCTCGGAAGATGAATGCAGAAGGTTGGCGTCGACGGAGAAGGGAGCTTCACCCTTCTTGTCCTTGGCGACCGGGATCTGGTGCTGTTCAGCAAAGGCCAGCAGCTCCGTGCGGCTCTTGAACGCCCAATCGCGCCAGGGCGCGATGATCTTGATGTCGGGGTTCAGGGCATAGGCGGAGAGCTCGAAGCGAACCTGATCGTTGCCCTTGCCGGTCGCGCCGTGGGCGATCGCATCGGCGCCGGTCTTATGGGCGATATCGATCAGATGCTTTGAGATCAGCGGACGGGCGATCGAGGTGCCGAGCAGATAGACGCCCTCGTAAACGGCGTTGGCACGGAACATCGGGAAGACGAAATCGCGGACGAATTCCTCGCGGACGTCCTCGATGTAGATCTCCTTGATGCCGAGCATCTCGGCCTTCTTGCGCGCCGGCTCCAGCTCCTCGCCCTGGCCGAGATCGGCGGTGAAGGTGACGACTTCGGCGCCGAGTTCCGTCTGCAGCCACTTCAGGATGATCGAGGTGTCGAGGCCGCCGGAATAGGCGAGCACGACTTTCTTCACGTCTTTGTATGATGCCATGATGATGAGGTCCGTTGCATAAGGCCGGCGAAAACCCGGTGTCGCGGCACTTTTAGCGAGATTGGCGCGTGACGCAAGGGCAAGTGCGATCGCTGAGGCGCCGATAGCGTTTGACACTGCGAAAGCGGCGCCCATATTCGGCTGCGTGCGAACAACGCTCGAGGAGGGGCTGTCCCCGTGACGAATATTCAAGACATTTTCAAGAAGTCCAATGTTGCCGTCATCACCGGCGGCGCTTCCGGCATCGGGCTTGCGGCGGCGAAGTACTTTGCCGGGCGCGGCATGAGCGTCGTCATCGCCGATCTCGGCGGCGACCGGCTGGCTAACGCCGCCGACGAACTCAAGGCCATTGCCGGCGAAGAGGATGTGATGGCGGTCGAGACCGACGTCGCCAGCCGCGACTCCCTGGAGGCGCTTGAACGCGCCGTGCTCCAGCGTTTTGGCCGCGTCCACGTGTTGATGAACAATGCCGGTATCGGTCCGGAAACCTCGATCTTCAGCCCGCAGGCCAATTGGGACCATATCCTCGCCGTCAACCTGATGGGCGTCGTCAACGGCACACGCGTCTTCGGGCCGAAGATGCTGTCGCATGGCGAGCCCGGCCTGATCATCAATACGGGCTCCAAGCAGGGCATCACCACGCCACCGGGCAATCCCGCCTACAATATCTCCAAGGCTGGCGTTAAAGTCTTTACCGAAGCGCTCGAACACGAGCTTCGCAACACCGCGGGGTCAAAAATCTCGGCGCACCTGCTGATCCCCGGCTTCGTCTTCACTAGCCTCACCAAGGGTGACCGCGCGGAAAAGCCGGCTGGCGCCTGGACACCGGAACAGACCGTCGACTTCATGGTCGAGAGCCTGGAACGCGGCGATTTCTATATCCTCTGCCCGGACAACGACGTCACCCGCCCGGTCGATGAACGCCGCATGGCCTGGGCGGCCGGCGACATCATCGAGAACCGCCCGCCGCTGTCGCGCTGGCACAAGGACTATGCCGACAAATTCAAGGCCTTCCTGGAGCAGAAGTGATCGTCGCCATCAGGAGGTTTGATTGGTAATTTTCTGAAAGCCGGATTAGAGATCGTCAGGTTTTTTCCGGCTTGCAGAGAGTGCCATGGATTTCGTGCCCAGCCTGCCAACACTTCTGGCCTTTGCCGCCGCGACGCTCCTCCTTGCCGCGACGCCCGGCCCCGACATGACGCTGTCGATCAGCCGCGCGCTGGCCCAAGGAAAGAAGTCTGCCCTCTTCGTCGTCGTCGGCACCAGCCTCGGCATCGTCGTCCACACCATGCTGGTCGCCTTCGGCATCTCGGCGCTGATCACTGCCTCACCAACGGCTTTCCTGATCCTGAAGACCGGCGGCGCGGCCTATCTGTTCTGGCTCGCAGTACAGGCGATCCGCTTCGGATCGAAACTTACGGTCGCCAAGGTCGAGACGCAGAAGGGGACCGCGTTTGCCAACATCTCATCCGGCTTCTGGGTCAATCTTCTAAACCCCAAGGTCATCATTTTCTTCATGACCTTCCTGCCGCAATTCGTCAGCGCCGGCGATCCCGCCGTTACGCAGAAACTGCTGTTTCTCGGATTTTGCTTCATCCTGATCGGCATGCCGGTCAATGCCAGCGTGATCCTCGCCGCCGATTGGCTGGCGTCCTGGCTGCAGAACAACAAGAAGGTTCTGCGCGGCATGGACTATACCTTCGCCGGCGTCTTCTCGGTCTTCGCCGCCAAAATCCTGCTCACCCAAGCGCGATAGGCCGCTATCGGCTTCGCCGATCGGCTCAGCCGATCAGCAAAGCGTCATCATCGAGTGTCTGGCCGCGCATCTTGCGGAACATGGCGATCAGATCCTCGACCTGCAGGTCCTTCCTGCTGTCACCCGCCACGTCGAGAACGATCTCGCCGCCATGAAGCATGATCGTGCGATGGCCGTAATCCAGCGCTTGGCGCATGGAATGCGTTACCATCATCGTCGTCAGCTTGCGCTCGGCAACGATCTTCTGCGTGAGGTTCATCACGAACTCAGCCATGCCGGGATCGAGCGCCGCCGTATGTTCGTCGAGCAGGAGCACCTCGGAGCCTGCAAGTGTCGCCATGACGAGCGACACGGCCTGCCGCTGCCCGCCCGAGAGCAGATCCATGCGATCCTTCAGCCGATTTTCCAGCCCGAGATTAAGCTCGGCGATCCGCTCCTTGAAATAGTCCCGACGTTTGCCGCCAAGCGCCGGCACAAGCCCGCGCTTTTCGCCGCGCCGGGCCGCCAGAGCAAGATTCTCTTCGATCGACAACGAGCCGCAGCTGCCAGTCAGCGGATCCTGGAAGACGCGCGCCACCAGGCCGGCGCGCGCTGCCGTCGATTTGCGCGTCACCTCGCTCTTGCCGATCAGCACCTGTCCCTCACTCGGGATGACATCGCCGGCGAGCACGCCGAGCAGCGTCGATTTGCCGGCGCCGTTGGAGCCGATGACGGTGACGAAGGAGCCTTGTTCGATGGTCAGGCTGACGCCGTTCAGAGCCTGCTTCTGCAGCGGCGTGCCGCGTCCGAAGACGACCTTGATATCCTTGACGCTGATCACGATGCGGCACCTCGGCGAAGACGGGGGAGAATGAGCGCGAAGGTGACGAGCACCGCCGTCACGAAATTGAGATCGGAGGCCTGCAGGCCGATGACGTCGCTCGACAGCGCCAGCTGGATGGCGATGCGATAGAGGATCGAGCCGAGCACGCAGCCGACGAGGGCGATCAGCAGGCCCCGGCGTCCGAGCAGCGTCTCACCGATGATGACGGCGGCAAGACCGACGACGATCGTGCCGACGCCCGAAGTGACGTCGGCAAATCCGTTGGTTTGGGCAAACAAGGCGCCACCGAACGCCACCAGCGCGTTCGAGATCGCCATGCCGAGATAGATCTGCCGGCTGGTGTCGACGCCCTGGGCGCGGGCCATGCGGGCATTGGCGCCGGTGGCGCGCATCGCAAGCCCGGCATCGCTTTCGAGGAAGCGCCAGACAATGATCAGCGCGACAATAACCAGAACGCCGACGAAGAGCGGCCGCACGTAGAAATCACGCAGGCCATGGCCGAAAAACGGGCTGATCATCGTATCGGCATTGATGAGGGCGACGTTCGGTTTTCCCATCACCCGCAGATTGACCGAAAACAGCGCGATCATCGTCAGGATCGAGGCGAGCAGATTGAGGATCTTGAAGCGCACGTTGAGCAGCGCCGTCACCATGCCGGCCGCCGCACCCGCCGCCATCGCAATCAGCGCCGCGAGCCAGGCATTGACGCCGGCAATGATCAGCACCGCGGTTACCGCCGCACCGAGCGGAAAGGAACCGTCTACCGTGAGGTCAGGAAAATCGAGGACGCGGAAGGCGAGATAGACGCCGAGGGCGACGAAGGAATAGACCAGGCCGAGCTCGACGGCCCCCCAGAATGCGATTTGGCTCAAGGCTTTCAGCCCCTTTTGTTTTCGTTCCGCCCGTCGCGAAACCGCAGCCTTTTAATACTTCAGCCGCCCCCGTGCAAACGGGAGCGGCTGAATGTGAATGGTTGATGCGACGATGAGCGCTTATTCGATGACCTTGTTGGCGCGCGAAAGCACGCTCTCGGGCAGGGTGACGCCCATCTTGGCCGCAGCCGCCTTGTTGACGACGAGATCGCTGCCGGCGGCGGTCTTGACCGCGATGTCGCCCGGGTTTTCGCCCTTCAGGACGCGCACGACGATCTCGCCCGTCTGCTTGCCGACGTCGTAATAGTTGAAGCCGAGCGCGGCGATCGAACCGCGCGAAACCGAATCCGTATCGGCGGTGAAGAGCGGCAACTTGCTCTCTTCGGCAACCGCAACGGCGCCCTCGAGCGCGGAGATGATCGTGTTGTCGGTCGGAATATAGATGGCATCGGCGCGGCCGACGAGGGCGCGGGCGGCACCCTGAACCTCGGCCGATTTGGTCGCGGCCGATTCGACCACCGTCAGGCCGGCCTTTTCGGCTTCGGCCTTCAGCACGGCGAGCAGCGAAACCGAATTCGCCTCGCCGGAGTTGTAGAGATAGCCGATCGTCTTCACCTTCGGCAGGATTTCCTTGATCAGCGCCAGGTGCTCGCCGACGGGCGACATGTCGGAAAGGCCGGTGACGTTGCCGCCCGGCTTGTCCATGTTCTTGACGAGCTGGGCGCCGAGCGGATCGGAGACGGCCGTGAAGACGACAGGAATGTCGCGCGTCGCCGAGACGACGGCCTGGGCCGACGGCGTGGAAATGGGGACGATCACGTTGGGCTCGTCGCCGGCGAACTGACGGGCAATCTGGGCTGCCGTCGCCGGATTGCCCTGCGCCGATTCGAACATGAATTTCAGGTTCTCGCCTTCCTTGTAGCCCGCCGACGTCAGCACGTCGAGAACGCCCTTGCGGGCGGCATCGAGCGCGGGATGCTCGACGATCGCAGTGACGGCAACGGTCACATTATCGGCCTTGGCGGGCAGGGAAAGGGCCAAAGTGGCGGCAAGAGCGAGCAAAATCGGGCGCATGGATGTCCTCCTGAATGATTTTGGCGGCACTATTAGGAAAAGCGCATGCTTAAATCAATGCAGGAGAATTGTAGCGAGGATCAAACTTGCTGATCAGTCGTCGGCGCCGTGATTGGCGATCATCATTGCCTCGAAGGCCAGGCGCTCGGTCTTGCGCATGCGTTCGGATTCCGATTTCAGCTGGCCGCAGGCGGCAAGGATGTCGCGGCCGCGCGGTGTGCGGATCGGCGAAGCGTAACCGGCCGAATTGATGAAATCGGCGAACTTTTCGATCTGCTCCCAATCCGAACACTGGTAATTGGTGCCGGGCCAGGGATTGAACGGAATGAGGTTGATCTTCGCCGGCACGCCTTTCAGGAGCTTGATCAAACCCTTCGCGTCTTCGAGGCTGTCGTTGACGTCCTTCAGCATCACATATTCGAAGGTGATGCGCCGGGCATTGGAAAGGCCCGGATAGGCCTTGCAGGCGTCGATCAGTTCCTTCAGCGGGTACTTCTTGTTGATCGGCACCAGAATATCGCGCAGGTCGTCGCGCACCGCATGCAGCGAGATCGCCAGCATGACGCCGATCTCCTCGCCGGTGCGGAAGATCTCCGGCACGACGCCGGAGGTGGAAAGCGTCACGCGGCGTTTGGACAGCGACAGGCCGTCGCCATCCGTGGCGATCAGCAGCGCTTGCTTGACGCTGTCGAAATTATAGAGCGGCTCGCCCATGCCCATCATGACGATATTGCTGACCTTGCGGCCCTCGGCAGGCATGATCGTGCCTTGCGGCGCTTCACGATCCGGGAAGTCGCCGAGCCGGTCGCGAGCGAGCAGCAACTGCGAGAGAATTTCCTCCGCCGTCAGGTTGCGCACCAGGCGCTGTGTACCGGTATGACAGAAGGAACAGGTCAGCGTGCAGCCGACCTGGCTTGAGATGCAGAGCGTGCCGCGGCCCTCTTCCGGAATGTAGACGGCCTCGATCTCGACCGGGCGGCCCGCGCCCCGCGCGGGAAAACGCAGCAGCCATTTGCGCGTGCCGTCGTTCGAGACCTGCTCCTCGACGATTTCCGGACGCGCGATGGTGAAATGCGTCTTCAGCATTTCACGCAGATCCTTGGCGATATTGGTCATATAGTCGAAATCGGAGACGCCGCGCACATAGATCCAATTCCAGAGCTGCGAGACGCGCATCTTGATCTGCTTTTCGGGCACGCCTTTTTCCCGGAGCGCCGCCGCCATTTCCTCCCGGGAGAGCCCGATCAACGACGGCTTCTCGGCGCCGGAAGACGGGCGCGCGGCCTGAGGTTTGTTGATGACGATCGCATCCATGACGGACATAGGCTTCTGACCCCGAATTCGAACACGTAACCGTTCCGCAAGCCGCGGACTTCGGGATCTGATCCGGAAGACTTGCGGAGGCATGACGGCACATTGGCAGAAATTGATGGCGGACGGCGACTGATATCGCGATCTGTCCGCTGTTTGCGCGGCCTTTAGCATTATTTTGCCCGCGCGTCACTAATGCATGTCGCCCAAAAGTGTGAAGCGGTTTTGGGAAAACGACATGCATACAGCAGAGACCTAAACGGCAAGAGCCGGCACAAGGCCGGCTCTTGAAACTTTGTGACTGAAAGTCCCGCTTACTTGCAGCTTTCGATCTGCTTGAGCGCAGCCGAGATGCCCGACAGCGAATAGCTGTAGGACGTGCCGGTGCCTTTGCGCGAAACCGCATTGACGGTCATCGAATGGCCGGTCTTCATCGCCGCGACGAGGGCCGGCTCCTGGGCAGCATTCTCGACCCAGCCCGCCTTGTCCTTGGTAAACATGACGAAGGTCTTGTTGTCGATGACGACATTGATCTTCGAATTTTCCTTCACCGTGTAGCCCATCATCGCCTGCGGCTCGTAGGAGATGTTCTGGCCGGGCCGCTGCGAAACGATGAAGAAATTGTCGCCATGGTCGACGCTTGCTGGCTGCTTTGCCGTTGGAACGGACAGCACGTAGCACACGGTGCTATTGCCCGACTTATAGGAATAGGCGCCCCATGCCTGGAACTGCTGAATGCGGGTCGGCGCGGCCTGCTGCGCTGCCGCCACTCCGGCCATTGTCAGGGTGAGGGCGAGGGCGGATACGATACTTCTTACAAACATGGATTCCTGCCGGTTCTTGCGATTCAAGGCCCGAAGCGATCATAGCGGGCGCCGCATAATCACGATCTGCTTTATTTTGACTTAATTCAGGTTACCAAATGGTCAACAATAGCTGCGATTTGTATGTGCCTGTGTCATTTCAGCTCGACTACCACCTTTGCCCCTTGCCGAAATCGGCTGCGATGCCGGTGCGCCGATGGCACCGACTGGCCGTTCGGCTGAACTTAAGACACAAAGATTCAGGCAACAGTTTGACCTTTCAAAAATCCGCTGTACCTCATTAAGACTTTGGAAATCCGGGACGAAATTTTCGCCGCAGGGGGCTGGTGAGACGACATGGATGCCGAGGAAAGACAGCGTTTCGCTGCCCTCGCAAAGGCCGTCGCGGATGATCGCGACCAGCAGGCCTTTTCTATCCTGTTCGACTATTTCGCGCCGCGCCTGAAGAGCTGGCTGATGCGCCAGAAGATGACATCAGGCGAGGCCGAAGAGCTGGTCCAGGAGATCATGATCGTGCTCTGGCACAAGGCCTATCTCTACGATGCGACGCGATCTTCTCTGTCGACCTGGCTTTTTCGCATCGCCCGCAACCGCCGCATCGATCTGCGGC
This sequence comes from Rhizobium sp. YTUHZ044, assembly GCF_051123975.1. Taxonomy (NCBI): domain Bacteria; kingdom Pseudomonadati; phylum Pseudomonadota; class Alphaproteobacteria; order Hyphomicrobiales; family Rhizobiaceae; genus Rhizobium; species Rhizobium sp. YTUHZ044. The sequence continues at coordinate 4,070,459 of NZ_CP101426.1, forward strand.
GCCGCACCAGCACCCGCACTTTCGACGAAACGGACCCGACCCTGCTGCCACCGGCTGAGATCGGTGCCGATGAAATCATCGCCAATGGCGATCGCGATGCCAAGCTGCGCGCCGCTGTCGACCAACTGTCCGAAGAACAGCGCGATATGCTGCGTGCAGCCTTCTTTCTCGGCCAATCGCATTCTGAGATAGCCGAAGCGACCGGGCTGCCGCTCGGCACGGTGAAATCACGTATTCGGCTTGCGTTTGGAAAGCTTCCCAAGATGCTCGAGCAGGAACTCAGGTGAACCGCGCCGCGGCCTTCAAATCGTTTTCATCGTATCCGCAGGCCGGTCGGCAAGGACGCGGTCCGCTGCGTCGTAATGGTTCGGCCGGATATGACCGCGCACCATGGCGAAGGCGGCGGAAAGCACGGCGATGTCGTCAGAAAAGCCGATAACAGCGAAAATATCCGGGATCATGTCTATCGGCATGACGAAGTATGCCAGCGCGGCCAGCAGCACGCCGCGCACCTTGGTCGGCGTCTGCGGATCCAGCGCACAGTAGAAACCGGCGACGACGTCGCGCGAGAAGGGAATCTGGCGCACGGCCCGCCGGAAGGTCGGCCAGAACTTCTGCCGTACGGTTTCCTCCCGCCGGCTCTGGGTGTCCTCGTCGCCCGGCAGCAGGATTTCCCCGAATTTGACCTCGTCCATTCCTGACATCCTTTCGTCCATGCGAACATATGGTGATGGCGCTTCGGCTTTCAATCAGCGCTCGTTTCAAACGGCACCGCGTGCCGCCGCCTTGTCCATCGCCCTGGCGAGCTTGAAATCCAGGTCCGTCAGCCCGCCGGCATCATGCGTGTTCAGCGTCACATCCACCCGGGAATAGACGTTGAACCATTCGGGATGGTGGTTGAGTTTCTCGGCCGTAATCGCTGCCTGCGTCATGAAGCCGAAGGCCTCGATGAAATTTGAAAACTTGAACGTTTTCGAGATTGAAGAGGCCGCATCGTTGAGCGCCCAGCCTGAAAGCTCAGCCAGTCGTGCCTCGGCCGCCGCCCGTTCCAGTCTTTCCTGTTTCATGCCATGGTCCTCTCATCTGTCAGCAGGTCACCGATGAAAGACATCAGCATCCTTTTCGTTTGCATGGGCAATATATGCCGTTCTCCGCTTGCGGAGGGAATTTTTACCCACCTTGCCGCCGAGGCGAGGCTGACCGATCGTTTCACGATCGATTCCGCCGGCACCGGCGGCTGAGATGAAGGTGAACCGCCCGACTGCCGTTCGATCGCTGTTGCCCGCAACCATGGCATCGACATAGCAGGGCAACGCGCCCGGCGCATCCGTTCGATCGATTTCGTCAGTGTCGATCTGATCGTCGCCATGGACCGCGACAATGTTGCGGAACTCAACAGGATCGCCCCTCCCGAGGCGAACATCCAGCTGTTCGGCGATATCGCGCTGGGAACGGGGAGGACATTGCCGACCCCTATGATGGCGGTCCGGAAGGTTTCGAGCTGCTCTATACCAAGCTCTTGACCGGCTGCAGCAGCCTGCTCGAAACGCTGGTCCCCGAACGTACTTCGTGCAGCGGGAACACTTCCTCGGTGAGATAGGGCCCGCCGCCGACCGATTCGCGCGATGAAAGCAGCACGAAACGCGGCGCCGTGAAGGTCGCGGTGTGGAAGTTGCCACGCCCACTCAGATATTGCACGACATCGTCGAGCCGCGAGGATTTCAGCCGGGCCAGCGTCACGTGCGGCGTGAATTTGCGCGGATCCGGCGGCAGGCCGATGCGCTGGCAGATCCGTTCGATCTCAGCCTGCAGGGCGTACATCTCAGGCGACTGAGAAACGCCCGCCCAGACCGAATGCGGCTTCTTCGAGCCGAAGGACCCGATGCCTTCGAGCCGGAACTGAAATTCCGGCCGATCGATCCGGTCGAGGCGTTCAACGATTTCATCGGCCGTTCGGCCGTCGACATCACCGATGAAGCGCAGCGTGATGTGGTAATTTTCCACATCGATCCATCGTGCTCCGGGGAGGCCACCGCGCAGCAATGAAAGGCTCATTGCCGCATTGCGCGGAATTTCGAGGGCGGTAAACAGTCTCGGCATAACGAGCACTCCCCGAATCTTTTGCAGGTGCTTACACGGAATCACGCAATCAATGGCCGTGCAAGCCCCTAATTCTTCACAGAAGAAATCGTATCGATGAAATTTGTGACATCAGCTTCCATTTTCTCGACCATGACGTCGACACCTCTCGCGTTTGGATGCATGCCGTCATCGAGCTTCAGCCCCGCATCGAGCGCAACCCCGTCGAGGAAGAAGGCATAAAGTGGAACTCCATATTTGTCGGAAAGTTTCCGATAAATCGGATTGAAGCGCGCCGCATAATCCGCTCCCATGTTCGGCGGCGCCATCATGCCGACAAGCAGCACCGCCATGCCGCGCGCCTTGAGCCGGGCAATCATCTGATCGAGGTTTTTCTCGCTCTCTTCCGGCGGAATACCGCGCAGCGCATCATTGGCGCCGAGCTCGAGGATAACGCCATCGGTGCCGTCGGGGACCGACCAGTCGACCCGGGCAAGCCCACCTGTCGTGGTATCGCCCGAAACCCCGGCATTGGCAATGGAAACGTCGAGCCCCTTGGCCTTCAAAGCCGCCTGCAGCTTTTCCGGAAAGCCCTCGCCGGGCGGCAGCTGATAACCCGCCATCAGGCTGTCCCCGAATCCGACGAGATTGATCGTCCGCGCATTGACTCCAACGGCAAAGATCAGCGACACCGCGATGACGGTGAATTGAAGCGCGGCAACTTTAAATCTCATTCTGGCTTCCCTAGATTGGCGAGGTGCCGTGATGCGGCCATTGCGTTAGAGATTAATATAGGTCGATTTCTGTTGGCAAAAACCATCATCGAGTTGAAGGGCGCCGATCTCACCCTTGGCAGTGCGGCCGCCTCCGTCCATGTTCTGAAGGGCATCGATCTCGATATCGCTGCCGGCGAATCCGTTGGCATCGTCGGACCTTCCGGTTCCGGCAAATCCACCCTGCTGATGGTGCTTGCCGGACTGGAAAAGCTCGACAGCGGCGAAATCAATATCAACGACACGCCGCTCCATGCCCTGAGTGAGGATGAGGTCGCCGATTTCCGCGGCCGCAACATCGGCATCGTCTTCCAGTCCTTCCACCTGATCGCCAACATGACGGCGCTGGAAAACGTCGCGGTGCCGCTGGAGCTCGCCAATATCAGCAACGCCTTCGAAATCGCCCATCGCGAACTGAGTTCGGTCGGCCTCGGCGAACGGCTGAACCACTATCCCGGCCAGCTTTCCGGCGGCGAGCAGCAGCGCGTGGCGATTGCCAGAGCGCTCGCTCCCTCGCCCGCCTTGCTGATCGCCGACGAGCCCACAGGCAATCTCGATACCGAAACGGGCCGACAGATCGCCGACCTTCTCTTCGCCAAACAGGCCGAACGCGGCATGACCCTGCTTCTCGTCACCCACGACGTCTCGCTTGCAAACCGCTGCTCGCGCCAGATCCGCGTCCGTTCCGGCAGGATCGAGGGCGACAGCGCCGCCCGCCGCAGCGAGGCGGCAATCGCATGAGCACGGTCACGCCACGCGTCGCGCTCGCTTTTCGCCTGGCGCTCCGCGAGCTGCGCGGTGGCATTCGCGGCTTCTACATCTTCCTGGCGTGCATCGCGCTCGGCACCGGTGCGATCGCCGCCGTCAATTCCGTTTCGCAGTCGATCACTGACACGATCGCCTCGCAAGGGCAGGAGCTGCTGGCGGGCGACGTCCGCTTCGAGCTCAACAATCGCCAGGCGACATCTCAGGAAATGAGCTTCCTTCAGGGCCTGGGAACCATTTCGGTTTCAACCGGCCTTCGCTCGATGGCCCGCAAGCCCGACGGTTCCGACCAGGCGCTGGTCGAGGTCAAGGCCGTCGACGACGCCTATCCGCTCTACGGCAGGTTCGTCGCCGAACCGGACTATCCGCTTGCAGCCCTGCTCTCCAGCCAAGGGGGCACCTATGGCGCGGTCGCCGCCCCGCTGCTTCTCGATCGGCTAGGCCTTGCGGTCGGCGACGAATTGCTGCTCGGCAATGTCAAGCTCAGCATTACCGGCACGGTGAAGACCGAGCCCGACGCGCTGTCGGAAGGCTTCGGTTTTGCGCCGCGTCTGCTCGTCAGCCGCCAGGCGCTCGAAGCGTCGGGGCTGATCCAGACCGGAAGTCTGGTCGAACACGCCTATAAGATCCGGTTGGAAGATAAGGGCGCCATGTCGGGCATCCAGGCCCGCGCCTCCAAGGAGTTTCCCTCCGCCGGCTGGGCGATCCGTACCAGTGATCGCGCAGCACCCTCCCTCACCGAAAATATCACCCGTTTCTCGCAATTCCTGACGCTGGTCGGCCTCACCGCGCTGATCGTCGGCGGCGTCGGCGTCGCCAATGCCGTGCGTGCTTTCCTCGATTCCAAGCGCACCACCATCGCGACCTTCAAATGCCTCGGCGCTCCAGCCGCCGTCGTCGTTCTGATCTATCTCTTTCAGATCGCCATCATCGCCCTTGGCGGCATCTTGGCCGGCCTCGTCATCGGCGCCCTGTCGCCGATCTTTGCGGCACAGTTCCTGGCGCAATTCCTGCCGGTCTCAACCGCGCCGACCCTCTATCCCGGCGCCCTGCTGCTCGCGACGCTGTTCGGCATCCTGACGACGCTCGCCTTCGCCATTCTGCCGCTTGGTCATGCCCGCGAAGTGCCGGCAACGGCGCTCTTCCGAGAGCAGGGCTTCGAAGCCCGCCGGCTGCCGTCCTGGCCTTATATCCTGCTTGCCGCCCTCTTCATGGCGGCCCTTGCCAGCCTTGCCATCCTCACCGCCTATGATCGTTTTATCGCCGTCGTCTTCGTCGGCGCAATCATCTTCGCCTTCGTCGTCCTGCGCCTCGTCGCCGCCTTGATCGCCTGGCTCGCGCGCCGCAGCCCGCGCGTTCACTCGCCGGCGCTCAGGCTCGCGATTGGCAACATCCACCGCCCCGGAGCGCTGACGCCCTCGGTCGTCCTCTCGCTCGGCCTCGGCCTGGCATTGCTGGTGACCCTGACCTTGATCGACGGCAACCTGCGCCAGCAGCTGACCGGCCGCATGAACGAGGGGGCACCCAACTTCTTCTTCGTCGATATCCAGAGTGCCGAGGTCAATGCCTTCCGCAATCTCGTCCAGGCGCAAGCGCCAAGGGGCAAGCTGATGGAGGTGCCGATGCTGCGCGGCCGGATCGTCGCCTTCAATGGTGAGGATGTCACCAAGATGAATGTGCCGGCCGCCGGCCGCTGGGTGCTGAACGGCGATCGCGGCATCACCTACGCCGACACGCTGCCCGAAAATGCCGCGCTCGCCGAAGGCAGCTGGTGGGACAAGGATTACAGCGGCGAGCCGCTCGTCTCCTTCTCCTCGGAAGAAGCGCATGAACTCGGCCTCAAGATCGGCGATACCGTCACCGTCAACGTGCTCGGCCGCAACATCACTGCAAAGATCGCCAATCTGCGCCGTGTCGAGTGGGAATCGCTGTCGATCAATTTCGTCATGGTCTTCTCGCCGAACACGTTCCGCGGCGCCCCGCATGCCTGGCTGGCGACGCTAACCGATCCCTCCTCAACACCGGCCGAAGATGCTGCCATCCTGAAATCCGTCACCCACACCTATCCGACGATCACCAGCGTGCGCGTCAAGGATGCGATCGATATCGTCAACCAGCTCGTCGCCCAGCTTGCGACAGCGATCCGCGCCGCCGCATCGGTGGCGCTCGTCGCCTCGATTCTTGTCCTTGCCGGGGCGCTCGCCGCCGGCAACAGGGCGCGCACTCACGACGCGGTGGTGCTGAAGACGCTCGGCGCCACGCGCGCTATGCTGATTCGCGCCTTCAGCTACGAATATCTGATCCTCGGGCTGGCCACCGCGATCTTCGCACTCTTTGCCGGCGGTATCGCCGCCTGGTTCATCGTCGCCCGCATCATGCGACTGCCGTCTGCCTTCCTGCCCGATGTGGCGGGACTGACGCTCGTCACCGCGCTCGTGCTCACCGTCGGCATCGGCCTCATCGGCACCTGGCGCATCCTCGGGCAGAAGGCCGCACCGGTGCTGCGTGAGCTTTAGACGGATAGCACGGTCGACACGACTTCACGTTACGGCGATTTAACCGACCGCGCCTTTGCAAGCCCCTTGTTTGCAAAGGGCGAAAGCCTCATATTGTCTGCAGGCATGCTGGAGCTCCGCAGCGGCGCCCGGGTCGAAAACCCCGACACCGTATCTCCTTCGGAGCTTGTAAGAGGAAACTATGGCTGATCTTCGTAACTATCAAAGCCGCGTCCAGACCGGCGAGATGATTGATCAAGGCCTGCGCGCATATATGCTCAAGGTCTACAATCTGATGGCGCTGGGCCTGGCGATCACCGGCGTGGCAGCATATCTCGGATTCAACTTCGCGGTCCAGGACGGCCAGCTCACCCAGTTTGGCGCGCTTCTGTTCCAGTCGCCGTTGCGCTGGGTCGTGATCCTTGCCCCCCTTGCGGTCGTCTTCTTCCTGAGCTTCCGCATTCATCAGATGAGCGTGTCCGCCGCCCAGACCACCTTCTGGATCTACGCCGCCTTGGTAGGGCTGTCGCTCTCGTCGGTCTTCCTGGTCTATACAGGCCAGAGCGTCGTTCAGACCTTCTTCGTCACCGCCGCCTCCTTCGGCGCGCTGTCTCTTTACGGCTATACGGCGAAGCGTGACCTGTCGGCGATGGGTTCGTTCCTGATCATGGGTCTCTTCGGCCTGATCATCGCCTCGCTCGTCAACATCTTCCTGGCTTCATCCGCGCTGCAGTTCGCGATCTCGGTGATCGGCGTGCTGATCTTCGCAGGTCTCACCGCCTACGACACGCAGCGGATCAAGGAACTCTACTATGAAGCCGATGACGTCGCTGTCGCCGGTCGCAAGGCGATCATGGGCGCACTGACGCTATACCTCGACTTCCTCAACCTGTTCATGTTCCTGCTGCAGTTCATGGGTAACCGCAGATAACAGGCGCATTGATAGATCGAAAAGGCGGCTTCGGCCGCCTTTTTTGTTGCACCGGTTTCTCAGGGGTGGTTTTAGAGGAGCCTGCTCCTTCCGACGGACCTGCCGCCCGATGTCCTTCCTCCTGCGCGACGCCTCCCAAACCGACATCACCGCCATTACGGAGATCTATCGCGACTCGGTCCTCAATGGCGTTGCAAGCTACGAGATTGCGCCGCCCTCCGAGGCCGAAATGGCCCAGCGGTTTTCCGTGATCGTCAGCCAGCAATATCCCTATATCGCCGCAACCGATGCTGACGGGAAACTCCTGGGCTACGCTTATGCGTCGGCCTTCCGCACCCGCCCTGCCTATCGCTGGATGGTGGAGGATTCGATCTACCTGGCACCCGAAGCCCGCGGCCGCGGCATCGGCAAGGCACTGATCGCCGAGCTGATCGACCGCTGCACCGGGCTTGGCTTTCGTCAGATGGTAGCCGTCATCGGCGGCGCGAGCCCGGCCTCGATCGCGCTTCATCTGAAGGCAGGTTTTGTGGAGGTCGGACTGATGAAGGGTACCGGCTACAAGCACGGCCGCTGGCTGGACACGATGCTCATGCAGCGCAGCCTCGGCGAGGGCATGAGGACCGATCCGGATCCCTCCATTTATCCCGGTACGCTGTTTGCGGGCTGATGAGAATTATTTATCGACAAGCTTCAAGGCCTTGTCGAACACCTTGAGGACCTGATTCAGCTCGTGCCCGCGCTTCAGGATCATGCCGTTGACGTTGATGACAGAATAGGCGCCCTGCTTGGCGGCAAGCTTCGGGTTCTTTTCGATCCGGAAGAGCGGCATCTCGCCGGAGCGCTTGAAGACGGAAAAGACTGCTCTGTCCTTCAGATGGTCGATGGCATAATCGCGCCATTCCCCCTCGCCGACCATGCGGCCGTAGATCCAGAGGATCGCGTCCAGCTCGCGCCGGTGGAAGGTCACCGGAAGCGGGTCCTTGCTTTGCTTGTACTCCCTGAGATCGACGACGACCGAGGAACTATTGTCGACGGAGCGGCTTTCGCCGTGTCGCAAATCCGGCTGATCTGTCATCAGGTCTCCAAGGCCTCCGCTTGTGACAGGAGAGTGACAGTTTGCCCGAGCCGCCGCAAATTGCAAGAGCGCGGCCCCTCACATTCGGCCTACGGCAGCGCCGCACGTCCAGACACCTTTCGCTGGGGACGAAGCAGTGCTTTCTCCCCAGCGCCGCATTTCAGTCAAAACAGCGCCTCATTTGCAGGGGATTTATGCATCCCGGTTTGGCGCCAGCGCGCCAAAGGGCCCGGCGGAGCGTATCGACCTTAACCCCAGCCCCGAATACGCTCGGCCGGGCCGCCCGGCATTTCACCCGTAATCGGATGAAATATCAGATATTTTTTCCCGCCATCACCACGGTCGCCCCGAGAATCGCTGCCGGATCGCCGTCGGCCGTTGCCGACTGCAGCAGAATCGCGCAGCCCTCGAGCTGCGGCCGCTGCAGGACGCTCGCCGGCAGCGTCAGACTGGTCGCCTTGCCGTCCCACATGCCTACGGTTTCGACATTGGTGACGCTGTGCAGATAGGAGATCTTCTTGCCGCTGTTTTCGCCTTTTTCGACGTCGATCGTCTTTTCCTTGTCGAAATAGACCATCACGACATTGGCCTTTCCCTGCCCTGCGCCGATTTTGATCTCCAGCTCGTCGCCGCGCATTGCCGCGCTGACGGGGATGGTCAGCCCGTTGCCTTCGCTGCTGTAGGTGTCGATCTTGCTGTTGATGCCGGTGAGATCGGCGCCGGCCAAATGGCCACGGCCATTGACGATCGCCTGCGGCGTATAGACGTTGCTGCGACCCATCGTCCTGGCATAGCCGTACTGCCGCTCGGTATTTTCCTTCGAGCTCAGCGTATCGGCCCAGCCGAGATAATTCCAGTAGTCGATGTGATAGGCGAGCGCGATGACATCGCCCTGATTCACCAGCTTGCGAAAGGCGGCATCAGCGGGAGGACAGGAGGAGCAGCCCTGCGACGTGAAAAGCTCGACGACGCCTTTGGGCTTGCCGTCTTCGGCCTGCAGCGAGCCTGCAAGAGCAACGCCGACGATCAGCGGAATCAAGAAACGGGGGGACATTCACCTGCACCTCTTTTTCAGCGCCGGCGGCGTTTGAAACCGAAGGCTCTGAGATATGAACGTACGAATAATCCTTCCGGGTCCAAACGAAAAATCACGAACGGGTGAGACCGTAGCTCGGCCGGAACGCAGCTGAAACAAATCATCGTGAGCCTCCGGCAAAGACTCTTGCAGCAAAGAAAAAGCCGCCGGAAACGCTCTCCGGCGGCCATTATCAATCCACTCTCCTAGACCCGGGTGATTTTTGGCCGACCGGCCTAAAATCTGAATCCGGATCTACATCAAAGAAGAAGAGCATGATGTCGTCCGAAAACCGCTCACACTTTTCGGCATCATGCCCTGAAAATCAGGCAGCGAGATCACGCAGGACCGTCTGCAGAATGCCGCCATTGTTGAGGTAGATCACCTCGTCGAGCGTATCGACACGCGACAGCAGCGGAACTTCCTTCACAGTGCCGTCGCCATAGGTAATCTTGGCGATCTTCCTCTCGCGCGGCTTGATCTTGTCCAGCCCCTCGATGGTGACGAGCTCATCACCCTTGAGGCCGAGGCTCTGCCAGGTCGTGCCCTCTTCGAAGACGAAGGGGATGACGCCCATGCCGACCAGGTTCGAGCGATGGATGCGCTCGAAGCTCTGGGCGATGACAGCCTTGACGCCGAGCAGGTTGGTGCCCTTGGCAGCCCAGTCGCGCGAGGAGCCGTTGCCGTATTCGACACCGGCGAAGATGACGAGCGGAACGCCTTCGGCCTTGTACTGCATGGCGGCGTCGTAGATCGAAGTCTCTTCCTTCGACGGGTAGTGGATGGTGTAGCCGCCTTCCTTGCCGTTCGGGCCGAGCATATGGTTGCGGATGCGGATATTGGCAAAGGTGCCGCGCATCATCACCTCATGGTTGCCGCGCCGCGTGCCGTACTGGTTGAAGTCGGCAACCGCGACGTCATGGCCGATGAGGTAGGCGCCGGCCGGCGATGCCGCCTTGATCGAGCCGGCCGGAGAGATGTGGTCGGTGGTGATCTTGTCACCGAACAGGCCGAGGACGCGGGCGCCCTTGATGTCGGCAACGCCGGTGCCCTTCTTGCCCATGCCGACGAAGTAGGGTGGGTTCTGGACATAGGTCGAGTTGTCGTCCCAGGCATAGGTCTGGCCCGGCGGAACCTGAACCGCCTGCCAGTTGATGTCGCCCTTGAAGACATCGGCATATTTGCTTTCGTAGAGTTCGCGGGTGACGTATTTCTGGATGAACTCCTGCACCTCGTGCGAGGTCGGCCAGATATCCTTGAGGTAGACGGGCTTGCCGTTCTGGTCTTCGCCGATCGGCTCCTTGGTCAGGTCCTTCTGCACCGTGCCGGCGAGAGCGTAGGCGACGACAAGCGGTGGCGAAGCAAGATAGTTCGCCTGGACGTCGGGCGAGATGCGGCCTTCGAAGTTGCGGTTGCCGGAGAGCACGCCGGAAACGATCAGACCCTTGTCGTTGATCGTCTTCGAGATCGGCGCCGGCAGCGGGCCGGAATTGCCGATGCAGGTGGTGCAGCCGAAGCCGACGAGATTGAAGCCGAGCTTGTCGAGATCGGCCTGCAGACCTGACTTGGCGAGATATTCACCGACCACCTGCGATCCCGGAGCCAGCGAGGTCTTGACCCACGGCTTGGTCTTCAGTCCCTTGGCAACGGCGTTGCGGGCGAGAAGGCCGGCCGCGATCAGCACCGACGGGTTGGAGGTGTTGGTGCAGGAGGTGATGGCGGCAATCGCGACGTCGCCGTGGCCGAGATCGAAATCGGTGCCTTCGACCGCATAGCGGTTGGCAAGCTGGCCGGGCTTCTTGTAGTCGGCATCCATCGAGCCGGCAAAGCCGGAAGCGATGTTTTCAAGCGCGATGCGGCCTTCCGGACGCTTCGGGCCGGCCATCGACGGCACGACGTCGCCGAGGTCGAGTTCCAGCGTGTCGGTGAAGACGAGGTCGGAACCGTCGCCTTCGCGCCACATGCCCTGGGCCTTCGAATAGGCTTCGACGAGGGCGATGCGGTCATGCGTGCGGCCGGACATGGTGAGGTAGTTGATGGTTTCGCCGTCAACCGGGAAGAAGCCGCAGGTGGCGCCGTATTCCGGACCCATGTTGCCGATTGTCGCGCGGTCAGCGAGCGGCATGTTGTCCATGCCGGGGCCGAAGAATTCGACGAACTTGGAAACGACGCCCTTCTTGCGCAGCATCTGCACGACGGTCAGAACGAGGTCGGTCGCGGTGACGCCTTCCTTGAGCTTGCCGGTCAGCTTGAAGCCGATGACTTCAGGCAGGAGCATCGAAACCGGCTGGCCGAGCATGGCGGCTTCAGCCTCGATGCCGCCCACACCCCAGCCGAGAACGCCGAGACCATTGATCATCGTCGTGTGGCTGTCGGTGCCGACGCAGGTATCGGGATAGGCGATCGTCTCGCCGTCCTCTTCCTTGGTCCAGACGGTCTGGCCGAGATATTCGAGATTGACCTGGTGACAGATGCCGGTGCCCGGAGGAACGACGCGGAAATTCTTGAACGCCTGCTGGCCCCACTTCAGGAAGCGGTAGCGCTCGCCGTTGCGCTGATATTCCAGCTCGACATTCTTGGCGAAAGCCTGCGGCGTGCCGAACTCGTCGACGATGACGGAGTGGTCGATGACGAGGTCGACAGGAACAAGCGGATTGATCTTCTCGGGATCGCCGCCGAGCGACACCATCGCGTCGCGCATCGCGGCAAGATCGACGACGGCGGGAACGCCGGTGAAGTCCTGCATTAGCACGCGCGCCGGGCGATAGGCGATTTCGTTTTCGACAGCGCCCTTGTTGTTCAGCCACGCGGCGACGGCGAGGATGTGCTCCTTGGTCACCGACTGGCCGTCTTCGAAGCGCAGCAGATTTTCGAGCAGCACCTTCATCGAATAGGGAAGCTTCGATACGCCGGCCAGACCGTTTGCCTCAGCCTTGGGCAGGCTGTAATAGACATAGTCCTTTCCACCAACGGAAAGCGTGGAACGACAATTGAAACTGTCAAGAGATTTAGACACGAGAAACCCCGTTCTGATAGCCAACACAGTCGTGCGAACGCCTATGCACTTAATGCACATCAGGATGCGGGTACGGCCATTTCCGCTGTCCGCACGTGGAGCAGATGCTCCAAGTTCGGCGCAAGGATGAAATTCACGCCGACCGCTGGCGTGGTTGCCGGTCTTATAGATAATTTCCTAAAAACTTGCCATACCCGAGCACTGCCAAAACCAGACATTTTTTGAGCCTTCCGAAAGCCGCAACGAAGAAAGAGCAGACGCATGCAACTCACCGCCGAAAATCTGGCTGCAAGGCGCGGTGAGGATCTCATTTTCGTAAACATTTCCTTTCACTTGACGGCCGGAGAAGCCCTCGTTCTGACCGGCAAAAATGGATCGGGAAAATCCACTTTGCTGCGCGTTGCCGCCGGTCTTCTTAAGCCCGAAAAGGGAACTGTCATCTTCCGCGATAAAGAGAGCCCGCAAGGCCGCCATCCGGGCGAGGTCAGCCATTACCTCGGCCATCGAAATGCGATGAAGAATGAACTTACGGTTGCGGAGAATTTGGAATTCTGGCAGTCCTTCCTCAGCAGCCCGGGCGCCGCCGGCCTCCCTGTCGATGACGCCGCCGAAGCCGTCGGCCTCTTAGGGATCACCCACCTTCCCTTCGGCTATCTCTCCGCCGGCCAGCAACGCCGCTTCGCCTTCGCCAAGCTGCTCGTCGCCGACCGCCCCATCTGGATCCTCGACGAGCCCACCGCGGCCCTCGACGCCAGCGCCGACCGGCTGTTTGCCGGATTGATCGAAGCGCATCTGGCAAAAGGCGGCATCGTGCTGGCGGCAACTCATCAGCCACTGGGACTCCAGAATGTGCAGGAATTGAAGATGACGGGCTTTGCCGGCGTGGATCAGGGAGTGTGGGGATGACCACCCTCTTTCTCCGCGACCTGAAACTTTCCATCCGCGCCGGCGGCGGCGCGCTGATCGGCGTGCTGTTCTTCCTGACCATCGTCGCCGTCATCCCCTTCGGCGTCGGACCCGATCTCAAGCTGCTCTCGCGCATCGGCCCCGCCATTGTCTGGATCGGCGCGCTGCTTGCCGCCCTTCTCGGCCTCGACCGGCTGTTCCAGGCCGAGCGCGACGATGGGTCGCTCGACCTGATGCTGATGCAGGAAACGCCACTTGTGCTCACCGTGCTCCTCAAATGCTTCGCCCACTGGACCGCGACCAGCCTGCCGCTGGTCATCGCTTCGCCGCTGCTCGGCCTGTTCATGAACATGGACGAGACGGCGATCGGCGCCACCATGCTGACGCTCTTCGTCGGATCGCCGGCGATCACCTTCATTGGCGCCGTCGGGGCTGCCGTCGCCGTTGCCCTGCCCCGCGGCGGCCTGCTGGTCTCGATCCTCGTATTGCCTTTGACGATCCCCGTGCTGATCTTCGGTGTCAGCGCCACCTATGCCGCGGTCGAGGATCCGGCGCCATTCCTGCCGCCCTTCCTCATATTGATCGCACTGACGCTGTTCTTTGCGGTCATCGGCCCCGCCGCCGCCGCCTTGGCGCTGCGAAACACGTCGGATTGAATGCCTTTCGATTGCGGGAAAAGCCGGATCAAGGTAAGGAAGCGCTCATGAGCCAAACCAGCCTTGCCATCAGCAAAATCAGCGATCTCGCCAACCCGACGCGGTTTCTGGCGCTGGCCGCGCGCATCATTCCCTGGATGGCCAGCATTACCGTTCTCTGTTTTGCGGTCGGTCTTTATCTGAGCTTCGCGACCGAAGGCGATTACCAGCAGGGCGAGACGGTGCGCATCATGTATATCCATGTGCCCGCCGCGTGGCTGTCGATGATGTGCTATACGATCATGAGCTTCTCGGCGATCGGCACGCTGGTGTGGCGCCACCCGCTCGCTGATGTTTCCGCCAAGGCCGCAGCCCCGCTCGGCGCCGCCTTTACGCTGCTGGCGCTCATCACCGGCTCGCTCTGGGGCAAGCCGATGTGGGGCACCTGGTGGGTCTGGGATGCCAGACTGACCTCTGTCTTCATCCTCTTTCTGATGTATCTCGGCCTCATTGCGCTGAGCCGCGCCATCGACGATCCCTCGAGGGCCGCACGCGTCTCCGCCGTGCTGATCCTCGTGGGCTTCGTCAACATCCCGATCATCAAGTTTTCCGTCGACTGGTGGAACACGCTGCATCAGCCGGCAAGCGTGATGCGCCTCGATGGCCCGGCGATCGATCCGGAATTCCTGCGCCCGCTCTTCGTCATGGCGATCGCCTTCACGCTGCTCTTCTTCACCCTGCACCTCATGGCCATGAGAAACGAGATCTGGCGCCGCCGCGTCGCCGCCCAGCGCCGTCTTGCCGCCCGCATGGCCAGCCGGGAGGAATAGGCCGTGACGCACGCCTTCTATGTCTATGCATCCTATGGCATCGCCGCATTGGTGACACTCGCCGTCATCCTGTGGACCTGGGCCGACGGCCGGGCGCGCCGACGGGAACTGGCAGCGCTCGAAGCCGCCGGCATCCGCCGCCGCTCGGCGCGGCCAAAGGACGGCGAATGAACGACGCACAGGAAAAAACGACCGGCAAGCCCCGAGGACTTGGCCGCTACGCCCTGGCGCTTCTGCCGCTGATCGTGTTCGGCGGCATTGCGGCGACGGCCGCGAAGATGCTCTATGACCAGGATTTTCACGGCAAGAACATCGCCGAAATCCCGTCCGCCCTGATCGGCACCAAGGCGCCGTCGCTGAACCTTCCGCCACTCGACGGCACCAACCTGCCGGCGCTGACCGACGCCGCGATCAACGGCAAGCTGACGCTTGTCAACGTCTTCGCCTCCTGGTGCATCCCCTGCCGCGACGAACACCCTATTCTCAAGGAACTCGCCAAAGACGGCCGGCTGAACATCGTCGCCATCAATTACAAGGACAAGAACGAGAACGCCCTGCGCTTTCTTGGCGAACTCGGCAATCCCTATCAAGCGATCGGCATCGATCCAAACGGCAAGGCGGCGATCGACTGGGGCGTCTACGGCATCCCGGAAAGCTACCTCGTCGGCCCAGACGGTACCATCCTCTACAAGCGCGTCGGCCCCTTCGACGACATCAGCCTGAAGGAAGGCCTGTATCCGGCGCTGGAAAAGGCGCTGGGCAAGCCGGCTTCGTAAGTTTCTCCCAACGAACATACGATTAGCTGTCGATTACGCCCGCCGAGGGCGATGCCTCCAGCCCCGCGCCTCCAGATGATCATTGATCCGGCTCCACGGACCGGCCGCACGCCGTTCACCGCGATCAATCTTTTCGCGATGGTTCATATCAAAACCTCTGCCTAGACATCAGAATGTTGATTTCAGACATCAATAGGCACATCATGGACCTCAACTGTCAGAGTGTGCGCAAGATAAGCGATGTTTAATCGTGATCACTGCAGCTCAGATGCGGGCCGCCAGGGCCATTCTCGGTATCGACCAGCGGCAGTTGGCCGAACTGACGGGAGTTTCGGTTCCGACGATCCAGAGAATGGAGGCGAGTGCCGATGTGGTGCGCGGGAATGTCGACACCCTGATGCGTCTGCTGGCGGCGCTGGACAGTGCAGGTGTCGAGGTGATCAACGAGGGAGCCGTTAGCACGGATGGCGGGCGCGGGGTCAGGCTTAAAGCGAAGACCAACCCCTCAGAGAGCGCAACCACGGAACGGTTGGCGTCCTTGTCCACAGCGAGGACGAACTCGTGACATCGGTTTCAGTCCTATTGTTATGCGCGGCGGCATTGCTTGGGACGGCGGTTTTGGCGGTACTGCTCACTCATTCGAGCCGGTCGACGCCAGTTGTCTACGGTGTGAGCCTGGCTTTCTCCGCCATCGCCTTTGTCACTGCCCTCGCATATCTTGGCGGAGGGCTTCCTTCCGCCGAAGCATCGTTGCTTGCCCTTCCTATCGGCCTCCCGTGGCTGGGAAGCCATTTCCGGCTCGATGCGCTCGCTGCCTTCTTCATAATCGTCGTCAATCTCGGCAGTGCCCTTTCGGCTCTCTACGCCATTGGTTACGGCCGTCACGAACATGCGCCGCATCGCGTGCTGCCGTTCTTTCCCGCCTTCCTCTCCGGCATGAACCTGGTGATCCTGGCAGACGATGCCTTCACCTTCCTCATCTCCTGGGAGTTCATGTCGCTTGCTTCCTGGGCGCTGGTGATGGCCCACCATCGCGATGCCGATAACCGGAAGGCCGGCTACGTCTACATCGTCATGGCGAGCGCCGGCTCGCTTGCCCTGTTGCTCGCATTCGGCCTGCTTGCAGGATCTGCCGGCGATTATAGCTTCGCAGCCATGCGGTTATCGGCGCACAGTCCGTTTGTGGCCGGCCTCGCGCTTGTCCTGCTGCTGCTCGGCGCCGGGTCCAAGGCTGGTCTCGTGCCGCTGCATGTCTGGTTGCCGCTGGCGCATCCAGCAGCCCCAAGCCATGTTTCCGCCTTGATGAGCGGCGTCATGACCAAGGTCGCGGTCTATGGTTTCATCCGGGTGGTCTTCGATCTGCTCGGCATGCCGACCTGGTGGTCGGGTATCGTCGTGCTGATCATCGGCAGCGGGAGCGCCGTGCTCGGCATCCTGCAGGCGCTGATGGAGAGCGATCTCAAACGATTGCTCGCCTACAGCACCATCGAAAACATCGGGGTGATCTTCGTCAGCCTCGGGCTGGCGCTTGCCTTCAAGGCGAACGGTATGGGGCTGGCGGCAGCATTAGCGCTGACTGCCGCGCTGTTTCATGTCCTCAACCATTCATTCTTCAAGAGCTTGCTCTTCTTCGGCGCCGGCGCGGTGCTGACGGCGACCGGTGAGCGGAGCATGGACAAGCTCGGCGGCCTTATCCATCGCATGCCGGTCACGAGCGTCGTTTTCCTCGTCGGCTGCGTCGCGATCTCGGCCCTGCCGCCATTCAATGGCTTTGTTTCCGAGTGGCTGTCGTTCCAGGCTATGCTGCAGAGCCCGGTTCTGCCGCAATGGGGCTTGAAGATTCTGGTGCCGGCGGTGGGCGGCATGCTGGCTTTATCGGCTGCCCTGGCGGCTGCCTGTTTCGTCAAGACATTCGGCGTGACCTTTCTCGGTCGTCCTCGCACCATTGTGGCCGAGAAGGCGGTGGAGGTCGATCGCTTCTCGCTCGCGGCGATGTGCGTGCTGGCCGCGCTGTGTCTTCTGGCGGGCATCCTGCCGGGGATCGTCATCGATGCGCTCGCGCCCGTAACGCTGTCGCTGATCGGGGAACAGGTGCCGATGCAGACGGATATTCCATGGCTGTCGATTGTGCCGATCGCCGAGAGCCGCAGTACCTATAATGGTCTTCTGGTATTCCTGTTCACCCTCTTCTCAGCGTCGTCGACGGCCTATCTCATCCACCGTTTCGCCTCGCGGGCGCTGCGCCGGACGCCCGCCTGGGATTGCGGCTTTCCCGAAATCAACCCGGCGACGCAATACACGGCAGGCAGCTTTGCCCAGCCGGTTCGGCGCGTTTTCGGGACAGTGGTTTTCCGCGTCCGCGAAAGGGTGGACATGCCGCCGCCGGGGGATCTTCGGCCGGCGCGTTTTGCCGTCGAGGCGCAAGACCTGATTTGGGAAGGGCTCTACCTGCCGATCGTCGGCGCCGTCGGGTTTGCCGCCGAAAAGCTCAACCATCTGCAATTCCTGACGATCCGGCGCTATCTGAGCCTGGTCTTCCTCGCGCTCGTCTTCCTGCTTCTGGTGCTGGCGCTATGGTCATGATCTCCGCTCTCCTCGTCCAGGCCGTTCAGATGGCGCTCGTCGTGTTGATCGCGCCGCTGCTGACCGGTTTTATCCGTCTGATCAAGGCGCGGTTGCTGCGCCGGCGGGGGCCCTCCATGATCCAGCCCTACCGCGACATTCTGCGGCTCGTGCGCAAGGAAGTGGTGCTGGCCGAGAATGCGTCATGGCTGTTCCGGATAACGCCCTACCTCATCTTCGCCGCGACCTGGGTCGCGGCTGCAGTCATCCCGACTTTCGCCACTGGCCTCATCTTTAGCTGGACGGCCGATCTGATCGCCATCATCGCACTGCTTGGCAGCGCGCGTTTCTTTCTGGCGCTCGCCGGCATGGACGTCGGCACCAGCTTCGGCGGCATCGGATCGAGCCGCGAAGTGATGATCGCAACGCTGGCAGAACCGTCGATGCTGCTCATCATCTTCACGCTCGCCCTGATCGCCGGCTCGACCCAGCTTTCGAGCATCGCCGCCTTCATGACGTCACCGCAGGTGGGGCTGCGGGTTTCGCTGGCGATCGCCTTGATCGCGCTCGTCATGATCGCAATCGCCGAAAACGCGCGTATTCCCGTTGATAATCCCGCTACCCATCTGGAACTGACCATGGTGCATGAGGCCATGGTGCTCGAATATTCCGGACGGCACCTCGCAATTATCGAATTGGCGGCCTTCCTGAAGCTCGAACTCTACATCTCGTTGATCGCCTGCATGTTCGTTCCGTGGAAACTCGCCGAATTGGGAGAAGGCCCTTCTGCCTATCTGGCTGGCATCCTTGCCTATCTCGCCAAGCTCGCAGTCGGCGGTGCTCTCCTCGCCCTGTTCGAAACGGCAACCGCCAAGATGCGGGTTTTCCGGGTGCCGGAATTTCTTGGCGCCGCGCTGATGCTCGGCCTGCTCGCGACTCTGTTGCGCTTCGTTTCAAGGAGCCTTTGATGAACGGTGCGGTCTTCGATATCGCCCATATGCTCGCCGGCGGCCTGGTCTTGGTCAGCATGATGATGCTCTATCAGGACCGTCTCTACGCATTGCTCAACGTCTTCGCGCTGCATTCGCTGATATTGACGCTGTCGGTCGCTTGGCAGGCCTTCGTCCAGGATGCTCCGCATCTCTATGTCACGGCGGCGATCGCTCTCGTCTTCAAGGCAATCGTTATCCCCGTCGTACTCCATCGCATGATCCGCCAACTCGGCATCCACCGCGAGATCGAGGCCGTTGTCGGCATCGGCTCCACCATGCTCGCTGGCATCGCTCTCGTCGCTTTGGCGACGGTTATAATGCTGCGGGTGACGCCGGAGGCGGATCCTTTGGCGCGCGAGGACCTCGCCTTCGCATTATCCGTCCTGCTGCTGGGATTGCTGATCATGGTCACCCGCCGCAACGCGGTCAGTCAGGTCGTGGGCTTCATGTCGCTCGAAAATGGGCTGGTGCTCGCCGCGACCGGCGCCAAGGGCATGCCGCTCGTCGTCGAGATCAGCGTCGCCTTCTCGATCCTGATCGCCTTCATCGTCATCGGCGTTTTTCTGTTTCGCATCCGCGAACGCTTCGACACGGTCGATGTCCGCGCGCTGGATGACTTCAAAGGGAGACGGCGGAAATGAATGCGTTCTCCTCCGTCGTGGCCTTCGATGCCGTGACAGCCGTCCTTGTGATACCGCTCGTTGCGGCTGCCCTCCTGGCGCTTTTGCCCGGTTATCGGATGACCGCACGGCTGAACCTATTTGCAAGCCTGCTGACCTTGCTCGCCGCGCTTTCCTTGTTCCCGGCCGAACGGCCGGCTCCGGGGCAATATCTGCTCGTCGACGATCTCAATATCGTCTTCATCGTCCTCAACAGCTTCGTGGGCTTTACCACCAGCATCTTCAGTGCCAGCTACATTGCGCATGAACTGGATATCGGCCGGCTGACGCCTGCAAACCTTCGTTTCTACCATGCCATGTATCAGATCATGATGTTCGGCATGAATCTGGCATTCGTGTCCAACAATATCGGCCTGATGTGGGTCGCCGTCGAGCTTGCAACGCTCACCACCGTGCTGATGGTCGGCATCTACCGTACCCACGAAGCACTGGAAGCTGCCTGGAAATATTTCATTCTGGGAAGCGTCGGCATCGCGTTTGCGCTTTTCGGCACCATTCTCATCTACCTGGCGGCGCAGCCGGTCGTCGGCGAAGGCTATGACGCCATGGTCTGGACCATTCTGATCGAGCACGCCTCGGCCTTCGATCCGGCGCTTCTCAACGTCGCTTTCGTATTTCTGCTGCTTGGATATGGCACCAAGATCGGTCTCGCGCCATTGCATGCCTGGCTGCCGGATGCCCATGCCGAGGGCCCGACGCCGATCTCGGCGGTCCTGTCCGGCTTGCTCCTGAATGTCGCGCTCTATGCGGTCTTGCGCTTCAAGATGCTGTTGTCGGCCAATCCCGAAGCTCTTGCGCCTGGACCGCTGATGATGACGATGGGGCTCGCCTCGCTGATTTTCGCGGCCTTCATGCTCTACCGCCGCCGCGACATCAAACGCCTGTTCGCCTATTCTTCGATCGAGCACATGGGCCTGATCGTCTTTGCTTTCGGCCTCGGCGGACCATTCGCCAATTTCGCCGGACTATTGCATATGGTCATGCATTCGCTGACGAAATCGGCGATCTTCTTCGCCGTCGGCCATATCGCTCAGGTCAAGGGAACGCAAAGGCTCTCCGCCATCCGCGGCCTCAGCGAAACGCATCCGGGGCTGGGCTGGGGCTTGCTGACCGGCGTTGTCGCCATCGCCGGCGTGCCGCCGGCGGGGATATTCATGAGCGAGTTCCTGATCGTCAGTTCAGCTTTCGCAAAGCAACCGCTGCTCGCCATTCCGCTCGTCTTCGGATTGCTGGTCGCTTTCGGTGCGCTTCTGCTGCGGCTCACGGGAGCGGTGTTCGGACAGCCCCGCGGCAGCACGGCGCCCGCCGAGGCATCCTATGTGCCGATGTATGCTCATCTCATGCTGGTGCTTGTCGCCGGCGTCTATCTGCCGTCAGAGCTGGTTGCCTGGTTCCAGCATATCGCCAACCTTCTTCGATGATGCGAGGGGAGATGTCGACGCTCAGTGATATCCTCGAGAAAGGTCGTTCCGTTCCGCACCACGCTCCGTGGCAACGCGCCATCGTCGATGCGGCCGCATGGACATCGGCCATATCGGCGCTATCCGAAGGGCGCCTGATCCTGCTCGGTCTATGGGGCGAGGCGAGTGCCGTTCATATGGCCTTACTCGACGAACCGACCCGCGCAATCGGGGTTCTCAGTCTGGAAGAGCTGGAGGAGGGCGGCTATCCTTCCGTCGCGCAATTGCATCCGCCGGCCTTGCGGCTGGAGCGGGCGCTCCGCGATCTCACGGGGCTTGACCCACGGGATTTGCCGGATAGCCGGCCGTGGCTCGATCACGGCTGCTGGGATCTGCGCCATCCCCTCGGAGAACGCGGGATCGCGTTGCCGGAAGCCGGTCCTTATGCCTTTTTGCCCGCCGAAGGTGACAGTCTGCACCAGATCGCGGTTGGCCCGGTGCACGCCGGTATCATCGAGCCGGGACATTTCCGCTTTGCAGCCAATGGCGAGACGGTCGTCCGCCTTGAGGAGCGCCTCGGTTACGTCCACAAGGGGATAGAGGCGCTGATGGAGGGCGCGGATCCGATTCGCGGATCCCAGCTCGCCGGGAGAGTGTCCGGCGACAGCACCGTCGCATACGCCTATGCCTTTTCGTGTGCCGTCGAGGCCGCATTGGGGATCGTTGTTCCGCCGCGGGCGATCTGGTTGCGCGCTCTGATGGCGGAATTGGAACGGCTCGCCAACCACTTTGGCGACATCGGCGCCATCTGCAACGACGCCGCGTTTCCTCTGATGCTGGCTCATTGCGGCGTGCTGCGCGAGCGTGTGTTGCGGGCAGCCGATGCCGCCTTCGGTCACCGCCTGATGCGCGACCGTATCGCCCCCGGCGGCGTCACCCGCGATCTGAACGGCGGCGGAGCGGCCGGCTTGCGAAGCCTCCTTCTCGAAATCCGCCATCGGTTTCCGGCCCTGGTCGAGCTCTACGACAACACCGCCTCGTTGCAGGACCGGACGGTCGGCACAGGTAGGCTGCGCGCCGAATTGGCGCGCGCGTACGGGGCCGGCGGCTACGTCGGGCGCGCATCCGGGCGCGGTTTCGATGCCCGGCACGTCTTGCTCTACCCGCCCTATGATCATTTGGTCTTCGGCGTTCCGGTGCTTAATGACGGCGACGTTAACGCCCGCGTCTGGATCCGTATTCGGGAGGTCGACGAGAGCCTGTTGCTCATCGAGCAGATTCTCGATCGTCTCCCGATCGGATCTATCCTCAACGCGATCCCTTCCGTCGGTGAACGTCGGGAAGGCATGGCGCTTGTCGAGGGTTTTCGTGGTGACGTCCTGGTCTGGCTTCGGCTTGCACCGGAGGGTGTCGTCGAACGCTGCCATCTGCGCGATCCATCTTGGTTTCAGTGGCCGCTGATCGAGGCAGCGATCGAAGGCAATATCGTTGCCGATTTCCCGCTCTGCAACAAGTCGTTCAATTGTTCCTATTCTGGTCATGATCTTTGAAGGCAGGGTCGCATGCGAAAACTCCTTTTCGAAAACCTGATCCGCCTGCCGCTGACAGAACCGGCGCCATCCCCCTCCGATGCGGCCATGGAAGAGCTCATCGCCGCTATCGACAAAACCGCGCGCCGGCGCCTTGGGCGCAGCCTATCAATCCGCGCAGTCGATGCCGGTTCCTGTAACGGCTGCGAGTTGGAGATGCATGCGCTGAGCAATGCCTTCTACGATATCGAGCGTTTCGGCATGCGTTTCGTTGCCTCGCCGCGCCATGCCGACGTGCTGCTCGTAACCGGCCCCGTAACCAAGAACATGCGCGAAGCACTAGAACGGACAAACAACGCCACACCGGCTCCAAAGTGGGTGGTTGCGCTCGGTGGTTGCGCCCGCGACGGTGGCTGTTTTGCGAGCAGTTATGCGGTTGTCGGCGGAGTTTCCAAGGTCATACCCGTCGACCTTCATATTCCAGGTTGCCCGCCGTCGCCGACGGACATCCTCCGAGGTCTTCTTTCTTTACTTGAATACGTCGATACAGGAGGCCGCGCTTCGTGACGGCGAGGTTCAATGGTTCGACTTCTCCAGGCTGGACTTGTTGCAATTGGGATGCTGATCACGGCGGCACTCGGCCTTCTCGCTGCCGTCCGGCGCCGGGCCTTTTCACCGGAGCCGCCACGGCGACGGTTACAATCTCGAAAGCCGGACATCCATCAAATGGATCCGTCCACACGCCTTGCCATTGACCTGGTCGAGAAGGTTTTCATCCGGGATTTCGGATGGTCTTTCCGCAGGCAGACGGATTCGAACATCGGTATCGACGCTCGCGCTGAAATCCTCGAAAACGGTTGGCCAACGGGCCGGCTTCTGCCGCTGCAGATCCGACCGATATCCTGCGCGGAGAGAACCGAAGGCCATTACATCTATCGCGGTGAAAAACACCATCTGGACTGTTGGGCGAGGCATTCGCTACCCGTTTGCGTCATCATCGTTGACACCGAAACCGGACTGATATTGTGGCAGCGAATGGAGAAGCAGCTATGGGAGGAAGTGAGGATGGAATGGTCTATTGCCGTCCCGGCAACCAACTTGCTCGACGCCACTGCCAGGCTCTGTTTCGAGGAGGCGATACCGACCGATCCGGAATTCCTGATGCGCTCGGCCTTTGCGCTCGATCTCGTTTTGATGGAGCAAATACAAGACCAGACAACGTTTTTCGTATGGGACGAGTGGGGCGATACAACTGCGTTCTTTGGCAATCTCCGCATCTACATCGGTGAAGGCCAGGAGGCAGAGCCGGATGTGCAGATCGATTATCGTCTCCGAGCTCACAACCTCCACGACGTCATGGTCAGGCTTTTCCCCTGGGCGATCTATTCGTATGCCGAACCTATTTCGGAATATTCCGGTGAGGTTGCCGTTCATATTCTGGAAGTCGAACTGCGGCCCGAAGCGCGTGCCTATCTGGAGGCCGAGAATTTCCTGGTTGCAGGCTATCCCGAGGATGAGGCGCCATCAGCCCCGGAACCTCAGGACTTCATCACGGAAGAAGAGGAAAGTGAGTTTTGGCGCAGCCGGGGAACACCTCACGATCCTCGCGATCGGCAGGATTAGGAGCAGCGGGAAAGATTGGGGAGGGGATTTTATTGCCCCTAAACCCCACCCTGCCAGATCTTGATCGCCTCAACCGGCCAGATCAGCATCAGCACATTCAGCGTCAGATTATCCCGGATCATATACCCGGTGGAAATCTCGAAGAAGATGGCGACGGCCACGGTCAACGCTATCGGCGCCCGCCAGGCGAAGAAGAAGCCGACGCACATGAAGACGGTGTCCATCGCCGAATTCAGGATGCTGTCGCCGTAATAATCGAGCGCGATCGTCGCGGTGCGGTAGCGGTCGATGATGAGAGGGGAGTTTTCCAGCAGTTCCCAGCCGGACTCGATGACGAGCGCCAGGAGCAGACGCGCCATCAGCGGCTTGCGGCGCAGGAGCAGATAGCTCAGTCCGTAAAACAGGAAGCCGTGGATAATGTGCGACGGCGTGTACCAATCCGACAGATGCTGCGAGTTGCCGCTGGTATTGACCCCGCCCTCCCACAGCTTGACATAGCCGCAGGCGCAGATCGGCACGCGCCCCATCAGATGCTCGGCGACGACTTGGGCGACCAGGACCGCAAGGCACGCGACGAACCAGAAGGTCTGATGCCTGATCCGGTATTCGACGTCTGCAGCGCTCACTTTTCACCGTCCGTTTCGGGATTGAGGCTATGTTTCAGCACCAGCGGCATCTGCGCCAGCGTGAAGATGATGGTGATCGGCATCGTGCCCCAGACCTTGAACGCGACCCAGGTATCGTCGGAAAAGTTGCGCCAGACGACTTCGTTCAGCACGGCGAGGAACAGAAAGAAGATGCCCCAACGGATCGTGAGTTTGCGCCAGCCTTCGGCATCGAGCTGGAAGGCGGCGTTGAAGACGTAGCCGAGCAGCGACCGGCCAAAGGCCAGCCCGCCGAGCAGCGCCACCCCGAAGAGCGTGTTGACGATGGTCGGCTTCATCTTGATGAAGGTCTCGTTCTGCAGCCAGATCGACAGCGAGCCGAAGATGACGACGACGATGCCGGAGACGAAGGGCATGATCGGTAGATGGCCGAGCACGATCTTCGAAACTACAAGCGAAATCACCGTCGCCGCCATGAAGAGCCCGGTCGCGACGAACAGCGGCCCGCCCAGTTCGGAAAGGGCGGGAAATTTTTCGACCAGCCATTGGCCACGCAGATTGGCGAAGAAGAAGATCATCAGCGGCCCGAGTTCCAACGCCAGTTTCAGTATCGGATGATGGCGGTCGGCCGCGGACGGGGTGATATCGCTTTCGGTGGTCATGCGTTCTTCGAACCTGCTATTGCTGAAAACCTGTTTCCCGACCGTCCCTTGCAGGCTTTCGGCGGCATATCTGTGGCATCATTGCCCGAGCCCGGCAATGGCATGGGCAAAATCCTCGGCCTCGAACGGCTCCAGGTCTTCCACGCCCTCGCCGACACCGATGAAATAGACCGGCAGCTTGTGCTTGGCGGAGATCGCAACGAGAATGCCGCCCCGTGCCGTGCCGTCGAGCTTGGTCATGATCAGCCCGTTGACGCCGGCGACATTGCGGAAGATCTCGACCTGGCTCAGCGCATTCTGCCCCGTCGTGGCGTCGAGCGTCTGCAGTACGGTGTGCGGCGCATCGGGATCGAGCTTGCCGAGCACGCGCACGATCTTTTCGAGCTCGGCCATCAGCTCGGCCTTGTTCTGCAGCCGGCCGGCGGTATCGACGATCAGCACGTCGCATTTTTTCGCCTTCGCCTGTTCGAAGGCATCATAGGCAAGACCGGCGGCATCGGAGCCGAGCTTGGTGCCGATGAATTCGGAATTGGTTCGCTCAGCCCAGATCTTCAGCTGCTCGATCGCCGCCGCGCGGAATGTATCGCCGGCGGCCAGCATCACCTTCAGCCCGGCGCCCGAAAGCTTCGCCGCAAGCTTGCCGATCGTCGTCGTCTTGCCGGTACCGTTGACGCCGACGACGAGGATGACATGCGGCTTGTGCGAGAGATCGAGCTGCAGCGGCTTGGCGACCGGCGTCAAAACCTTGGCGATTTCGGACGCCATAATCCGGCTGACATCCTCGCCGGTCACATCCTTGCCATAGCGCTCGGAAGCCAGCGTATCGGTAACGCGCAACGCCGTTTCGACGCCGAGATCGGCCTGGATCAGCAGATCTTCGAGATCCTGCAGCGTCTCGTCGTCGAGCTTGCGCTTGGTGAAGAGCGCTGTGATCTGGCCGGTGAGCTGCGAGGAGGTGCGCGCAAGCCCGTTCCGCAGACGCTGGAACCAGCTGAGCTTCGGCTGCGGGGCAATGGGCTCCGGTGCAATGATCGCAGGGCCGGTGGTGAAGCCTTTGGGGAGGACGGGAGATTCAGCCTTCGGCCATTCCGTAATCGTCTCGGAAGGCTCGGCGGATGTGACCCCCCCCTCTGCCCTGCCGGGCATCTCCCCCACAGGGGGGGAGATCGGCTGAACGGCGATCTCTTGCTCCACATCGAGTTCAGGCTCTTCTGGAAGCAGGTCTGCGCCATCCGCTGTCTCTTCCGCGGAAACCGACACCTCCGGCTCCGAACGATCTCGCCCATTGTGGGGGAGATGTCCCGCAAGGACAGAGGGGGGTGTTTCCACCACGTCCACAGCCATCGGCTGGGCTTCCGTCTCCGCTTCCGCCTCGGCTTCCAGCAGCGACAGCGGAACAACGCCGATATCGCTCAGCTGGTCCGGAGCCGGCAGGATCGCGGGCTCAGCATCGTCACGCTCTTCCTCGGCGCCCTCGCCGACATCCGCAGCCGGCCCGCCGGCCGTATCCATCTCCTCGGGAAGAACAGGATCTTCCGCAATCGGCAGGTCCTCGTCGCGCGAGCGTGGCTCGAGCTCCCTTTCCACGGTCTCAGGCAGGGGTTCCTCAGCCGGCTTGCCGAAGGTGAAGACCTTTTTGATGAAACTGAGCGCCATGGGAATTCCGTGAAAGTCAGGCCGCTGCGGCCGTCAATTGCATGTCGAGATGCTTGCCATTGTGGCCGGTGATCGTCGCCGGCACAAGTTCGCCGGGACGAAGGCCGGCGGCTGCGACCAGCGTGAAGTTTTCCGTATGGGCCAGGCCGTTGTTTTCAACAAGCAGCCACTGCCGGGTTCCGACCATGCCATCGAGATGGGATTGATGCAGCCTCTGTCCAGTGGCGCGCAGCCTTGCCGCGCGATCCTTGACCAGCGACCGGTCGAGCTGCGGCATGCGGGCGGCCGGCGTGCCGGGACGCGGGCTGTAGGGGAAAACGTGCAGGTGCGCGATGCCAGCCTCTTCGGCGAGCCGCACTGTATTGGCGAACATCTCTTCCGTTTCCGTGGGGAAACCGGCGATCATATCGGCGCCGAAGCTCATTTCAGGGCGAAGGCGGCGCGCTTCCTCGATGAAACGCAGCGCATCGGCGCGCGAGTGCCGGCGCTTCATCCGCTTCAGGATCATGTCGTCGCCATGCTGCAGCGATAGATGCAGATGCGGCATGAAACGCGGCTCGTCGGCAATGAGGTCCATCAGATGGGCGTCGGCCTCGATGCTGTCGATCGAGGAAAGCCGCAGACGACGGATTTCAGGGAGCTGTTTCAGCAGCGTCTTCGCCAGAAGGCCGAGCGTCGGCGCGCCGGGCAGATCGGCGCCATAGCTGGTGGCGTCGACGCCGGTCAGCACGATCTCGCGATAACCGCTGTCGGCGAGTTTGCGCGCCTGATCGACGACCGCACCCATCGGCACGGAGCGGGAATTGCCGCGGCCATAGGGGATGATGCAGAAGGTGCAGCGATGGTCGCAGCCGTTCTGCACCTGAATGAAGGCGCGCACGTGGCCGTCGATGTGCCTTACCATCTGCGGCGCCGTCGCCTTGACGCTCATGATATCGTTGACGCGGAGCTTCTCTTCGGCCGAAACGCCGAAATCCGGCAGGCTGCGATAAGAGGCGCTCGTCAGCTTCTCCTCGTTGCCGAGCACCGCATCGACCTCCCCCATGGCAGCGAAGGTTTGTTTTTCCGTCTGCGCGGCGCAGCCGGTGACGATGATGCGGGCATGCGGATTGTCGCGCCGCGCCCGGCGGATCGCCTGGCGGGCCTGGCGCACGGCCTCGCCGGTTACGGCGCAGGTGTTGACCAGGATGGCGTTGTTGAGCCCGGCCTTCTCGGCCTGCGCCTTCATCACTTCGGATTCATATGTGTTGAGGCGGCAGCCGAAGGTAATGACCTCGATGCCGCTCACTGCGCCTCGACCTCTCGGGTGCCGTCGCGCGACCAGAGGCCGGTCGAAGGATCGACCCGGCCCGACCATTCCCATTCCGCCGGCCCCGTCATGATGACGTGATCGTCACGCTCGCGCCATTCGATGGAAAGTGTCGCCGGCGGCTTGGCGCTTGCCACGTTGATCGTGACCTTGCGGCCGGTGCGGCCGGTGCGCGCCGCGCTGACGGCGGCCGAACAGGCGGCCGAACCGCAGGCAAGCGTCAGTCCCGCACCGCGCTCCCATGTGCGCGTCGTCACCGATGTCGGCGAGGTCACCTGCGCCAGCGTGATGTTGGCGCGCTCGGGAAACATCGGATGGTTTTCGAGTAACGGCCCGAAGCGGGCGAGATCATAGGACATCACGTCCCTGTCCACCCAGAAGATCGCGTGCGGATTGCCCATCGACATTGCCGAGGGCGAATGCAGCACCGGATTGTCGATCGGGCCGATTTGCAGTTCGATGCGGCTGGTGTCGCGGAATTCTTCCGCCAGCGGAATCCTGTTCCAATCGAAGACCGGCCGGCCCATATCGACGGAGATCGTCCCGTCCTCGTGCTCGACGGCATTGAGAATGCCGGCGACCGTCTGGAAGGTGAAGGCCTTCTTTCCGGTCTCGGCGGCAAGCGCCTGCACGACGCAGCGTGTGCCGTTGCCGCAGGCCTGCGCCTTCGAGCCGTCGGAATTCAGGATATCGATGAAGGCATCGGTGCCGTCGGCCTTCGGATCATGGATCGCCATGATCTGGTCGAACTCGGTCTCAGGATCGGCATTGAGCGCGATTGCCGCCACGGGCGTCACCTTGTCCGGCCGCCCACGCATGTCGACGACCAGGATCTTGTTGCCAAGCCCGTTCATCCTCGCGAATTCGACCGTTGCGTTCATGGTATCATTCCGTCCGTCTTTCCGCTGTATATGGCGGAAACGCGAGGGAATTACCAGTGGGTGAGTGCCATGCAAGCCTTGCAGCCGACCGAGGTCTCGGGCCGTCCGGCTTCTACCGCTGTCCGCCGTCGGGCTCGAACGACGCCGCATGCGCCTCGACGATAGCGGCGGTGATGACCTTTCTCAGCTCATAGACCAGCGAGCGGGACCGTTTGCGGTCCAGATCCTGTGCCGCTTTTGCAAGACTAAGGCCTTCGTTGAGAACAATATGATGGGCCCGTGCCAGCGCCCAACTTTCAATATCAGCATTGATCATTCGATATCTCCGCCGGATCATCCGGCATCAAGGATATTCACGAATCATTTTACAGGACGCACTTAAGTGGAAAATAGAATCACAAGCAGAATATTTTGCAACTCGCCTAAATAGCGAATTTGAACTGTGAGCGGGAATTTAACCGCTTGCCCCATGTGGCGCCGCTTCCGAAAAGCCGCCATGCGGCCATCTGCCCGCATTCGCCTTGACTTTCCCGCCGCTTTCCTGTTTATCGCGCCCAATCCGCGACGAGCCACATGACTCCGAGCCGCCGACCGGGACTTCGAGATCCCGGAGGTCAACACCCGACAGCGCGATGCGCCCTCGGGTGCTTTTTGGCTTTGCGTCTTGTTTTCGTCAAGGAAAAGCACGACGTTTCCGGGCATATCGAACCCGCCCGAAACGTATCAAGGAAGAGCCGATGTTTGAAAACCTCCAGGACCGTCTTGGATCCATTCTGAATGGACTGACAGGCCGTGGCGCGCTTTCGGAAGCCGATGTTTCCGCTGCGCTGCGCGAGGTTCGCCGTGCGCTGCTGGAAGCCGACGTCGCGCTCGACGTCGTGCGCTCCTTCACCGACCGCGTGCGTGAAAAGGCCGTCGGCGCCGAGATCCTGAAGTCGATCAAACCCGGCCAGATGGTCGTCAAGATCGTCCATGACGAACTGATCGAGATGCTGGGTGGCGAAGGTGTGGGCATCGATCTGCATGCGCCGGCCCCCGTCGTGGTCATGATGGTCGGCCTGCAGGGCTCGGGCAAAACGACGACGACCGCCAAGATCGCCAATCGTCTGTCGACGCGCGACAAGAAAAAGGTGCTGATGGCATCGCTCGACACGCGCCGTCCCGCCGCGCAAGAGCAGCTTCGCCAGCTCGGCGCCCAGGCCAATATCGACACGTTGCCGATCATCGCAGGCCAGTCGCCGACCGATATCGCCGCCCGCGCCGTGCAGGCGGCCAAGCTCGGTGGCCACGACGTCGTCATCCTCGATACCGCCGGCCGCACGCATATCGACGAGCCCTTGATGGTCGAAATGGCCGACATCAAGAAAAAGTCGAACCCGCATGAAATCCTGCTGGTCGCCGATAGCCTCACCGGTCAGGACGCCGTCAATCTCGCCCGCAACTTCGACGAACGCGTCGGCATCACCGGCCTCGTGCTGACCCGCATGGACGGCGACGGCCGTGGCGGTGCTGCCCTTTCGATGCGCGCCGTCACCGGCAAGCCGATCAAGCTGATCGGCGTCGGCGAGAAGATGAGCGAGCTCGAGGAGTTCCATCCCCGCCGCATCGCCGACCGCATCCTCGGCATGGGCGACATCGTTTCGCTCGTCGAGCGCGCGGCCGAAAACATCGACGCCGAGAAGGCGGCCGCCATGGCCGCCAAGATGGCCAAGGGCAAGTTCGACCTCGACGATCTCGCCGATCAGCTGCGCCAGATGCAGAAGATGGGCGGCATGGGCGGCATCATGGGCATGATGCCCGGCATGGCCGGCATGAAGGACAAGATGGCCGCCGCCGGCCTCGACGATAAGCTTTTCGGCCGCCAGATCGCCATCATCCAATCGATGACCAAGGCCGAGCGCGCCAATCCCGACCTGCTCAAGCATTCGCGCAAGAAGCGCATCGCCGCCGGTTCCGGCACCGATGCCGCCGCCATCAACAAGCTTCTGAAGATGCACCGCCAGATGGCTGATATGATGAAGATGATGGGCGGCAAGGGCAAAGGCGGCCTGATGAAGCAGATGATGGGCGGCCTTGCCGGCAAGATGGGGCTTGGCGGCGGCCTGGGTGGCATGGGGGGCGGCATGCCCGATCTCTCGAATATCGATCCTCGCCAGCTCGAAGCCCTGCAGAAGCAGGCGGAAGCGGCGGGGCTTGGAAAGCCGGGTGGGGGTATGCCCGGTCTCGGCGGCCTGCCGGGTGGTTTGCCGGGCCTCGGCGGCGCCAAGCTGCCGGGTCTTGGCGGTGGTTTCCCGGGATTGCCCGGCTTGCCGAAGAAGAAGTGAAAGGATCGTTTGCCCCATGATTGATCCAGACGTCAAAGCCCAGCTCGCGAGCTATCGTCAGTCGATCGACAATATCGATGCCGCTCTCGTGCACATGCTGGCCGAACGCTTCCGCTGCACCAAAGAGGTCGGCGTGCTGAAGGCCAAATACAATCTGCCGCCGGCCGATCCGGCGCGCGAGGAATACCAGATCGAACGCCTTCGCCAGCTGGCGAAGGCCGCCAATCTGGATCCGGATTTCGCCGAGAAGTTCCTGAACTTCGTCATCAAGGAAGTCATCCGGCATCATGAGCAGATCGCTGCGGATCACGCTGAACAGAGCGCCGCAGCCCGATAACCCTGCCGCCCTACGAAGCGGTCAAGAACAGCCTAAGGAGTAAAGAACATGGCCCTGAAAATTCGTCTCGCCCGCGGTGGCTCCAAGAAGCGTCCCTATTACCACGTCGTGCTCGCCGATGCGCGCAGCCCGCGTGACGGCCGCTTCCTCGAAAACCTCGGCTCCTGGAACCCGATGCTTGCCAAGGACGATGAGAAGCGCGTTCAGCTGAACGCCGAGCGCATCAAGCACTGGCTCGACAACGGTGCCCAGCCGACCGACCGCGTTCTGCGCTTCCTCGACGAAGCCGGCGTTGCCAAGCGTGAAGCCAAGAACAACCCCGTCAAGGCGAAGCCGGGCAAGCGCGCCCAGGAACGTGCCGCCGAAAAGGCTCAGAAGGCCGCCGACGCCGCCGCTGCTTCCGCCGACGCTGCGGAATAATCGCAACCTTCCTTTCTTAGACGGGCGGCATGGCGACATGCCGCCCGTTTTCGTTTCCAATCGCCCGCACTTCGTTTATGAGAAACCTGTCTTTCGGCTTCACATGAAGGAACCCATGACAAAGCTTGAAAACCCGGTTTTGATGGCGACGATCGGTGGCGCGCAGGGCCTCAGGGGCGAGGTGCGCGCCAAGGCCTATACGGCCGATCCGACCGCGCTCGGCGATTACGGCCTTCTGCACAGCATGGACGGACGCAGCTTCGAAATCCTCGAGATCCGCGAGATGAAGAACGTCGTCGTCGTCCGCTTCCGTGGCATCAACGACCGCAACGCCGCCGAAGCGCTGAACGGACTTGAACTCTATATCGAGCGAGACAACCTGCCGGACGAGGAGCTCGAGGACGACGAATTTTACTATGCCGATCTCGAAGGGCTCGAAGCGCTTGATGACAAGGGCGTCAGCTACGGAACGGTCTCCGGCGTCTTCGATTTCGGCGCCGGCGATCTCCTGGAGCTCAAGGGCCCGGGCAAGCGCCCGGTTCTCATTCCCTTCTCGGAAGCCTCCGTACTGGAAATCGATCTCGAAGCCGGTACGCTGCTGATCGACCCGCTGGCGGCGGGACTGGTCGACGAACCCGAGCTTTCGCAGTTCACCGCCGGCAAGCCGAAAAAGAAGAAATAATGGCTTTCCGGGCACGCGTACTGACACTTTATCCGGAAATGTTTCCGGGACATCTTGGCTTCTCGCTTGCCGGCAAGGCGATGGAGCGGGGGCAATGGTCGCTGGATCTGGTGCAGATCCGCGATTTCGCCACCGACAGACACCGCACCGTCGACGACACCCCGGCCGGCGGCGGCGCCGGCATGGTGCTGAAGGCTGACGTTCTCGCCCGCGCGATCGACAGTGCCGGTGAAAATGATCCCCGGCCGCGCCTGCTGATGAGCCCGCGCGGCCGGCCGCTGACGCAGCAGCGCGTGCGTGAGCTTGCGACGGGTGACGGCGTCATCATCGTCTGCGGTCGCTTCGAGGGCGTCGACCAACGGGTGATCGAGGCGCGCGGACTGGAAGAGGTCTCGATCGGCGATTACGTGCTGTCGGGCGGCGAGCCGGCGGCGCTGATCCTGCTTGATGCGATCATCCGCATCCTGCCCGGCGTCATGGGCAACGAT
Source organism: Rhizobium sp. YTUHZ044 (assembly GCF_051123975.1). Taxonomy (NCBI): domain Bacteria; kingdom Pseudomonadati; phylum Pseudomonadota; class Alphaproteobacteria; order Hyphomicrobiales; family Rhizobiaceae; genus Rhizobium; species Rhizobium sp. YTUHZ044. The sequence goes on from NZ_CP101426.1 coordinate 4,103,965, forward strand.
CTTTCCGGCCTGCACGAAAGCTTCGAGGGCGGGCTGCTGGAACATCCCCATTATACCCGGCCACAAGAGTGGGAAGGCCGGGAAATTCCCTCCGTCTTGACCTCCGGCAACCACGGTGCCATCGAGAAGTGGCGCCACCAGGAAGCGGTGCGGCTGACGCGGGAACGGCGGCCGGACCTGCTCGATCGCGCTAAAACCGAGAAAAACGGCTGATTTCGCCGTCCTTTTCACAAAAATGTCGTGTGAGGGATGACAAGCCCCGGCCTTTCGTGTAATGGCGCACGCGGAAATGGGGTTAGCCCCGTCTGCCAGCAAACAAAGAATGGCGAATCCGCTCCCGTCCGCAAGGGCAAACTCCGGAGGCATCGACCGAAGGACAGTGTGAGCGCTCTGGCTGTTTCAGAAGAACCAAAGGTTGAGACGATGAACATCATCCAGCAGCTCGAGGCCGAACAGGCCGCCAAGATCGAAGCCAAGCGCACCCTCCCCGAATTCTCCCCGGGCGACACCGTCCGCGTCAACGTCAAGGTCACGGAAGGCAACCGTACCCGCGTCCAGGCCTATGAAGGCGTTTGCATCGCCCGCTCCGGCGGCGGCCTGCAGGAAAACTTCACGGTTCGCAAGATCTCCTACGGCGAAGGCGTCGAGCGCGTATTCCCGGTCTACTCGCCGATGATCGAAAGCGTCGACGTCGTTCGCCGCGGTAAGGTCCGTCGCGCCAAGCTCTATTACCTCCGCGACCGTCGCGGCAAGTCGGCTCGTATCGTTGAAGACACCGGCGTTCGCGCCCGCAAGCTCAACGACGCCGAGCGCGCTGCTGTCGCCGAGGAAAAAGCCCGTATCGAAGCCGAGAAGGTTGCAGCCGCCCAGGCACTCGCCGCCGAAAAGGCAGCAGCAGAAGCTGCGGAAGCCAAGGCCGCTGCCGAAGCAGCTGCTGCGGCCGAAGCCGAGAAGGCCGCAGAATAAGATCTGCGCAAAATTCTGTTTCTGGAAAGGCGGTCTTCGGATCGCCTTTTCTATTTTTTGCGCTTGCGCATGACCGGCGGCCTTGCCTTCGGCAGGTCATCCGTGACAATTTTGCCGTTCAATTTTGGAGCCGTTCTATGCTGTTTCGTCGCACCGTTCTCGCAATCTTCGCCGCCCTTGTGCTTGCACCTATAGCCGCATCGGCCGCCGAGCTGCCGGATCTCGGCGGCAAGAGCGTCATCGTCGTCACCGAGAATGCCTATCCGCCGCTGCAGTTCGTCGATCCGAAATCCGGCAAGGCGATCGGCTGGGAATATGATGCGATGAACGAGATCGCCAAGCGGCTGAACTTCAAGGTCGAATATCAGAACACCAGCTGGGACGCGATGATCCAGGCGGTTTCCGACGGCCAGTACAACATCGGCATGACCGGCATCACCATCAAGGACGACCGTAAGCAGAAGGTCGACTTCTCCGATCCCTATATGCGCTCGCAGCAATTCATGCTGGTACGCGGTGATGAGAAGCGCTTCGCCGACGCCAAGTCCTTCGGTGAATTCAAGGACGGCCTGATCGGCGCTCAGCCCGGCACCTCGCCTTTCTACACCGCCGTCTATGAGATCCTCGACGGCAACGAACAGAACCCGCGCATCAAGCTATTCGAAACCTTCGGTGCAACCGTGCAGGCCCTGAAGACCGGCGACGTCGATCTCGTCCTCACCGACAGCGTCGCCGCCAAGGGTTATGTCGATTCCTCGAACGGCGCCCTGAAGGTGGTTGGCGAACCGCTCGGCACCGAGGATTTCGGCTTCATCTTCCCGAAGGGCTCTGATCTCGTCGCCCCTGTCAATGCCGCCATCGCAGCGCTGAAAGCTGACGGCACCTTCGAGGCGCTGAACAAGAAGTGGTTCCTCGACTACAAAATGGGCGAATAATCCCCCGAGCAATGGCGCCACAACCATACCCGCGACAGGAGAAGGAAGACCGCCCTTGGTGGCTGGCCCTCCTTATCCTGATCGGCATCGTCCTCGCAGTCGTCATCGTCACCAACGATATTTATGCGCAGGTCTTCCAGACCGTGGTCAACGGCGCAGGCATTACCGTGTTCGTGACACTGGTCGCCTTCATGCTGGCGACAGTGCTTGGTCTCGGTATCTCGCTGCTTGGCCTGTCCGACAGCATCGTGCTGCGTCAGGTCGCCCGTTTCTACATCGAGATCATCCGCGGCATCCCGATCCTGGTGCTGCTCTTCTACATCGCCTTCGTCGGCGCACCCGGTTTCGTCGCGGCCTATAACTTCATGATCACACCCCTGGTGAAATCAGGCGTTACGGAACCGATTCTGGTGCGCGACCTGTCGCTGATGTGGCGCGCCATCATTGCGTTGATGATCGGCTATTCCTCCTTCATTGCCGAGATCTTCCGCGCCGGTTTCCAGTCCGTCGATATCGGTCAGATCGAGGCGGCCAAGTCGCTCGGCCTGTCGCGCTACCGCCGATTCCGGCTCGTTGTGTTCCCGCAGGCGATCCGGGTCATCCTCCCGCCGCTCTCCAACGATTTCGTCTCGATGGTGAAGGATTCGTCCCTCGTTTCGGTGCTCGGCGTGGCCGACATCACGCAGATGGGCAAGGTCTATGCCTCCGGCTCCTTCCGCTTCTTCGAGACCTACTCGATCGTCACCTATATCTACCTGATCCTGACGATCGGCCTGTCGCTTTTCCTGCGGCGGGTCGAGAAGAAGATGAAGCAGATGCCGCGGCGCTAGAGCACTTTGCCTCCATGCGGACGCGCCAAGGATGCGCTTCACGATTCGAATTGCCGTTTCGATCAAAAATCGCTATATCCAGCGCCATGGAATCCAAGTTCAGTTGCATTGGCGCGCATATTTTCGTGCTGCAGGATCATTATCGCCTGCCGGCGCGATTCTTCGCATGCGTCTCCGGTGCGCTCAACAGCCGACTTCGTTGATCGAATGACGGCCAGCGGAGCCTGATCCGCTTTTTCCGATTTTCCAAAGCTTCCAAAAACGGACTTACCGCCATGAGCGCACCGCGTACCCTCTACGACAAGATCTGGGACGACCACCTGGTCGACGAGCAGGCAGACGGCACCTGTCTTCTCTACATCGACCGCCATCTGGTCCATGAAGTCACCTCGCCGCAGGCTTTCGAAGGCCTGCGCATGTCCGGCCGCAAGGTTCGCGCCCCGGAAAAGACGCTCGCCGTTGTCGACCACAACGTTCCCACCTCGGCCGACCGCCATCTCGGCATCAAGAACGAGGAAAGCCGCATCCAGGTCGAGCAGCTCGCCAAGAACGCCGCCGAGTTCAACGTCGAATATTATTCCGAGAACGATAAGCGCCAGGGCATCGTCCACATCATCGGGCCGGAACAGGGCTTCACCCTGCCGGGCATGACGATCGTCTGCGGCGACAGCCACACCTCTACCCATGGCGCCTTCGGCTCGCTCGCCCACGGCATCGGCACGTCCGAGGTCGAGCACGTTCTCGCCACCCAGACGCTGATCCAGAAGAAGGCCAAGAACATGCTGGTGCAGGTCGACGGCCAGCTGCCGGCAGGCGTCACCGCCAAGGATATCGTTCTGGCCATCATCGGCGAGATCGGCACCGCTGGCGGCACCGGCTACGTCATCGAATATGCCGGCGAAGCGATCCGTTCGCTGTCGATGGAAGGCCGCATGACGATCTGCAACATGTCGATCGAAGGCGGCGCCCGCGCCGGCCTCATTGCCCCTGACGAAATCACCTTCGAATATATCAAGGGCAAGCCGCGCGCGCCGAAGGGCGAAGCGCTGGAACAGGCGATCGCCTATTGGAAGACGCTGAAATCAGACGAAGGCGCTCATTTCGACCGCATCGTCAAGCTGAACGCCGCCGAACTGCCGCCGATCGTCTCCTGGGGTTCTTCTCCTGAGGATGTCGTCTCCGTCCAGGGCATCGTGCCGAACCCGGATGAAATCCAGGACGAAACCAAGCGTGCCTCCAAGTGGCGTGCGCTTGACTATATGGGCCTGAAGCCGGGCACGAAGATGACCGACATCGCTGTCGATCGCGTCTTCATCGGCTCGTGCACCAACGGCCGCATCGAAGACCTGCGCGCCGCTGCCAAGGTCGTCGAGGGCAAGACCGTCGCCTCGACCGTCAACGCGATGATCGTTCCGGGCTCCGGCCTCGTCAAGGAACAGGCAGAAGCCGAAGGCCTCGACAAGATCTTCAAGGCCGCCGGCTTTGACTGGCGCGAGCCGGGCTGCTCCATGTGCCTTGCCATGAACGACGACCGGCTGAAGCCGGGCGAGCGTTGCGCCTCGACGTCGAACCGCAATTTCGAAGGCCGTCAGGGCTTCAAGGGCCGCACGCATCTCGTCTCGCCGGCCATGGCAGCCGCCGCCGCGATCGCCGGGCACTTCGTCGATATCCGCGAATGGAACTGACCCGCCGGGCGGAATGAAAGATAAAGCCGCCCGGTGCGTCTCAGCGCATCGGGCGGCTTCTTATATGGCGCTGTCGGCAGCCGATCGACGGTATTCAGCAACGGCGATCAGAAAGCCGCCGTCATCGGATCCGGCCCCATGCGGGCGCCGGCGCTGTCGAGTTTGGCGATCGCCGCCATGTCGTCGGCATCGAGCTTGAAATCGAACACCTGGAAGTTTTCTTCGATGCGCGACGGCGTCACCGATTTCGGGATGACGACGAGACCGGTATCGATATGCCAGCGGATGATGACCTGGGCCGGCGTCTTCCCATGCTTGTTGGCGATCTCGCCGATGACCTTGTTCGAGATGAATTTGCCTTGGCCGAGCGGGCTCCAGGATTCGGTGGCGATATTCAGTTTCTTGTGAGCCTCCTGCGCCGCCTTCTGCTGGAAGTCGGGGTGCAGCTCGATCTGATTGATGACCGGAACGACGCCGGTCTCGCCGATGATGCGCTCGAGATGTTCGGGATAGAAATTCGACACGCCGATCGAGCGGGCGCGGCCCTCTTCGCGGATGCGCACGAATGCCTTCCAGGTCTCGGTGTAGAGGCCGCGATGCGGCGACGGCCAGTGAATGAGATAGAGGTCGACATAGTCGGAGCCAAGTTTCTTGAGACTGCCGTCGAAGGCCCGCAACGCATTGTCGTAGCCCTGGTCGGTATTCCTGAGCTTGGTGGTGACGAAGATATCCTTGCGGTCGAGGCCCGACGAGCGGATACCTTCGCCCACACCCTCTTCATTATCGTAACCCGAAGCCGTATCGATATGCCGATAGCCTGCGGCAATGGCAGTGCGTACCGTCGGCGCGGCAATCTCCTGCGGCGTCTGCCACACGCCGAGACCGACCTGGGGAATGGAATGTCCGTCATGGAAAGTGATGATGGGTTGAGCGGTCACAATATATCTCCGGGAGTTTGAAGAATTGGACGAGGCATGGATTGCGCCCGCACCTGCGGACGTCCCGGAACGCATTTCAGCCGGAGCGTCCGGTCACCGGAACCATATAGGTGGCGGCAGCTTGAAGACAATCAGAGGACCCGGACAATCGTTCCCTTTCGAAGGTGGGGCAGAAGGCGGCGCATGTCACGCAGGCTTACGGCCACGCAGCCGGCCGTCGGCTCGTAGCCCGGCCTGATGAGATGGAAGAAGATCGCCGAACCGCGATGGCGCGCCCGCGAGGAAATGTTCCAGTCCATGACAAGGCAGATATCGTAGAGACCGTCGCTGCGCCGCATCTCCTCATGACTTGCCCCGAATGGCGCCCGCACGAGGCGGTTGTAGTTGGCGTTGCCGGGCTGGTCGCACCAGAGCATGTCTGCGCGGATGCGGCGAATGGGAAGCGAGGTGATGAGTTGACCGTTTTGTTCACCGCGCCGGAAACCGGAAATCAGCCGCATCGCCGCGATTGGCGTGGCGCCGTCGCCCTCGCGTTTCAGGATGGTACGGCCCGATCGGCCGATTGCGGCAGGGACGGTGATTGCGCCGAACCGAACGATGGCGCGGCTCTTCTTCCCTGGAGCGGGCCGCACCATGATCGTTGATGGCCGCATGCCCCGGCTCCGCCTTGCTTTTTCCATTTTTCTCGCATGTCTTGCATTGCCTGGTGCCTTGATTGAAATCATATGAAAAGCTGCGCGGCAACAGCCCCGCCGGCCGATCCTTGCCAAAGCTGCAATTTGGCGTAGGACTAGGGGACTTAACTTTGAGGATGCAACGGCATGACCGCACGCACCATTCTTCTGGTGGATGACGACGAGGACCTTCGTCAGACCTTGACGGAGCAATTGTCGCTTTATGAGGAATTCACGGTTCTGCAGGAAGCCAGCGCCGGCAAAGGTGTTGCGACCGCCCGTTCGACGCCGGTCGACCTCTTGATCATGGATGTCGGCCTGCCCGACATGGACGGCCGCGAAGCGGTGAAGCTCTTGCGCAAGGGCGGCTTCAAGGCGCCGATCATCATGCTGACCGGCCACGATACCGATTCGGACACGATCCTCGGCCTCGAAGCCGGCGCCAACGACTACGTCACCAAGCCCTTCCGCTTCGCTGTGCTGCTCGCGCGCATCCGTGTACAATTGCGCCAGCACGAGCAGAGCGAGGACGCGACCTTCACCGTCGGCCCCTATCTCTTCAAGCCGAGTCAGAAACTGCTTACCACCGACAACGGCCAGAAGATCCGCCTGACGGAAAAGGAAGCGGCGATCATCCGCTATCTCTACCGTGCCGAGCAGAAGGTCGTCACCCGCGACGTGCTTCTTGAAGAGGTCTGGGGCTATAACTCAGGTGTAACGACGCACACGCTGGAAACCCACGTCTACCGGCTGCGCCAGAAGATCGAGCGCGATCCCTCCAACGCCGAAATTCTGGTGACGGAAAACGGCGGCTACAAGATCATACCCTAGAGCATTCCGTTTCCCCAAATCACGGAGATGCTCTATCTCTTTGTTTTCACGCAATTCCCGGCAAGAGCGTTTCACGCTTTGCTTGGCAAATCCGCCAGGCACTTTTGCCGGAGTTGCTCTAAGGCGAAAAGCCGGCATGGCGCTGACCGACGACATTCATCTGCTTTCCCAGCTTCCGCTGTTCAAGGACATGAGCGAGGACCAGCTGCGGCTGATCGCCTTCGGCGCCGACCGGCGCATGATCGCCGCCGGCCAGATGCTGTTCCGCCAGGGCTCGCCGGCCGAAAGCGCTTATGTCGTCTTGAGCGGCAGCCTCGAACTCAGCACGATGAGCAGCGACGGCATGCAGCGGGCGGAGGCGGTCGCCGGGCAGGGAACACTGATTTCCGAACTGGCGCTGGTCACCCTGGTGGAGCGCAAGTTCACTGCAATCGCACGCGAGGACACGAGCATCATCCGCATCACTCGCGCCCTCTTCCATCGACTGCTTGAGGAATATCCCGATGCGGCCCGTCTGATCGAAAACCGCATCCGCGACAACCTCGCCGAACTTGCAGCCATGGCGGCAAGCCAGTTCCATCGATTCAGCTGAACCTTGTCAGAAGTCGAAATGCGCTGTCACCGGCACATGGTCCGACGGCCGATCCCAGCCGCGCGCCTCCTTCAGGATCTCGATCCGCTGGAGATGCGGCCCGAGATCCGATGACGACCAGATATGGTCGAGCCGGCGGCCGCGATCGGCCGCCTCCCAGTCCTTGGCGCGGTAGCTCCACCAGGTATAAAGCTTCTCGCTTGCCGGCACGTGCTGGCGCATGAGATCGAGCCAAGCGCCGCGCTTCATCACCTCGAGCAGCCCGTCGGTTTCGACGGGCGTATGGCTGACGATTTTCAGCAGTTGCTTGTGCGACCAGACATCGTGCTCCAGCGGAGCGATGTTGAGGTCACCGACCAGGATGGCGGAGGTGTTAGCCTCGCCATTCGCTTTCAAGAGCTTCATCTCCTCGATGAAATCGAGCTTGTGGCCGAATTTCGGATTGATCATGCGATCGGGCTCGTCGCCGCCGGCCGGGACGTAAAAATTGTGCAGCCGGACACGGCGGTTGCCGCGCTCGAACACCGCCGATATGTGGCGGGCATCGCCGACGCCGCAATAATCCTGCCGGTGATCCTCCGTCAGCGGAATGCGCGAGGCGATTGCGACCCCGTGATACCCCTTCTGGCCGTGGATGATGATGTGATCGTAGCCCATCGCCCGCAAAGGTGCTGCCGGGAAGAGCTCGTTCGGCACCTTGGTCTCCTGCAGGCAGAGAATGTCAGGCCTCTGTTTGAGCACGAGCTGCTCCACGATCGGCATGCGCAGACGTACCGAATTGATGTTCCAGGTGGTGATCGAAAAGCCCATGCCCATGCCCTCTCGCGTCAACTTCGCATGCCAGTCGAACCACAGAACTGTGGCTCGACGCGACGCACTTTCATGAAAGGGCTTTAAAACAAAGGCGGGCAGGAAGAAACCGGCAGCGTGCAAAAGCCCCAGTCGATCAACCGAAAACCCTCAGTCTCGTGAAGCTGCCGTGCCCGGAATGCTCTCATAGGGCACCCGGAAGACCCGGTCGTCGAACTGCACACCCGTCTTGACGTTGAAGATCATCACCGACGTATCCTTGCCCTGGTTGTCGGTGATCGTCCACTGGCGCAGATCATAGGTCTTCGGATCGAACATCATGGTGATCGTCGAGTTTCCGAACACGGTATTGTTGCCGAGCGCGATCGTCGTCAGGTCCGACTCCTCCTTCACACCCTTCACCATGCCGGCCGAAAGGTCGATATGTTGCGCCAGGAGCAGGCTGAGCGGAGTCTTCGAGAGCGGATAGAGATCCCAGGTCTTGAGCTTAGTATTGCCGATGGCGACGTTCTTGCCGTCGGCGATCACCCGCATTGGCGACGGATCGTCATAGTTGAAGCGCAGCTTGCCGGGACGCTGGATGAAGAACTTGCCGCCGGTCTGCTCGCCGCGCGGACCGAACTGGACGAATTCGCCCTGCATCGTCGTGACGCCGGAGAAATGATCGGCGATTGCCTGCGCGGTGCCGGAAGCGGGCGCTGCCGCTTGTGCGATGGCGCTGAGAGGGACGGCGCTCGCCACAGCAGCGACGGCGAAAGCGCCGAGAAGATCGCGGCGCGTCATCGCCAGGCCGGAGAGGAAGGAATCGGAGTTACGCATCTAAATCTCCTTAATGCGATCTGCATGCCGCCGAAAGGCGGCGTCTTCAAGGCGTTGCGATCGGCGCGCGAAAAGCAGCGACATCGATGCCACCGCGTTTCCGCCAAAAGGGCCTCATCAGAAATATATGGCGCTTGTCTCAGCGGTCGAGGATGTCGCCCTCGGTCGGAACGAGGATTTCTCGTTTGCCGGCGTGGTTGGCCGGCCCGATGATGCCTTCCTTCTCCATGCGCTCGATCAGCGACGCAGCGCGGTTGTAGCCGATACCAAGCCGGCGTTGAACGTAAGAAGTCGAAGCCTTGCCGTCGCGCAGCACGATGGCGACGGCCTGATCGTAGGGATCTTCCGAATCCGAAAGGTTCGACGTGCCGGCCGGACCGCCGCCGCCGTAATCGCCGTCCTCTTCGTCATCGGCGGTGATCGCATCGAGATATTGCGGCGAGCCCTGCGTCTTCAGGTAGGAGACGATCTCTTCCACCTCGACATCCGAAACGAACGGGCCGTGGACGCGCTGGATGCGCCCTCCGCCCGCCATATAGAGCATGTCGCCCATGCCGAGCAGCTGTTCGGCACCCTGTTCGCCAAGAATTGTGCGGCTGTCGATCTTCGAGGTGACCTGGAATGAGATGCGGGTCGGAAAGTTCGCCTTGATCGTGCCGGTAATGACGTCGACCGATGGACGCTGGGTCGCCATGATCACGTGGATGCCGGCCGCACGCGCCATCTGCGCCAGGCGCTGGACCGCCCCTTCGATGTCCTTGCCGGCGACCATCATCAGATCGGCCATCTCGTCGATGATGACCACGATATAGGGCATCGGCTTGAGGTCGAATTCCTCGGTCTCGTACATGGCCTCGCCGGTATGGCGGTCGAAGCCGGTCTGCACCGTGCGGGAGATAACCTCGCCCTTCGACAGCGCCTGTTCGACGCGCGTGTTGAAGCCGTCGATGTTGCGCACGCCGATCTTCGACATCTTCTTGTAGCGTTCTTCCATCTCGCGCACGGTCCATTTGAGCGCGACGACGGCCTTCTTCGGATCGGTGACAACAGGCGAAAGCAGATGCGGAATGCCGTCATAGACGGAGAGTTCGAGCATCTTCGGGTCGATCATGATCAGCCGGCACTGTTCCGGCGTCATGCGGTAGAGCAGCGACAGGATCATCGTGTTGATGGCGACCGATTTGCCCGAACCGGTGGTGCCGGCGACGAGCAGATGCGGCATCTTGGCGAGGTCGGCGATGACGGCTTCTCCGCCGATCGTCTTGCCGAGCGCCATGGCGAGCTTGGCCTTGCTGCCGTCGAAATCGCGGGAGGCGATCAATTCGCGGAGATAGACGGTCTCGCGCGTCTGGTTCGGCAATTCGATACCGATCGCATTGCGGCCCGGCACGACGGCGACGCGGGCGGCAATGGCGCTCATCGAGCGGGCGATGTCGTCGGCGAGGCCGATGACGCGCGACGATTTGATGCCGGGCGCCGGCTCCAGTTCGTACAGCGTGACGACCGGGCCTGGGCGGACGTGAATGATCTCGCCCTTGACGCCGAAATCCTCCAGCACACCCTCGAGCATGCGGGCATTCTGCTCCAGCGCATCGGCCGACAGTGTCGAATCGCGCACCACGTTCCTGGGCTCGGCGAGCAAATGCATCGAGGGAAGCTGGAAACCCTCGGGACGAATGAACGAACCCTGCGCTTCCCGTTCGACCCGGGCACCGGGCTTCGGACGCGTGATCGCCGGGACGACGCGTGGTTCCGGCTTGGCGGCGGCTTTTGCCGGCGCGCGGATCGTCCAGTCGTCATCATCGTCGTCGGGCAGAATGTCGGCCGGACGCGGCGGCATGTCGGTATCGAAGGGCGGATCGTCGTCCTCATCCTCGTCGTCGATGGAAAGCGACGGCGCGGCGACGACGCGGCGGGGCGAAGCCGAGCGCGGCTCCATCGATGGCTCCAGGCGCTCGCCGCGGACGGCCGGCGCTTTGGGGCGGACCGGTTCGTTCAGTGTGCCGAATTCATCGTCGTTGAAATCATAAGGCGACTCGAAATCGCCCTGGCGCCGCTGGCGCGGTCCCATGCCGAAGAGCCGGCGCAGTCGGCCCTGGCTCATGAACCATGCATGCGTCATGGCGCCGCTGAACGCAACCCAGCGCGATTCGTCCTCTTCCTCGTCCTCGTCTCCGACCACCCGCGCCTTGCTTGTTGTCTCGACGTAATCGTCCTCGGTTTCGTCATCGGCGCTGCGGCCGACGAGGCCTGATGCGAAGAGCATCATCCAGGCCGTCGGTACAGCAAAAATGCAGCCGACGACCATGGCGAAGGTGCCGGTTGGATAAGCGCCGACGAAGAGTGCGGGAAAGCGCAGGATCATATCGCCGATGACGCCGCCGATGCCGTTCGGGATCGGCCAGGTGAGCGGCGGCGGAAAACAGCCGATGACGGCGGACGAAAGCACCGAGCCGGCAAGCCAGGCGCCGATGCGGACGGGAATGCGGTCGAAGCGACGACCGGAGATCATCGTCAGCGCCCAGGCAACGATCGGCAGCATCGCCACGACACTGGCAAGCCCCAGAAACTGCATGACGATATCGGCAAAGGCGGCACCGCTGTAGCCGAGAACATTCGTCGGCAGGTTGGCGGTGGCGTAGGAATAGCTCGGATCGGCGACATTCCATGTCGCCAGCGCCGCAACTGAGAAAGCCAGCAGCACAAAGATCGCAAAGCCGATGAGTGCCTGGATCTGCCGCAGCATGAATGCCGAGAAGGAGAACCGATCCGGACGGCCATCCATTGCCGGCGACGTGCTTCTTGCCATGTGTCTAACCCGTCCAATGCCTGAGGGCAGGCGAATCGCCGAAGCCTCGCCATGCCAAATGCGTCCGCTCTACCTAACCAGAGCGGGGTTAAAGTGATGTTAACCATGCAAGTACCGGCACGCATTCCGGCCGATAAAAAAAAAGCCCGAACCTTTGAAGGTCCGGGCCAAATGCGGTCTACGAGCTTTTCCGGGTCTAACCCGGAAAAGCTCGAGGTAGGCCGCGACGGGCCGTGTGGGGCGCCCTCATGCGGGGCGCCCGAAGCCGATGTTACGAGTGATAGGCGGCTTCGCCGTGGGTCGAGAGGTCGAGACCTTCGCGCTCGGCTTCGACGGAGACCCGCAGGCCGATGACGACGTCGACGATCTTGTAGAGGATCGCCGAACCGATGCCCGACCACAGAAGCGTGGTGAGAACACCCTTCGCCTGGTTCAGGACCTGGGTTGCCGTGCCGGCATAGGTGGCGGCGAAATCAGCCGTCGAATAGTCGACGATGCCTGCACCGCCCAGCGCCGGATTGACGAGGATGCCGGTGCCGAGAGCGCCGATGATGCCGCCGACGCAATGGACGCCGAAGACGTCGAGGCTGTCGTCATAGTTGAACTTGTTCTTCACGACGTCGACGAAGAAGTAGCAGATCGGCGAGACGACGAGACCGAGAACGATCGAGCCCATCGGGCCGGCAAAACCTGCCGCCGGCGTGATGGCGACGAGACCGGCGACGGCACCCGAAGCGCCGCCGAGCATCGAGGCCTTGCCGCGGGCGAGGCTTTCGACGATGCACCAGGACACGGCGGCGGCGGCCGTCGCGACGAAGGTGTTGATCATGGCAAGCGATGCGTAGCCATTGGCTTCGAGGTTGGAGCCGGCGTTGAAGCCGAACCAGCCGACCCAGAGCAGCGAGGCACCGACCATGGTCAGCGTCATCGAATGCGGGGCCATGATTTCCTTCTTATAGCCGGTGCGCTTGCCGAGCATGATGGCGCCGATAAGGCCGGCGATACCGGCATTGATGTGAACGACCGTGCCGCCGGCGAAGTCGATTGCGCCGTAAGAGAAGATCAGGCCGGCCGGTGCGCTGTAGGAGCTCGGGCCGCCCCAGAACCAGACCATGTGCGCCATCGGGAAGTAGATGAAGGTGACCCAAAGCACGACGAAGAGCATGACCGCCGAGAACTTGACGCGTTCGGCGAAGGCGCCGACGATCAGACCGGGCGTGATGCAGGCGAAGGTCATCTGGAAGACGATGAAGGTGTATTCGGGAATGGCGACGCCCTTCGAGAAGGTTTCGGCGAGCGACGAGGTGTTGACGCCGGCGAGGAAGGCCTTGGAGAAGCCGCCGATGAAGCTGTTCAGCGAACCGCCGTCGGTGAAGGCGAGCGAATAGCCGTAGGTCACCCAGATCAGCGACACGACAGCCGTGATCATGAAGACCTGCATCAGCACGGAGAGCATGTTTTTGGCGCGCACGAGACCGCCGTAGAAAAGCGCAAGGCCGGGGATGGTCATCAGAAGGACGAGCGCCGAGGAGACGAGCATCCAGGTATTGTCACCCTTGTCCATGGTGAAGGCAGGAGCAGCGGCGGCAGCGGCTGGCGCGGCAGTCTCCTGCGCAAAAGCAACGGCCGGCGCAAGAAGCGCGGCCGATGCTGCGCCGACCCGCGCAAAGGTGGAAGAAAACTTCGAGATTGACATTGGAAAAGGCTCCTTGATCTGCCGTTTACAGCGCTTCTGAATCGGTTTCGCCCGTACGGATGCGCACGGCATGGTCGATCGAATAGACGAAAATCTTGCCGTCACCGATCTGGCCGGTCTTGGCCGATGCCGCGATGGCTTCGACCGCCCTGTCGACAAGTTCCGATGCAACCGCGATTTCGATCTTGAGCTTCGGCAGGAAGCTGACCGCATATTCGGTGCCGCGATAAATTTCGGTATGTCCCTTTTGACGTCCGTAACCCTTCACTTCGGTTACGGTCAGGCCCTGAATGCCGATCGCCGTAAGCGCTTCGCGGACCTCATCGAGCTTGAACGGCTTGATAATAGCCATCACAATTTTCATCTGGTTTCCCATCCTTCGTTATCCTCGGCGCGGAGCCGACTCTCCTTGCCGCTGACGTTCCTGAACAGCGACCGGCGATATACATTCAAAGGACGTGCCAGATTCGAAGCCGAAGTTAACTTATTGAAAAATAAATGTTATAATTGGCAATACCAATAAACAGGCAATTGATCGAGCAATAAGCGCACAAATAATGCGCAAATTTGCAAATATGCCCGTTATTTATTCATTTGCCTTTTTCCGAATCAATCCTTCTTGCGCGACGGATGCGATCAACACACCTGTTCGCGTGAACAGGCTGCCGCGAGTCAATCCCCTGGCGCCCGAAGCCGAGGGGCTGTCCTGCGTATAAAGCAGCCAGTCGTCGAGCTTGCACGGCCGGTGGAACCACATGGAGTGATCGAGACTTGCGACCTGCAGGCTCTGATCGAAGATAGACGTTCCGTGCGCATAAAGCGACGTATCGAGCAGCGTCATGTCAGAGAGATAGGCCAGCACCGCAGCCTGATAGAGCCGGTCATCGGGAATCGGACCGGTGGCGCGCACCCAGACATCCTGCCGGGGGTCGAGTTTCCTGTCGGAAAAATAATGGGTCAGCGAGACGGGGCGGATCTCGATCGGCCGCTCGCGCTCCCAGTATTTCCGGATCGCTTCCGGCGCATGCGCAAGAAATTGCTCCTTGATCTGCTGTTCGCCGAGCACCTCTTCGGGCATTGCCACGTCGGGCATGGCGACCTGATGGTCGAAGCCCGCTTCCTCCAACTGGAAAGAAGCCGACAGCGCGAAGATCGCTTTGCCGTGCTGGATCGCGACGACCCGCCGGGTATTGAAGCTCGATCCGTCGCGGATGCGCTCCACCTGGTAGATGATCGGCACCGAGGGATCGCCGGGGCGCATGAAGTAAGCGTGCAGCGAATGGACGAAGCGCTCGGACCCGATGGTACGCTGTGCCGCCATCAGCGCCTGGCCGATCACTTGGCCGCCGAAGACCCGCTGCCAGCCGACCTGCGGACTGCGGCCGCGGAAGATATCGACCTCGATCGGCTCGAGATCGAGCGTCGCAAGCAGCCTCTCCATCGCCGAGGGCTCGGTCGTCTCGCGCGTCATTTTGTATGCCTCCCGGCGGTAGGAAGTGAAGTTGCGATGATCTATATAGATCACATCTGAGGCACAAGGTACGGGAGCGGCGCGATGCTGGATATGCTGGTTGTGGGCGCGGGGTATGTCGGCCTTTCCGCGGCGGTCGCGGTCAAGCAGGCAGCGCCCCATCTGAACGTCACGGTCGTGGAGGCCGCCCCAGAGCATGTCTGGAAAAACGATACGCGCGCCTCAGCCATCATCGCGGCGGCCTCAAAGATGCTCGACGTCTTCGGCATCTGGAACGAGATAGAGCCGGAAGCGCAGCCGATCACCAAGATGATCGTCACCGATTCCAGGACCTCCGATCCGGTCCGTCCCGTATTCCTGACGTTCGACGGCGAAGTGGAGGAAGGCCGGCCCTTCGCACACATGATCCCGAACGTTGCCATGGTGGCAGCACTGCGCGGCCTCTGCGAGCGGCTCGGCATCGACATCCGCCACGGGCTTGGGGCGACCGAATTCAAAACCCACGACAGCCATGCCGACGTCACGCTTTCGGACGGCAGCACGCTGGAATCCCGGCTGGTGGTTGCCTGCGACGGCGTGCGCTCGAGGCTGCGCGATCTCGCCGGCATCAGGACCGTCACCTGGGACTACGGCCAGTCCGGCATTGTCGCGACCGTCGAACATGAGCGGCCGCATGACGGCTGTGCCGAGGAGCATTTTTTGCCGGCCGGCCCCTTCGCCATCCTGCCCCTCAGGAACAACCGCTCCTCGCTCGTCTGGACGGAACGCACGCATGATGCCGACAGGCTGGTTGCCGCCGACGATCTGATCTTCGAGGAGGAACTGGAACGCCGCTTCGGCCACAAACTCGGGGCGCTGAAGGTCATCGGCGACAAACGCGCCTTTCCGCTCGGCCTGACGCTTGCCCGCTCCTTCGTTGCTCCGCGTCTGGCGCTGGCCGGTGACGCCGCGCATGGCATCCATCCGATCTCAGGGCAAGGGCTCAATCTCGGCTTCAAGGACGTGGCAGCGCTCGCCGAAACGATTGTCGAGGCCGACCGCCTCGGTCTCGATATCGGCTCGATCAACATCCTCGAGCGTTACCAGACCTGGCGGCGCTTCGACACCTTCCGTATGGGAGTGACGACCGACGTGCTGAACCGGCTCTTCTCCAACGACGCAATGCCGATCCGTATCGCCCGCGACGTTGGTCTCGGCATCGTCGACCGGCTGCCGCGTCTCAAATCCTTCTTCATCAGCCAGGCGGCCGGAACAGCGGCAAAGGATAATCCGCGGCTGCTGGCCGGTCAGACGATTTAGCCGAATTCGGAGAGGCTATTCGTCGAGGCGGCGGGCCTCGGACACCAGCATGATCGGAATGCCGTCACGGATCGGATAGGCAAGCTGCGCCTTTTCCGAGACAAGCTCATTATGTTCGCGATCATAGGAAAGCCGGCCCTTGGAGAGCGGACAGACCAGGAGTTCCAGCAGTTTCGGATCGACGCGGCTCAGTTTTTCGTCCATGGCCGCAGTCTACTGCAGAACCGTATCGGAGTCACCGAAGACCCGCGCCAGCACGATTTCGGTAATGGCGATCAGCGTCTCGGCCCGTGTCTTCAGGTCCGGCGCCTCCAGGAGCGCCTGCTTTTCAGCCGGCCCGAACGGCGACATCATGGCAAGTGAATTGACGAGCGTCAGGTTGCTGGCCCGCTCGACGCTCTCCCAGTCGGCCTCCAGCTTATTGGCATCGAGATATGCCTTGAAGGCGGTCAGCAGCGCCGTACGGTCGACCGCCTCCTCCTCGTTTTCAGCCGAGAGATCGGCAATGAAGGGCGCGATGCGGAAGGTGCGGAAGGGATCGCTGGTCACCTTCTCCTCCAGGAGCCGGAAGCGGCAGACGCCGGTCAGCGACACGATATAGCGCCCGTCGCCGGTCTCGGCAAATGAGGTGATGCGACCGAGGCAGCCGACGGCGGCAAGATTGTGCTCGCCGCCCTTGTCCTCATGTTCGCCGAGTGCCGGCTGGACCATGCCGATCAGCCGGTTTCCGGCAAGTGCTGCATCCAGCATCGCCAGATAACGCGGCTCGAAGATGTTGAGGGGAAGCTGCCCGGCGGGCAGGAGGAGGGCCCCGGTCAGGGGGAAGACGGCGATCGCATCAGGCAGATCGCCCGGCTTCAGGTATCTGGCATTACCGACTTGCATGAAACCGTCCCGCATTCTGGTAGACGGGCGTGCCCGTCCTGACGAGAATGTGGTGCCCCCGCCCGAAAACGCAAGGGCGGATATTCATCTTAAGAGAACAGCATTGCCGAAAGCTTGCGCCGGGCGGCAACCGTCGCCGGATCCTTGAAACCCCAGACCTCGAAGAACTGCAGCAGTTGACGGCGGGCGCCGTCATCGTCGAAGGCGCGATCCTTGCGCATGATGAGAAGCAGATGTTCGGCGGCTTCCTCGCGCCGGCCTTCGACATTGCGGATCTTGGCGAGCTTCAGCCGCGCCTCGTGATGATCGGGATTGATGGCCAGTTCATGCTCGAGTGCCACGGGATCGCCGAGCTTGCGCGCCTCCTCGATCTGATCGAGCTTCTTCAGCACCGCCTGGATGCCGGCGTCCTTCGCCAGCTCTTCCGGCAGATCAGTCAGCGTTTCGCGCGCCCGCTGATGCTGGTTTGCGGCGATCATGCATTCGGCCATCCCGGCAAGCGCCTTGGCATTCTCGGGATCGGCCTGGATGACCGCGCCGTAAAGCTGCGCCGCCTCGTTGATGTTGCCGGCAGTGAGCAGCTCCGCCGCCTCCGTCAGCACGGCTTCGATCTCGGCCGCCTCATCAGCACCGGCAGGCCCGGCGATACGGTCGATGAACTGAGTGATCTGACTTTCCGGCACCGCGCCCATGAAGCCATCGGCCGGACGGCCGTTGACGAAGGCGATGACGGCCGGAATCGACTGGATGCCGAGCTGGCCGGCAATCGAGGGATGGTCGTCGATATTCATCTTGACCAGACGAACGCGGCCCTTGGCCTCATTGACCACCTTCTCCAGGACTGGCGTCAGCTGCTTGCACGGACCGCACCAGGGCGCCCAGAAATCGACCAGCACCGGCTGTTTGCGTGACGCCTCGATGACATCCTTGCCGAAATTCGCAGTCGTCGTGTCGGTGATGTAGCTGCCGGCCGCAGCCGCCGCTTCCGGCTGAGCGCCGAAGCTTGCCGTTGCCGACATCTGATTTCCGAAGGAACCGTTATAGGGGTTGTTGCTGCCGCTCATAGGTATCTCCCGCCGCGCCGATCCTGCCGGCATCATTGTAGCGCTAAAATCGTATGTCAGGACGTCACTTTCAAGACAAGCGGCTTATGTCCGGTCGCTTCCATAAAACGAACGAGGTCACCGCTCGCAATCGATGTCGTCGCATCGTTGGAGAGCGGATGGCAGTTGACGATCTCCTCTTCCATCAGATCGGCATCGAGCACGAAGGTGACGTTTCCTGCGGTATCGTTGATCGCGCCGAAGGCGGTGACCGCGCCCGGAATGACTCCCAGATACTCCATGAGCTTCTCCGCCCTGCCGAAGGAGACCCTGCCGGACCCGCCGATGATGGTGTGAACCTGCTTGAGGTCGACCTCGGCATTCTCCTCCACCGTCAGCAGAAAATACCGGTCCTTCTTGTCCCTGATGAACAGATTCTTGGTGTGGCCGCCGGGGATTTCATCGCGCAGCGCAACCGATTCGGCCACGGTAAAGACCGGCGCATGATCGACCGTCTTGTAAGCGATCCCTAGTCCGTCGAGGAAGGCGAACAATTCTTCTCTTGTCTTGGGGGTATTTTCGGACATCGGGCGATCCGTCGAATGAGGATAAGGAAAGTCGAGGCGTCCTGATTAAGTCCGTCCACAATGTTTGGCAATCTTCGCAACCGACGCTCTGCCCCCAGTTTTGCGGCCTTTCCCCGCCGCCTGGCCGGGCGCCAAAATTTTTCTTCGACTCTGCGTCATTTCCCTGTTGCATTTGAAAATCCGTTAGGCCATATAGCGCCCGTCGCCACGAGGCGGCGCCCACGGTCCAACGACTACCCCGGACCGATGCGGGTTGAGCGGGTGTAGCTCAGGGGTAGAGCACAACCTTGCCAAGGTTGGGGTCGAGGGTTCGAATCCCTTCGCCCGCTCCAGTTTCTCCGAAATAGCAGTGCTTATGGTTTTCCGGGCGTCAGCATAGCCGGCGTCATCGGCTCATTACCTTCTTCACCCAGGTATCGACCTCATCGCCACTGCTCACGTCCGCCTGCACCAGCCCGTTGATCATGAAGGTCGGCGAGACGTGGACGCCGTTTTGCCGGGCATATCTGCACTGCCATTTGATCTCCCGGTCGAGATCCGGGATTGCGAAGGCGTCCTTCAGCTCCACGCCGCTATAGCCCTCCAGACGCTCGATGATCTGATTTGGCGTGACGTCCATGTTCGGGCCGCCGGCGTGATGATCGAATTCGAATTCCTCCCGATGCGCGGCGACGGCGGCCATGACCTTCTTCGCCGTCTCCTTGCCGCCTTCCAGGGTCGAGGCTGCGATAATGCAGCGGACGATCACGCCGGAATACATATGCCAAGGCTGCGACTGTAGGCGAATTTTCACCGTGATCCTGTTTTCGCCCGCCTGATCGAGAAGGGTGTCCAGCTTGTTGAATGCCCTGGCGGAATAAGGGTCCGTCGGTTCGAGGAAGGCTTCGAATATGCGTGGGCCATTGCCCCAACTCAGGGGATCTGCGTGCCACGAAGCATCGGTCATGACGATGTCCTTTCCGTTCGTGAATCGGGTATGCAACTAACGGATCAAGCTCCAGAAACCATGCTTTTTTCCATGTTGACGCTTCAATTCGGCGACGTAGGTGTCATGAGGTCGGGCGCTGCCGAAATCGTCGATATGAGGCGCGAGCGACGCGCATACCGCCAGATGGCGCGCGGCATGCCTGTAGCGGCTGGATCGGCCTTCATCGAGGGCGAAGCCGATCATCGACCGTAGCACCACGGTTGCTGCGAGCGGGAATTTCTCCTGCAGCATCTCGGCCGCTGGTGTCATCAGCTCGTAGAGGTCGCCGTTCAATTCGGCCTGGCGCCCGGATATCAGTTTTGCGGCCTCGGCAGGTGCGGGCCAGGTGAGAAAAAAGGCAAGGGCTCGATGAACGTCCGGAAAGCGGTGTGCAAAGGCGAATGCCTTCTCCTCGGCCTCGATATCGTCGAAGTCGGCGAGCCTTCGCAGGAAAGCGCGAAGGTGCTCGCCATTCAGCGACTGCTCGAAGCATTGCCATTGATAGGACCGCGCTTCTTGCCCCCGCCCCAGGACGTCGAGGGCTTTGACGCGGGCGTGCTGCCATTCAAAAGGCAGTTCGAACCGCTCCCTGTGATCGGCGGCGTCCAAAATCTCCAATGCTTCCTCCGCGCGTCCAGCTAAAAGCAAACGGTCGGCAATCTCGGCTGCGACCATCGGCGCCCTTAACGTCTCTTCCGGCTGCTGGGCGATGAAGGCATCGACATCATTCTGTGCATCGGCAATTTCCTGCAGAGCGATGCGTGCCCTCCGTTGCCGATGATTGGTGTAGATCTCGTCCTTGTAAATCGGCCCCTTGCCGCCCCAGCCGAAAATCTCCCGGTCTGCGTCGGCAGGCTTCTCCTCCGGTTCGTTCGACCATCGCACCAGGAGGCTCTTCAAACGTTCAAGGCCGTCCTTGCCCAGCGCCGGAACCATCTCGGCGATCAGCGGATCATATTGGCCGTAGTCGTTATCCTGCAGCGCAGTAAAGATCCTGTCGGCAAGGACATCGATACCGATACAAGCGGAGCTGGCGATGACGCCGGCATCGGCGCATGCCTGATGGAACGTCTCGATGAACGCGCTGTCGCCGCTGTTGGACCGCGCGAATATCGTGTCGGCGACAGCAAGGAATTGCCAGATAAGATCGAACGCTTCCTTCGGATCGTCGGCAGCGACGACAGTGACGATCGCGGACCGCTGCGTTTCGAGGTCGGCGTTAACAGCCTTCACCTTATGCCATTCGATGACGGTGCGGGCTCGCGCAATGCTGGCGAGACGTTTCCGCACCTCACGGGCCACTTCCGCACCACCATGATTGCCGGCAAGCTCCATTCGAAGCCGCCGTTTGTGGGCGGCGCTGCCGGTGCTGATTTCGATCAGCAGTTCGGCGAGACGCTGCGCACCGAGGGCCTCCAGATTCTTTGCGTTGAGTGTCGTCTTTGCTGCCATGGACCAACTCTATCGTTTCAGCCCGACAGTATCTCAGCGTTCACATCAGTCCAAGGCGCCGAGCGGGGAGGCGTTGCGGTAATCCCGATGCGGTTTCCGTACATCTTCGAATTTCAGTTCAAAGCGCGCCAGATATTTGGCAAGGCGATCGGCGTCGTTGCTGCTCTTCTTTTCCAGGCGCGAATTTGCAAACAGCGCCCGGCCCGCGGCGCTGGCACTGGCATGCTCCCGGCAGGTGCTAAGGACGGCGGCGAGTTGAACGGCGTCGAAACGATCGAGGCGGGCAGTGGCGTCTTCGCCGAGCAGATCGATCAGGATGTCGTCGGAGGATTGGCGTCCCGATGAGCCGCGCCAGGCGGCCTTCAGGCGTCGGATCTCGTCGTCGGCGACCTCCACCGTGATTCGGCCTTGAGGCGCAAGCGTCGCCATGCGCGTTACGGAAGCGGACAAGTCGCGGAAATTCGCGCTCCAGAGGGCCTCCGCGCCGGTAGCAAACGTGAGATAGCGGCTTCGCGCTTCCTTGTTGAAGGTGACGTTCTGCCCTTCACGCTCAAGGAAACGCCGAAGTTCGAAATCAAGATTGGGCTCGATATCCTCCCTGCGCTCGCGCAAGGCCGGCAGCTGGAAAGTCCATAGATTGAGCCGGGCAAAGAGATCCTCGCGGAATCGGCCGCGACGGACGGCGTCGCCGAGATCGCGATTGGTGCCCGCCAGAAGCTGGAAGTCGGCGGAAACTTCGCGGTCCGCACCGACTGGCAGAAAGCGCTTTTCCTCAATCGCCCGCAAGCACATGGCCTGTTCATCGAGGCCCAGTTCACCGATCTCGTCGAGAAAGAGCACGCCCTTGTCCGCCGACTTCAGGAGGCCAGGCCGTTCGCCTGCGGCGCCGGTGAAGGCGCCTTTGACATGGCCGAAAAGCGCCGACATGGCGTGATCCCCGCGCAGCGTTGCGCAGTTAACCTCGACGAAGGGACCGCTGACTTTTCGCTCGGCCTTCTTGAGTTCGTAGATCCGCTTGGCAAGCTGGGATTTTCCTGCGCCGGTCGGGCCGGTCAGCAGGACCGGGGCAGTAGAGCGAATGACAACGCGCTCGATCTCGTCGATCATGCGATTGAAGGCGGGATTTCGCGTCGAAATGCCGGATTTCAGAAACGAGGCGGCGTCGGCCTGTTCGGATGCGAAGCGCTTGGCGATTTCGTCATAGCGCGAGAGATCAAGATCGATGATGCGATGGGTTCCCGCGAAATCCTGTCCCGGCTCGCGCTCGCGCGGCGGAGAAAGCTGCAGCAACCTGCCGGGGATGATGCGCGCTTCGGTCAGGAGGAACCAGCAGATCTGGGCGACATGGGTGCCGGTGGTGATGTTGACGAGATAGTCTTCGGCCTCGGGATCGAAACTGTAGTCCCGGGCAAAATCCCTGAGGCTCGTATAGACTTCGGAAAAGTCCCAGGGGTCGCGCAGATTGATGATGCGCTGGCGAACCTCCGTCGCGGGCGAAATCGTCTCGATATCCCTGATTACGGTCTTGGCCAGCCAGTCGGAATGGTTGTCGTGGATCAGTTCCAGCCGATCGATGAAAAGACCGGCCTGTTGGCAAAGGCCGACGTTCGGCCGCCAGCGCGTCCATCGGTCTTCACGCCGGCCCACGTCGAGGGTCGTTCCAAGAATGCTGATGGCGACCCGGCGCTTCACCATTTATCCAAAATTATAAAGCCGTAGATAATCAGATAGACTATTCCGCTTTCTCGAACTTGGCAATTTGCAGGGCAGAAATTCTCTGCTAATTTTTTACTATTAAAAATCAAATCTTTATGACCGCATTCGCGGAGGCTTGTCGCGGATTTTAGAAACTGGCACGCCACTTGAATTGTATTCGGCAGAACCAAATCAAAGAGGTGCTGCCATGGTGAACAAGGCAATCTTCAAACCCTATTTCGGAAAGCTGCTCGCCGGCACGACGACGACCAACCACGAAGGCGCAGCAGCCTATGCCCTGTCGCCGCGCGAAGCCCTGGCGCAATATGCCGTTACCGGAACGTTCAGCGACACTTTCTATGCAGATGCAGGAGAGCAGCTCGATGCCGTGAGGCAGCTTGCGGCGGAGGTCGAGCCAGAATTCCTGGCAAAGCTTGCGATCCATGCGGCGGAGAAAGGCCACATGAAGGACATGCCGGTCATGCTGCTGGCTATGCTTTCGAGCCTCGAAAGCGATGCCTTTGCGCGGGCTTTTCCGCGTGTCGTGAAGAGCGGCAAGATGCTGCGCGGCTTCGTGCAGTTCATGCGGTCGGGTGTGACGGGCCGGAAATCGCTCGGGACGCGGCCGAAGAAGATGGTGCAGGCCTGGTTCGACCGGGTAACTACGGAACAGTTCCTGCATGCGATGGTCGGCAATGATCCGTCGCTGCCTGATGTGATCCGGATGGTACATCCAAAGCCGCGAGACGCGGAGCGTCAGGCGCTCTACGCATGGGCAGTCGGCAAGCCGTATGATGTCGCAGCATTGCCGGCTGAGGTAAAAGCGTTCGAAGCGTTCAAGCGGGATAGCAGCTTGCCGCTGCCGCCCGTGCCGTTCCAGATGCTGACCTCGCTGGGTCTCAGCAAGGAGCAGTGGTCGGAAATCGCCTTGAAGGGCTCGTGGCAGATGGTGCGCCAGAACCTCAACACCTTTGCCCGAAACGGGGTGTTCGAGGTGGATGGCATGGCCGAACGGCTTGCTGCGCGGATCGCCGATCCGGAAGCGGTGCGGAAGGCGCGCGTCTTCCCCTACCAGTTGATGGTCGCGTGGCATATGGCGAACCAGTCGGTTCCGGCTGTCGTTGCGGATGCTCTGCAGGATGCGATGGAGGTGGCAATCTCCAGCGTGCCGACGATCGGCGGCAATGTCGTGGTCTGCCCGGATGTCTCCGGCTCCATGTCGTCCCCCGTCACCGGTTACCGGAAGGGCGCGACATCAGCCGTCCGCTGCATCGATGTCGCAGCACTCGTGGCTGCGTCGTTCCTGCGCCGCAACCGGCAGACGCGTATCATCCCCTTCGAACAGGACGTCGTGAACGTCCAGCTGAACGGGCGCGACAGCGTGATGACCAACGCGGCGAAGCTCGCGGCGGTGGGCGGCGGCGGAACGAACTGTTCTGCACCGCTGCGGCTGCTCGCAAAGGAGAAGGCGGCGGTGGACCTCGTGCTCTTCGTCTCGGACAACCAGTCCTGGATGGATGCGCGGGGGCACGGCCAGGCGACAGGGATGATGGTCGAATGGGCGCGGCTCAAGAGGCTGAACCCGGCTGCAAAGCTGGTCTGCCTCGACATCCAGCCTTACGTCCAGACGCCGGCCAAGGCAGAGGACGTGCTGAACATCGGCGGCTTCTCGGATGGCGTCTACGGAGCCATCACCAGTTTCGCAGCCGGCAAGTCCGGTTCGGGCGATTGGGTTCGCAGGATCGAGGCGACTGATCTTTGAAAAAGCTTCGCGCCGCCAGTGAACGGCGCGAGGCACCGTGATGAATGCCGGATGGAACTACAGACTGTCACTCTCCAGGTCGCGGGTTCGAATCCCGTCGGGTCCCCCAAAAAACAAGGACTCGTAGCTCAGCGGATAGAGCGGGTGTTCCACCATATCTCGTCGTCGCGGACCAATGGAATGACGTACAAAACATATGGCGAATGCCGGGGAAACTACATCGGTAACCCGAAAGGGCGCGGGTTCAAGGCCCGCCTTGCCGCCCGAATCCGAGAGGGAGGAGGATGCGCAAGATGTTTCCTCAAGACTTGTCGCCATGACCGAAATTGCAGCGGCGAATGCCGGACGGAACTACAGCCTCCGTGTTGAGGTGGCCCGACCGGTTCGACTCCGGTCCTTGGCGGCGCTCTCTGGCACGGGCGGGGCCACGCAGGTTTCGTCCACCTTTGTCGCCGCTGCAAAAATATCCGGTGAACGCCGGCACGACGACAGGAAAGAAGGTCTCCGGGAAATCGTCGCCCAGGCGAGACCCGAAACGCAACGAAGAAGAAGGACTGCAGACGCAGAAGAGAAGATGACCGAGATCATGAGCGGACAGGATCTGATCGACGCAGGCATGAGCCAGGGCAAGTGGTTTCGCCCGGCTCTCGACGCGGCCAACAGGATTTTGAGCCAAGGCGGTTCGGCCGCAGAGGCCCTCGAAGCGGCAAGGGCCTTTCAACCGGCGCCGACGCTCGCCTTGAGGGCGGATAACGATATCGAGATCTATTCCAATATCCGCGCCGATAACCCCTTCGAGCAGGACAATGTCGAGAAGGTCAACGCGACGATGCGGGCGCTTGCACGCACGCCGGTCATCCGGGCTGCGGCAATCATGCCGGATGCTTGCCCGGCCGGGCCGATCGGCACCATTCCGGTTGGCGGCGTCGTGGCATCGGAGGCGATCCATCCGGGCATGCACTCGGCTGACATCTGCTGCTCCATGGCGATCTCGATCTTCCCGGACGTCGATCCGAAATCGCTTCTCGATGCGGTGCATGCAGTGACGCATTTCGGTCCCGGGGGCCGCCCGCGCGGTGCGCAGATCAAGCCTTCCGAAGCGACGCTATCTGCCTTCCAGCAGAACCCGTTTCTGCGCGACGGAGCGCTGAGCGTCGGCATCGAACATTTCGGCACGCAGGGCGACGGCAACCACTTCGCCTATGTCGGAACGATGAGATCGACCGGCGAGACCGCACTCGTCACCCATCATGGGTCGCGTGCGCCGGGTGCCCGGCTCTACGACAACGGCATGAAGGCCGCGAACCGCTTCCGCGAGCAGATCTCGCCGGAAACCCTGCGGGACAATGCATGGATTCCCGCCGACACCGAAGAGGGCGACCTCTACTGGTCGGCTCTGCAGACCATCCGGCAGTGGACGAGGGAAAACCACTATATCGTCCATGACATGGCGGCAGAGGCACTCTCGGCGAAGGTGGCCGATCGTTTCTGGAACGAGCACAATTTCGTTTTCCGGAAATCGGACGGCCTCTTCTATCACGGCAAGGGAGCGACGCCGGCCTTCGACAAATGGGCCGAGGATGCGACCGATCTGACGATCATTCCGCTCAACATGGCGGAACCGATCCTGATCGTCCGCGGCTCCAACGCCGCCCATGGCCTCGGATTCTCGCCGCATGGCGCCGGCCGTAATTTTTCGCGCAGCGCCCATATGCGGCGCCTGGCGGAAGAATATGGCGCCGATGCCCGCGGCCTGAGCCCGAACAATCTGGCGGAGATCCTGGAAAAGGAGACCGCGGGCCTGGACGTTCGCTTCTTCTCGGGCTTTGCCGACGCCTCGGAACTGCCGAGTGCCTACAAGTCCGCCGCCAACGTGCGTGCCCAGATCGAGCATTACGGTCTGGCCGAGGTGGTCGACGAGGTCATTCCGTATGGAAGCATCATGGCCGGCGACTGGCAGAAGGATGCACCCTGGCGTCGCAAACGGGAACGTCGCTGATTGCCTCCGACAATGCTGCGGCCTTTGCCGTATCGGCAAGGGCCGCAGCAATATGTGGGGGCGATTCCGTCGTCGATTCATATTACTTTATCAGGACCTAAGTATTGGCATTTCCTCGTATTATCTAAAAAATAACGCTGCGTCGTAACGACTCCTAAAGCCGGGTTTGGCACCTTGTCGACTATCGTTATTTGCTTCCAATTTTTCGGCCGGGGTTTGTTATGAGTCACAATAGGGACGTCTGGGTCAGCCAGCGCGCTTATTCGCTGTGGGAATCGGAAGGCAGGCCGGATGGGCGTGGGGAAAGCCACTGGGCGCAAGCGCTCAAGGAATTCGAGCAACTGGAATTGACGAAGGCATCGCCCGATGGGAACGATCTCATCGAGAAGCTGAAGGCGGCCGGGCGGCTGATGCGGGTCTGTGATGGGGCGGTCGCCGCGGTCGAGAACGACCTGCAGCTGAAAGCGGCGCGTTAAAATCTTTTCCTGTCAAATTGAAGCACTCACCCCGCCCGAGTGCAGCGATGTGTCGTCCTGATACTATTGGCGGGCAGCCCAGCCGAGGCCGCGCCGCAGGATGAGCGGCATATAGGGATGGTCGAACTCGGCGGCGACATGGCCGAGAGCGGAATAGAAGATGCGGCCGGCGCCGAAATGGCGTTTGAAGACGACGGGCATCACCACATTGCGCGCCGCCGGATCGTAGGCGCCGGTGAAAGTGGTGGTCGCAAGGATTTCGACCGTCGGATCATAATGCAGATAATATTGCTCCGAACGGTAGTCGAAGTCAGGAATGCCCTCCATGACAGGATCGTCCTGGCGGGTGACGGCGACACGGAAATCGATGATGTTGCCGGGATGGGCGACCCAGGTGACGCCGGAGACGTAGCGGAAAGGCGCGCTTTCCTTGAAGGAGGTGGCGAGCGAGCCGTGATGGCCGGCGAGTCCGAGACCTCCACGTACGGCCTCGACCAGGGCGCTAGCATGGGGCTTTTCCAGCGTTCCGCCGGTGATGATGGGCACCAGCAGATCCGCCTTGGCCAGGGTCGGAGACCCGAATATCCCGAGATCGCCGGTCACCTCCACGGCAAAATCGTCCTCGCGCAGGAGATCGGCGACGATATGGGCGCATTGTTCCGGCTCGTGGCCCGGCCAGCCGCCCCAGACGATCAATGCCTTCCTCATTCCCGTTCTCCCTGGCTGATTGCTGCGGATCGGTGATCATCGCCCGATGATACAAGCCGCTTAAATCGGGCGGTCGTGCAAATCACGCGAATAATTGATCGACTTCGCCGTTTCGGCCAAATCGCAAACCGCCGGTTTCGGCATTTGACGTATTGTCAGCTCCTGCTAATCGCAGTTCCTTCTTTTTATTGACGTCTATCTCGTCTAGGTTTCTTCCATCTCTCACTGATCATTAAGGGTGGTGCATGGCAGGTGAAACGGTTCTTGTGGTCGGCGGCGCCGGTTATATCGGCTCGCATACGTGCCTCGACCTGGCGAACAAGGGCTATAGGCCTGTCGTCTTCGATAATTTTTCAAACGGCCATCGCGAGTTCGTCAAATGGGGGCCGGCGGAAGAGGGCGACATTCGCGATCGTGCCCGGCTGGACGAGGTGATGGCCAAGCACAAGCCGGCGGCCATCCTCCACTTCGCCGCGCTGATCGAGGTCGGGGAATCGGTCAAGGATCCTGTTTCCTTCTATGAAAACAACGTCATTGGCACTTTGACGCTGCTTTCGGCGGCGCAGGCGGCCGGCATCAATGCCTTCGTCTTCTCCTCCACCTGCGCCACCTATGGACTGCCGCAGAGCGTGCCGCTCGACGAGACGCACCGGCAGGTGCCGATCAATCCCTATGGTCGAACCAAATATATCGTCGAACAGGCGCTTGCCGATTACGACCAGTACAAGGGCCTGCGCTCAGTGGTGCTTCGTTATTTCAATGCGGCCGGTGCTGATTTCGAAGGTCGGATCGGCGAATGGCACCAGCCGGAAACCCATGCGATTCCCTTGGCGATCGACGCCGCACTCGGTCGTCGCCAGGGTTTCAAGGTGTTCGGCAGCGACTACGAGACGCGCGATGGCACCTGCGTGCGCGACTACATCCATGTGCTGGATCTTGCCGATGCGCATGTGCGCGCCGTCGAATATCTGCTGAGGGGCGGCGATTCCGTCGCACTCAACCTCGGCACCGGCACGGGCACGACGGTCAGGGAATTGCTGGGCGCGATCGAGGACGTGTCGAACCGGCCCTTCCCGGTCGAATATATCGGCCGGCGCGAAGGGGATTCGCATACGCTGGTCGCCAACAACGACAAGGCGCGCGACGTGCTCGGCTGGGTGCCGCAGTATGATCTGTCCGAGATCATCCGTTCCGCCTGGAATTGGCATGCAAAATCCAACCAGCATTGAGCCAAAAAGCCTTGAGAAGCTCCGCCGGCCCAATGTTCTCCTGATCACCGCGGACCAATGGCGTGGCGACTGCCTGTCGGCGGTCGGTCATGCTTGTGTGAAAACACCTCACATCGATGCACTGGCGCGCGAAGGCACGCTCTTCCGGCAGCATTATGCCGGGGCAGCCCCCTGCTCGCCGGCCCGGGCCACGGTCTATACCGGCCTTTATCAGATGAACCATCGGGTCTGCCGCAATGGTTCGCCGCTCGACGCTCGCTTCGACAATCTGGCGCTGGCGGCCCGGCGGGCGGGATACGACCCGACGCTGTTCGGTTATACCGACACGGCGCCCGATCCACGCGGCATGGATGCGGCTGACCCGCATCTGACCACCTATGAAGGCGTGTTGCCGGGTTTTACCGCTCGCCAACTCCTGCCCGAACATGAGCGGCAATGGCTCTCATGGCTCAGGTCACGTGGCCATTTGAATGCCGTCAGCCGCGACATCCATATCCCCGTCGGTGCTGATGCCGGCGAAATTTCCGATGCGGCGCCAGCCTACTCCAGCGATGAGACCCAGACCGCCTTCCTGGCCGACGAGTTCATTCGCTGGATGGGCGAACAGGACCGGCCGTGGTTTGCGCATGTCTCTTTCCTGCGCCCGCACCCGCCATTTTCCGTGCCGGCGCCGTTCAACCGGATGTACAAGCCGGATGACGGACCGGCCTTTGCGCGGGCGGAAAATCGCGAAGCAGAACAGCGGGCTCATCCCTATCTCGCCTATGCCATGCAGCTCTCCGACAAGGGCAGCTTCATTCACGGGGCGCAGGGGCCGCTCAGCGCCTGGAGCGGCGAGGACTTGGCGGCGATCCGGGCGATTTATTACGGGATGATCTCAGAGGTCGATGCGCAGCTCGGCAGGGTCTGGCAAGCGCTGAAGGATGCAGGCGCCTGGGACGATACACTGATCATCTTCACCTCGGACCATGCGGAGATGGCGGGAGATCATTGGACGCTCGGCAAGGGCGGCTTCTTCGATGGCAGCTATCATATCCCGCTGATAATCCGCGATCCCGCAAACGTTGCGGCCGGCAGGATCGTTGACGATTTCACCGGCGCTGCGGATATTTTTCCCACGCTTTGCGAAAGGCTCGGCATCGAGGCAAAGAACGGGCTCGACGGCCGGTCGCTGATGCCGTTCATCATGGGCGGGCGCTCGGAAGGCTGGCGCGATGCGATATTCTGGGAATTCGATTTCCGCGACATTGCCAAAGGTGAGGCAGAACGGCATTTCGGGCTGAGGCCGAACCAATGCAATCTCGCCGTGGTCCGCGACGATCGGTTCAAATATGTGCATTTTGCCGCACTGCCGCCGCTGCTCTTCAATCTCAGCGATGATCCGATGGAACTCGACGACGTCGCGGCGGATCCGGCCTATGCGGCGATCCGACTTCAATATGCCGAGAAGTTGCTCTCGCTGAGAGCGCGGCATCTCGATCAGACGCTTGCCTATACCGAGCTGACGGAAAAGGGGCCGGTGACGCATCGACCCCGGTAGGGCATTTCCGTCTTCTTCGAATGACCGCAACGCCCGGTTATTTTTACGCAATCCCAGCAAGATCCGCTGTGCGCCTTTGCTGGAATTTGCCTTGAATCAACCGAGATAGTCGCGCTTGCCGATCGGTGCGCCCTGGTTGCGCAGGATGGCGTGGGCGGTGGCGACGTGAAAGTAGAAGTTCGGCAGGGCGAAGGTGGTGATATATTCGTCACCCGGCAGTACGATGCCGCTCTTGCCCGGCAGCGTGATCTGGCGGCTTTCCGCGCCCTCCAGCGCTTGCGCAGAAAAGGTGGCGAGATAGGTCTCGGTCTTTGCCAGGCGCTCGCGCAACTGCTCGATCGTCGTCTCGTTATCTTCGAACTTCGGCGCTTCGGTTGCGGTCAGGCGAGCGAGCGTGAACTTGGCGCTGTCGCTGGCCCGCTGATATTGGCCGGCGAGCGACAGCATGTCGGGCGCAAGCCGAGCGGAGACGAGTATGGCGGGATCGATATTCTTTTCCTTCGCATAGGCTTCAGCCTTGTCGAGATAGGTCTTCAGGCTGGCGAGGCCGCGCTGGAACATCGGAACGGTAAGGCGATAGATCGAAATGGACATCAGTCCTGTCTCCAAAATCTTCAATGGGCGGCCGCGGCGGATGTCGAAGGGCCTGCAGCTGTGAGCCTGTCTTCGACTTCCCATAGATGGAGGCTGCCCACTTCGTGCGCAATGCCGCCGAACGCGTGTGCCGCGCAATTCCCATGCATTGCCCCATCAATATCCCGAGTGCCGCTAAAGAGAGGCTTGACGTCGTTCCCAGAAAATGGAATGAATATTCCGCATAACAAATTTTACGGTTTGTTTGTTCCGTTTTCGGAACGCCGCGGGAGAGGCGGCGCAGCAAATTGCGGCTTCAGGGCAGATGCCCGGAGCTCCGGCGTGAGGAGGGTGTAGCCGGGCACCGCTTTGTGGAGGAAGTAAAAATGAAAAAGTTTATCCTGGGCACTGCGATGGCGCTCGTCATGTCGACGGCCGCCCACGCGGAGACGGTTGGCGTGTCGATGGCGAAGTTCGACGACAACTTCCTGACCGTTCTGCGCAACGGTATGACCGATTATGCCAAAACGCTTGATGGCGTCACGCTGCAGGTCGAAGACGCGCAGAACGACGTTTCCAAGCAGCAGAGCCAGATCCAGAATTTCATCGCCTCCAAGGTCGATGCAATCATCGTCAACCCTGTCGATACCGATGCGACGACGGCGATGTCGAAGCTTGCGGCTGATGCCGGCATTCCGCTGGTTTACGTCAACCGCCAGCCGGTCAACGTCGACACGCTTCCGGAAAAGCAGGCCTTCGTCGCTTCCAACGAGCAGGAATCCGGCACGCTGGAAACCAAGGAAATCTGCCGCATTCTCGGTGGTAAGGGCAAGGCCGTCGTCATCATGGGCGAGCTTTCCAACCAAGCTGCCCGCATGCGCACCCAGGATGTCCACGACGTCATCAAGACCGATGAATGCAAGGGCCTTGAGATCGTCGAAGAGCAGACGGCCAATTGGGACCGTACCCAGGGCGCCGACCTGATGACCAACTGGCTCTCGAGCGGCATCGAGTTCGACGCGGTGATCTCCAACAACGACGAAATGGCGATCGGCGCCATCCAGGCGCTGAAGGCAGCCGGCAAGGATATGAGCAAGGTCGTTATCGGCGGTGTCGACGCCACCCAGGACGCGCTTGCCGCCATGCAGGCAGGTGACCTCGATGTGACCGTGTTCCAGGACGCGGCCGGCCAGGGCAAGGGCGCGCTCGATACGGCGCTCAAGATTGCCAAGGGCGAAAAGACCGAGAAGAAGGTCTACATTCCCTTCCAGCTCGTCACGCCCGAGAACGTCAAGGACTTCGTCACCAAGAACTGAGGTAAGTGCCAAGCGGGATGCGGGCTCTGCCCGCATCCTTTCAGCCTGTCCGTATCCGGAGGAGATGATATGGCCGTCAGTCCGACAACCATGGCAGCCGTGCGTGCGAGCGGCGCCGTTCCGAATGCGGAGTTTCTCTTGAGCGCCGAGGGCGTTCGCAAGGAGTTTCCCGGCGTCGTCGCACTCGACGACGTGCAGTTCCGGCTAAAGCGCGCCTCCGTGCATGCGCTGATGGGCGAAAACGGCGCCGGCAAATCGACATTGATGAAGATTCTCGCCGGCATCTATACGCCCGATAAAGGCGATATTCGCCTCAAAGGGGTCGAGATCCAGCTGAAATCTCCGCTCGATGCGCTGGAGAACGGTATCGCCATGATCCATCAGGAGCTGAACCTGATGCCGTTCATGACCGTCGCTGAAAATATCTGGATCCGCCGCGAACCGAAGAACCGCTTCGGTTTCATTGACCATGGCGTGATGCACAGCATGACCGAGGAGCTGTTTGCCCGGCTCAATATTGATATCGATCCCGATATCGAAGTCCGCCATCTCTCGGTCGCCAACCGGCAGATGGTCGAGATCGCCAAGGCGGTCTCCTATAATTCCGACGTCCTCATCATGGACGAGCCCACTTCGGCGCTGACCGAGCGTGAGGTCGAGCATCTTTTCCGCATCATCCGCGATCTCAGGTCCCAGGGCATCGGCATCGTCTACATCACCCACAAGATGAACGAGCTTTTCGAGATCGCCGACGAGTTTTCCGTCTTCCGCGATGGCCGATATATCGGCACGCATGCCTCGACCGACGTCACCCGCGACGACATCATCCGCATGATGGTCGGGCGCGAGATCACTCAGATGTTTCCGAAGGAAGAGGTGCCGATCGGCGAGGTCGTGCTCTCCGTCAAGGACCTCTGTCTCAAGGGCGTCTTCCGCAATGTTTCCTTCGAGGTCAGGGCCGGCGAGATTCTCGGTGTGGCCGGCCTCGTCGGCTCCGGACGGTCGAATGTCGCCGAAACGCTGTTCGGCGTGACGCCGGCAAGCTCCGGCACGATCGAACTGTTCGGCAAGCCGGTGACGATTTCCTCACCGACCGAGGCCATCCGTCACCAGATGGCATTCCTGACGGAGGATCGCAAAGACACCGGCTGCCTGTTGATCCTGGATATTCTGGAAAACATGCAGATCGCCGTCCTGCAGGACAAATTTGTCAAGGGTGGTTTCGTGCAGCAGGGAGCACTCGAGGCGACCTGCGAAGACATGGCGAAAAGGCTGCGCGTGAAAACCCCCAATCTTTATGAGCGGGTGGAAAACCTTTCGGGCGGCAATCAGCAGAAAGTGCTGATCGGGCGCTGGCTGCTCACCCATCCGAAGATCCTGATTCTCGATGAGCCGACGCGCGGCATCGATGTCGGCGCCAAGGCGGAAATTCATCGGCTGGTCACGGAAATGGCGCGAAACGGCGTGGCGGTTATCATGATCTCATCCGAAATGCCCGAGGTTCTCGGCATGAGCGACCGCATCATGGTCATGCATGAGGGCCTGGTGACCGGTTTCCTCAATCGCGATGAAGCAACGCAGATCAAGGTGATGGAGCTGGCTGCGCGGTAATGCGCAGCTTGAGATCGCCTAAGGGAGGTTTGATATGAGTACCAAGGCAGCAGAGGGTACGGCCCCGCTCGCAACCCGGCAGAGACGGCGGCGTATGCCGCCGGAACTCAGCATCTTCCTGGTGCTTGTCGGCATCGCGCTGATCTATGAAGCGCTCGGCTGGATGTTCATCGGCCAAAGCTTCCTGATGAATTCGCAGCGCCTGACAATCATGATCCTGCAGGTCTCCGTCATCGGCATTATCGCCGTCGGCGTCACGCAGGTCATCATAACAGGCGGTATCGATCTGTCATCGGGCTCCGTCGTCGGCATGACGGCGATGATCGCAACCAGTTTCGCCCAGTCCTCCACCTGGGGGCGGGCCGTCTTCCCTTCGCTGACCGATCTTCCGGCGCTCGTGCCCATCATGATCGGCCTGCTGATCGGAGCGGCGGCGGGTCTGGCGAACGGCGCGCTCATCGCCTATACGAAGATCCCGCCGTTCATTGCAACGCTTGGCATGTTCGTTTCCGCCAGAGGTGTTGCCAAGTGGTATACGAAGGGGCAGCCGGTTTCCGGTATCACCGAGCAGTTTCATTTTATTGGAACGAAGGCGTGGCCGGTTGTCGTCTTCCTCGTCGTTGCACTGATCTTCCATATCGCGCTGCGCTACACCCGCTATGGAAAGTTCACCTACGCCATCGGCGCGAACCCTCAGGCGGCCCGCGTTTCCGGTATCAACATCGAAGCGCACCTCGTCAAAGTCTATGTGATCGCTGGATTGCTCGCTGGTCTCGCCGGCATCGTCACGGCGGCACGCGCGGAAACCGCGCAGGCAAGCATGGGCGTCGGATATGAGTTGGACGCGATCGCTGCGACCGTCATCGGCGGCACATCGCTCACCGGCGGCGTCGGGCGCATCACCGGCACCGTCATCGGAACCATTATTCTCGGCGTCATGACCTCGGGCTTCACCTTCCTCAGGATCGACGCTTATTATCAGGAGATCGTCAAGGGCTTCATCATCGTCGCGGCCGTCGTCATCGACGTCTACAGGCAGAAGAAGCGCCGCAAGCATTGAGCTCCGCCAGTACGATCCGAGTTTTGACGGGGGCTTCGGCCCCCGTTTCGTTCTGGTGATGCTCCACGATGCCGATGACCAAAAAAAAGAGGTGGCGAATCCCGCCAGCTTTTCTATTCTGCCACGTCATACGCCCGCCTCGGGCAGCGCAGGAAGACAGATGCAATTCGTATTTGACGGCCACAACGACGTTCTCCTTCGACTCTGGACACATTCAAAAGACGGCAGTGACCCGATCGCGGAGTTCGCAGATGGCACGACGACCGGCCATATCGATGCGCGCCGGGCGAAAGAGGGCGGTCTTTCCGGCGGCCTCTGCGCCATCTACATTCCTTCGGGCGATCTTGTGTTCGCCGATCCGGATGCCGATGGCCGCTACATCACGCCGATGGCGACCCCTCTCGATCCGCTGCCGTCCCTCGCCATCGCCACCGAAATGGCGGCGATTGCGCTGCGGCTCGATCAGGCAGGCGCCTGGCGGCTCTGCCGGACGGTGAAGGACATCCGCAGCGCCATGGAGGACGGTATCTTTGCCGCCGTCATGCATATGGAGGGCTGCGAGGCGATCGGCGCCGATCTTTCGGCGCTCGAAGTGTTCTATGCGGCGGGTCTGCGGTCGCTCGGGCCGGTCTGGAGCCGGCACAATGTCTTCGGCTACGGCGTGCCCTTCGCCTTCCCGATGTCGCCGGACACAGCCCCCGGCCTGACCGATGCCGGCTTCGCGCTGGTCCGGGAATGCAATCGCCTCGGCATCCTGATCGACCTTGCCCATATCACCGAGAAGGGTTTCTGGGACGTGGCCAAAACGACGGAACAGCCGCTGGTCGCCAGCCATTCCAACGCCCATGCACTGACGCCGGTCGCGCGCAACCTGACGGATAGGCAGCTCGATGCGATCCGCGAAAGCCGCGGGCTCGTCGGCATCAACTATGCCACCGCCATGCTGCGTCCCGACGGCCGCTCGGACAGCGACACACCGCTTGCCGATATGATCCGCCACATCGACTATCTGGTGAACCGCATCGGCATCGATTGCGTTGGCCTCGGATCGGACTTCGACGGCGCTACCATTCCGGAAGAAATCGGCGACGCGGCCGGCAATCAGAAGCTGATTGCCGCTCTCCGGGAGGTTGGATATGGTGAGGCCGATCTGACGAAACTTGCCCGTGAAAATTGGCTTCGTATTCTGGCGCAAGCTTGGCGCGAGGACGACGCCTAAAGCGCCGCGCGCCTCTGGACGCACTGAAAACGGACAATAGTTTTAATGGGATATGACCGACAAAACGCTTCGCAATCAATCAAGAACAGGGGAACAGACCATGATGATCACCAAGCTCAGCCGCAATTTTCGCCTGCTTTCCGCAGGAGCCGCCCTTTCGCTTTTGATGATGACGGCACCCGTCGCCTTTGCCGAAACGCCCAAGGACACGCTGGTCGAGGGTTTTGCCATCGACGACATCATCACCATGGATCCCGGCGAAGCTTTCGAGCTTTCGACGGCGGAGATCACCAGCAACAGCTACAGCCTGCTCGTCCGCCTCGATCTCGCCGACACCTCCAAGGTGAAGGGTGATCTTGCCGAGAGCTGGAGCGTCTCGGATGACGGCCTCACCTATACGTTCAAGCTGAAGCCAGGTCTCAAATTCGCCTCCGGAAATCCGATTACCGCCGAAGACGTCGCCTGGTCGTTCGAGCGCGCCGTCAAGCTCGACAAGAGCCCGGCCTTCATCCTCACCCAGTTCGGCCTGACCGGCGACAATGTCACCGAAAAGGCCAAGGCCGCTGACACCAATACCTTCGTCTTCACGGTCGACAAGGCCTATGCGCCGAGCTTCGTGCTCAACTGCCTGACGGCGACGGTCGCCTCCGTCGTCGACAAGAAGCTGGTGCTGGAACATGTGAAGGCGGTGACGCCGGATGCCGAGCACAAATACGACAACGATTTCGGCAATGAATGGTTGAAGACCGGCTATGCCGGCTCCGGCGCCTTCAAGCTGCGCGAATGGCGCGCCAA
This sequence comes from Rhizobium sp. YTUHZ044, assembly GCF_051123975.1. Classification (NCBI taxonomy): domain Bacteria; kingdom Pseudomonadati; phylum Pseudomonadota; class Alphaproteobacteria; order Hyphomicrobiales; family Rhizobiaceae; genus Rhizobium; species Rhizobium sp. YTUHZ044. The sequence continues at coordinate 4,141,237 of NZ_CP101426.1, forward strand.
TGAAGTCGTCGTGCTGGAGCGCAACGACAACTATTACGGCGATAAGCCGAAGCTCAACCGCGTCATCTACCGCTATATGAAGGAAAGTTCGGCCCAGCGGCTGGCACTCGAAGCCGGTGATATCGATATCGCCCGCAATCTCGAGCCGGGCGACATCGACGCCGTTTCCAAGAATGCCGATCTCGCAACGACCAGTGCACCGAAAGGCACAATCTACTACGTCAGCCTGAACAACAAGAACGAGAATCTGAAGAAACCCGAGGTTCAGGAGGCTTTTAAGTATCTGGTCGACTACGATGCAATCGGCGCAACCCTGATCAAGGGGATCGGCGAAATCCATCAGACCTTCCTGCCGAAAGGCCAACTCGGCGCGCTCGACGAGAACCCCTACAAGCTTGACGTCGCCAAGGCCAAGGAGCTGCTTGCCAAGGCTGGCGTTCCGGACGGCTTCTCGGTGACGATGGACGTGCGCAATACGCAGCCGGTGACAGGTATTGCCGAATCCATGCAGCAGACTCTGGCGCAGGCCGGCGTCAAGCTCGAAATCATCCCCGGCGACGGCAAGCAGACGCTGACCAAATATCGCGCCCGCACCCATGACATCTATATCGGCAACTGGGGCTCGGATTACTTCGATCCGAACTCCAATGCCGACACCTTCACCAGCAATCCGGACAACTCCGATGCCGGCACAGTCAAGACGCTCGCCTGGCGCAACACCTGGGAGGCGCCGGAACTCGACAAGCAGACAAAGGCAGCTCTCCTTGAACGCGACGGCGCCAAGCGCGCGGCAATGTATCAGGACGTCCAGAAGAAGTTCCTTGCCAACAGCCCCTTCGTCATCATTTTCCAGCAGACCGAGGTCGCCGGCTACCGGAAGAATCTGAAGGACTTCAAGTTGGGTCCGAGCTTCGACACCAACTTCGTCGGTCCGATCGCCAAGGAATAATCCGGCGGGATTAGCGGCGTGAGCACCATCGAAACCACACGAGAGGCGCGGCCCCGAAAGGGCCGTGCCGGGGCCTTCGCCAAGGCTTTGGGACGGTTCCTGTTCGCCGCCGTCACCACCTATCTCGGCCTACTGGCCGTCACCTTCTTCATCGGCCGCGTCGTGCCGATCGATCCCGTGCTCGCCATCCTCGGCGACCGCGCTCCCACCCATGTCGTCGAGCGGGTGCGCCAGGAGATGGGTTTCAACCTGCCGCTCTATCAGCAGTTCTACATCTACATCAAAGGCATCCTGTCCGGCGATTTCGGCAACTCGGTGCTGACGACCAATCCTGTCATGGTCGACATCCGCCGCGTCATGCCGGCGACGATCGAGCTCGCGACGTTGGGAACGCTGATCGGCGCCTGCGTCGGCGTGCCGCTCGGTGTTCTCGCTGCCGTGCGCCGCGGCAGCATCGCCGACCAGGTCGTGCGCGTCATCGGCCTCGTCGGCTACTCCGTGCCGATTTTCTGGCTGGCGCTGATCTCGCTCGTCATCTTCTATGCCCAGCTGCGTTGGGTGGCCTTCCCCGGCCGCATCGACATCGTCTTCGAATATACGTTCACGCCGATCACCGGCTTCTATCTTCTGGACAGCGCCTGGCAGGGGCAATGGGACGTCTTCTATGACGTCTTCCGCCACATCATCCTGCCCGCTTCGCTGCTCGGCTATTTCTCGCTCGCCTATATCAGCCGCATGACCCGCAGCTTCATGCTGAACGAGCTTTCGCAGGAATATATCGTTGCTGCGCGCGCAAAGGGGCTTTCGGAACCACGGGTGATCTGGGGCCATGCGCTGCGCAACGCCGCCGTGCCGCTCGTCACCGTCATCGCGCTTTCCTATGCCGGCCTGCTCGAAGGATCGGTGCTGACCGAGACCGTCTTTTCCTGGCCGGGCATCGGGCTCTACATCACCAATTCGCTGCAGAACGCCGATATGAACGCCGTCCTTGGCGGCACGATCGTCATCGGGACGATCTTCATCGGCATCAATCTTCTGTCCGATCTTCTCTACCGGACACTCGATCCGAGGACGCGAAACCGATGACGGCTCCTGCCAGCCCCTCTCCTGCGATGAGCCGCCGCGAATGGTTGCTTTCCGACCGGCCGCAATCGCGCAGGCAGGCCCGTCTCGGCCGCGCTTACGTCACCTGGCGGCAGTTCACGGCCAACAGGCTCGCCGTCGTCGGCCTGCTGATCATCATCGCCCTGCTCCTCGTCGCCGCTTTCGCGGATTTGCTCGTCACACACAACCCCGTCGTCGGCGATCTCCGCAATGCCCGCCTGCTGCCGCCGGGAACGGCCGGCTATCTGCTCGGCACAGACGATCAGGGCCGCGACATCTATTCACGGCTGATCTATGGATCGCGATTGACTTTGTTCGTCGTCGCGCTCGTCGCGATCATCTCCGCGCCGATCGGGCTGATCGTCGGCACGGTCTCGGGCTATGCCGGCGGCTGGGTGGATGCGACGCTGATGCGCATCACCGATATCTTTCTTGCCTTTCCGAAACTGGTATTGGCGCTCGCCTTCGTCGCCGCTCTCGGCCCGGGCATCCAGAACGCGGTCATCGCCATCGCCATCACCTCCTGGCCCCCTTATGCTCGCATCGCTCGGGCCGAGACGCTGACGGTCCGGCGTTCTGACTATATCTCGGCAGTGAAGCTGATGGGCGCCTCGCCGTTCCGCATCATCGTGCGTCATGTCATGCCGCTCTGCATTTCCTCGCTGATCGTGCGCGTGACCCTCGATATGGCCGGCATCATTCTGACGGCGGCCGGTCTTGGTTTTCTGGGTCTCGGCGCACAGCCGCCGCTGCCGGAATGGGGCGCGATGATCGCCTCTGGCCGGCGCTTCATTCTGGATCAGTGGTGGGTCGCGGCCATGCCCGGCATCGCCATCCTCATTGTCAGCCTCGGCTTCAACCTCTTGGGCGACGGCCTGCGCGACGCGCTCGATCCGAAGGAGAGCGGCCAATGACGACGCTTCTGACGGTCGACAGGCTCAAGGTCAGTTATCCCACCCGCACCAGCCTGATCGAAGCGGTGCGCGGCGTCTCCTTCACGCTCGGCAGGGAAAGGCTCGGCATCGTCGGCGAATCCGGCTCCGGCAAGTCGCAGACCGGCCGGGCGATCATGGGGCTGACGCCGAAACACGGCATCGTCACAGCCGACAGGCTCGATTTCAGCGGCATCGATCTCCTCAAGGCATCCGCCAGCGAAAGGCGCAGGTTGCGCGGCAAGCGCATCGCCATGATCCTGCAGGATCCGAAATATTCGCTCGACCCTGTCATGACGATCGGACGGCAGATCTGCGAAACGCTCCGCACTCATGAGAAGATCGGCAAGGCGGAGGCGCGCGAACGGGCGCTCGCCATGCTTGAAGCGGTGCAGATCCGCGATCCTCAACGCGTCTTCGACCTGCACCCACACGAGGTTTCGGGCGGCATGGGACAGCGCGCCATGATCGCCATGATGCTGATCGCCGGACCCGAACTGCTGATTGCCGATGAGCCGACTTCGGCGCTCGACGTGACGGTGCAGCTCGATGTGCTCCGGATCATGGACAGACTGGTCTCCGAGCGCGGCATGGGGCTGATCTTCGTCTCCCATGATCTGAGACTGGTGTCTTCCTTCTGCGACCGGGTCATCGTCATGTATGCCGGCAAGATCGTCGAAGAGCTCGCGGCCGCCGATCTCAAACATGCGCAGCATCCCTATACCAGGGGGCTGCTGAACTGCATGCCGGAGATCGGCGCGAACCGCCATCCGCTGCCGGTGCTCGACCGCAAGCCGGAGTGGGCGGTATGAGCGCAGCCCTCCATGTCGACAATCTCAGTGTCGTCTACGACGATTTTCATGCGCTGAAGGATGTCAGCATCAGCGTCGAACGCGGTGAATCCTTCGGCCTCGTCGGTGAATCCGGGTCGGGAAAATCGACCTTGCTGCGCGCCGTTGCCGGACTCGCGCCGATCAGCGGCGGCGCGATCCACATCGACGGCGAAGAGCTGAAAGGTTCAAAGCGCAGCAAGGCCTTCTATCGGCGCGTGCAGATGGTCTTTCAGGATCCCTACGGCTCGCTGCATCCGCGCCAGACGATCGACCGGCTGCTGCTCGAACCGCTTGCGATCCACGCCGTTACCGACAGCGACAAGCGCATTGCCCGCGCGCTCGACGAAGTCGGCCTCGGCAATGGTTTCCGATTCCGCTATCCGCATCAGCTTTCCGGCGGTCAGCGACAGCGTGTGGCGATCGCCAGAGCGCTGATCGTGCAACCGTCGATCCTGCTGCTCGACGAGCCGACGTCGGCGCTCGACGCCTCGGTGCAGGCGGAGGTACTGAACCTGCTCGAACAGATCCGCCGCGACCGCAAGCTCACCTTCGTCATGGTGAGCCATGACCTCGGCGTCATCACCCATATGTGCGAAAGGCTCGCGGTGATGCGCAACGGCGCCGTCGTCGAACGATTGAGCTCGGAAGAGCTGGCGCGGGGCTCGGTCCAGGAGGATTACACGAAAAATTTGATGATCGCGAGCAGGGGCTTCGTCAAAGCCTGAAAGGCAATCATTTCAAGCCATTGAAAAGAAAAGGCTGGTGGCGGCGTTAAGGATAAGGTTCCCTTAAAAGACGACCAATCGACTAGACTATTGACAGCAGCCCGGCTTCTGTCATGATCCTGTTAACGATTGTTAGCTTTCGTGATCATGGAGGTCGAAGCATGTTCTTTCTCGGTGGGATGACCATGGGCTACCTCGATCCTCCGGTGAGAGCCGATCGCAAGGAACAGACCACGGTCTCCATGCCGGCGGAACAGCACCGGCGCCTGATCGGGACCGAGACCTCCGATCTGCAGCAGAACGAGAACGCCATCGAGCGCTCCTTGATCTGGGCATGGCGCACGCTCTGCTGAAGAGCGGTTGAATTTTCTCTTCCGCTCGCTCTGGACGGAAATTTATCTCTACCTACCTGATAGGGAATAAGAAATATAACAGCGAGCCGCACAACCGGCCGCACGAGAACAACGGAGGCGACACATGGCAGAGCTGGGTATTTCGCATACTCACGTAAACCACTATGGTTCGGTAGCCACCAAGAAGCCGCACGCGACGCGCCACAGGCTTCAGACGGTGCTCCATGGGACGATCTTCACCGCGGCATTCCTGTTCGTGGTGGCAATGGTCTGCGGCGTCCTCGGATAGTCGGCGGATGATAGGCCTCGGCACGATGCCGGGGCTGCGTGCGCCCATCCATGCGGCGCGTTCCGCGCTCGCGGCAAGCCCGATCAAAGCGCGGCCAGACGATGATCTGGCGAACCTTCCTCTTATCGAAAAGCTCCTGCCAGTCCTCAAGGTGGCGACATGCTCGGCGCTCAGCCTTGCGCCGCAAGCGCGCGGGCTCGTTCGGCTCACGATTCTTGACTTGAATTATCGCGAGAATGTCCAACTTTTCGCCATGGTTTTGCGGAGAGGGTATTGATCGACCTTCGCGCTGGACCAAGGCTACGCCCGGTTACATCGCTTGGCCCAGACGTCATTCACCCCGGCTTCATCGATCTTCGAAGAATCGGGCCCCGTTCATGTAGCAGTCATGATAAGCAGTGCAAAAGGCTGAGCAAAACAGCCATAACTTTGTTTGGATCCAGAACCGAACCCATGTCTATTGCCAATCTTTCTCCGAGCCTTCCACGCGACTCCGATACGAAGCAGATCGATCACAATGATTCGATCCGCTCGAACTATCTATCCATCGAGGACATCAAGGCGATGGGCGAAGCGGTCGCCGTCAACGGCGTCGACAAGCTGCCGGCTTTCGCCGCCTTTGATTTCTTCGCGCGCCACAAGGAAAACGAGAAGGAAATCCTGCGCGTCTACCGCACCACGGCAACCGACGTCGAGGCCGGAGAGACGATCACGCCGGCGGCGGAATGGCTGCTGGACAATCACTACATCGTCGAAGAGGCGATCCAGGAGGTACGGCGCGACTTTCCCCGCCGCTTCTACCGCGAACTGCCGACCATGCGTGTCGGCGGCGTCGACATTCCGCGCACGCTGGTGCTTGCCTGGCTCTACGTCGCCCATACCCACAGCACGATCTCGCAGGAAAGCCTGACGGCGCTGGTCGACGGCTTCCAGACCAGCGAGACGCTGAGGATCGGTGAACTCTGGGCCCTGCCCTCGCTGGTGCGCTATGTGCTGGTGGAAAACCTTCGACGCATTTCGAGCCGTGTCGAAGCGAGCCGCCGCCTGCGCCGCCGCGCCAACGAGGCGGCCGACGAATTGGTGCGCCTGACCGATCCGGTCAAGGCTGCCGCCTATCTGAAAACGCTGGAACCGCTTGCCGAAGACAATACCTTCTCGACGCAGTTCCTCTATCGCCTGCGTGACGGCTCGCAAACTTCGAGCCTGGCAATCACCTGGCTCGATGAACGCCTGGAAGAGCTCGGTCGCAATACCGAAGAGGCGACGACCGCCGAACACAGCCGTCTGTCTTCCGGCAACGTGACGATGGGCAACATCATCCGCAGCCTGCGCGAGATCGACGATACCGAATGGTCGGTCTGGGTCGAGCAGGTCAGCCATGTCGACAAGCTGCTCTGGGAGCATTCGGATTACGGCATCCTCGATTCCGGCTCGCGCAACAAATACCGCAAGCAGATCGAGAAACTGGCCAAGCGCTCGCCGCTGACCGAAATGCAAATCGCCCAGCTGGCGCTCGACATGACCGAGGCCGCCAAGGCCTCCGACGAGCCGCGGCCGCATGAGCCGAATGTCGGCGGCTTCCTGTCAGGGGCGCAACGGCCGAAGCTCGAGGCGCGGGCGAATTATCGCCCGACGATCACCCAGCACTTCGTGCGCGCCGTGCGCCGGTTCAACTGGCTGTCGATCGCGCTGCCCGTCATGCTGCTGACGATCATCGCCATGGCGATCGTCGGCAGGTTCATGGCAAGTGCCGGGATGGGCGCAATCGAGATCGCAATCCTGCTGATCATGTTCTCATTGCCGGCCTCGGAGGGCGCAACCGGTCTCTTTAATACCCTGCTATCCTTCTTCGTGACGCCTGCCCGCCTCGTCGGCTACGAGTTCAAGGAAGGCATTCCGGAGGATGCGCGCACGCTGCTCGTCGTGCCCTGCCTGATCTCGAACCGCGACAGCGTCGACGATCAGGTGCGCAATCTCGAGGTTCATTATCTCGCCAATCCGCGTGGAGAGATCTATTTCGCGATGCTCAGCGATTGGCCCGACAGCGATGTCGAGGAGACGCCTGCCGATCTTGAGGTTCTCGATTACGCAAGACGCGAGATCGCCAATCTTTCCGCCCGCTATGCCTACGACGGCAAAACCCGTTTCTACCTGCTGCATCGCCGTCGCCTCTACAATCCCTCGGAAGGCGTATGGATGGGCTGGGAGCGCAAGCGCGGCAAGCTGCACGAGCTGAACATGCTGCTGCGCGGCGACCGGGACACGACCTATCTGCCCGGCGCCAACGCCGTGCCGGCCAATGTGCAATATGTCATGACGCTCGATGCCGACACGCGCCTGATGCGCGATGCCGTCACCAAGCTCGTCGGCAAGCTCTATCACCCGATCAACCGCCCGGTCATCAATCCGAAGACCGGCCGCGTCGAGAGCGGCTACGGCGTGCTGCAGCCGCGTGTCACGCCGTCGCTGACGACGGGCAAGGATGCCTCGGTCTTCCAGCGTGTCTTCTCGATCAATCGCGGTCTCGACCCCTATGTCTTCACCGTGTCGGACGTCTATCAGGATCTTGCCGGCGAAGGCACGTTCACCGGCAAGGGTCTCTATCATGTCGATGCTTTCGAAGCCTCGCTGAAGGGCCGGATCGAGGAGAACTCGGTGCTCAGCCACGACCTTCTCGAAGGCTCGATGGCGCGCTGTGCGCTCGTCACCGATCTTGAATTGGTCGAGGATTTCCCGATCCGCTACGAGGTGGAGACCTCGCGCCAGCATCGCTGGGCGCGCGGCGACTGGCAGCTCCTGCCCTATATGTTCAATCCGAAATACGGCGTTACGGCCCTCGGCCGCTGGAAGATGTTCGACAATCTGCGCCGTTCGCTGACGCCGATCGCCTGGTTCTTCGCCTCCGTTCTCGGCTGGTATTCCATGGGTCCGCTCGGCGCGCTCGTCTGGCAGATTCTCTTGATCTTCTGCCTGTTCGTGGCGCCGACGCTTTCGCTCATCAACGGCATCATCCCGCGCACCAGCGATATCGTCGCACGCGCCCATCTCTATACGGTCTGGTCGGATATCACCGCCGCCAATGCGCAGGTCGCATTGCGGATCGTCTTCATCGCCGATTCGGCGGCGATGATGGCGGATGCGATCGGCCGTTCGCTCTACCGGCTGCTCGTCAGCCGCAAGCTGATGCTGCAGTGGCGGACCGCCGCCAGCGTCCAGGCCGGCGGGCAGGGCACCCTCGCCTCTTATTACAAGCAGATGTGGCATGCGCCGGTACTGGCGCTGCTGGCGCTCGGATTTGCGGCGCTCCCCGGCGACAACGCCTTCCTCGTCGGGATCCCCTTCGCGCTCTTATGGATCCTTTCGCCTGTCGTCGCCTGGTATGTCAGCCAGTCGGCCGAGACCGAGGATCGGCTCGAGGTCGCCGATTCCGTGTCGAGCGAACTGCGCAAGATCGCCAGGCGCACCTGGCGTTATTTCGAGACCTTCACCACCCCCGAGCAGAATTATCTGCCGCCGGACAATATCCAGGAAACGCCGCACGTCATCGTCGCGGCGCGCACCTCGCCGACCAATATTGGCGTCTACCTGCTCTCCGTCGTTTCCGGCCGGCATTTCGGCTGGTTCTCTTTCGAGGAGACGCTCGAACGGCTGGAGCAGACGATCGCTACGATCGACAAAATGGAGAAATTCCGCGGCCATCTGTTCAACTGGTATCACACCGATACGCTGCAGACGCTCGGGCCGCGTTACGTCTCTGCCGTCGACAGCGGCAATCTCGCCGGCCATCTGATCGCCATTTCTTCGGCCTGCCGCAACTGGGCCGAGGCGCCATCAGCCCACATGCAGGGCAATCTCGACGGCGTCGGCGACACGGCCGGCATCCTCGGCGAAGTGCTGGCGGACCTGCCGGACGACCGCAAGACCGTGCGCCCGCTGCGCCGACGCCTGGAAGAACGCATCGTCGGCTTCCAGAATGCGCTTGCCGCCGTCAAGCGCGAGCACGAATTCGCCTCGATCCGCATCATCAACCTTGCCGTTCTCGCACGCGACATAGAGAAGCTCGCCGCCAATCTCGATCATGAGGTCAAGTCGAAGCAGAGCGAGGAAGTCACCCAATGGGCGGCATCGCTGGTGAAGGTCTGCGAGGCGCATATATCGGACAGCACCTTCGACCTTTCCAAAGTCGATGCGCTCAGGCCGCGCCTGGTGGCGCTACGCGACAAGGCCCGCGATCTCGCCTTTTCAATGGATTTCGGCTTCCTGTTCCGGCCGGAGCGACGCCTGCTGTCGATCGGCTATCGCGTCGAAAGCGGCGAGCTCGACCAGGCCTGCTATGACCTTCTCGCCTCGGAATGCCGCCTGACCAGCCTCTTCGGCATCGCCAAGGGCGATCTGCCGACGGAACACTGGTACCGTCTCGGCCGCCAGGTCGTGCCTGTGGGATCACGCGGCGCGCTGGTCTCCTGGTCCGGATCGATGTTCGAATATCTGATGCCGCCGCTCGTCATGCAGGAGCGTGGCGGGGGTATTCTCAACCAGACGAACAATCTGGTTGTCGTCGAGCAGATGAATTATGCCCGCAAGCTCGGTATCCCGTGGGGCATTTCGGAAGCGGCCTTCAATGCCCGCGACCATAACCTCAATTACCAGTACACGAATTTCGGCGTGCCGACGCTCGGCCTCAAGCGAGGCCTCGGCCACAATGCCGTCATCGCGCCCTATGCTTCGCTGCTGGCCAGCCAGTACGACCCGCCCGGCGCACTCGAAAACCTGCAGAGACTGCGCAAGGTCGGCGCGCTCGGCAAGTTCGGCTTCCACGACGCGGTCGATTTCACGCCGACGCGCGTGCCGGAAGGCAAGAAATGCGCGGTGGTCTACAATTATTATGCCCACCATCACGGCATGTCGATCGCGGCCGTCGCCAACGTCGCCTTCAACGGCCATCTGCGCGAACTCTTCCACTCCGATCCGGTGATCGAGGCGGCGGAGCTTCTGCTGCAGGAAAAGGCGCCGCGCGACATTCCCGTCATGAGCGGCAAGCATGAATCCGATACGCCGGCCAGCATCCAGGACGATCTCATGCGGCCGGAAATCCGGAAGATCAGCGATCCCCTTTCGCGCGACCGCGAACTCGTGTTTCTGTCGAACGGCCATTATTCCATGATGCTGACGGCGACGGGCGCCGGTTATTCCCGCTGGAATGGTCTTTCCGTTTCCCGCTGGAAGGCCGATCCCACCGAAGACCGCTGGGGCACCTTCATCTTCCTGCGCGACACCGCCACCAACGAATGGTGGTCGGCGACAGCGGAGCCGAAGGGTGTCGAGGGCGAAAAGATCAAGGTCGAATTCGCCGACGAGAAGGCACAGTTCACCAAGACGGTCGGCGATCTGACGAGCGAGGTGGAGTGCATCATCGCGACCGAGCACGATGCCGAAGCCCGTCGCGTCACCCTGCTCAACATGGGTGGGGAAGATCGTTTCATCGAAGTCACGTCCTATCTCGAACCGGTGATCACCTCTGATGATACCGACAACGCACATCCGGCATTCGCCCGCATGTTCGTCAAGACCGAGATCGGCAAGCGCGGCGACGTCATCCGCGCCGAACGCAACAAGCGTGATCCGAACGAGCCGAATATCAGCCTCGCACATCTGATCGTCGACAATGCCGGCGACACCCGTCACACCGAATTCGAAACCGACCGGCGCAAGTTCATCGGTCGCGGCCGCAGCCTCGCCGATGCGGCGGCCTTCGATCCGGGCGCCACACTTTCCGGCAGCGACGGTTTCACGCTCGATGCGGTGATGTCGCTGCGCCGCACCGTGCGGGTGCCGGCCGGCAAGAAGGTCAGCGTCTTCTTCTGGACGATCGCCGCGCCAAGCCGCGACGAGGTCGACAAGGCGGTCAATCGCTACCGTCATCCCGACGCCTTCAACCACGAGCTCGTCCAGGCCTGGACGCGCACGCAAGTGCAGATGCGCCATGTCGGCGTCACCTCGCAGCAGGCGGCCGCCTTCCAGCATCTCGGGCGCTACCTCGTCTATCCCGACATGCAGCTGCGCAAGGATGAGGCGACGGTCGAGGCCGGCCTGCAATCGCAATCGGCGCTCTGGCCGCTGGCGATCTCCGGCGACTTTCCGATCTTCACGCTGCGTGTCAACGACGACATGGATCTCGATATCGCCCGCGAGGCACTGCTGGCGCAGGAATATCTGCGCTCGCGCGGCGTCACCGCCGATCTCGTCATCATGAACGAACGCGCCTCTTCCTATGCGCAGGACATGCAACACGCGCTCGACGCCATGTGCGAGAACGTACGCCGCATGGGCCAGGCCGACGGCTTGCGCCAGCATATTTTCGCGGTTCGCAAGGACCTGATGGAGGAGAACACTTACAAGGCATTGATCGCGGCTTCCCGCGTCACCCTGCATGCGAAGAACGGCAAGGTGGTCGACCAGATCAACCGCGCCGTCGCCCTGTTTGCACCGTCGAAGGACGAACTGCAGGAGATGGAGCGCGCCGAGCGCAACAGGGCGCCGGTCAAGCGCATCGCACCGGTGCCGCCGCCCGTGATGCCGGCCGTTGCCATCGAGGAGGAAGGCGACCTCGACTTCTGGAACGGATTTGGCGGCTTTGCCCGCGATGGCCGCGAATATGTCGTTCGCTTGCCCGGAGGTCATGCGACGCCCCAGCCCTGGATCAACGTCATCTCCAACGACAGGTTCGGTTTCCACGTGTCGGCCGAAGGCGCAGGTTTCACCTGGAGCGTCAATTCGCGCGATTATCAGCTGACGTCCTGGTCGAACGATGCGGTGGTCAACCGATCGGGCGAGGCCTTCTATCTCGCCGATCTCGAAAGCGGCGCCGTCATGACTCCGTTCGCAGCGCTTTCGCGCCGGCCGGATATCCGCTTCGAAGCCCGCCACGGGCTCGGCTATTCGGTCTTCTCCACCGTTCAGCACGAGATCGCGCTCGAGCTGACACAGACGATCGACCGCGAGAAGCCGGTGAAACTGCAGCGCCTGCGCCTGCGCAACACCGGTTCGACCGGCCGTAAGCTGCGTCTCTATGGCTACGTCGAATGGGTTCTCGGCAGCAATCCCGGACGCACCGCACCCTTCATCCTGTCGAAGCATGACGAGGAGACGGGGGCGCTGTTTGCCACCAATCCCTACAGCATCGATTTTTCCAACCGAACCGCCTTCTTCGCGGCGAGCGAGACGCTTTCAAGCTTCTCGGCAAGCCGGCGCGAATTTATCGGCAAGGCTGGCACGATCCAGATGCCTCAGGCCGTCACCTCCGCAGCCCCGCTTTCGGGCGTCACCGAACTGGATGGCGATCCGGCTGCGGCTCTGGCGATCGATATCGAACTCGGGGCCGGCGAGGAGCGCGACGTCACCTTCTTCCTCGGCGATACGCCGACGGAAGAAGAAGCGCGCGCCCTGATCGCCGATATAAGCAAGTCTTCGTTCGACGATGCGGTCGAGGCAAACCGCGCCTTCTGGCGAGATTTCACCGGCAGGCTGCAGATCTCGACGCCGGATCGCGGGATGAACAATCTCGTCAACACCTGGCTGCCGTATCAGAGCCTCGGCTGCCGCATCATGGCCCGCACCGCCTTCTACCAGGCAAGCGGCGCCTTCGGTTTCCGCGACCAGTTGCAAGATACGATGGCCTTCCTGATGCACGAACCCTCGATCGCCCGGCGTCAGATTCTGAATGCCGCCTCACGGCAGTTCCGCGAAGGTGATGTTCAGCATTGGTGGCTGCCGGGAACGGGTGCGGGCGTTCGCACCTTGATTTCGGACGACGTCGTCTGGCTGAGCTACGCGATCCACCATTATTGCACCGTCACCGGCGACAAGACCGTGCTCGACGAGGAGCTTGCCTTTCTGGAAGGACCCGCTCTTCTCGAAGGTCAGCACGACTCCTTCTACAAGCCGGAAATTTCCGAGGACAAGGCGAGCGTCTACGAACATGCGGCCCTGGCGCTCGATCTCGCCATCGCCCGCAAGGGCGCGAACGGTCTGCCGCTGTTCCTCGGCGGCGACTGGAACGACGGCATGAATCGCGTCGGCATCGGCGGGCGCGGCACCAGCGTCTGGCTCGGCTGGTTCCTGGCCGGTGCACTGCGCGCCTTCATTCCCTATGCCGAGGAGCGCGGCGATACGGCCCGGGTGGAGCGCTGGTCGGCCCATCTCGCCGAATTGAAGAAGGCGCTCGAAACTGCGGCCTGGGACGGCAGCTACTATCGCCGCGGCACATTCGACGACGGTGCGCTGCTCGGCTCCAAGGAGAGCCCGGAATGCCGGATCGACTCGATCGCCCAATCCTGGAGCGTTCTGTCCGGCGAAGGCGACCTGGCCCGTGCCGGAAAGGCGATGGATGCCGTGCTCGACCAACTGGTCGATGAGGAGGCGCGCATCATCCGGCTGTTCACGCCGCCTTTCGTCAATTCCGCCAGGGATCCCGGTTACATCAAGGCCTATCCGCCGGGCGTGCGCGAAAACGGCGGGCAATATACCCATGCCGCGACCTGGGTGGTGATGGCGCTCGCGGAGCTGAAGCGGGGCGACGACGCGCTGCGCTGCTTCCAGATCCTCAATCCGATCACGCATGCGCTCGACAAGGCTTCGGCCGAACAATACCGGGTCGAACCCTATGTCGTGGCAGCCGACGTCTATGGGCATGAGCCTTATACGTCGCGCGGCGGCTGGACCTGGTATACCGGATCGGCCGGCTGGCTCTACCGCGCCGCCGTTGAGGGCATTCTCGGTATCCGGTTGAAGGACGGCCGGCTCCATGTGCGTCCGTCGCTCCCGTCGGAATGGGACGGTTTTGCGGCGGAGGTGGAGCGGGGCGGCGTCAAATACCGCATTTCGGTCTCAAAAGTGTCCAATGCCAGCGGCTACACTCTGTCGATCAACGGCAGCGAAGTCACCGATCCCGAAGAGGGATATCCGCTCGGATAACAGCGTTCTCCACGCTGAGGAACACGGCGATTCGCGGCGGCCAAAAGGGAACCCTTTTGGCCGCCGTCGCGTTTGCAAAATCGGATAACAGGAGAAACCCATATGGCAAGCACGCCGACCGAAGCCATCGGCACCGAGCGCAGTTCCTCATCCGCAGCTGCGACGACGCGCGATACAAGGCTTGACGTGCTGCGTGGCCTGGCCCTGATCATGATTTTCATCAATCATGTTCCCGGACAGATCTTCGAATATGTGACGACGAAGAATTTCGGTTTCTCCGATGCCGCCGAGGCCTTCGTCCTGATCTCCGGCATCGCCGTCGGCCTCGCCTATGGTTCCCGCTTCAAGCCGGGCGACCGCATCAAGACGGCGATCAAGGCGGCGCGGCGCGCCTTCACGCTCTACCTCGCGCATATGATCACCACCTTCATGACGCTGGCGCTCTTCATCTGTGGTGCCTGGCTGTTCCACCGGCCGGGGCTGCTGGTCGAGATCAACATCCTGGCGGTTCTGATGAACCTGAAGGAAGGCATCCCGGCGCTTCTGCTGCTCGGTCACCAAATCGGCTACAACAATATCCTGCCGATGTATGGCGCATTGTTGCTGATGGTGCCGATCATCCTGCTCCTCAACGAGCGAAGCCCGCTTCTGGCGCTCGCCGTTTCCGGCACGGTCTGGCTGCTGGCCGGCATTTACGAGGTGGCGCCGCATAATTTGCTGATAGAGGGCTACTGGTTCCTCAATCCGCTCTCCTGGCAGTTCCTGTTTTCGATTGGAATTGTTTCGATCCTGCATATCAAGCGCGGCGGCACGATCCCGCGGCATCCGCTGCTGCTTGCGGCTGCCGCCGGCTATGTCCTGCTGTCCTTCATCTGGGTAACCGGCCATCTGTGGATTTTCGGCAATTCGCTGGCGGCGCTCGGCCTGCCCACCGTCGTCACCGGTTTCGACAAGACCTTCCTGTCGCTGCCGCGGCTGCTGCATGTGCTGGCGCTGACCTATCTCATCATCAGCATCCCGGCGTTCTCGCGCATCCTGCGGCGCCCAGCCGAACACCCGCTGACGATCCTCGGCCGGCATTCGCTGAACATCTTCGTCGCCGGCACGATCCTCGCCATGATCGGCCAGGTCGTGCTCTATATCACCAACAAGGATCCGCTGGTCGGCCCGCTCTTCGTGATCGTGGGCATCGCGACGCAATTCGCCTATGCCCACTACCTCGAGCACAAGCGCCAGCTGGGCAAGATCAAGGACAAGCTCGTGACGGAGATTGCCGCGGTCCCTGTGCCTGTGCGAGTTGGCGGAGCGGCGAATACCTATCACCGGACCAATCGGAAATAGGAATCCCCATCTGATTGAAGAGCGGCGGGCTTAGCGGGGGCCCAAAATCGGCATCGAAAAGCACCACGGCATTGCAGCGCCTTTCGCGCGTTGAAAAGACGCGCGGCGCTGTAATGCCGCCGGCTCAACTTTTGTGAACTAGAATATTCACCAGCCGGTCGAAAGGATCGCGCACGTAGAAGCGCCTGACGCCCCAGGGCTCGTCGGCCGGACCGTATTCGATCGGAACGCCGGCGGCAGACATCGCCTCGAAAGCAGCATCGAGATCATCTACCTCGATGGAGAGTTCGGGCACCGGAGTCCCGGAGCCGCCTTGGCTGGCGACACTGAGCTGAACTTTCATGGAAGTATTCGCGCCGAACGTGACGATCCAGCCGAGATCCATCATCAGATCAAGGCCGAGAATATCCTGATAGAAGCGTTTGGCGGCCATGATGTCGGGCGCCTGGATATTGGCGACGATGCGCAGGACTTTCATGCCGCTCTCCTGAGTATCGGCTAGCGACAACAGCTTAGAGGGGATCGGCGATGCGATCAATCAGCCCGGCCGCCAGACATGTCGTGCCTTGTGACGACCTCCTCTGCACGGCCGAGACCTCCGTCTCGATCTCGCTTAGCAGGGAGATGGCCGCCGGGACAAAGGGGGCCACGCGGGTGTCTGCTATCCCAGAAAGCTACCCAAGAAAAACAAAAGGCCGGAAGAGCGTCTGCCCTTCCGGCCTTATCCTTTGACTCGAAGCGCTCAGGCGGCTTCTGTGGTGTGCGCCTTGCGGACTTCTTCGTCCGTCAGGATGCCGCTGGCGCGCAGCAGGGCGGCGAAGCGGCCGTTGCTGTGGCTGAGCTCGTCGAAGCTGCCCTGTTCGGCGACGCGGCCATCGTCAAGGAAGAGCACCATATCCGCTTCGCGGACCGTCGAGAGGCGGTGGGCGATGATGAAGGTGGTGCGGTTCTGCCGCAGATTGTCGATCGCGGCCTTGACGCGGGCTTCGGTCTCGACGTCGAGCGCCGAGGTCGCCTCATCGAGCACCAGGATCGGCGCATCCTTGAGGATGGCGCGGGCAATCGCGATGCGCTGACGTTCACCACCGGAAAGCTTGTTGCCACGCTCGCCGACATGGGTGTCGTAACGATCCTCACGGGTCTCGATGAAATCGGCGGCGGCGGCGGCTTCGGCCGCACGGCGCATGTCCTCCTCGCTCGCACCTTCGCGGCCGAGGCGGATATTGTCGCTGATCGAACGATTCAGCAGGCCCGCATCCTGGAAGACGGTAGCGATATGGCGACGCAGTGACTTCCGGGTCACCTTGGTGATATCGGTGCCGTCGACGAGAATCTGGCCGCCCTGCGGGTCGTAGACGCGCTGCAGCAGGTTGACCAGCGTCGTCTTGCCGGCGCCGGTCGGGCCGACGATGGCGACCGTCTGGCCTGCCTTTACCGAGAAGGAGACGTTGTGCAGGCCCTGCGAGCTGTTGCCGAAGCCGAAGGAGACGTCGCGGAATTCGACCGCACCCTTGACGTTCTTGATCTCGCTATTGCCGGCCGGCTCTTCACGGTCGCGCACCGAGTCTTCGAGCGTGTAGAAGTCCTCGAGCTTGGAGCGGGCCTCGAAGATCTGCGTCGCGAATTGGCGCATCAGGTCGAGACGGGCGATCAGCAGGTTGGCAAAGCCGATGAAGGCAATGACATCACCGATGCGCAACTCGCCGGACTGGACGAGCATCGTGCCGATGATCAGAACCACCATCATCGCGATGGTCGAAGCCATGCGGTTCAGCGCGCTGGCGAGCGCCCACCAGTCGAGCACCGGATACTGCGCTTCGAGCAGCCGGTCGGCGAAGGATTTCAACGCCTTGGTTTCCGCTTCGATACGGTTGTAGCTATGCAGAACGGAGACGTTGCTGATCGAATCGCTGACATGCGAGAAGACGGTATGGTAGTGGTTTTCGACCGAAGCCTGGCCATCCTTGGTGCGGCTCATGACCACGCGGCCGATCAGCCAATAGGCGATGCCAAGCACGATCAGCACGGCGGAAAGGCGCAAATCCATCGACATTGCCGTCGGCACCAGCAGGGACAGCGCAATGACCGTCGATAGGTGGTTGCGCATGAATTCCAGCCAGAGGCCAAACAGCGTCTCGCAGGCACGCAGCAGTGTATGCAGCGCGTTGGAGGTGCCGCGCTGATGGTGCCAGGCAAGCGGCATGGAAATAATGCGGCCGAAGGCTTCCGTCAGCAGCGTCGCCCGCCGGCCATGGGCAAGCCGGTCGGCCTCGCGGGAGACTAGAACGAAGGCGACGGTATTGAACACGGCGAAACCAGCCCACATGAAGAGGATGGGTTTGACTTCGCCCTTCCCCGATATCGCATCGATGATGCGACCGAACAGGATCGGTTCCGCAATGGTGATGGTCGCCAGAACAATGTTGGCAATAACGACCAGGGATACGCGGAGCTTATAGGCGCCAAGATAGCGCAGAGCTCTTGCATAGACCTTGAATAGCGACACGTCTAACCTCTTGTGCATCTGCGAAAACGGGAATGATGGGATGCTACAAAAGGCTACCTGAACCGGCGATTAACGGAGTATTCGGGATTCAGCCCGCCGGGTGGTTAACTTGATCACACGATCGAAGCTGCGACGAATTTGAAGCTGCCTCAATAGGACAGAACAGAGCGGTATTCCGGGCTCCTCAGATTTTTCGGCAGCGGGGTCTGGCGCCGGAATTCCACCATGATTATATCTCCCGACAATTTGCGCTTGCATTTTAATCAACGTTTAGCGCAGCATTAAATTAGAGACTGCATTTTTTTGAAGAAGACCGTTACGCGACCAATCTGAACAGCCGCCAACGGCCTCGATGCGGTTCAGGTCCGGGCAAAGGGCGCTATTTGTGAATATTAATTCTTTAATTCAATTGCTTGTCATTCTGGAAGAGTGCCCAAATCAGGACGCCGTCGTCACCGAACTCGAGCAGGTCCTCCACGGTTGCGGTTTCGAGTATTACGGTCTGCTGCGACATTTGCAGCAAAACCCGGCGCAGCGGAATATCGAACTGCGCGCCGCGCCGCTTGCCGGCCGCTGGCCGGAACAATGGCTACAGATATATGCCGCAAAAAAATATGTCCGGATCGATCCGATGGTGCGTTATCTCGTGCATGCGCAACGGCCTTTCCGCTGGCGGGAGAGCGTGGCCGCCTTCGACGGTGATGCGCATCAGCGCCGCATGGAGCAGATGATGGTCGATGCCTTCGGTCACGGATTGGAGGACGGCTATCTCTTTCCGATTCATGGGCGCAACGGCATTCTCGGCAGCCTCAGCCTCGGCGGCAAGCCGATCGACTTGTCGCCGGTGGAAATCGCGCTGCTCGAGGCCGTGGCGCGCAAGAGCTTCTGGCGATTGCTCGACCTCTCAGGCGAGGCCGCGGCGCTGGAAACGGTGCTGCCGACCGAGACGCCGCTGACGCGCCGCGAGATGGAAATCCTCCACTATCTTGCCGAAGGCATGACCTCGATGGAGATCAGCAAAATGCTGAAGATCTCAAACCATACGGTCGACTGGTACATGAACGGTCTGCAGGATAAGCTGAAGGCAAAGAACAGGCAGCAGGCAGTGGCGCTCGCCTTCCGTCACGGTCTGATAAGCTAGGCTTTTTCCATCCATCTCGCGAAATCGCCGCCTACTGCGGGCCGACAGCTCTGGCATGGCGAGAAAGTGCGTTTCGCAGTCGCAAGAGAAATTGAACTTCCCGTGACAAGAAGTTAAGAATTTTCTTCGCGGGTGCAGCATGCCCGTGTCTGAACGACGGAGGAGACCGTTTTGCCCATATCCAAGATACTCGTTGCCAACCGCTCCGAAATAGCCATTCGCGTGTTCCGCGCGGCCAACGAGCTTGGAATAAAAACGGTGGCGATCTGGGCGGAGGAGGACAAGCTGGCACTGCACCGCTTCAAGGCGGACGAGAGCTATCAGGTCGGCCGCGGTCCGCATCTGGCCCGCGATCTCGGACCGATCGAAAGTTATCTGTCGATCGACGAGGTGATCCGCGTCGCCAAGCTTTCGGGCGCCGATGCTATCCATCCGGGCTACGGCCTCTTGTCGGAAAGCCCGGAATTCGTCGATGCCTGCAACAAGGCCGGCATCATCTTCATCGGCCCGAAGGCCGATACGATGCGCCAGCTCGGCAACAAGGTCGCAGCGCGCAACCTGGCGATCTCCGTCGGCGTGCCGGTCGTGCCGGCGACCGCACCGCTGCCGGACGATATGAAGGAAGTCGCCAGGATGGCGGCCGAGATCGGCTATCCCGTCATGCTGAAGGCCTCCTGGGGCGGCGGCGGTCGCGGCATGCGCGTCATCCGTTCCGAGGCCGATCTTGCCAAGGAAGTGACGGAAGCCAAGCGCGAGGCGATGGCCGCCTTCGGCAAGGATGAGGTCTATCTGGAAAAGCTCGTCGAGCGCGCCCGCCACGTCGAAAGCCAGATCCTCGGCGACACCCACGGCAATGTCGTGCATCTCTTCGAGCGCGACTGTTCCGTTCAGCGCCGCAATCAGAAGGTCGTCGAGCGCGCGCCCGCACCCTATCTCACCGAAGCGCAGCGCCAGGAACTCGCCGCCTATTCGCTGAAGATCGCAGAGGCGACGAACTATATCGGCGCCGGCACCGTCGAATATCTGATGGACGCCGATACCGGCAAATTCTACTTCATCGAAGTCAATCCGCGCATCCAGGTCGAGCATACAGTGACCGAAGTCGTCACCGGCATCGATATCGTCAAGGCGCAGATCCACATCCTCGACGGCTTTGCGATCGGCACGCCGCAATCCGGCGTGCCGAAGCAGGAAGACATCCGTCTCAACGGTCACGCCCTGCAGTGCCGCGTGACGACGGAAGATCCGGAACATAACTTCATTCCGGATTACGGCCGCATCACCGCCTATCGCTCGGCCTCCGGCTTCGGCATTCGCCTCGACGGCGGCACCTCCTATTCCGGCGCCATCATCACCCGCTATTACGATCCGCTGCTCGTCAAGGTCACGGCCTGGGCGCCGAACCCGCTGGAAGCCATTTCCCGCATGGATCGGGCGCTGCGCGAATTCCGCATCCGAGGCGTGGCCACCAACCTGACCTTCCTCGAAGCGATCATCGGCCACCCGAAATTCCGCGACAACAGCTACACCACCCGCTTCATCGACACGACGCCGGAGCTCTTCCAGCAGGTCAAGCGCCAGGACCGCGCAACGAAACTCCTGACCTATCTCGCCGACGTGACCGTCAACGGCCATCCCGAGGCCAAGGACAGGCCGAAGCCGCTGGAAAATGCCGCCCGGCCGGTGGTGCCCTATGCCAATGGCAACGGCGTGAAGGACGGCACGAAGCAGCTTCTCGACACGCTTGGTCCGAAGAAATTCGGCGAGTGGATGCGCAACGAGAAGCGGGTGCTTCTGACCGACACGACGATGCGCGACGGCCACCAGTCGCTGCTTGCCACGCGCATGCGCACCTATGACATCGCCCGCATCGCCGGCACTTATGCACATGCGCTGCCGAACCTGCTCTCGCTCGAATGCTGGGGCGGCGCCACCTTCGACGTCTCGATGCGATTCCTCACGGAAGATCCGTGGGAGCGCCTGGCGCTGATCCGCGAAGGCGCCCCCAACCTGCTCCTGCAGATGCTGCTGCGCGGCGCCAATGGTGTCGGCTACACCAACTATCCCGACAATGTCGTCAAATACTTCGTCCGCCAGGCTGCCAAGGGCGGCATCGATCTCTTCCGCGTCTTCGACTGCCTGAATTGGGTCGAGAATATGCGGGTATCGATGGATGCGGTTGCCGAAGAGAACAAGCTCTGCGAGGCGGCGATCTGCTATACCGGCGACATCCTGAACTCGGCGCGGCCGAAGTACGACTTGAAGTACTATACCGATCTTGCCGTCGAGCTCGAAAAGGCCGGGGCTCACATCATCGCGCTCAAGGACATGGCGGGCCTGTTGAAGCCTGCGGCGGCGAAGGTTCTGTTCAAGGCGCTGCGCGAGGCGACCGGTCTGCCGATCCACTTCCACACGCATGACACTTCGGGCATTGCGGCGGCGACCGTCCTTGCCGCGGTCGAAGCCGGGGTCGATGCCGTCGATGCGGCAATGGATGCGCTCTCCGGCAATACCTCGCAGCCCTGTCTCGGCTCGATCGTCGAGGCGCTCTCCGGCTCCGAGCGCGATCCCGGCCTCGATCCGGAATGGATCCGCCGCATCTCCTTCTATTGGGAAGCGGTGCGCAACCAGTATGCCGCCTTCGAAAGCGATCTCAAGGGGCCGGCATCGGAGGTCTATCTCCATGAAATGCCGGGTGGCCAGTTCACCAACCTCAAGGAGCAGGCCCGCTCGCTGGGGCTGGAAACCCGCTGGCATCAGGTGGCGCAGGCCTATGCCGACGCCAACCAGATGTTCGGCGACATCGTCAAGGTGACGCCGTCCTCCAAGGTCGTTGGCGACATGGCGCTGATGATGGTCTCCCAGGACCTGACCGTCGCCGATGTCGTCAGCCCCGACCGCGAAGTCTCGTTCCCCGAATCGGTGGTGTCGATGCTGAAGGGTGATCTCGGCCAGCCGCCGTCGGGATGGCCGGAAGCGCTGCAGAAGAAGGCATTGAAGGGCGAAAAACCCTATACGGTGCGGCCGGGCTCACTGCTCAAGGAAGCCGATCTCGATGCGGAACGCAAGGTCATCGAAAAGAAGCTGGAGCGCGAGGTCAGCGACTTCGAATTCGCTTCCTATCTGATGTATCCGAAGGTCTTCACCGATTTTGCGCTTGCCTCGGATACCTACGGTCCGGTCTCCGTGCTGCCGACGCCAGCCTATTTCTACGGGTTGGCGGACGGCGAGGAGCTGTTCGCCGACATCGAGAAGGGCAAGACGCTCGTCATCGTCAACCAGGCGATGAGCGCAACCGACAGCCAGGGCATGGTCACCGTCTTCTTCGAGCTCAACGGCCAGCCGCGCCGCATCAAGGTGCCCGACCGGGCCCATGGGGCGACCGGGGCGGCCGTGCGCCGCAAGGCCGAGATCGGCAACGCCGCCCATGTCGGCGCACCGATGCCTGGCGTCATCAGCCGCGTCTTCGCCTCGCCGGGCCAGGCCGTCAGTGCCGGTGACGTGCTCGTCTCCATCGAGGCAATGAAGATGGAAACCGCGATCCACGCGGAAAAGGACGGCACCATTGCCGAAGTGCTGGTCAAGGCCGGCGACCAGATCGATGCGAAGGATCTGCTGGTGGTTTACGGCGGATGAGCGACCGACACGAAAGTTTCGTCCGCCCATCCCTGCCAGGCCGGGCTGATCACCCGATTGTGTAGAGCTAGTCTGTTAAAAGGTCGATCTTTTTGAAAGGCTAGCGGCCTCCTCGCCTTGCCCGGCGGGGAGGCTTTTTCGTAGACTTACGTGCCTGCCCCTCCCAAAATCAATCAGGAAACAATTTCATGAGCAAATTGAAGATCGCCGTCATCGTCGGCAGCACTCGTATTGGCCGTTTCGCCGAACATCCGGCAAAATGGATCGCCGAGCTCGTCGGCCAACGCTCCGATCTCGAAGTCGAGGTTCTCGATCTTCTCGACTATCCCATGCATTTCTTTGGCGAAGAGCGCGCCACCACGGTGGAAAGCGACACCGCCGAGCGCTGGAAGAAGAAGCTGCGCGAATTCGACGGCTACATATTCACCGTCGCCGAGTACAATCATGCACCGACGGCGGTTCTGAAGAACGCTATCGATCTCGGCGAGTTCCTCCAGAAGCCGGTCGCCTTCGTCGGCTACGGCGGCGTCGGCGGTGCGCGGGCCGTCGAGCATCTGAGGCTGATCTTCGTGGAAATGGGCGCTGCCTCGGTGAAAACGGGCGTGCACATCGCTTTCAGCGAATATCTGAGCGTGCTCAAGGAAGGCAAGAGCCTTGGCGATTACCCGCACCTCAACGAGGCGGCGAAGAACCAGCTCGATCAGCTCATCTGGTGGGGCAATGCGTTGAAGGCGGCGCGTTCGGTCGTCACCTCAGCCTGAGGCAGATGGCTTAAAATCAAAGCGTCTCACGTGAATCACGATTCACGTGAGACAAGAGCAATTCCAGCAAAAGTGTGCAGCGGTTTTGCATTCGGAATTGCGTGAAAACATAGAGATAGAGCAATTCCTTGATTCGAAGAGAAACGGAATTGCACTAGATGTCATATGTGTGGGCAGCGTTGATCGTCGATATGAAGCGCTTGGTGCGTTCGCGCTTGGGCGCGCTGAAAATGGCTTTCGCGCTGCCCGTTTCCACCACGCTCCCGGCCTCCAGGAAGACGACGTCATTCGCGATTTTCGAGGCGAGCCGGAGATCGTGGGTGGCCATGACCATCGTCGTGCCTTCGCGGGCAAGCTGGCCCAGCACATCGACCACTTCCGCCGAGAGTTCCGGATCGAGCGCCGAGGTCGGCTCGTCGCAGAGAAGCACCCGTGGCGACGGCGCAAGGGCCCGGGCGATTGCCACGCGTTGCTGCTGGCCACCCGATAAGGTCGAAGGCCAGGCATCGGTCTTGTGCGCCATGCCGACCTTGGTCAGCAGTTCCATGGCGTGTTCGCGCGCTTTCTCCTTCGGCCACTTCAGCACCGTGACCAGACCTTCCATAACGTTTTCAATCGCGGTCTGATGCGGAAAGAGCTGGAAATTCTGGAAGACCATGCCGGTCTGACGGCGGATTTTCTGGATCGCCTGCCGGCCCAAGCGTTTGCCGGGCGCGAAGGAAAGCTCTTCCTCGCCGAGGCGGATCGCGCCTGATGTCGGGATCTCGAGCAGGTTGATGCAGCGCAGTAGCGTGCTCTTGCCACCGCCGGACGGCCCGACGAGCGCGGTGACGCTGCCCTCGGGAATGCGGAGGCTGATATCCTTCAGAATGACGGCATCGCCGAAGCGCTTCTCGATGTTGGAAAGCTCGATCATGCGTTTGCCTCCAGCATGCCGCCATAACGTGCGAAACGACGTTCCAGCCGCACCTGCAGCTGCGAGAGGACGGAGCTCAGGGCGAGATAGATCAGCGCCGCCTCGATATAGAGGATCAGCGGCTCGTAGGTGGTGGCGACGATGCGTTGTGCCGCCTGGAAGAGCTCCGGCACGGTGATGGCGGCGGCAAGCGAGGTATCCTTGACCAGCGAGATGAAGGTGTTCGACAGAGGCGGCACGGCGACGCGGCCGGCCTGTGGCAGGATCGTCCGGCTCATCGCCTGGCGCCAGCTCATGCCGATCGAATAGGCCGCTTCCCACTGGCCCTTCGGCACGGAGGAGATGACCGCGCGGATGATCTCTGAGCTGTAGGCGCCGATATTCAGGGTGAAGCCGATCAGCGCGGCAGGAAAGGCGTCGAGCAGGATGCCGATGCTCGGCAGCCCATAAAAGATCACGAAGAGCTGGACGAGCAGCGGCGTGCCGCGAATGACCCAAACATAGAAACGGGCAAGCGCCGCGACGGGCGTCGGGCCGAAAAGGCGGGCGATCGCCGTGATCAGGCCGAGGATCAGACCAAAGACGAAGGAGAGCAGCGTCAGCGGAATGGTGAAGATCAATCCCGCCCAGAGGAGCGAGGGAAGCGATTCCGCCATCAGTTGGAGCCAGTGCGGCAAGGGATATTCCCTCTCGTCGGTTGACCAGTGATACTTCGAAATACCCCTCCCCAACCCCTTCCCACAAGGGGCAGGGACTTAATCTGCCTCCCGCGCCGCATGAAATGATCACCGAGCTGCAAGTCGGGACCTCTATTTTGAGGTGAGGCGGTTCCCGGCCAAAGCCCCTCCCTCTTGTGGGGAGGGAGGGGAGTTTTTTAGACGAAGCTTACTTCGAGACGTCCTGGCCGAAATATTTGTCGGCGATCTTCTTGTAAGTGCCGTCGGCCTTGATATCGGCGAGCGCCTTATTAATCGCTTCCAGCAGTTCCGGCTCGTTCTTGCGGATGATGACGCCGGAGTAATCGGCATTTTCCTGCTGGGCGGCGATCTTTACCGGCGCGTCCGGCTTGTGCTTCTTGAAGTCGAGGAAGGAGAGGCTGTCGTTGATCGTCGCATCGGCGCGTTTGGTCAGCACAAGCTGGATCGACTGGTCGAAACCGTCCGTGCCCACGAGCTCGGCCCCGGATTCGGTGGCGATCTTGCCGAAGTTGCTGGTCAGCGACTGGGCTGATTTCTTGCCCTTCAGGTCGGCGAAGGTCTTGATGCTGTCATCGCCGTCGCGGACGATCAGCACGGCCTTGGAAGCGATATAGGGCTCGGAGAAATCGTATTTCTGCTTGCGGGCTTCGGTGATGCCGACCTGATTGATGACAGTGTCGTAACGCTTTGCGTCGAGGCCGGCGATCAGGCCGTCCCACTTGCCTTCGACGAACTCGGCCTTGACACCGAGCTTGGCGGCGATGGCTTCGCCGATCTCGACGTCGAAGCCGACCAGCTTGCCGCTTTCGTCATGATAGGTGAAGGGCGCATAGGTGCCCTCGGTGCCGATCTTGAAGACGCCGGCCGATTTGATGGCGGCGAGGTTTTCGCCGGCATGGGCGGGCAGGAGGGCCGCGACGTGAATAAGGGTAGCGGCGGCGACGGTTTTCAACCAGTTCATTGTTCTGTCCATCCTTGGGAGGTTGCGATCGGATGAGCGATACTTTGCAGAAAACTAGGGCGCCGGAAGCGTAGAAAACTGCGAATAAAAGCAGCAACTGCAAATATTTTTCTCAAGAGTCGCCCTCCACGCACGAATTCCATGAAAGTGGCGTCGCCGCGGTCACGCTCCAACCTTTCTCTCAGCGACCAATCGAAGACGCGCTTTGATGATTCAATTTTGTTTCACTGCGTCAGGAAACGTGTAACCGCGCATATTGCCTGCACGATCATAAGCGTTTATGCACGTTTATGTCAGTTCAGCGATTGATCCGGTAGGAACATGCAGGATTTTTTATTGCGAGAGCGCCAAGGCGTCATTTCCGAGCGGCTGCGGCTGAATGGCCGCGTGCTGGCGGCGGAACTTGCGCTCGAATTCGGCGTCTCCGAGGATACGGTGCGGCGCGACCTGCGTGAGATGGCGGCGGCGGGCCTCTGCGAGCGGGTCTATGGCGGCGCCTTGCCCGTGTCGCCGGCGCATGGAAGCCTGACGCAGCGCACGGGATTTGCTGCCGACCGCAAGCAGGCCTTGGCGCGGGCTGCGGCAATGCAGATCGCTGCCGGTTCCTGCGTGTTTTTCGATGCCGGGAGCACCAATCTGGCGATTGCCAATGCTCTACCTGCCGAACTCGAACTGACGGCTGCGACGAATGCGCCGGTGATCGCCGCGGCGCTCATCGACAAGCCTGCGGTCAACGTCATCGTGATCGGCGGCATGGTGGACCGGCAGACGGGTGGAGCGCTCGGCGCCAAGGCCTTGCGGGATATGGAGCAGATTTCGCCCGATCTCTGCATTCTCGGCGCCTGCGGCATCGATCTCGAGGCCGGCATCACGACCTTCGGTTTCGAGGATGCGGAGTTCAAGCGGTTTGCGGCATCGAGAAGCAAAAAGGTGATGGCGGCAGTAACCTCGGAGAAATTCGGCACGGCTGCGCCCCACAGCATCCTTCCGGTTGCGCATTGCGAATGCCTGGTCGTCGAGCACGATGCCGATCCCGGCGTTCTTGCGGGTTATCGCGAGCGCGGCTGCCGGACCGTTATCGCCGAAAAAACGAACTGAGCCGTCGTCACGGAGTTTAGAAAAACGGGGGCTCCCAAGCCCGATAGCGAGGAAAGACCGAAAATGGACAGTCATGTGAATGCGCCGTCGGGGGTCCGCAGCGGCTTCATCACCAGAAGCAGGGCAGCGGTTTCCCTGCTCTTTCTCATGAACGGCTTTGTCGTCGGCTGCTGGGCGCCGAAGATCCCGGATTTTGCCGAGCGTCTCGGGCTGAGCAAGTTCGAGCTCGGGCTGATGATCATCGTCTTCGGCGTTGGCTCGCTGGTCATGATGCCGATCGCCGGCGCGCAGATCGCCAGGCATGGCTCGCGGATCGTTGTTCGGGCAACCGCCGTCTGCGTGCTGCCGCTGCTCCTGGCTCTGACGCTCGCGCCAAACGTGATTACCGCGGCAATCTCGCTCTTCCTGTTCGGCGGCTTCATCGGCGCCATGGATGTGGCGATGAACGCCAATGCGGTGTCCGTCGAAAAATCCATGCGCCGCGCCATCATGTCGTCCTGCCATGCTTTCTGGAGCCTTGGCGGCCTCATCGGTTCGGGACTCGGCGGCATCGTGATCACCAAGCTCGGCATTCTCGGCCATGCGCAGCTGGCGACGGTGTTGGCGGCGATCTTCCTTGCTCTGGCATGGCCGATGATCCTTGCGGATCCGCCGCATCCGGATGCCAAGAAAGAAAAGACGAAGCTGCCGATGGTGCCGCTGCCGTGGCTCCTTGGATTGATGGCGCTGTTCTCGATGGTGCCGGAAGGTGCCGTCCTGGATTGGGGCGCGCTCTATCTCCGGCAGGACATGGGGGCGTCGGTCGCGCTTTCAGGACTTGGTTTCGCAGCCTTTTCGGCGACCATGGCGACCATGCGCTTTGCCGGCGATCTCGTGCGCGACCGCCTCGGGAGCGTCAAGACCCTGCGCATCTGCACGCTCTTTGCCATCGCCGGCATGCTGCTTGCCGGCCTGGCGCCCAATGCCGAGCTTGCCATTTTGGGCTTTGCCTTTTGCGGCATCGGCATATCAAACATGGTGCCGATCGCCTTCTCGGCCGCAGGCAACATTCCCGGCCTCAAGCCCGGCATCGGCATCTCCGTGGTGACGACCATGGGTTATTCCGGCATGCTGGTAGCGCCGTCGTTGATCGGCTTCGTCGCCGAGCATATCGGTTTTGCCGTTGTCTTCATGGCGCTGCCGGTGCTGCTGTTGTTCGTTCTCCTATTCTCCAAACTGGCCCATTATGCCGATGGGGTCTCTGGAGGCGGCCACTGAGCCACCTCCAGACAAAAGTGATATAGTGGGCGGTTGACAATAAAGCGGTCATGATCCACCTGAAAGGCACTGTTTTTAGGGGTGCAAGAACTCTTCATGTCCTCAGCCGCCGATTTTGATCCAAAACCGCGCCGCGCTTCCGTCGCCGTCGATGTCGGCGGCGTCATCGTTGGTGGCGGCGCGCCGATCGTCGTGCAATCGATGACGAATACGGATACCGCCGATATCGATTCGACCGTTGCGCAGGTCGCCGCCCTGCACCGGGCGGGCTCGGAACTGGTGCGCATCACCGTCGATCGCGACGAAAGTGCGGCTGCCGTGCCGAAAATCCGCGAAAGGCTGCTGCGGCTCGGCATGGACGTGCCGCTGATCGGCGACTTCCACTATATTGGCCACAAGCTGCTTGCCGATCATCCAGCCTGCGCCGAGGCGCTGGCGAAATACCGCATCAATCCCGGTAATGTCGGCTTCAAGGACAAGAAGGACAAGCAGTTCGCCGAGATCATCGAGATGGCGATCCGCTACGACAAGCCGGTGCGCATCGGCGTCAACTGGGGCTCGCTCGATCAGGATCTCCTGACGGCGCTGATGGATCGAAATGCCGAGGCCGGGTCGCCGCTGTCGGCACGGCAGGTGACGCGCGAGGCGATCGTACAGTCGGCGTTGCTTTCGGCCGCCCTTGCCGAGGAAATCGGCCTGCCACGCAACCGCATCATCCTGTCGGCCAAGGTCAGCCAGGTGCAGGACCTGATCGCGGTCAATTCCATGCTCGCCGAACGTTCCGATCACGCGCTGCATCTCGGGCTGACCGAGGCCGGCATGGGCAGCAAGGGCATCGTCGCTTCGTCGGCTGCCATGGGCTTCGTGCTGCAGCACGGCATCGGCGATACGATCCGCGTCTCACTGACACCCGAGCCGAACGGCGACCGCACCCGCGAAGTCCAGGTGGCGCAGGAAATCCTGCAGGTCATGGGTTTCCGGCAGTTCGTGCCCGTCGTGGCCGCCTGTCCCGGCTGCGGACGCACGACCTCGACCGTCTTCCAGGAACTCGCCCAGAACATTCAGAACGACATCCGCAAGAACATGCCAGTCTGGCGCGAGAAATATCCAGGCGTCGAGGCGCTGAACGTCGCCGTGATGGGCTGCATCGTCAACGGACCGGGCGAAAGCAAACATGCCGATATCGGCATCTCGCTGCCCGGTACCGGCGAGACGCCGGCCGCTCCCGTTTTTATCGACGGCAAGAAGGCGCTGACACTGCGCGGTCCCAATATCGCCTCCGACTTCGAGGCGCTTGTCGTCGATTATATCGAAAAGCGTTTCGGCCAGCGGACGGCAGCGGAATGAAGGTCCGCGCGTTCGAATGAGCCGGTATTGGTCTGATATCGTCAGCAAGCTCCGGCCGTATGTCGCGGGCGAGCAGCCGCGTATTCCCGGCCTGGTCAAGCTCAATACCAATGAGAATCCCTACGGACCGTCCCCAAAGGCGATCGAAGCGATCAGGCAGGCGGCGGACGATCGTCTGCGGCTCTATCCCGATCCCTCCGCCACGGAATTGCGCGAAGCGATCGCCGCCCGTTTCAACCTGACAGCGGAAGAAGTATTCGTCGGCAACGGCTCCGATGAGGTTCTCGCCCATACGTTTCAGGCGCTGCTGAAACACGAGCTGCCGCTTCTCTATCCCGATATAACCTATAGCTTCTATCCAACCTATAGCCTGCTATATGGTGTCGAGGCGATCGAGATGCCGCTCGACGATCAGTTCCGGATTCGGCTTGCTGATTACGACAGGCCGTGCGGCGCAATCATCATTCCCAATCCGAATGCGCCGACTGGTATCGGCCTGCCGCTGGCCGGGATCGAGGCGCTTCTTGCTGCTCATCCGGATGCGGTCGTCGTGATAGACGAGGCCTATGTCGATTTCGGCGGCGAGAGCGCCGTGCCGCTCATTTCTCGTTATCCCAACCTTCTGATCATCCAGACCTTGTCGAAATCTCGTTCGTTCGCAGGTCTGCGCGTCGGCTTCGCGCTGGGGCACCGGGACCTGATCGAGGCGCTGGTGCGCGTCAAGGACAGCTTCAATTCCTATCCGCTCGACCGCCTGGCCCAGGTCGCGGCGACGGCGGCGATCAAGGACGAGCCGTGGTTCGAAACAAGCCGGCGGAAAATCATCGCCAGCCGGGATACCCTTGTCCGGCAACTGGAAGCGTTGAGTTTCCAGGTGCTGCCATCCCAGGCGAATTTCCTCTTCGCGATGCACGAGAGCCGATCGGGCGGTGCACTTCTGGCCGAACTGCGGGAGCGTGGCGTGCTCGTCCGGCGTTTCGCCGAGCCGCGCATTTCGGAGTTCCTGCGCATCAGCATCGGCACCGACGAGGAATGCGCGCGGCTGGTCGCCGCTCTCAAGGAGATATTGGCCGCCTGACCTTCGGCTCAGCTCTTACGGTCGGCGATGAAATGCGCAGCGGCGGTGAGGATCGAGGCGCGTGCCCCATAGGGGGCGAGCAGGTCTTCGGCATCGCTGACGTGCTGGCGGAGCTCGGTCTCGGCCCATTCCATGCCATGAAGCCCCACGAGCGTTCCCTTGCCGCGGGCCGCATCCTTGCCGGTCGCCTTGCCCATGGTCTCAGCATCAGAGGTCAGGTCGAGAATGTCGTCGGCGAGCTGGAAGGCAAGGCCGATCTTTTCGCCGAAGGCGCGCAGGCGGCGGCGATCTTCGGGCGGGCTTCCTGCGATGATGGCGCCCGCCTCGCAGGCGAAGCGGATCAGCGCCCCTGTTTTCATCGCCTGCAGGCGTATGATGCCGGCCTCGTCGGGGACCTGTTTCTCGGCCGCGAGGTCGAGCGCCTGGCCGCCGGCCATGCCGCCGAGACCGGCTGCGCGGGCAAGGGCCAGCACCAGCGCTGCTTTGCTCGTATCGGGAAGGGCGGTCTCCGGCGCTGCGACGATGTCGAAGGCGTAGGTCAGCAGGCTGTCGCCGGCAAGGATCGCGGTGGCTTCATCGAACTTGATATGGACCGTCGGCTTGCCGCGGCGCAGGTCGTCGTCGTCCATGGCCGGCAGATCGTCATGCACGAGGGAATAGCAGTGAATGCATTCGAGCGCCGCGCCGACACGAAGTGCGGCCTTCCCATTGCCGCCGAGCAGGGCGGCACTTTCGGCAACGAGGAATGGGCGCAGCCGCTTGCCGCCGTTCAGCACGGCATAATGCATGGCGCTGCGCAGGGTCTCGGGCCTGGCGATTTCATCGGAAAGAGGGTCCGGTGACGACAGCAATGCGTCGAGCAGCGCCTCGATTTCGCGGGCGTTGTTCCTAAGCCTCGTCTCGAAAGTGTTCCGGTTCGCGTCCATGGGCGCTGTTTGGCATGGGGCACCGGGGCTTGCAACGGAATTGTCGATGACTGCAGCAAGATTTCCCATGTGCTCTGGCATAAGCGCCTCACAGGCGTTATGAGAACGAGAGGGAGCGAAATGGGCTTGGGACATTGGATATAGCGCCGGAGAGAGAGGATATTGCCGACATGCCGGCCCGTCGGCGATGGTTCGAAGATCGGCCCGTGCTGAGACGCGTCGGTCTTGCCGTTCTGGCCATAGTGATCCTTCCTTACGCCCTGATCTTCCTCTACCTGCTGCCCTTTATCCATCCCGTCTCGACGCTGATGCTGCGCGATCTGGTGCTGCTGCGCGGCTATGACCGCAGATGGGTATCGTTGGACGAGGTCGCTCCGGTCCTGGTGCAATCGGTGATGATGTCCGAAGACGGTCAATATTGTTTCCACGGCGGCGTCGACTGGGCGGAGATGCGCATGCTGGTCGAGGATACGCTGAAGGGCCAGGCAACGCGCGGCGGCAGCACCATCCCGATGCAGACCGCCAAGAACCTCTTTCTCTGGAACAGCCGCTCCTTCGTGCGCAAGGCGATGGAGCTTCCGCTCGCCGTCTCCACCGATTTCGTCCTGTCGAAGCGGCGGCTGATGGAAATCTATCTCAACATCGCCGAATGGGGTCCCGGCATCTACGGCGTCGAGGCGGCGGCCCAGCATCATTTCAAGGTTCCGGCCTCGAAGCTGACGCGGCGGCAGGCGTCGTTGCTGGCTGTCTCGCTCCCGAACCCGATCGACCGCAAAGCAGGCAAGCCCGGACGAGGCCTTCGCCGGCTTGCCGGCGTCATCGAGAGGCGTGCGCAGGGCTCAGGCGACTACATCAAGTGCATCTATGAATAAGATCAGAACTTGTCATTAGAAGCAGTGAACGTCATCTGACATTCTTGGTTCTGCCATATGGGCGAATGCAGTCCAATCAGAGCCCCCGAGTCGCCCATGACCGCCCCAACCTTTTCTCCCGAACTTCTCTTTTACTCGAAGACGCACAATCAAAACCCGCCCGCCCATCTCGGCAGCCGCTATGGCAAGATCGGCGGTTTCCTGCCGGAAGCCGGCAACACCATCGTCTGCCACATCGAGAAGGGGTCAAGGACCCGGGCGGTACTGATAGAGGCGCGCGAGAAATATCTAACGATGCCCGAGGCGCCGCAATTTCTCTTCACGCCGATCTCGAGCCTTCACATGACGCTTTTCGAAGGCGTCATCGAGACCAGGCGCCTGCAGGACTGCTGGCCTGCAGACCTCTCTCTCGAGACGCCGATCGACGATATGACCGATCTCATGGCGGCGCGGCTCGAATGTTTCTCGATGGCGGAGCCTTTCAAAGTCGCCGTCGTCGAAGCTCGGCCGTCGGGCCTGCTCGTCGACGGAGCGACGGAGAAGGACCGCAAGGTCATGCGCGCCTGGCGTAACGCGCTTGCCGATCTTCTCGGCTATCGCCAGCCCAACCATATGGATTACAAATTTCATGTGACCTTCGCCTATGTGATCGAGCGGCTGGAGGATGAAGCCTTGCCGCGCTGGCAGGCAATGCTCGACGAGGTGGCCGAGGATATCCGCCGCAAGGCCCCTGTTTTCGAGCTTGCGCCGCCGGCGTTCTGCGTGTTCGAGGACATGAACCATTTCCACGAACTGCTGATCTTCGATTTCGATGCCTGAATGGGAGAGGCCTATGGACAGACCGACGCTCTACATCGCCAACAAGAATTATTCTTCCTGGTCGTTCCGGCCGTGGATGGCGCTGACGAGCGCCGGCGTCGACTTCGAAGAAATCCTGATCCCTTTCGACGATGCGGGCGGCAATCCCAATATCAAGGCGATATCGCCGAGCGGCCGGGTGCCAGTCCTGCAGCACGGCGGTTTGAAGATCTGGGAATCGCTGGCGATCATCGAATATGCCGCCGAGCTTTATCCGGACGCCGGCCTTTGGCCGCGCGACCGTGCCGAACGGGCGCTCGCCCGCTCTGTTTCGATGGAAATGCTTTCAGGCTTCCGAGCCCTGCGCAATGCCTGCCCGATGAATATTCGCCGACCGAGGGGCGGGATCACATTGCCTGACGGCGTCGACGCCGACGTCAGCCGTATCGAGACGATCTGGCGAAACCTTCTGCAGAAATCCGGCGGCCCGTTTCTCTTTGGTGCGTTCAGCGGCGTGGATGCGATGTTTGCGCCCGTCGTCAACCGGTTCGACATCTATGACCTCGTCAGCCGGAAGGAGACGCTCGCCTATATGGAGACGATGAAGGCGCATCCGGCCTGGCGGAAATGGGAAGAGGCGGCCCGCGCCGAGCCCTGGATCGTGCCGGAAGACGAGGTCTGAGGCTCGAATCATCGGCTTCGCAAAAAATATGCATGGGGACTGGTCAAGGCCGCCCCTTGCATGTATAAGCGCGCAAAATTTCCGAAATCGCGACATGTCCGTTTCGGCCGCCAGTCTGGCCGTGGGAATGTTTTGCCCGCAAGTGGAGTAAGAAAAATGGCTGTACCGAAGAGAAAAACGAGCCCGTCCAAGCGCGGCATGCGCCGTTCGGCTGACGCGCTGAAGGCACCGACCTACGTCGAAGACAAGAATTCCGGCGAACTGCGCCGCCCGCATCATATCGACCTGAAGACCGGTATGTATCGCGGCCGCCAGGTTCTGACTCCGAAGGAAAGCGCATAATTTCCGATCCGGCTCGTCCGATCGCGAGTCTCAAGGCCGGCTTCACGCCGGCCTTTTGCATTTCGGCAAGATAATATTTGCAATCACTTGCGGTGAGACAACGGTTTGCGGCAGTATTCTTTCTCCGCTGGGAGATTGCCGATGGTAGCCGCAATGCCGCTGATGATTATTCCGTTTATTCTTTACAATCTGGCGATGCTCGGCCTGATGGGCGACGGCGGCATCGCAGCCTTGCAGCATAACATCATCGTGCTGTCGATGCTCTCGGGTGCGACCTGGAGCATGGCGCTCGGCGATCTCTTCATCGTCGTTGCGCTCATCGTGCTGTTCTTCGAAATCCTGAAAGCAACGCGAACCGGGCCCGGCAACCTCTTGAACCATATCTTGTCGATGCTGGTCTTCATCGCCTTCCTGGTCGAGTTTCTTCTCGTCCAGGGCGCCGCGACACAGGTGTTCTTCATTTTGATGACGATCGCTCTGATCGATGTGATCGGGGGTTTTGCCGTTTCGATCCGAAGCGCCGGGCGGGATGTCTCTATCGGACTATAGGTTGTCGAGCTTGTTCTGAAGGGCGCGGAGCTGTTCCTTCAGTTCGTCGATATCCTTGGCTTCGGCCTTGCGGCTTTCCTTGGCCGCCGGCGGTGTCATGAAAGGCGAGAACATCTGCATTGCCTGCTGAAACAGCTCGGTATTGCGGCGAACCTGGTCCTCGACCATCTGCATCGGCAATTGCAGGTTCTTG
Source organism: Rhizobium sp. YTUHZ044 (assembly GCF_051123975.1). Taxonomy (NCBI): domain Bacteria; kingdom Pseudomonadati; phylum Pseudomonadota; class Alphaproteobacteria; order Hyphomicrobiales; family Rhizobiaceae; genus Rhizobium; species Rhizobium sp. YTUHZ044. Next base: position 4,176,497 of record NZ_CP101426.1, read on the forward strand.
CCGAGCGGCGTCTCGCCGAAGGCACGGTTTACCTGTTCGCGCATCTGTGCCTGCTGTTCGCTGAAGGCGCGCATAGAATGTTCGAGGAAGCTCGGCACGACCATCTGCATCTGGTCACCATAATAGGTGATCAGCTGGCGCAGGAAGGAGATCGGGAGCAGCGTGTTGCCGGTTTTCGATTCCTGCTCGAAGATGATCTGCGTCAGCACCGAATGGGTGATATCGTCCCCGCTTTTTGCGTCCTGGACGGTAAAGTCTTCGCCCCTCTTTACCATCTCCGCCAGATCTTCCAGCGTCACATAGGTGCTGGTGCCTGTATTGTACAGGCGGCGATTGGCGTATTTCTTGATGACAATCTGACCCTCATGCTTCGCCATATCAGTCTCCTGAACCCCCGTCTGATTTATGGATCTTCCTCCACTTCAGACTGTAAACGCAAAAGAAGGCTGGTGACAATCTCTTTGTGCGTTGCGGCAAACCTTTAGCAGATCAAACGAATCGGCGTTGACTGCTGCCGCGAAAATGGCGGCGGCCGGTCTTCCCGTTTGACTTGTGCTCAAAGCTTTGCCAGTTTCCCCTTATGTAAGTGGGACGAAAAACGAGGAGCCTCCCCATGAGCAATTCATCCGTCGTCATCGCCAGCGCAGGTCGGACAGCCGTCGGCTCGTTCAACGGCGCTTTTGCAACGGTCCCCGCGCATGAACTCGGCGCGGCCGTCATCAAGGGGGCGCTCGCGCGCGCCGGCGTCGATGCCGGCGAGGTGGATGAGGTGATCCTCGGCCAGGTGCTGGCGGCGGGCGAAGGCCAGAACCCGGCCCGCCAGGCGGCGATCAAGGCCGGCCTTCCGAAGGAAACGACGGCCTGGGGCGTCAACCAGCTCTGCGGCTCGGGCCTGCGCGCAGTCGCGCTCGGCATGCAGCAGATTGCCACCGGCGACGCCAGGATCATCGTTGCCGGCGGCCAGGAATCCATGTCGATGGCGCCGCATGCCGCGCATTTGCGCAGCGGCACGAAGATGGGCGACATGAAGATGGTCGACACGATGATCAAGGACGGCCTCACCGACGCTTTTCACGGCTACCATATGGGCATCACCGCCGAGAACGTCGCACGGCAGTGGCAGCTGTCGCGCGACGATCAGGATCAGTTCGCCGTCGCCTCGCAGAATAAGGCAGAGGCGGCTCAGAAGGCCGGCCGCTTCACCGACGAGATCATTCCCTACATCATCCAGACACGGAAGGGCGACGTGACCGTCGATTCCGACGAATATATCCGCCACGGCGCGACGCTCGAGGCGATGGGCAAGCTTCGCCCCGCCTTCGACAAGGAAGGCACGGTTACCGCCGCCAATGCCTCCGGCCTCAACGACGGCGCTGCCGCCGCCGTGCTGATGAGTGAGGCGGAAGCGACCCGGCGCGGCATTCAGCCGCTTGCCCGCATCGTTTCCTGGGCAACGGCCGGCGTCGATCCGTCGATCATGGGCACCGGCCCGATCCCCGCGTCGCGCAAGGCGCTCGAAAAGGCCGGCTGGTCTGTGAACGATCTCGATCTTGTGGAGGCCAACGAGGCCTTCGCGGCACAGGCTTGCGCTGTCAGCAAGGATCTCGGCTGGGATCCGTCGATCGTCAACGTCAATGGCGGGGCGATTGCGATCGGCCATCCGATCGGCGCCTCCGGGGCGCGCATTCTCAACACGCTGCTGTTCGAGATGAAGCGCCGCGGCGCGAAGAAGGGCCTCGCCACGCTTTGCATCGGCGGCGGCATGGGCGTCGCCATGTGCTTTGAAGCACTTTAAATAGCATGCAATCCGTCATTGATTGAAATGCCGCCACGAGCGGGCGAAAACACAGAGGGGGAGCGGAACATGAGCAGAGTGGCTCTGGTCACCGGAGGTACACGCGGCATCGGCGCAGCGATATCCATGGCGCTGAAAAATGCCGGCTACAGGGTTGCGGCCACTTACGCCGGCAATGACGAGAAGGCTCATGCCTTCCACGACGTCACCGGCGTTGCGGTATTCAAATGGGATGTTTCAGACTACGCTGCCTGCGGTGAAGGGATCACCAAGGTCGAACGCGAGATCGGGCCGGTCGAGATCCTCGTCAACAATGCCGGCATCACCCGCGACGCAATGTTCCACAAGATGACGCCGCAGCAGTGGCACGAGGTGATCAACACCAACCTGACCGGTCTGTTCAACATGACGCATCAGGTCTGGAGCGGCATGCGCGACCGCGGCTTCGGCCGCATCGTCAATATCTCGTCGATCAACGGCCAGAAGGGCCAGATGGGCCAGGCGAACTATTCGGCGGCCAAGGCCGGCGATCTCGGCTTTACCAAGGCGCTTGCCCAGGAAGGGGCTGCGAAAAACATCACCGTCAATGCCATCTGCCCCGGTTATATCGGAACGGAAATGGTGCTTGCCGTGCCGGAGAAGGTACTGAATGAACGCATCATTCCGCAGATCCCGGTCGGCCGTCTCGGCGAGCCCGAAGAGATTGCCCGCTGCGTTACCTTCCTCGTCTCCGACGATGCTGGTTTCATCACCGGTTCGACGCTGACGGCCAATGGCGGGCAATTCTTCGTTTAAGATAGGACGAACGTGTGTCGATTTGCAAAGGCGCGTTGCAGAACGCGCCTTTGCTTTTGTTCGGGAGGGCAGAAGCGGTTGCCGGTGTTCCGGTCTCGATCAACCCGAATCATGGCCGGCATTCGCTGCCGCGAGCGATCTCTGCTACCAAGACAAGAGATGAGACCGCGGTTGTCAGGAAAGCCGCGGCGACGAGAATGACGACGGTGGAATTGTCGGGCGATGGCGCCTGCCCTGCGCGTACGAGGTAAATATGCGGCTAGCTAATGGGCGTTGGTGGATTTGACTTTCATGACCGATCGTCAACGTCACGTTGACGGACGTGTCGGCAAAGAAAAACGGGCGCAGAAGCGCCCGTTGGGAGTCCGATATGTGATGCGATCAGTAACGGCAACGCGCCTCGTAGCGGCGGCCGTAGCGATCGCGATAGATGCAGTAGCCGCGGCGTTCGACCGACTGGCCGATGAGAGCGCCGGTCAGGCCGCCGGCAACGGCGCCGACTGCGGCACCGCCCCAGCTGTTGGTGACGGCACCGCCGATGACTGCACCGGTGCCGGCGCCGATCGCCGTGCCCTGCTCGGTCGCGGTGCAGGATGCGAGAGCGCCCACGAGCGCGCCGATAAGAACAATCTTCTTCATCATGTCGTAACTCCCCAGGTTAGTCGGGCTTTAGATGCGGCCCATTAGTACAAGGATAATGATAATGACCAGAACTAGCCCCAAACCGCCGGAAGGTCCATAGCCCCAGCCACGGCTATAACCCCAGTTCGGCAGGGCTCCGATCAGGAGCAGAATGAGGATAACGAGAAGTATCGTGCCAAGCATGGTGTTTTTCCTTCATTTCATCTGCAATCTGAATGGACAAGAAACACACATTGGCGATTTTTGTTCCCGGTTGGGCGCGCGAATTAGGATGCGACGCGATTCATGGTTTGTGATCCGTCACCCCTGGCAAAAGGCCCGTATGGTTAAAAAGACATTGAAATCCAACATGTTGCGGCGAACAAAGCAGGAAGATCACGATGGCTCCGATTCGTCGGTGATTCGTTCCGTTTTTGATCGGTCCGACGGGCAAGCGGGTCAGGCTTAAGGCTGTGTGAATTTGCTCGCCGGAAGATTAACACCGACGTGACGAGATCTTGCCGCCTGCCCCGCATCTAGCGGGCGGAACATGACGACGCCACCAGATATGGCCGTGAACGAAAGGGGAAAGCAGAGCAGTCGGCGATTCGTCGCCGATTCGTTCCGGATTTGATCGAGACGTTAATTTCGGCGGATTTTTCCCTTGGCAAAAAGCGAATGACAGACCTCCGGCAGGGTCACAAAATGCGAACCGGAGAGAGTCCCGCGATTCAGCATTTAGTAGGAAAAAGTGATTCAAAATCAATACTTAGCCGTGAACAAAAGCTGAATCAGCAGGAGTCAGCGATTCGTCTCTGATTCGTTCTCACGCTGTTCCGAATCGGAAATGCGGACCGTCCGGACGACTCGCAAAAGTCGCAATCCCCGACGCATTTTGAAATCTGCCCTTGCGTTTGCGGCAGTAGCTGTCCATGTGTTCTGTGCCTCCATCGAGATGGCAAAACTTTTCCCGGGGCGCGCCTGCCTCACTTGCATGGACCATGACTCTGACTTCGCAGCCGATGATTCTCAGCGGGCGCGGTGTGACCGCGGTGCTTGGACCAACCAATACCGGCAAGACCCATTATGCCATCGAGCGCATGGTCGCACATGGGACCGGCGTGATTGGCCTGCCACTCAGGCTTTTGGCCCGCGAGGTCTATACGCGGGTGGTGGAGAAGGTCGGCTTGCAGAACGTGGCTCTGGTCACGGGCGAAGAAAAGATTTCGCCGCCCAATGCGCGTTTTTCCGTTTGCACGGTCGAGGCGATGCCGCGGGAGACCAAAGCCGCCTTTGTCGCGATCGACGAGGTCCAGCTCGCCGGCGATCTCGAGCGTGGCCATATCTTCACCGACCGTATCCTGCACCTTCGCGGCCGGGATGAGACGCTGCTTCTGGGCGCGGGGACAATGCGGCCGATCCTGCAGCAGATCCTGCCCGGCGTCACGATCGTCGAGCGGCCACGGCTTTCGCATCTCCTTTACGCCGGGCAGAAGAAGATCACCCGGCTGCCGCAGCGCTCGGCCATCGTCGCCTTTTCCGCCGATGAGGTCTATGCCATCGCCGAGCTCATCCGCCGGCAGCGCGGCGGCGCGGCGGTCGTGCTGGGGGCGCTGAGCCCGCGCACCCGCAATGCGCAGGTCGCGCTCTATCAGGCGGGCGACGTCGAATATCTGGTGGCGACCGATGCGATCGGCATGGGCCTCAACCTCGACGTCGATCACGTCGCCTTCGCCCAGGACCGGAAATTCGACGGCTACCAGTTCCGCAACCTCAATCCGGCCGAGCTCGGCCAGATCGCCGGCCGCGCCGGGCGGCACGTGCGGGACGGCACCTTCGGTGTCACCGGCCAAGTCTCGCCCTTCGACGAGGAAGTGGTGCAGCGCATCGAGGGACATGAATTCGACAACGTCAAGGTTCTGCAGTGGCGCACGACGGAGATGGATTTCTCCTCAATTCAGTCGCTGCGCGCCAGCCTGGAGGCCGGGCCGCGCGTGCCCGGGCTGACGCGGGCGCTGCCGGCGGTCGATCAGCAGGCGCTCGAGCAGCTTTCGCGCTATCCCGAAGTGATCGACCTCGCCGACAGGCCGGCCCGCGTCGAAAAACTCTGGGAGGCTTGCGCGCTGCCCGACTACCGGCGTATCACTCCGGCCCAACATGCCGATCTTATTTCGACCCTCTTTTCCGATCTCGTGCGCTATGGCACGGTGAACGAGCAGTTTCTTGCGGAGCAGGTTCATCGCTCGGATCGAACTGATGGGGAAATTGACACGCTTTCGGCGCGAATCGCGCAGATAAGGACCTGGACCTACGTTTCGAATCGGCCCGGCTGGCTTGCCGATCCGACACATTGGCAGGAAAAGACGCGGGAAATCGAAGATCGATTGTCCGATGCGTTACATGAAAGGTTGACGAAACGCTTTGTTGATCGCAGGACATCTGTGCTCATGAAGCGCCTGAGAGAGAATGCGATGCTGGAAGCTGAAATCAGTGTGAATGGCGATGTCTTCGTTGAAGGACATCATGTAGGGCAGTTGAGCGGATTCCGTTTCACCCCGGTGGGGGGAACGGATGGACCGGATGCCAAGGCGGTTCAGGCTGCGTCGCAGAAGGCGCTCGCGCTCGAGTTCGAGGCCCGTGCGGCCCGGCTGCATGCCGCGGGCAATAGCGATCTGGCGATCGGTTCGGATGGCTTGATCCGTTGGCTCGGCGATCCCGTGGCGCGGCTTTCCGGCAGCGATCACGTCATGCGGCCGCGCGTGATCCTGCTCGCCGACGAGCAGTTGACGGGCAATGCCCGCGATCACGTCGCCGCCCGTATCGAACGTTTCGTCAATCATCACATCAGCACGGTATTGAAAGCGCTCGATGATCTGTCGCGCGCCGAGGATCTGCAGGGCCTCGCCAAGGGACTTGCCTTCCAGCTGGTCGAAAATCTCGGCGTGCTCTTCCGCCGCGACGTCACCGAAGAGGTGAAGTCGCTGGATCAGGAGGCTCGCGCCTCCATGCGCCGCTACGGCGTGCGTTTCGGTGCCTATCATATCTTTGTTCCGGCCCTTCTGAAGCCGGCACCTGCCGAACTGATCACGCTGCTCTGGGCGTTGAAGAACGACGGTCTCGACAAGCCGGGCTACGGCGATCTCATCCCCGTGCTTGCCGCCGGCCGCACCTCGGTCGTCACCGATCCGAGCTTCGAGCGGATGTTCTACAAGCTCGCCGGCTTCCGCTTCCTCGGCAAGCGCGCCGTGCGCATCGACATTCTGGAGCGGCTTGCCGATATCATCCGTCCGCTGCTGCAATGGAAGCCCGGTCAGAGCAATCGTCCGGAGGGCGCCTATGACGGTCGCCGTTTCACGACGACGACGGCGATGCTGTCGATTCTCGGGGCGACGCTCGAGGACATGGAAGAGATCCTCAAGGGCCTCGGCTATCGCGCCGATGCCGTGAAGGCGGAAGAGGCGTCGGCCCATCTTGCGGCGCAGGACGCGGCTTCAGCCCCTGCCGCCTCCGCGGAAACATCCGCGGAAGAAGCGGCAGAAAAAGCCGATCACGATGATGCCGACGGAGCGACGGAAGAGGCTGTTTCCGAGCCGACCCAAGCCGAGCCGGCTTCGACGGCGGCCGACGTCCCCGCCACAGAAGCGAACGACAGCAACGCTGCGGCCGAAGTGACCGAGGCAACCGCTTCGGCAGAGACTGCCGCCTCCGGGGAAGCTGGCGAGCCGGCGGAACCGAAGCCGGTTCTTTTGTGGCGTCTCGGCGGCCGCAATGACAACCATCGCCAAGCACGCGGCGGCCATGGCGAACGCCGGGGCGGCCAGAACCAGGAGCGCGGCGAACGCAATCGCCGTCCGAACGGCGGTGAAGGCGGCGAAGGCAATCGCGGCGGCGACGGGCGCGACAACCGCCACGGCCGCGGCAAGGACGGTGGCGGCCGTGACGGTGGCAGACCGCAGCAAGCAAGGGGCGAGCGCAAGGACCAGCCGCGCGGTGATCGTCAGGACCGTGGCGATCGGAAGGACCGCGGCGAGCGGAACGATCGCAATGACCGTAACGACCGCAACAACAATCGCGGCGCCCAGCCGCTGCGCTTCGAGGCCAAGCCGCCGCGCAAGGAGAAGCCGATCGATCCGGATTCTCCCTTCGCCAAGCTCGCAGCTCTCAAGGAACAGATGAAGAAGTAATCATGGGCGGGGAGACACAGCCGGCAAGCGGTTCGCGCCAGCGCATCGACAAGTGGCTGTTTTTCACGCGCATGGTGAAGTCGCGCTCGCTGGCCCAGAGTCACGTCCAGTCGGGGCACGTGCGCATCAACGGCGAGCGCTGCAGTCACCCGAGCCAGATGGTCAAGCCGGGTGACCGCGTCGAACTGACGCTGGAGCGGCGCGATGTCATTCTCATCGTGCGTCTCGCCGGGGAGCGGCGGGGTCCCTACGAGGAGGCCCGCCTGCTCTACGACGACCAATCCCCGCCGCCGGATGAGACAAAACGTCTCACGCCGTACGAGCAAGCGACCCGGGGGACGGGTACCGGCCGTCCGACCAAAAAGGAAAGACGTGCAATCGACAGGCTGATGTCGGACGAGGATTAGAAAACTCTGTCTGTGGCGGCGGCTTTGCAGATCGTTTACCCTTGAAATCCGGCGCTAAAGCCGATAGGTCACTGACAACCTGCCGGAAGCGTGCTTGCCTGCCAAGCCTGTCCACGCTTCGCCCGGCACGGGGATAGGCGCGACGTTCCAGGTTGCCCGGCCCCATCCGCTTGAAATCCTGGAGTTCTTCATGACCTATGTCGTGACCGACAATTGCATCAAGTGCAAATATACCGATTGCGTGGAAGTCTGCCCTGTCGACTGCTTTTATGAAGGCGAGAATTTTCTCGTCATCCATCCGGACGAATGCATCGATTGCGGCGTCTGCGAACCGGAATGTCCCGCCGAGGCGATCAAGCCGGATACCGAGCCGGGCCTCGACAAGTGGCTCAAGATCAATACCGAATATGCCAGCATCTGGCCGAATATCACGGTCAAGAAGGATCCGTTGCCGGAGGCCAAGGAAATGGACGGCCAGACCGGAAAATTCGAGAAATATTTCTCCGAAAAACCGGGTTCCGGCGATTAAGACGGCTGTCCGATTTCGTCGCCGGATGCGGGCCGTTGAGCGGTGAAACGTTTTAAATCCTGCGTCTGGCATATGGGTGATCTGTGTTGCCCGCATGACTCAAGATGAAGCAAATTATTGATTTCCTCATATTTTTGTGATAGGTTTCGCCTACTGTTCCATTTGTGGCATGACGCATGCCCAAAACCATCACGAAAGCAAAACCAATCCGTACGCGGTTTCCGTGACATATCAACGCTTTGAGCGCCGGGTCCCCAGATCGCGCGCAAGAAGCCCTTGCTTTTGCCTGATGGGACCAGAGTGAAGTCACCCGACGGATGCAACCGTCTCAACCGGGCCTGACTGACCCGGCTCCGGCCGCCGCCGGAAGCGTAACAGGGAGTTTTTGAATAGAATGACGACTCAGCAGAAAAAGCCTTCTACAGCACGTCACGGCTTCAAGACCGGTGAATCGATCGTCTACCCCGCTCATGGCGTCGGTACCATCACCGCTATCGAAGAGCAAGAAGTTGCCGGCATGAAGCTCGAACTTTTCGTTATCGATTTCGAAAAGGACAAGATGCGCCTGAAAGTTCCGGTCGCGAAGGCGATGAGCATCGGAATGCGCAAGCTTTCGGAAACGGATTTCGTCGATCGTGCGTTGAAGGTTGTGCAGGGCAAGGCGCGCGTCAAGCGCACCATGTGGTCCCGCCGCGCCCAGGAATATGATGCCAAGATCAATTCCGGTGATCTGATTTCCATCGCTGAAGTCGTGCGTGATCTCTATCGTGCAGAGAACCAGCCCGAGCAGTCCTATTCCGAGCGCCAGCTCTACGAAGCAGCGCTCGATCGCATGGCGCGCGAAATCGCCGCTGTCAACAAGATGTCGGAAACCGAAGCCGTCCGCCTCGTCGAGACCAATCTCAACAAGGGTCCGAAGCGCGGCAAGGCGATTGAAGAAGACGATTCGCAGGACGAAGCCGCTTAAGGCAAGCCTGTCTCTCCCAAAAAAACCCGGCCGTCGCGCCGGGTTTTTTATTGGAACTTTTTCCCGACTGACGCGTTTACCACACGTAATTGCGGACTGCTCGTCGGGCGCAAACTCGTCGGGCGAACTGCTATTCCGTCAATATTCGGTGAGGAGCGGATCATGCCTTTTCAATATTGCCCGTTCGGCAACGTGAAGAAACAGGTCCGACCCAGCCGTCTTAGCGGCACGTGATGAGAGATAGGGCCTCTCCCTGAAAAGTCCAGGGGTGAGGCCCTTTTGCATTCGGAACCCCATTCAGTCCGGACAGCGATGTTCCGGAACGTGAGTTTTATTGTCCATTTTGAGGGCGAAGGCCTTTCGGGAGATCGAAATGAAGAACATGTCTGCAGATCGGCGCATGATCAAAATCGCGATGGCCGCCCCCTATCTCGCCCGTCAGGAAGAGCATGATCTCGCCACCCGCTGGAAAGATCACGATGATCGCGGTGCACGCAACCAAATCGCCATGGCGCATATGCGGCTGGTTATCTCCATGGCTGGCAAGTTCCGCAATTTCGGTCTGCCGATGAGCGACCTCGTGCAAGAGGGCTATGTGGGCCTGCTGGAAGCCGCCGCGCGTTTCGAACCGGAACGTGACGTGCGCTTTTCGACCTATGCCAGCTGGTGGATCAGGGCGTCGATCCAGGACTATATCCTGCGCAACTGGTCGATCGTGCGCGGCGGCACCAGTTCGGCGCAGAAGGCGCTGTTCTTCAATCTGCGCCGTCTGCGCGCCAAGCTCGCGAGAGGCGATACGCAACTGACTCTGCAATCCATTCATCAGGAAATCGCCGCTGCCCTCGGCGTCAGCCTCGCCGATGTCCAGACCATGGATGCCAGGCTTTCCGGCAACGACGCTTCGCTGCAGGCGCCTTCCGTCTCCGGCGATGCCGAGAGCGCGGAAAAGATGGATTTCCTCGTCAGCGACGATCCGCTGCCGGACGAGCAGGTTTCCAATATGATCGACGGCGAGCGCCGCCGCGTCTGGCTCGCTTCGGCGCTGAAACATCTCAACGAACGTGAGATGAAGATCATCAGCGCCCGGCGCCTGGCGGAAGACGGCGCCACGCTCGAAGAACTCGGCGCCGATCTCGGCATTTCCAAGGAGCGCGTGCGCCAGATCGAAAGCCGGGCGATGGAAAAGCTTCGTAGCGCGCTGGTCAGCGCCGACCCGCATATGGCGGCCTACGCCTGAACTTCTTTACCCTCCAGCAGCACTGCCTGGCCCGGCGCAAGCCGGGCTTTTTTCATTCGGCGATGATTTTGACGCGATCGCCAGGGGAAACGGCCGCACCCGTCGGCAGGGCATTGATGAGCTTGAAGAGATCAAGCTTGCGATCGGTGCCCATCATGCGCGCGGCAAGCGTCGAGATGTTCTCGCCTGGCCGGACCGTGACGACACGAATGCGCAGCGGCTTCAGCGAGGCTGCCTCCGCCGGTGTCATGCGCCGGAAACTGGCGCGCAGAACATTGGCCGTCGGTTCGAGGGCGTCGCTGCCCTTCGGTACGGCGGTCAGGAAACGGAAGATCTGCGCATTGTTGCGGATGACGGTGACATCGAAATCCCAGCGGTCGGCACTTGCGCGAGCGGTGGCTGCTTCCATGCCATTGACGGTGATCTGTTGAATGGTCGATGGGTCGAGACCGGTCACCCAGCCGCTGGAGATATAGTTTGTGAGGCTCTGGTTCTGGTTGTCGGCAACGCCATCGAAGCGGACGGCGATGTCGTTGGGGCCGGTGGCCATCACGGCTTCGACCTTATTGTCGATCTTGAAGTCCGCCGGTACGTCGAAGCGGATGCCGAGGCCGCCATGCAGGAAAGTCTGGCCGCGTACGTAGCCTTCTTCCGGACTGTCGCCATAGAGCAGGCCGTCAATGCCATCGAGATAATAGTCGCGACCCTTGTCGCCGACCCTCCCTTCCTGGCCGAAGGCGCGCGCATGGGTGCGGGCAAGCTCGATGCGCTGGGCGGAGTTCGGATGGCTCGAGAGGAAGTCGAGGCTCTGGTCGGCTTCCGGGTCGACCGACATGAAGCGGCTGTAGGCCGCCATCGAATCGAGGAAACGGGCGGCGGCATAGGGGTCGTAACCGGCTTCGCCGAGCATGCGCACGCCGATGACATCGGCCTGCAGCTCCTGCTGGCGGGAGAAAGCGGCAAGCCTGAGCTTGCCCCGAGCAAGCGCCTGCTTGCCGGCGATGTCGCTCGATAGGACCTCGGCGACGACGCGGCTGGCGATGACTTCGGCTTCTTCGCGCTTCTGCCGCTCGATACCGTGATTCGCTGTCACGTGGCCCATTTCGTGCGACAGCACAGCGGCGACTTCCGAGGCGTCGTTGGCAAGGGCAAGCAGACCGCGGGTGACGTAGAGGTAACCGCCCGGCAGCGCGAAGGCGTTGATCGCAGGCGAGTTCAGGATGGTGATACGGTAGGACTGGCTCGGATTTTCCGACACCGCCGTCAGCGCGCCGGCAATGCGGGCGACGAGGCGCTCGGTCTTGGCATCCTTGTATTCGCCGCCGTAGCTTGCCACGATGCGCGGATGCTCGCGGGCACCCATCGCCGCGCGCGGATCGTTCTTCTGCACCTCGTCGACGATCTGCGGATTGGAGGAAGGCGAGATGCTCGGCTGGTAGGATTGTTCGATCAGCGACTGACACCCGTTCAGCGCCATTCCGACGGTTGAAAGCAGCATCAGGCGGCGGGCGAAGCGCCGCGTCGCAGAGATGACATCACTGGAAAGCGCGGGCGATTTCCACGTCGTCAAGCTGTCCAGTCTGGTTCTCTGCATCATGTCGCTGTTTTGCCGGTTTGCCGCAGATGGAGACCGGCCTTGGCAAGGGGAACTCAACAGGTGCGCACCCCTGATCTCGCGCCGCATGCTAGGCCGATACACGTCGTTGCTGTAACTGATTTACGCATCGGTTGCATAGCGAGACTCTGTTTAATTGTGGCGCCGTTGCATTTTAGCAAGCCTCAGGCATCGAGGTCTCCCTTCGCTCGGATGAAATTATGGCGAAAGTTCCGTCACCAGTCATAGATTTGTCAGAGGCGCGGAAAAAGAACGGCATGATTGAAGCAACAGGTGGGATAACGGCAGCCCTGCGAGAAAATCGCAACTTTTGATCTATCTATGCGATAGAGAACGTCTGCTGGTGCATATTCCCATTATGTAGTCTATTCCGCCGCTTCCGCCGCCGCCGATTGCGGTCGCTTCGTTTCGCCGGTGCGCGGCAGTTGCACGGGCTTCAGCGTCATTGCGGCAGCAAGGCCGATCAGGGCAATGGCGCAGGAAGTCATGAAAAGGGGCGAGAAGGCGGCGGCATAGACATCTGCGACGGCCTGGCGGCTCGCTGCGGGAAGGGCGGCCATCATCTTCGGCGTCAGCTGTTCGATATCGGCAACATCGGCAATGGGAGCGCCGACCTTGCCGAGCCCGGAGGCGATGATCGCGCCATAGATTGATATGGCGATCGAGGCCCCGCCCATGCGCGAGAGTGTCACCGAGCCGGTGGCGGCGCCGACGTCGCGGGCGGGGGCGGCATTCTGCACGCCGATGACGGGGACCTGCTGCGCAAGGCCGATGCCGATGCCATGCAGCATCATGATCGCGCCGATGAAGGCGATCGGCGTTCCCGCATGGACCTGCGACATCAGCGCGAAGGCAATGGCGCTGCAGGTGAGGCTTGCGATGGCGAAGGGTTTGTAGCGACCGGTCATCGAGATGATACGCCCGGCCGACAGCGACCCGCAGACGAGACCCCCGGTCAGCAGAATGAAGAGAAGGCCGGCGGCCGATGGCGAAAGGCCGGTCGTCGTCTGCAGGAAGAGAGCGAGATAGTTGACCATGCCGATGGCGATGGCGCCGCCCATCACCGATATTACCAGCAGCAGGCTGAAGGTTGAATTGCGGAAGAGCTGCAGCGGAACGATCGGCTCCGGCGCGCGGCGCTCGACGAACACCCAGGTGACGGCGCAGACGGCGCCGAAGGCGACGATCCCGATACTCTGTGGTGAGATCATCGAGCCGAACAATTCGCTGCTGTCTGTGGCAAGCACGATGCTCGTCGTCGTCAGCGCGATCAGCAGCGCGCCGGCATAATCGATCTTCGGGCGCCGATGCGGCTTGCGGTAGGGCAGCATGAAGGCAAGCCCGGTGAGCACGACGAAACCGATCGGCACGTTGACGAGGAAGATCGAGCGCCAGCCGAAGAGATCGCTCATCGTCCCCCCGAGCACCGGGCCGATCGCGCCTGAAGCCATCAGCACGAGGCTGGAATAGCTTTGATAGCGCGCCCGCTCGCGCGGCTCGAACAGATCGGCGTTGACGGCAAAGATCGACACCATGATGCCGCCACCGCCGAGGCCCTGCAGCACACGAGCGGCGATCAGCGTATTCATCGAGACAGCCAGGCCGCAGACTGCGGAGCCGACGGTGAAGATTCCGATCGCCGTCATCATCACATATTTGCGGCCGAAGAGATCGCCGAGCTTGCCGTAGAGCGGCATGACGGCGCTGAGCGCCAACAGGTAGGCCGAGCCGATCCAGCCGAAACGCTCGAGATGGCCGAACTCGCCGACAATTGTCGGCAACGCCGTGGAGACGATCTGATTATCAAGCGTCGCCATGAACATGGCGGTCATCAGAAAGAAGAAGAGGATAAGCCGGCGACGAGGGTCCGTCACGAGCGGCGCAGGCGCGGGTTGCATGTCCATGAGGCATATTTCCGGGTTCGAACTATTTTATGTGCTATCAGCATGTAATTGTCAACGGCACATGAGTGACCCCGGCATATTCAATTTTGACCTCCGCTCTGCTATGGTTCGGTCATGAATGAGACGCTGACGAAGATCCTGTCCAACAGTCGGGCCGAGCCGGACGATGAGAACCTGCCTCGCATCGGCAGGAGCATGGCGCGCATGCGCCTGATGACCGGCCGACGGCTGATCGGCAGGCTGGCGATCCAGAGCGCCGCACCGGGGCTTGAGCTCTCCCACCTCGACGTGCTCGACGCCGTGCGCCGGGCTGGGTCGCCCGGCGAGGTCACCGTCGGCTTGATCGCGGAGATGCTGCGCATCGACCCGTCGCGCGCGAGCCGGGTGGTGGCCGAGATGGTCGGACGCAACGTCTTGCGGCGCGAAGCCTCCCAGGCCGACGCGCGGCGGATCGTCGTCGTCATCACCGACGCTGGCCAGGCGCTGCTTGCCGAGATCCATGCGCAGAAAATGGCCATTATCTCCGAGATCGTCTCCGATTGGCCACGCGAGGATATAGAGCGTTTCGCGACGCTGTTCGAACGTTTCATCGGTGGCTACGAGGCAATCTTTCTCTCGCGCGACAAGGACACGCCCGGTTGAGGCGAAAGCCGTCCGTCGGTGCCCCTTCCCCTCGCCCCCCCGTTTGCGCTAAGGGCAGTGCCCATGAGCCAATCCACCTTCACCATTCTGCTCGGCGGCGAACTCAGCCTGACGGAACGCCTGCGCCACGCGATCGGCGGCAGCCGCTTCATCGCGGCCGATGGCGGCATGCGGCATGCGATGGCGCTTGGTGTCATGCCTGAGCTCTGGGTCGGCGATTTCGATTCGACGCCCCCCGAGCTCGAAGCGGGTTTTCTCGATGTGCCGAAACAGCCCTATCCCGCAGCGAAGGCGGCAACGGACGGCGAAATCGCCGTATCGGAAGCGATCGCACGTGGCGCGCGGCGGCTGATCCTCGCCGGCGCGCTCGCCGGCGAACGCTCCGACCATGCGCTTCAGCATCTGCTGTCGGCTGTCGGCTTGGCGGAAAAGGGTTTCGACGTACTGCTGACCTCGGGCAAGGAAGAGGCAGTGCCGCTGGTTCCCGGCACGATCGAGCTCGATCTTCCCAAAGGCAGCCTGTTTTCCGTGCCCGGATTTGGGCCGCTGACCGGACTTTCTATCGAGAATGCGCGTTATCCGCTCACCGATTTCCATCTGCCTTTCGGCTCGTCGCGCACCATTTCAAATGTCGCGGAAGGCAAGGTTCGCCTTTCGCTCGAGAACGGCCGGGCGATCGTGCTTGCCCGCCCCTATGATCTTTCCGGAGTCTGATTTTTGGCCCCTCCCATTCTGAAACTCGACGATATCTTCCTGAGCTTTGGCGGCGCACCGCTGCTGGCGGGCGCTTCCCTGCAGGTCGAGCACGGCGACAAGATCTGTCTCGTCGGCCGTAACGGCTCGGGAAAATCGACGCTGCTGAAGATCGCCGCCGGCCTGGTCGAGGCGCAGTCCGGCGAAGTTTTCCGTCATCCGTCCTCGACGGTGCGCTATCTCGAACAGGCGCCGGACTTTGCCAGTTTCAGCACCGTTCAGGCCTATGCCGAGGCTGGTCTGGGACCCGGCGACGATCCCTATCGCGTCACCTATCTTCTGTCCCACCTCGGCCTCACCGGTGAGGAGGATCCAAATACCCTTTCCGGCGGTGAATCGCGACGGGCCGCCCTTGCCCGCGTGCTGGCGCCGGAGCCCGACATTCTCCTGCTCGACGAGCCGACCAACCATCTCGACCTGCCGACCATCGAATGGCTGGAAGGCGAGTTGCAAAAGACGCGCAGCGCCCTGGTGCTGATCTCGCACGACCGGCGGTTCCTCGAAAAAGTTTCGACGGCAACCGTCTGGCTCGATCGCGGCGCCTCGCGCCGGCTCGACAGGGGCTTTGCGCATTTCGAAGCCTGGCGCGACCAGGTGCTGGAGGCCGAGGAGCTCGAGCAGCACAAGCTCGGCAAGGCAATCGAGCGCGAGGAGCACTGGCTGCGCTACGGCGTCACGGCCCGGCGCAAGCGCAATATGCGCCGTCTCGGCGAGCTGCAGACGATGCGTTCGCAATATCGTGGCCACAAGGGCCCGCAGGGCACGGTGCAGGCGACGATTTCGGATGCGCAGGAATCCGGCAAGCTGGTGATCGAGGTCGAGAAGATCACCAAGAGCTTCGGCGACCGGGCAATCGTCACACCGTTCTCGATCCGCGTCCATCGCGGCGATTGCATCGGTCTCGTCGGGCCGAACGGCGCCGGCAAGACGACGCTCCTGAAAATGCTGACCGGCCAGCTTTCGCCGGACGGCGGCACGGTGAAGCTGGGCACCAACCTGGAGATCGCCACCCTCGACCAGAAGCGCGAGGACCTCAACCCCGAGGAGACGCTTGCAAACTACCTGACCGACGGGCGCGGCGAAAACCTGCTCGTCAATGGCGAGCAGCGCCACGTCACCGGCTACATGAAAGAATTCCTGTTCCAGCCGGAGCAGGCGCGAACACCGATCAAGAGCCTCTCCGGCGGCGAGCGCGCCCGGCTGATGCTGGCGCGCATCCTGGCGCGCCCGGCAAACCTCCTGATCCTTGACGAACCGACCAACGATCTCGACATCGAGACGCTCGACCTCCTGCAGGAAATCGTCGCCGGCTTTCCCGGCACCGTCATCCTCGTCAGCCACGATCGTGACTTTCTCGACCGCACCGTAACCTCGACGATCGCGCCCGCCGTGCCGGATGCGCCCGACGGCCGATGGATCGAATATGCCGGCGGCTATACGGACATGTTGGCGCAGCGCAAGGGCGCTCTCGAAGAGCGCAGGAAAGCCGAGAAAGCGGCGGAGAAACCGAAGACCCAGGAGACAACAGCTTCCGGCGCAGCCTCGAAGGGCAAGCTTTCCTTCAAGCAGAAATTCGCGCTGGACAATCTGCCGAAGGAAATGGCCAAGGCCGAGGCCGAGATCGCCAAGCGCGAACTTGTCATGGCCGATCCCAATCTCTTCACGCGCGACCCCGTTGCCTTCAACCGCCTTGCAGGCGAGATGGAGAAGCTGCGAGTCAGCCTGACCAAGATGGAAGAGGAATGGCTGGAGCTCGAAATGCTGCGGGAAGAACTGGAGGGCTGAGCTCTCGCACTCAGCCGCTTGCGTCACGTTGCAGGCAGGGGTCCTGCCGATAAGGGGGCGTCCTAAAGCGCCGGCGCGGGGACGGCGGCTGCGCCGGCACTGGCGCTGGCGCCGGTGGTCTGGGCGACCTGCTGCTGCGGCTCTTCGGATCTCGAGGGCAGAGCCTGCAGATGCAGCACCCGGGGCTGCAACGCCTCCAGATAAGTTTCAGAGCGGCCGATATAGATCATGCCGGTTTCGGGCATCGAAGTCAGCACGCTGCACATCGTTTCCTGCCATTCCGGCTCCATGCCCTCGAGCACTTCGTCGAAGATGATCCAGCGCGGGCGCACCAGCAGCAGGCGCGCGAAGCCGATCGCCTTCTGTTCATCGCCGTCGAGCAGCTTGTCCCAGCGGGCGCGGGTATCGAGCCTTGCGATCAGAGAGTGCAGGCCGGCCTTTTCAAGGGCCGCCTCGACCGCAGCTTGCTCGTAGGCATCGGCGCTTTCGGGGAAGGCCAACGCCTCGCGCAACGTGCCGCCCGGAATATAGGCGATTTGCGGAACGAACAGCATGTCGTCGATCGGCGGCAGACCCATCGTGCCGCTGCCGCACGGCCAGAGCCCGGCCAAGGCCTGGAACAGCAGCTTGCGGTTGACGCTATGATCGCCGTTGATCATGATTTTTTCGCCGGCCTTGATCACGATATCGGTTTCTCGCAGGCGAAAACCGCCGCATTCCTCGATGTCTTCGCCGATCTTGGCATTGATCACCACATCCTTCAGCGTCAGCCTGTCGGCGGCGGTGTCTTCATAGGCGATGCTTCCCTTCACGCCAAAGCCCTCGTCCATGTCGAGCAGCGCCTGGCGGAAGTCGGTGACACGCATCAGCGTGGCACGCCATTCGGCGATCGGGCCGAAATTGGCGACATACCAGCGCAACGCCGTATTGACCTGGTTGAAGGCGCCGACCGACATCATCAGCTGGCCGAGGGTGAGGCCGCCGGAAAAATAGGCGGGTGCGGCAACGATGATCGGAATGACGATCACCAGCCAGCCGTAGCCGGCCGAAACCCAGGTGAGATTGGTATTGGCCATGGCGAGCCGCTTGACGACCCTCAGTACCGAGCTGATGTCGGTATTGATACGCCGGCGCTCATTCTCCTCGCCGCGGGCAACGGTGATCGCCGGCATGTTCTCGTTGGCATGCATCAGCGTGAAACGAAGCTCGGCCTCCTTCGAGAACCGGTCAGCATTGAGCTTGACCAGCTTGCGGCCGACGACCTGGCTCAGCACCGAGGCGGAAGCTGCATAGAAAATCGCCGCCCAGACCATATAGCCCGGTATGGAGAAGCTGTGGCCGCTGATGTGGAAGATGAAGCCGCTCGAAAGCTCCCAGAGCACGCCGATGAAGCTCACCAGAAGAATGGTCGATTGCAGCAGGCCGAGGACGAGTCCCGTCGTGCTTTCGGCGAGGTTGCGGGAATCCTCATGCAGGCGCTGGTCCGGGTTGACGCCGATCAGGCCGCTGGAGGCGAGCCGCAGCGCCCGCTTGCGCTTCAGCCACTGGTCGACGAGATCGCGTGACAGGCCTTCGCGCATATAGAGCGCGGTCATCTGGTTCAGCCAAGCCTGCAGCACATTGAGCAGCAGCAGCGTGCCGGCGATCATCGCGAAGATTTCGAGCTGGTGGAAGAATTCGCCGAGGTCGCGGCGCTCGAGCGAATCGTAGAAGGGGGCGTTCCACTCGTTGAGGATGACCTGGCCATAGGCCGTCGCCAGGATGACGAGGATCAGCACGGTCGCCAGAAACAGCACCTTGCCACGAACTTGCGAATTCCAGAATGCTGAGAACATCACACCGAGGCGATATGTCAGGCTGAAATCATACCCTACCCTATCCTGCTTCCGGATGCCCGGCCTCCCTTCGATCTTGTCTGCCATCACGCTTTTCCAACACCGCCCATACTGTCATTATTAACATGGTGGCGTTACCGGTCTATCAACAGATTCTATCAGTCATTAAAGTGTGATGATTCTTGACGGGCCGCTCGCGCATGCATTCGGAGTTGATTCGCGGCTCAACTGGGACTAATTAAGGCACTCCGTGGTGATTTGGCCGGCCGGCTTGCAGCCACGTTAAAAAAGTCGCTAAAGGGCCGCGTGCGGACCGGTAGCGATTTTTTCGCCGCCGGTTTTTTATTTTTGATCGAGTTGACCGCAATGCCCATCAAGATCCCCGATACGCTGCCCGCCTTCGAAACCCTGGTTCAGGAAGGCGTGCGGGTGCTGACCGAGACGATGGCGATCCGTCAGGATATAAGACCGTTGCAGATCGGCCTGCTCAACCTGATGCCGAACAAGATCAAGACCGAACTGCAGATGGCCCGTCTCGTCGGCGCTTCGCCGCTGCAGGTGGAGCTGTCACTCATCCGCATCGGCGGCCACAAGGCAAAGAACACATCCGAAGATCACCTGCTCGCCTTCTACCAGACCTGGGAAGAGGTGAAGCAGCGCAAGTTCGACGGCTTCATCATCACCGGAGCCCCGATCGAGCTCCTCCCCTATGAGGACGTTACCTATTGGGCAGAAATGCAGGAGATCTTCAATTGGACGGAGACCAACGTCCATTCGACGATGAACGTCTGCTGGGGCGCGATGGCGGCGATCTATCACTTCCACGGCGTTCCGAAATACGAGTTGAAGGAAAAGGCCTTCGGCGTCTACCGGCACCGAAACCTGAAGCCTTCCTCCATCTATCTGAACGGCTTTTCCGACAACTTCGAGGTGCCGGTGTCGCGCTGGACCGAGGTGCGACGCGCCGACATCGAGAAATGCGAAAGCCTGGAAATTCTGATGGAATCGAGCGAGATGGGCGTCTGCCTCGTGCATGAGAAAAGGGGCCGGCGGCTCTACATGTTCAATCATGTCGAATATGATTCCACCTCACTTTCGGACGAGTATTTCCGCGATGTGGATGCCGGCGTGCCGATCAAGATGCCGCACAATTACTTCCCGCATAATGATCCGGCACTTGCGCCTCAGAACCGCTGGCGCAGCCACGCGCACCTCTTGTTCGGCAACTGGATCAACGAGATTTACCAGACGACGCCCTATGACGTCGAAGAGATCGGCATGGATCTTTAATGGAATTTCTTTCTGACCTGCCTGGTTGCGGTTTGGAACAAATGCGGGCAGGTTCCGGTCCGGAACCCTATAGCGCCGCGCGTTTTTATCTGACGCGCAAAGGAACGGACAGTCGATCATGTCGGATAAGTTGGAGCGGGAAGTTTTTGGGCAGACGAAGGCGGGCGAGACCGTCTATCGCGTCGTCATCAGGGGCGGCGGCCTAACGGCCAAGATCATCACCTGGGGTGCGGTCATCCAGGATCTGCGCCTTGAGGGTCATGAGGCGCCGCTGCAACTCGGCTTCGAGGATTTCGACAGCTATCCTCTCTACTCGGCCTATTTCGGCGCGACGCCCGGCCGCTGCGCCAACCGTGTCGGCGGCGGCGCCTTTACGCTCGACGGCAAGGACTATCAGCTCGAGCCGAATGAAAACGGCGTCACACATCTGCACGGCGGCAGCGACAATATCGGCAAGCGCAACTGGACGATCGTCGAGCATGCGGTTGACCGCCTGGTGATGAAGATCGTCGATCCGGACGGCCGTGCCGGTTATCCCGGCAACTGCACCATTCAGGCGACGTTCCGGGTGCACGGCAATGGTGAACTGTCGATCACCTATGAATCGACCAGCGATCAGCCGACGCTCGCCAATGTCTGCCAGCACGCCTATTTCAATCTCGACGGCCGCGATGATGCACTGGGTCACGACATCATGATCGCCGCCGATCACTATCTGCCGACCGACGAGAAGCAGGTGCCGACCGGCGAAATCCGGCCCGTTGCCGGAACCGAATTCGATTTCCGCGAGATGGCCCCGATGAAGCGTTTCGTCGGCAGTGAACAGGTATTGTACGACCACAATTTCTGCCTGTCCCGCGAACGCACCGCCAAGCGGACCGTGGCACTCGCCCGCAGCCTCTATTCCGGCGTGTCGCTGGAAGTGCGCAGCACCGAGCCGGGCGTACAGTTCTATGCCGGCTTCAAGCTCAACACTGGGGCTCCCGGCCTCGGCGGGCGCAAATATGGTCCGTTCGCCGGCTTCTGCCTGGAGACACAGATCTGGCCGGATGCGATCAACCATGAGGGCTTCCCGAATGCGGTCCTGCGTCCAGGCGAAGTGCTACGCCAGGAAACGGACTACATCTTCACCAAGAGCTGAAGCGTTCTAAAGCGCGTCACGATCGTTCAGATTCGTTCCTCGCGCTTTAGGTTTTTGTTTACGCAAGTCGGTATCGCAAAACCGCCGCACACGTTTGCGCGGACATGCTCTGAGACGTACGGCTGTCAAATTTGACCGTTATTGAACCCTCTTCGGATTGCCGGAGAGGGTTTTTTCTTCTGCCCCTCAGATTCAGGCTTGCCGATTGGTTCTATATAGGTTCTATTGTGTGTCCATGGATAGAACCAGTCTAGTAGCTGAACTCAATAGACGCAGCCTGCGCGACGACGCGCTGACCGGCCCACTCTACAAGCGGCTGGCGCAGGTGCTGACCAGCCTCATTCAGGAAGGCTTGCTGAAGCCCGGCACGGCGCTGCCGGGCGAGCGTGACCTTGCCGAGGCTCTCAAGCTCGGCCGCGTCACCGTGCGCACCGCCTATCGCGACCTCATGGCGGCGGGCGCATTGGAATCGCGCCACGGAAGCGGTACTTTCGTATCGAGCAAGGTCGAGCGCATGGAACAGTCGCTCTGGCGGCTTTCCTCCTTCTCCGCCGATATGCGTTCGCGCGGCCGGTTGCCGGCCGCGCGGATATTGTCGCGAGAGATCAACACGCCGTCGCCGGAAGAATCCTTCCTGCTCGGCCTCGGCGGCGACGAGCCGGTGCTGAGGCTCGACCGGCTGCGCCTCGCTGACGGCTTGCCGCTGGCGATCGAACGCGCCGTCGTGCCGGTCAAGTTTCTGGGGAAGAATGCCGGCGGCGAAGGATCGCTCTACGATGCGCTGGCGGCGAATGGCCATCGGCCGGTGCGCGCGCTGCAGCGGTTGACCGCCGTCACGCTCGATGCATCCTATGCTGCGATGCTGAACGTCAAGGCAGGCGCGCCGGCGCTTCTTATCGAACGTGTCTCGCGCCTGGAAGACCAGCGCGTCGTCGAATACACCCGCTCGCATTATCGCGGCGATGCCTATGACTTCGTTGCCGAATTGAGAATTGGAGATGACCATGAGTGAGAACCAGTCGCTGATGCTGCAGGAAGCAGGCGAATCACCCGAAGTGGTGGCCACGCTTCTCGAAAAGGAAAAGCCGGTCTTTGCCGAGATCGCCCGTCTGTTTTCGTCCGCCCGTCCGAGCGTGGTGACGACGGCCGCGCGCGGCTCCTCGGACCATGCCGCCACCTTCTTCAAATATCTCTTTGAGATCACCTGCGGCGTCCCAGTCGCCTCGGTCGGCCCGTCGATCGCTTCCGTCTATGGTGCTGCCCTCCACCTGCAGGGCGGCGTGCATTTCACCGTCTCGCAGTCGGGCGCCAGCCCCGACATCGTCGCCCTGCAGGAGGCGGCGAAGAAGGGGGGCGCAACGACGATCGCCGTCGTCAACGTCACCGACAGCCCGCTTGCCAAGCAGGCGGATATCGTTCTCGGCCTCAACGCCGGCGCGGAAAAGAGTGTGGCGGCGACGAAATCCTTCATCGCCTCCGTCGCCGCGCTGTCCGGGGTGACGGCTGCGATCGGCGGCGCGTCCGACCTGCAGGCAGCGCTGGAAAAACTGCCGGAGGCGCTTTCGGCGACCGCCGGGATCGACACGGCGGCGGCCGAGGAGGTGCTGCTCCATGCGACCTCGCTCTATACGGCCGGCCGCGGCCCGGCCTTCGCGATCGCGCTCGAAGCGGCGTTGAAGGCCAAGGAAACCTCGGGCCTGCACGCCGAGGCCTTTTCGCTGGCGGAACTGATGCATGGCCCGATGCGCCTGGTGCAGCCGGGCTTTCCAATCGTCGCCTTCGCGCCCGACGATGCTGCTTTGGCCAATAACGGCAAGGCGCTGGAGCGCCTGCAGAAGCTTGGCGCCACCACCGTCGGCTTCTCCACGCAGCCGCTCTCCGGCATCAATCTGCGTGTGCCGACGACGGGCAACGGCCTTGTCGATCCGCTGGTGTCGCTGCTCGTCTATTACCGACTGATCGAATCGGAGACGCGCCGCAAGGGCTTCGACCCAGACCGGCCGGCCAACCTGCTCAAGGTGACGGAGACGGTCTGATGGGACGCAAGATCTTCGTCGGCGCCCGAATCTTCGACGGCGAGCGCTTCCATGACGACAAGGCACTCGTCCTTGCCGACGGCCGCGTCGAAGCGATCGTCGCGAGAAACGACCTGCCCGATGGCGAGATGGTCACTCTTGAGGGCGGCGTCCTGTCGGCCGGCTTCATCGATGCGCAGGTCAATGGCGGCGGCGGCCGAATGCTGAACGACGAGCCGTCCCCGGCGTCGATGGAGATCATCGCCGGCGGGCATCGGCCTTATGGCACGACGTCGCTGCTGCCGACCTTGATCACCGATACATCGGAGGCGACCAATGCCGCCATCGAGGCGGCGAAGGAGGCTGTGAAAAAGAACCGCGGCGTCGCCGGTCTGCATCTCGAGGGCCCGCATCTGGCACCGGCCCGCAAGGGTGCGCATCTGGCCGAGTTGATGCGGCCGGTGGAGGACCGCGACGTCAAGGCCTTCATCCGGGCACGTGAGTCGATCGGCACGCTGCTCGTCACCATCGCAGCCGAGCAGGTGACGGTCGCCCAGGTGCGCGAGCTTGCGGAAGCCGGCGTCAGCGTCAGCATCGGCCATTCCGATTGTTCGAGCGAGGCGGCGGAGGAACGTTTCGATGCCGGAGCGCGCGGGGTCACGCATCTCTTCAACGCCATGAGCCAAATGGGACACCGTGCTCCCGGCCTCGTCGGCGCGGCCATCGATCATCCCGCGACCTGGTGCGGCATTATTGCCGACGGCCATCACGTCGATCCGAAGGCGCTGCGCACGGCGTTGCGTGCCAAGCGCGGCGAAGGCAGGTTGTTCTTCGTCACCGACGCGATGTCACTTGTCGGCTCGCAGCAGGACTCTTTCACGCTGAACGGACGCACTGTCCGGCGCGAAAGGGGCGGCTTCTGCTCGAAGTTGGTGCTTTCCGATGGTACGCTGGCAGGCTCCGACGTCGACATGATTTCGGCAATCCGCTACGGCATCACCTATCTCGACCTGGCGCTCGCCGAGGCGCTGCGCATGGCGACCCTCTATCCCGCCCGTTTCCTGAGACTTGCCGATCGCGGCCATCTTTCACCGGGCGCGCGTGCCGATCTCGTGCACCTCACCGATACGCTCACCGTCGCCGCCACCTGGCTTGCCGGCGAAGTTGCATGAATTCAAGGAGAAGTAGGATGACCGAGATTACCGATGCCTATTTCTCCAACCTTATCGGCCGGCTGGAAGAGCTGAAGCAGACGCTTGCCGAGCCGATGGCACAGGCTGCGGCGGTCATTCTCGATGCCGCCCGCGGCGACAAACGTGTCTATGTCTTCGGCACCGGCCATTCGCATATGCTGGCGGAAGAGGTGCACTATCGTGCCGGCGGACTCGCCTTCACCGTGCCGGTGCTCGTCGGCTCGGCGATGCTGCACGAGGGGGCGGTCATCAGTTCGGTCTATGAGCGCACACAGGGTTTGGTGCGGCCGATGCTGGAGCGTTACGGCATGCAGCCGGGCGACGTCATTATCATCGCTTCCAATTCGGGGGTGAACGCCGCGCCGATCGAGGCCGCCGATTATGCGCGCGAAATCGGCGCAAAGGTGATCGCCATCACCTCGATCGCCTATTCCTCGGCCATCGCCAATGGCCGCCGCCGGCTCGCCGACGTCGCCGACGTGGTGCTCGACAACGGACTGCCGCCAGGTGACGCCGTCGTCGATCTCGAAGGAACGGGACTTAGGGTCGGACCGGTCTCGACGGCGGTCGGTGTGACCATCATCAACGCGATCTTTGCCGAAGTTGCCTCGGAGCTTTCGAAATCCGGCAATGCGCCGGTCTATCTCAGCGCCAACATGCCGGGCGCGGCCGAGATCAACCAGAAGCTCGTCAAGATATACCGGCCGCGCAACCCGCATCTCTGAGAGGATAAAGGAGCCTGCTGCTGTCGCAGGCACGGTTCGTGACGCGATCAAGTGGTGAGGATTGAGCTGACCATACGGGCCGTCCGCGGTGCCAGCGTCAAGCCGATATGCCCGTGTCCAAAAGCAAACACGACGTCCCTTCCTCCTCTTGAAGGCCGAATGACGGGAACGGAATCGGGCATGGAAGGGCGAAAGCCCATCCAGCTCCGGCTTGGTTCACCAAGTGTCGGGAAAATCCTGCGGGCGTTTGCCAATAACACTTCGAGGCGCCTTGGGTTCGAAGGCGCGGTGAGGCCTCCGAGTTCCGCGGTGCCGGCGACGCGCAGCCGCATGGAAGTCGGGCGCACCCCGGTCCGGGAGGCGATTCAGCGCCTGCAATATGATGGTTTCGTTGTCGTCAGCGCCCGGCGCGGCACATTTGTCAGCAAGATCGATATCAATGATCTTACTGCCGTCTACGAGGCACGGGCACGGATCGAATCCTGGGCGACCCGGCTAGCTGCCGAAAGGCTGCGCGAGTTCGAGCGGCAGGAAGCGCGGCAGTTGATCGATGAGCTTAAGCAAACAATTGGTCCGATGGCGCTGGAAGACATCCTTGCCCTGGATCGACGGGTTCACCGCTTCATCTACAAAGTGGCGAAGAACTCTTTCCTGTTCGATACGCTGGATCACTACCACAATCTGTCGCTCAGAATTCTATATGTCGCGATGAAACGGTTTCCGGCCCTGGTACCGCGTCTGGAGGACGTCTTGCATGATCAGGTCCTCATGCTCGAGGCGGTATGCAGAGGGGATGCCGATGAGGCTGAAAAGATCGCGATGGCTCACGTCATGAGCTTCGAGAGCGAAGTGCGAAAGGTTATCTGAATTCGGTTCTTGGAATTGGGTGCAGCTTTAGCTGAACCAAGATATTTTCGGCAAAACGAGCCGTCCGAAACAATCGCGCGCTGCGAGTGGACGCGGCATCGATACTTGCTTGCATTCCACATTTCAGTGAGAGGCCGGCTTGAGCCGGCCTCCTGAATGGATGAAAACCAGGATCAGTCCTTGGCGCGTTCGACGTAGGAATTGTCTTCCGTCGCGATGACGACGCGGGTGCCGGCGTCGATATGCGGCGGGACTGAGGTGCGGATGCCGTTGGAGAGCATGGCCGGCTTGTAAGACGAGGATGCCGTCTGGCCCTTGACGACCGGTTCGGTCTCGACGATCTCGAGCGTGACGTGACGCGGCAGTTCGAGCGCCAGCGGAATGCCTTCATGGATCGACAGGATGCAGGTCATGCCTTCCTGGAGATAGGCCTTCTGGTCGCCCATGGTTTCCTGGCTGACGACCACCTGGTCGTAGTTGGCAGGGTTCATGAAGTGGAAGCCTTCGCCGTCTTCATAGAGATACTGGAAGTTGACGTCTTCGACGAAGGCGCGCTCGACCTGTTCGGTAGTGCGCCAGCGCTCGGAAACCTTCACGCCGTCGACGATGCGGCGCATGTCGACCTGAGTGACCGGCGTGCCCTTGCCCGGATGAAAGTTCTGGGCGGTGAGAACGACGTAGAGCTTGCCGTCCACGTCGAGAACGTTGCCCTTGCGGACCGAAGAGGCGATGACCTTGACCATAAGACTTCCTTGTAACTCGGCTTTCGGCGTCGTAGAGGACTGTCGAGACGCCCCAAGACGCAAATGTTTTTCTTTGGGGGCGCAACTAACCTAAAATCCGGGAAATAGCCACCCCATACCGGCTTCTCCGGTGAAGAAAGCTTGGAATGAACTTTTCGGCCAAAGCGTCCCCCTGGTGGACCCCGTCGGTGCATGCCGACCGCCGCCCGTTCCTGATCGGGCGCAATGCGATTCAGGCGTCGTTGCGCGGGTTTTTCGCGCGTGAGGATTTCATCGAGGTCGACACGGCGGTGCTGCAGGTCTCGCCTGGCAACGAAGCGCATCTGCATGCCTTCGCGACGCAAGCGATAACGACGGACGGTCAGACGGCGCCGCTCTACCTGCACACCTCGCCGGAATTCGCCTGCAAGAAGCTGCTTGCGGCGGGCGAGCAGCGTATTTCCTGCTTCGCCCATGTCTATCGCAACCGCGAGCGCGGGCCGCTGCACCATCCCGAATTCACCATGCTCGAATGGTACCGGGTCGGTGAAAGCTATGAGAGCCTGATGATGGATTGCGTGCGGATCCTCGCGCTCGCGGCTGAAACGGTGAAGACGCCGATGCTCGCCTATCGCGGCGCCGAGAGCGATCCCTTCGCAGGGCCGGAGCGGATCAGTGTCGCCGAAGCCTTCGAGCGCCATGCCGGCATCGATCTTCTTGCCTCCGTTGCCGCCGACGGCTCGACCGATCGCGACCATCTGGCGGCCGAACTCAGGCGCGTCGGCATGCGTGTGGCCGATGACGATGGCTGGGCCGACCTGTTCAGCCGGGTGCTGGTCGAAAAGATCGAGCCGCATCTCGGCTCCGGCCGCATCACCATCCTCGACGAATATCCTGTCTCCGAGGCCGCACTTGCGCGTCCCTCGGCACGCGACCCCCGGGTTGCCGAACGTTTCGAGCTCTATGCCTGCGGCGTCGAGCTTGCCAACGGCTTCGGCGAGCTCACCAATGCTGCCGAACAGCGCCGGCGCTTCGAGATCGAGATGGCCGAGAAGGCGCGTATCTATGGCGAGACCTATCCGATCGACGAGGATTTCCTCTCGGCACTGTCGCTGATGCCCGAGGCAAGCGGCATCGCACTCGGCTTCGACCGGCTGGTGATGCTGGCGACGGGGGCTTCGCGCATCGACCAGGTGCTCTGGGCGCCGGTTGCGGAGTATGGAAGATGAATGTCGTCAAACCGGTAAAGAGCGTCGACGATCTGGTGAAGGCCGGGCTTGCCGGGCCTGCCGATCGCGCAACGCTCGAGGCGGTGGCCGCGCGTTACGCCATTGCCCTGACGCCGGCGATGACCAGGCTGATCGACCGCGCCGATCCTGATGATCCAATTGCCCGACAATTCGTGCCTGATGCGGCCGAACTCATCGTCGCGCCCGAAGAACGCGCCGATCCAATCGGCGATCACGCCTACAGCCCGGTCGATGGCATCGTGCACCGTTATCCTGATCGGGTGCTGCTGAAGGCCGTGCATGTCTGCCCGGTCTATTGCCGCTTTTGCTTCCGCCGCGAAATGGTCGGGCCGCAGGGTTTGGGCACGCTCGATGCCGCGGCGATGCAGGCAGCCTTCGATTACATCGGGAGCCATCAGGAGATCTGGGAGGTCATCCTGACCGGCGGCGACCCGCTGGTGCTTTCACCGCGCCGCCTCCGCGACATCATGGAGGCGCTCGCAGGCATTGCGCATGTGAAGATCGTGCGTTTCCATACGCGCGTTCCCGTCGTCGATCCGGAGAAAATCGACGCGGCGCTCATCGCCGCGCTGAAGGCGAGCGGCAAGACGGTCTATGTCGCACTGCACGCCAACCATGTCAGAGAGTTGACGATGGAAGCGCGGGCGGCCTGCGCGCGCCTCGTCGATGCCGGCATCGCAATGGTCAGCCAATCGGTGCTGCTCAAGGGTATCAACGACGATTCCGCAATTCTTGCCGAACTGATGAAGGCTTTCGTCGAGATGCGCGTCAAGCCTTATTACCTGCATCATCCCGATCTCGCGCCCGGCACCAGCCATTTCAGGCTGACGATCGAGGAGGGGCAGAGGATCGTGGCGGCGCTGCGCGGTCGGATTTCCGGTCTCTGCCAGCCGACCTACATTCTCGATATCCCAGGCGGTCACGGCAAGGCCGTCGTCAGCGGAAGCACCGTTCGGGCAACGGGCGAGGGATGTTATTCCATCGCGGATTATCGCGGCGGCGAACATTCCTATCCGCCGGCGGATTGACCTGAAACGCTACTTTCCGTGTCATTTCTGTACTCGTCACGCCGGAAATGACATTGGACATGGGCGATGAAATTTCATCAAGACGTTGAGATCAAATATGTATTTCTGCTTTCGCAGGAAGGATCGCTAAAATCCTAACTATGAGGAACAATCATCTTTAACCCAACAAATTAGCGGAATGTTCTGTTTTCCGCACTAAAAGAACGCTCATGACAAGGCGATGAACGCCGGTTCGGGATCATGAGAATCTTGGAGTGATGGGATGAATACGACAATCCGCGACCTCGTAGCCAAATTCGGCAAGCTTCCTGTAGCGATCGACCAGGTCGCCGACGACGCCGATCTTTATGCGGCGGGTCTGACGTCCTTTGCCTCGGTGCAGCTGATGCTCGGCATCGAAGAGGCATTCGATATCGAATTCCCCGACAATCTTCTGAACCGCAAGTCCTTCGCGAGCATCGCGGCCATCGCCAAGACGGTCGATATCATCCAGGACGGCCGGAAGGTCGCCTGATGAACTTCCCCGTCAAGATCATAGAGGACGGTGTTGTCGCACGGGTTGCCCGCGTCGCCGCAATCGCGGCCAAACACGCGGATGCCGTCGACGTCGAAGGCCGCTTTCCCCGGGAAGCCGTGGATGCGATGAAGGCCGAGAGGCTGCTCGGCATCCAGGTGCCGCGCCAGCTCGGCGGTGAATCGGCCTCGACCACCGAAATCGCCGAATTGTGCTCGATGCTCGGCCAGGCCTGTGCGGCAAGCGCCATGGTCTTCGCCATGCACCACATCAAGCTGTCGAGCCTCGTGGAACACGGCGCCGACAGCGAATGGCACTGCGACTTCATGCGCCGCATCGCGGCCGACCAGCTCTTGATCGCCTCGGCCACCACCGAGGGCGGCATCGGCGGCAACCTGCGCAACAGCATTTGCGCGATCGAGGTCGACGGCGATACCTGCAGCCTCGAAAAGGATGCGACCGTCATTTCCTACGGCTCGCACGCCGACGCTATCCTCATCACTTCGCGCAGCCATCCGCAGGCAGCCTCCTCCGATCAGGTGCTGACGGCCTTCCTCAAGGACCAGTACACGCTCGAGAAGACGCATGCCTGGAATACGCTCGGCATGCGCGGCACCTGTTCCGACGGCTTCCTCTTCAAGGGCCGGGCGCCGGCGCGACAGATCCTGCCGAAGCCTTTCGCCGAGATCGCGGCGCAATCCATGCTCGCTTCCTCGCATCTGCTCTGGAGCGGCGTCTGGTACGGCATCGCGGTCGATGCTGTTGCGCGCGCCCAGGCCTTCGTGCGCGCCGCTGCCCGCAAGGCGCCGGACGCCCAGCCGCCGGGCGCGCTGCGCCTTGCCGAGGTCTCGAACCTCCTGCAAATGGTGAAATCCAACGTCGTTGCCGGTCTCAAGGCCTATGAAGACGCCAAATCAGATCCGGACAGGCTGTCGTCGATGGGATTTGCGGTGGCGATGAACAACGTCAAGATCGCCTCTTCCGAGACGATCCTGGAGATCGTCAACCATGCGATGCTGATCTGCGGCATCATGGGCTACAAGAACGGCACGCCCTTCAGCCTCGGACGCCATCTGCGCGACGCCCATTCCGCTCAGCTCATGATCTCGAACGACCGCATCCTCGGCAATACGTCGAGCATGCTTCTCGTCCACAAGCAGGACACTAGCCTACTGGGGTAAAGTCATGGATATGCAGACCTCGTTCCTGGACCGGCTCTTCGAGTCCGGCCTGCTGATCGATACCGGCGTTGACGGTCTCTATGGCCGCAGCGGCCAGTTCGAAGATGTCATCACCGCCTTCGAACGGCTGATCGATACGTTCGGCGGCGCCGACGGCGCCGAGGCGATGCGTTTCCCGCCGGGCATGAACCGCGCGCTCTTCGAAAAGAGCGGCTATATGAAGAGCTTTCCGCAGCTTGCCGGCACGGTGCACAGCTTCTGCGGCAGCGAGCTCGATCATATGAGCCTGCTTGAATGCATGGAGGTCGGCGACGACTGGACCAAGGATCAGAAGGCGACCGATATCGTGCTGACGCCGGCTGCCTGCTATCCGCTCTATCCGACGGTTGCCAAGCGCGGCAACCTGCCGAAAACGGGAGGCCTCTTCGATCTGCAGTCCTACTGCTTCCGCCATGAGCCGTCGAAGGACCCTGCCCGCCAGCAGCTATTTCGGATGCGCGAATATGTCTGCATGGGAACGGAGCAGCACGTCACCGATTTTCGCCAGAAATGGATGGACCGCGGCGTCGAGATGATGAAGCAGGTCGGCCTCGATGTGACCATCGATGTTGCCAACGACCCGTTCTTCGGCCGTGCGGGCAAGATGATGGTCAACAATCAGCGCGACCAGAACCTGAAGTTCGAACTGCTGATCCCGATCACGTCGACCGCCAATCCGACGGCCTGCATGAGCTTCAATTACCATCAGGATTCTTTCGGCCTGAAGTGGGCTCTCAATCTCGAAGACGGCAGCGTCGCGCACACCGCCTGCGTCGGCTTCGGCCTGGAGCGCATCGCGCTCGCCCTCTTCCACCATCACGGCCTCGACGTAAAGCAATGGCCGGCCAGCGTCCGGAAAACGCTATGGGGCTGATGAGCTCGATGGGATCGGTTTTCCCGGCGATCAGCCCGGAAACCTATCGGCAGCACGCGCTGCATGCCGGCGAGCGTGCATGGCCGGAAACCAATTGTTATATCGATCTCTGGATCGAGGTATTGAACACCTTGGGCGTCGCGCCCGAGGCGATGCTGGGTTTTACCCTGGCACAGGATTTTGAGGGTGATCAATTCACCTTCTTCAAGGTACCGCTCGAAGATCTCGAAGCGCTCTACGGCATCCGCGCGACCGAACTTGCGATCTACGACCGCGTCGAACGGCATGTCGAAGTGCAGATCGCGCGGGGGCGTCTCTGCCTGGTCGAGATGGATTCCTTCTACATGCCGGATACGCGCGGCACCGCCTATCGGCAGGAGCACGGCAAGACGACGGTTGCGATCAACCGGCTTGATGTTGCGGCAAAGCGCGTCGAATATTTTCACAATGCCGGCTATTTCCAGCTCGAGGGTGAGGATTTCGATGGGCTGTTCCAGCTGCAGCTGACGGAGAGCGATCCGCCGTTCCTGCCCTATACGGAATTTGCACGGTTTCCGGAAAGGCCTGCCGACGAAGCGCATCTTCGCGCGACCGCGCGGCGGCTTGCCGGCTTTCACTTCTCCAGGCGCCCCCGCCAAAACCCGATCCGCGCCTTCGCCCGCGTCTTCCCGCAGCAGGTGGAAGCGGTGGCGGAGCGGCCGTTCGGCTTCTTCCATAAATATGCCTTCAACACGCTCCGTCAGGTGGGCGCCAATTTCGAATTGGCCGCTGATTATCTGACCTGGCTGTCCTCAGCCGAATACGCGGTGGCCGCCGAGGATGCCCGGCGCATTTCCGACGCGGCGAAATCCGTACAGTTCCAGCTTGCCCGCGCTGTCGCCCGCAGGAAGTTCGAGCCGCTGCAGGCGGCACTTGATCCGGCCGCCGATGCATGGGATTCCATGATGGCATCGCTTGCGGAGCGAATCTGAGGCCGGAGATCAGACAATGCGGGGGCGTTTGGCAAGCATCGGAGCTCGGGAAAGCGTGCTTTCCGAAGGCTGGAACCTGATCCTGACGGAGCCGGGGGCCTGCGCCGTACCGCACGATATTCATCTTTCCGCGCAGTTCATTCCTGCGCCCGTTCCTGGCACCGTTGCGGCAGCGCTTGAAAAAGCCGGGCTCTTCGACCGGGAAAATCCCGAACCGTTGAATATGAAGGACGCCTGGTATCTCTGCCGGCTTTTTGATGCCGAGCCTGGCGAAGCCATCCTGCGTTTCGGCGGGCTGGCCACAATTTGCAATGTCTTCCTCAACGGTCAGGAAATCCTCTTTTCCGAAAGCATGTTCACGGCGCATGAGCTCCCGGTGACGCTTTCGGGTGGCGACGAGCTGGCGCTCTGCTTTCGGGCGCTCGGCCCCAGACTGTCCGAACCCGGTCCGCGGGCGCGCTGGCGCCCGCAGATGATCACGCCGGCGGGCCTGAAGAATTTCCGCACGACGCTGCTCGGCCATATGCCGGGCTGGTGCCCCGATATTCATGCCGTCGGACCGTGGCGGCCGATTTCACTGGTGCAACGCGATACCGTATCGATCGACAATGTCTCCATCCGCGCGGTCCTGGAGGAGAGCGGCGTCGGCCGGCTGAGCGTCTCCCTGCATAACAATGCCGAAGATCCGGCAATGCTGCTGCGCTGCGGCGGCATGGAACAGCCTTTCGAGAAGATCGGCGAAAATCATTACTCGGCTATCCTCAAGCTGTCCGACATCGAGCCCTGGTGGCCGCATACGCACGGCACTCCGCGTCTCTATGATCTGACTCTGGTTTCCGACGGCGAGGAATATTCGCTCGGCAGCACCGGCTTCCGGCGCATCGACGTCGACCGCGGTGCGGATGGCGAAGAATTCGCGCTCCTCGTCAACGGCGAGCGTGTCTTCTGCCGCGGCGCGGTCTGGACGACCGCCGATATTGCGCGGCTGCCGGGCGGGCGGGAGGATTACGAGCCGTTTCTGCGGCTTGCCGCCCAAGCCGGCATGAACATGATCCGCATCGGCGGCACCATGGTTTACGAGACGCCGGATTTCTTTGCGCTCTGCAACGAACTCGGCCTGCTCGTGTGGCAGGATTTCATGTTCGCCAATTTTGATTATCCGCGCAACGACAAGGCCTTTCTCGGCCATGTGCATGCCGAGATCGAGGAATTCCTGTACGGCGTCCAGGCGTCGCCTTCCCTTGCCGTTCTCTGCGGCGGCAGCGAGATCCATCAGCAGGCGGCGATGCTCGGCCTGCCCATGGAATTCTGGAGTGGACCGGTGACCGACGAAATCATTCCGGCCATCGCCGCACGCATGCGTCCCGACGTGCCCTATGTGCCGAATTCGCCCCATGGCGGAGCGATGCCGTTTTCGCCCAATTCCGGCATTGCGCATTACTACGGGGTCGGCGCCTATATGCGGCCGATTGCCGATGCCCGCCGCGCCGATGTGCACTTTGCCTCCGAAAGCCTCGCCTTTGCGCATGTGCCGCAGCGAAGGACGCTGCAGCGCCATCTCGACGTGCCCGCCGTCCATAGCCCCCAGTGGAAGGCGCGGGTGCCCCGCGACCGCGGCGCATCGTGGGATTTCGAGGATGTTCGCGACTTTTACCTCGAGCTTCTCTACGATTTCGACCCGGCCCGTCTGCGCCGCGAAGATCAGGAACGCTATCTCGACTTTTCCCGTGCCGTGACCGGCGAGGTAATCGAAGAGACCTTCGCCGAATGGCGGCGCAAGGGCTCCGGCTGCAACGGAGCGCTCGTCTGGACGCTGCAGGATCTGCTGCCCGGCCCCGGCTGGGGCGTGATCGATTCCACCGGCGAGCCGAAACCCGTCTGGTATGCGATGCGCCGTGCTTTCCGGCCGGTTCTGGCGGCCTTCACCGATGAGGGGACCAACGGTCTCGACGTGCATGTCGTCAACGAGACCGACACCGACCTCGACCTGGAACTCGAGGTCGTCTGCCTGCGTGATGGAAAACAGCAGGTCGTCAGCGGCAACATGGCTTTCAAGCTGGCGGCAAGGAGTGTGGAACGCTTTGCCTCGACCGCGCTGTTCGGCGCCTTCTTCGATACGACCTATGCCTTCCGTTTCGGCCCGCCGGCGCATGATGCAAGTGTGGCGCGCCTGCGCTCCCTCGCCGATGGCGCCGTTCTCGCCGAGAGCTTCCACTTCCCCTGCGGACGCGGAAAAGCGCTGCACGACGCCAGCATCGAGGCGTCGCTCGGCAGAGACGGCGACAGCTGGGTCATCGATCTCAGGACCGACCGGCTGGCGCAATCGGTGCATATCGACGTCGAAGGCCACAGGCCCGACGACGACTGGTTCCATCTTGCTCCCGGCCCGGTGCGGCGCGTGAAGCTCTCCGCGCTCTCCGGCACTGAGAGTGATGGTCCGCCGACGGGCGAAATCAGAAGTCTTGGCAGTTCGCGTCGCATCGGGCTCACGGGCTGAGGCTCGCAGACAACGATGCAAACTCACCGGAAAGATCGTGATTTGAGAACGATATACCGCTATCTGCGCGCCCATGTCCTGCAGCGGCTGATCCCGCGGTCGCGTCTCGCCTTCAACCCGCGCAAGCCGGTCGAAATCGTCGGCTATCTCTCGATGCCCGTTGGGGTCGGTGAATCGGCAAGGCTCTGTGCCGGGGCGCTTTCCCAAGCGGGACGGGCGATTTCGCTCTCAGACGTCAGCACGCATCCGGATGAAAAATCCTTTGCCGGCTTGGTGTCGTCGCATCTTTCGGCCGAACCGCCGGGAAGCCGTATCTGGCATCTCAATCCGCCAATGCTGCCACGCGCCATCCTGAAGATGGGCGTCGCCAATTTCACCCGCGCCTTCAACATCGGCTATTTCGCCTGGGAGCTTGAAGTCGTGCCGGCTGAATGGCGCAACGGGTTGCGTTACATGAATGCCGTCTTCGTCCCCTCGGAATTCACCAGGCGGACGATTGCACCGCTGACGGCGGCGCCCGTCATCGTGGTTCCGCATCCCGTCACCGAGAAGCCGGCCGCAGAGGGCATACGGGAGAAGTTCGGCATCGAGAAAGATGCCTTTCTCGTCAGCTTCATCTTCAGCGCCGGCTCCTCGATCAACCGGAAGAACCCTCAAGCGGTGATCGAAGCCTTCAGACTGTTCAGCGCCGAATGCCCGAGCGCCTTTCTGCTGATGAAGGCGAGCGGCGATATCGGCAAGGATCAGGGCTTGCGCGAAGTGATTGCGTCGGTCGCCGGCGATAGTCGTATCCGGATCGTCACCGACAAGCTCTCGAACGCCGAGATCAGCGGCCTCATCCGCTCCTCCAATGCCTATCTCTCGCTGCATCGTTCGGAAGGCTTCGGGCTGACGGTTGCCGAGGCGATCATGTATCGCACCCCTGTGATATCAACCGCCTGGTCGGGCACGGAAGATTTCTGCGACCCCGTGAACAGCTGGCTGGTCGCCTCTCCCCTCATTCCCGTCGTCGATTCCCATCCTGAATTTGCAGGGCTGCCGGGCGCGGTTTGGGCGGATCCCTCTCCTGAAATCGCGGCCGCCCATCTCGGCGACATCTTCCGTGCGCCCGAGCGCGCACGAGAGAAGGCCGGGAAGGCGCGGGAGTTCCTGCTGCGCTACCTCTCGGAGAACAGCTATGAAAAGGCGCTCAAGAAGCTGGCGGCGATGCAGGTCAGCTAAGGTGAGGTCGCCACTCCGCTTTATTTTAACATTTTCGCATTAGTGATGACGGGCATGCGAGTGCAAAACATGTTGCGCAAAGGTGTGCAGCGGTTTTGCGATAACGACGTGCGTAAAGACAAGAACATGAAGCGCGAGGAGCGAATCTCTGAAAGATCGCGACGCGCCTTAAGCTGACCCCCGCGGATGGACAGATGTCGAAGGGTATTATCGCAAATTCGGTGATGAATGCGGCGGCAGGCATGCTGCTGCTGCTGACGGGTTTCGTCTCCTCGATCATCACCGCGCGCCTGCTTGGGCCGGAAGCCAACGGCATCGTCGCCTTCTCGCTGTGGCTGGTGATGACGGGCGCCTCGATCGCCGAGCTCGGCTCCAGCATCACGCTGCTGAAGACCCTGCCGCAGCTTTCGGCGGAGGGCTATGACGCGCGCCGCCGGCGAGGCTTTGCCGCCATCCTCGTCAGCTTCATGATGTTTTCGACGGTGCTGCTGCTGGCGCTCTACGCCCTGTTCTTCCTGACCTCCGAGGAGATGCACTGGGCGAAAACCGCGCCCTCCGTCGCGCTCGTCACCGGAGTGCTGTTTTTCGTCCAGGCGATCGGATCTTTCGTCAAATTCTACCTGATCGGCGAAAAGAGGCTAGGCAGCTTCTTCAAACTGACCGTCGCCGTCTCTACCTTGCAGCTCGCCGGTGTCGCCGCCGGCGCCGTCCTCTACGGAGTCGAAGGCGTTCTCGTCGGTTATGCGCTCGGCCAGCTCGTGCTGTTTTTCGCCACACTGCCGATCCTTCTTGCACGGCGCGACTGGTGCGGGGTTTCACTCAAGTATCTCGCCTCCTCCTCCATCATCCTGTCGATCCAATTCATCATCGATTCCATTTTCCTCAACCGGCTCGAACTGCTCTTCCTGCAGCAGTTCTGGTCGGTGGAAATGGTCGGCTATTATGCCGTCGGTCTGTCGATCGCCAACATCGCGCTGCAACTGCCGATCCAGATGACCGGCAGCCTGCTGCCCTATTATTCCGAACGGCGGCACAGCAGCGACGATTCGACCTTGCCGGTCGAGGTCTTCGCCGCCGTCACCCGCAGCATGGCCTATATCGTGCTGCCGATGAGCCTCGGGCTGGCCGCGATCTCCAGCGAACTGGTGCTCGTGGTGTTCGGGGAAGCCTTCCGCCGCAGCGGCACGGTGGTCGCGCTGCTCGCGCTCGTCGCTCCCGCCTACACATTCATGCAGATCCTCAGCCTCTATCTGCTGTCAATGGACAAGGCCCGCTCCCGCCTCAACATCAGTGTGATTGGTGGCCTGCTCATGGTAGCGGGTTGTTTACTGATCGTACCTAGGCTCGCCGCCGAGGGGGCCGCAATCGTACGCATTCTCGTGTTCGTTGCGATGTCGGTGATGATGATCAGACAGACAGGATTCGGGTCCCAGCTTTCGGGTCTCTACGCAAGCCTGACGAAGGTGACGCTCGCCTCCGTCTTGTGCGCCTGCGCGGCGATTTCAGTGCTGGAATTCGTCCATGGCCCGATCGGCCTTATCTCCGCGATCATCGCCGGCACGCTCGCACATTTCGCCGCACTCCGCGTGCTGCGTGCCGTGCCCCTCGAGGATGTCGAGGTGATGCGTTCCATTGTCGAAAAGATGCCGTCGGTGCTGCGGCGGCCGGTCGGTCGTGTGATCGACTTCATTGCGCCGGGGCGCCCCGGCGATCCCGATCGCGCCAAGGTCGCGCCTGGCGAACTTTCGCTCGAACCGGCCGAAGGTGCCGGCCGCAACGCCGCCCTGCCCGTTGTCTTCGATGGCACGATCGGGCTGTTCATGCCGGAAAATCCTGAAGCCGGGAAGCGCTCGGCTGCGGTGCTCTTCGTCAGCCCCTGGGGCTTCGAGGAAATGTGCAGCCGCAAGTTCTTCCGCGTCGCGGCCGAACATTTCTCCGATATCGGCGTACCCAGCCTGCGCTTCGATTACCGCGGCACCGGCGATGCGCTCGATTTTGGAGCGCTGCCGGCAAGGCTGGAAACCTGGGAAAACTCGATCCGCGCGGCGGCCGCCAAGTTGAAATCGCTGACCGGCTGCGACCGCATCATCCTGATCGGCCAAGGTCTCGGCGCGACCCTTGCCCAGCGCATCGGCTCCTCGATCGAGGGCGTCGACAGCCTCGTCATGCTGGCACCAGTGCTAAGCGGCCGCGCCTATATGCGTGAACTCAACATGTGGTCGAAGATC
The DNA here is from genome assembly GCF_051123975.1 of Rhizobium sp. YTUHZ044. Lineage (NCBI taxonomy): Bacteria > Pseudomonadati > Pseudomonadota > Alphaproteobacteria > Hyphomicrobiales > Rhizobiaceae > Rhizobium > Rhizobium sp. YTUHZ044. The sequence continues at coordinate 4,215,322 of NZ_CP101426.1, forward strand.
ATCGACGCCGATCTCGGCCTCGGCCAGCAGCACGTGCAGGCTGCAAAGGTGCAGATCGCCGGGCTTGTCATGCCGGAAGAGATCGCCGCCGAGCTCGGCAAGCTCAACATCGCCGCGCCGCAGGGCCTGGCGGCGCCACGCTACCTGATCCTCGAGCGCCCCGTCAGGGCCGAGGATACCGGATTTGCCGATGCGCTGCAGGCGCTTGGCGCCAATGTCGAGCAGAAAGTGTTCGACGGCTATGACGAGCTCGTCACCAATCCGCTCTTCGCCAAGACACCCATGGCCGTCGTCGAGCTTCTGACGGCTTGGCTGAAGACAGCGACCGCGGAGACATCCGCCGCTCATTCGCCGGCAGCGATCGAAACCACGCCGCTTGCCGGCGAAGGTTTCCTGGAAACGCCGGTGCGTTTCGGAAGTCACGATCATCTGGTCGGTGTCGTCAGCCGGCCGCTCGGCGAGATCAAGGGCAATGCCGTGCTCTTCCTGTCGACCGCCTATGACCGGCATGCCGGCTGGGGGCGGACGACGGTAGACATGGCGCGCGAACTCGCCCGGCAGGGCGTCGTGTCGCTGCGCTTCGATTCCGCCAATGTCGGCGACAGCCCGCCGCGGCCGGATGCGCCGGAGCAGGTGCTTTATTCGATGACACAGACCGACGATGCGATCGCCGCGCTCGATCTGCTCGAAAGCATCGTTGCCGGCCCCGTCATGGTCGCCGGCCGGTGCAGCGGCGGCTATGTCGCCTTCCGCGCCGGCGTCGCCGACGAGCGGCTGAAGGCGGTCGTTTCGATCAATCCCTTCGTCTATTACTGGGATCCGAAGGTGCCGGTGCGCCGCGAGCATGTCGTCTCCGTCCCCCGCAGCCTCGACGATTACGGCCAGCGTCTGGCGCGGCTCGACACGCTGAAGCGGCTGCTGCGCGGGCAGGTGGACGTGGTGTCGGCGCTGCGCAATATCGTCATCGCCGGCGGCCGGCGGCTGTCGCCCTTTGTCGCGCCGTTGCTCGAACTGCTTCCCGACCGGCGCCATATCGCCCGCGAGGTCCGGCAGTCCTTTGCGCTGTTCGGCAAGCGCAAGGTGCCGCTGACGCTGATCTACAGCGAAGGCGACGTCGGCCTCGACCATGTCTATTTCCACTTCGGCCCGCGCGGCGCCAGGCTTTCCCGCTATCCGAACGTGCGGCTGCTGATGCTGCCGGATGCGGACCACAATCTGACGCCGCCGCAATCGCGCAAATTCGTACTCGACGAGATCGTTCGTCTCGCGAGAGCGTAAGCGGGGATCAGAGGCTTTCCGCGGCAGCGATATCTAGCGATCTGTAGAGATCGATGTAGCGCCCGGCGACGATATCCCAGGAATAGCCGCGAGCGGCGTCGAGGAGCTGCGAGCGAACGGCGTCCTGTCGGCCCGCAAGGTCGTCATAGGCTGATTCCATGGCGGCCGCGGCGGTCTGCGGACGGGTGAAATCGGCAAGCCTGATGACGGGATGCCGGCCGGCGAGCGTTTGAAAGGCATCGTTGGCGTTCAGCACCGGCAACAGGCCGGCGCTCATCGCCTCCAGCGCGACCAGCCCGAAACCTTCATATTCCGAGGCGGAGGCGAAGAGCGAGGCTGCGATGATGATGCGGCGGATGGCATCATTGTCTGGCGACACATGCAGGGTGACGCGGCCGGTCAGGTCCCGGCTTTCGATCTCACCTTCGATATCCACCCGATTACGGTCGGATTCGGCCCCAACGATGTCGAGATGCCATTCCGGATCGCGGCCCTTCAGGACAGCCATCACGTCAAGCAGATGGTCCAGCCGCTTGTTCACCGAAAACCGGCCGATGGTGACGATGCGACGCCTTGCCAGGCGTGAGGCGGTGTCGGCGAACTTGCCGATATCGGCGCCGTTCTCGATCAGCACGCTATCCGGCACAATCTCGGAAAACTGCCTAAGATCGGAGGCGCTGCAGCAGACCACGCGGCAATAGGCCCTCGCCGAGGCGCGGGTCAGAGTGCGGAACCATATCTTCTTGATCGCCGCGTATTTCCGAGTGTGGAAGAAACCGCCATGGGTGGTGACGATCATCGGCTTGCCGTGCAGCATCCGGCCCCAGGCGAGCGCATCGAAGAAGAAGTCGATGGCATGGACGTGCACGAGATCGGCGTCGCCGAGATGACGAAAAACCTGCGGCGCCAACGGATAACGGCTGCTGCCGGACCACGGGATGCGCACCACCTCGATGCCGTCGATATTCTCGCAAGCCGGCAGCTTATCTTCAGGCGCGGTGAACAGCGAGTTCAGCGTGACGACGCGGACACGATAGCCACGCCGGCGGGTCTGGCGGCTGAGATTGGCGACGACGTCTTCCAGGCCGCCGCGATTGGGCAGGAACTGGCGCACGACATGGACGATCAGCGGAGCCGATTGCGGCTGCGGATTCTCGCGCCCCCTATCTGCCTCGACGATCGCCATTTTCCACCTATCGCTGCGCGTGCCAAACGCGTGTTGGCGCGGATTTATAGCAACGACCAGATATCTCCGACGTTAAGGCGTGGTTTCAGCAACGTCCTGCGGAAGCGATTCTTCGCGAAAAGGGTTAATCGTGTCTGACGGGAGTTCAGAAGGCTTTGAAGGTGAGCGTTGTCAGCGACCGGACGATGCCTGGAATATTGGCGATATTGTCATTGATGAACTTGCCGATATCCTGACCTTCCTCGATATAGATCTTCAACAGCAGGTCGTAATCGCCGCTTGTGGAATAGAGCTCCGAGACCAGCTCGGTCTGGTAGATGGCGTCGGCGACCTCATAGGTCTTGCCGGGGGCGCATTGGAGCTGGACGAAGATCGGCTTCATGGAAATTTCCTGCAAAGTTGTTTGGCCCGCATAATGGTCGAAAGCGCCATGCCGATGCAAGCCGTTCCTCACACGTTCGGTCCGGCCATCGCCTCCGCGACGATCCAGCCGCGAAAGGCGGCAAGCGGCGCATAATCGGCGCGCTCGCTGGGACAGGCGAGATAATACCGCTCCCGGCTCTCCATCTCCCGGTCGACGGCGGCGACGAGATCGCCGCGCCTGAGTTCTTCCTGCATCAGGAATGTCGGCAACAGGGCGACACCGAGACCGGCGGTCGCCGCTTGCGCTGCGGTGGCGAACTGATCGAAGAGCATGCCGTGCACGCTTTCGAACGAAACACCATTACCGGCGAACCATTGTTCCCAGGCATCGGGGCGCGTCGTCAGATGCAGAAGCGGAACGGCAAGCAGATCCTCTGGCCGCGAAATCCTGTGCTGTTTCAGAAAATCGGGACTGCAGGCCGGCACCGTACGCTCCGACATCAGCAAGGTCAGTTCCGCGCCGGGCCAGTGCGGGTGGCCGAAATGGATCGCGGCGTCGATTGAATCGAGCCGGAAATCGAAAGGTGAAAGCCGGGTCGCCAGATTGATGGTCACGCCGGGATTGGCGCTGAGAAAGCGGCCCAGGCGCGGCGCCAGCCAGCGCGTGCCGAAGGTCGGCAGGATGGCGAGATTGAGCGTGCCGCCGTGCGGATTGGCGCGCAGGTTCAACGAGGCGCTCGAGATGCGCCGCAGCGCCTCGCGAATCTCGCGGGCATAACCGTCGCCGGCGAGCGTCAGCCGCATGGTCTGGCGCTCGCGCAGGAAGAGCTCGACGCCGAGCTGCTCCTCCAGCGCGCTGACCTGGCGGCTGACGGCGCTCTGTGTCAGGTCGAGTTCACGCGCCGCTGCCGTGACGCTGCCTGTGCGGGCAACCGCCTCGAAGGCGGCGAGATGTGAAATCGACGGCAGAAAACGTCTTGAAGCGAGCATGATCATTCCGTTTCAGAATGAGCTATTTCCAAAATGTCGATATTTCCGCCTTTGCGCTGCTTGTAAAGAGTTTCATCCTGCAAAATCGGAATGAGCCGGAGCCTCAGATGCCGCAAACCTTCGTTTCCACAGACCGTATCCGCTCGCTCTTCACCGAAGCGATGTCGCACATGTACCGGACGGAGGTTCCGCAATACGGCGCGCTGATCGAGCTGGTGGCGGATGTGAATGCCGGCTACCTCGAAAGCAATCCGGATCTGCGTGAACGCTTGGCCCGCGCCGGCGAGCTTGATCGCATCGATGTCGAGCGCCACGGCGCCATCCGGCTCGGAACGGCGGAAGAGCTTTTCACCATCCGCCGGCTGTTTGCCGTCATGGGCATGCAGGCGGTCGGTTATTACGACCTTTCGGTGGCCGGCGTGCCGGTTCATTCCACTTGCTTCCGGCCGATCGACGAGGCGGCGCTCAACATCAATCCGTTCCGCGTCTTCACCTCGCTGCTGCGCCTGGAGCTGATCGAGGACGAAGGTCTGCGTCGTGAAGCCGAGGCAATTCTCGCCAAGCGGCGCATCTATACGCCGGGCGCCATCGCGCTGATCGAGCGTCATGAGCAGAAGGGTGGCCTGACCGAGGCGGAAGCGACCGAATTTGTCGCTGAGGCGCTTGAAACCTTCCGCTGGCACGGCGAAGCGACCGTCAGCGCTGAAACCTACAAGCGCCTGCACGACGCGCATCGGCTGATTGCCGACGTCGTCAGCTTCAAGGGGCCGCACATCAACCACCTGACGCCGCGCACGCTCGATATCGATGCGGTGCAGGCCCGCATGCCGGAGCGCGGCATCACTCCGAAGGCAGTCATCGAAGGGCCGCCGCGCCGGCAGTGCGATATCCTGCTGCGGCAGACGAGCTTCAAGGCGCTCGAGGAGACGATCGTCTTCTCAGGTGACGAGGGTGCGGTCCAGGGCACGCATACCGCCCGCTTCGGCGAGATCGAACAGCGCGGCGTGGCTTTGACGGCCAAAGGCCGGGCGCTCTACGACCAGCTGCTCGCTTCGGTTCGCGGTGAAGTGCAGGTCGGCGCCGGCGGCGCCAAGGCGGGCGCCTACGACCAGGAACTGGCCGAGCGCTTCAAGGCGTTGCCGGACAGCTGGGATGAGCTGCGCAGCCAGGATCTCGCCTTCTTCCATTATTCCGCCACGCCCGCGGGCATTGCCGCCGCGATCGCCGGGACCTTGCCGCGCGATCCCGAAGCGCTTCTCGCCAAGGGCTATCTCGCCTTCGCGCCGATCGTCTATGAAGACTTCCTGCCCGTCAGCGCGGCCGGCATCTTCCAGTCGAATCTCGGCACCGACCAGCAGCAGAATTATGCGACGCGCTCGAATCGCGACGCCTTCGAGACTGCACTCGGAGCGACGGTTCAGGATGAACTGGCGCTTTATGCGGAGCGGCAGGCCGCATCGCTGGAGACGGCGATGGGGGCGCTCGGGCTCGCGGCCCTGCAGCTGAGGACCGTTGCGTGAAATCGCCGCTTCAACACCTGTCCTTATGCGCTAGAGTACTCCGGTTTCATCCGATCGGGGTGTGCCATGCTGAATGATCCGCGCTCCCATGGCCTCTGGGAAAAGACCGCAGGCGTACCGCCGGCGACCTCGCCTCTCCAAGGCGCGGTATCGGCCGACGTCGTCATCGTCGGTGGCGGCTATACCGGTCTTTCCGCCGCCTTGCATCTTGCCGAGGCCGGGTCGAAGGTGGTTCTGCTGGAGGCGAAGGAGATCGGCTTCGGCGGTGCGGGGCGCAATGTCGGTCTGATCAATGCCGGCATGTGGGTGATGCCCAACGACCTGCCGGGCGTGCTCGGCCCAGTTCACGGCGAACGCCTGCTCGAGTTGCTCGGGAATGCGCCGAAGCTCGTCATGGAACTGATCGACAAGCACGCGATCGCCTGCGAACTCGAGCGTAACGGCACGCTGCACTGCGCCGTCGGCGCGGACGGGTTGAAGGAGATCGAGGCGCGCGCGCTGCAATGGTCCGCGCGTGGCGCGCCCGTGAAAGTGCTCGATGCGGCAGAAACGGCCAAACGCATCGGCAGTGATGCCTATGCCGGGGCGCTGCTCGATCTTCGCGCCGGAACACTGCAGCCGCTTGCCTATGCGCGCGGCCTCGCCCATGCCGCCGTCAAGGCGGGCGTCACCATCCATACGTCGAGCCCCGTCATCGCAACCGAGCGTCGCGGCAGTCTCTGGACCGTGAACACGGAAAGCGGCGAAGCCAGCGCGGACTGGATCATCGTCGCCACCGATGCCTACAGCACCGGCCCCTTCGAGCAGGTGCGCAACGAGCAGGTCTATCTGCCCTATTTCAATTTCGCCACCGTGCCGCTCGGCCACAATCTGCGTCGGTCGATCCTGCCGGGGCGGGAAGGCGCATGGGACACCAAGGACATTCTCTCCTCCTTCCGCATGGATCAGGCTGGACGCCTCGTTTTCGGCAGCGTCGGCGCGCTGCGCAATACCGGGCTTGCGGTGCATAAGGGCTGGGCCAAGCGCGCCCTGAAGCGGCTCTTTCCCATGATCGGCGATGTCGAATTCGAATGCGAATGGTATGGCCAGATCGGCATGACCGACAATGCGCTGCCGCGCTTCCACAAATTCGCCCCGAATGTTATCGGCTTTTCTGGCTATAATGGCCGCGGCATAGCCCCCGGCACGGTCTTCGGCCGCACATTGGCTGAACATATTCTCGGCCGGCTTGCCGAGGCCGATCTGCCGCTGCCGCTGACGTCACCCACAGAGCCGAGCTTCCGTGCGCTCAAGGAACTATGGTACGAAGCCGGCGCTCAGGTCGCCCATTTCGCCGATGCCCGCTTCTGAGAACCGACAAGCGCTTCTGAGAACAATAAGATTGGAAACACGACAATGACCATCGCCGTCCTCGATCTCGCCACCGAAACCGCCAAGCTGCTCGCCGAACTCGGCGTCGACGCCGGCCGCTATCAGGGCGGCACGCTGTCTGTCTCCTCGCCGGTCACCGGCAAGGACATCGGCAAGCTCAAAGAACATTCCGTTTCCGAAACGAAAGCGGCGATCGAAGAGGCGCACAAGGCTTTCCTCGAATGGCGTTCCGTGCCGGCGCCGAAGCGCGGCGAGTTGATCCGCCTGCTCGGCGAGGAGCTGCGCAGCGCCAAGACGGCGCTCGGCCGTCTTGTCTCGATCGAAGTCGGCAAGATCACCTCCGAAGGCCTCGGCGAGGTTCAGGAGATGATCGACATCTGCGATTTCGCCGTCGGTCTGTCGCGTCAGCTCTATGGCCTGACGATCGCTACCGAGCGCTCCGAACACCGGATGATGGAAAGCTGGCACCCGCTCGGCGCGATCGGCATCATTTCCGCCTTCAACTTCCCGGTCGCCGTCTGGTCTTGGAATGCGGCGCTGGCGATGGTCTGCGGCAATTCCACGGTCTGGAAACCGTCGGAAAAGACACCGTTGACCGCGCTTGCCGTGCAGGCGCTGTTCGAAAAGGCGCTGAAGCGCTTCGTCGCCGAAGGCGGCAAGGCGCCCGCCAATCTGTCGACCCTGATCATCGGCGGCCGTGAGGTCGGCGAGGTGCTGGTCGACCATCCGAAGATCCCGCTCGTTTCCGCCACCGGCTCGACGGCGATGGGCCGCGCCGTCGGTCCGCGCCTGTCGCAGCGTTTTGCCCGCGCTATTCTCGAACTCGGAGGCAACAATGCCGCCATCGTCTGCCCGAGCGCCGATCTCGACCTGACGCTGCGCGGCGTCGCCTTCTCCGCCATGGGAACGGCCGGCCAGCGCTGCACGACGCTGCGCCGTCTCTTCGTCCATGAAAGCGTCTACGACCAGCTTGTGCCGCGCTTGCAGAAGGCCTACGGCTCCGTCACCATCGGCAATCCGCTCGAAACAGGCACACTTGTGGGACCGCTGATCGACGGCCAGGCCTTCGAGAAGATGCAGGCAGCCCTTGGCGAGGCGGCATCGGCCGGCGGCAAGGTGACCGGCGGCGAACGCGTCGACAATGGTTCGGCCGATGCCTTCTACGTTCGCCCGGCGCTCGTCGAAATGCCCGATCAGACCGGTCCGGTCGAGCACGAGACCTTCGCGCCCATTCTCTATGTGATGAAATACAGCGATTTCGACACGGTGCTGGCGCTCCACAATGCCGTGCCGCAGGGGTTGTCGTCGTCGATCTTCACCAACGACATGCGCGAGGCGGAAACCTTCGTCTCCGCGCGGGGCTCGGATTGCGGCATTGCCAACGTCAACCTCGGGCCTTCGGGCGCCGAAATCGGCGGTGCCTTCGGCGGTGAAAAGGAGACCGGCGGCGGACGCGAATCCGGCTCCGATGCCTGGAAGGCCTATATGCGCCGCGCCACTAACACGATCAATTACGGCAGCACGCTGCCGCTTGCGCAGGGCGTCAAGTTCGACGTCGAATAGCCATTGTTGCGAGAAGGCGACGCCGAGCGTCGCCTTCTTTGGCTCGATCGATATTTATTCCGACGCGATCTGCAATATCAGGTCAAGATATTGTGATGCTTTTTTCTCGGCGAAGAAACTTGAAATAGACAGTCAAGAAAAATATACGCCTCTTACCCGCAGGGTGACATTGCCATGGAGGCCATCATGACTATTGCTTTTAACCGTTTTTCCCACGTGCTGGCGCTCGCCGCGTCGCTCCTCTCCGCCACCGCGCTCGCAGGCAGCGCCAATGCGCAGGATGAGGGTCTGGTCGTATACAATGCGCAGCACGAAAGCCTGGGCCGCGAATGGATCGATGCCTTCACCAAGGAGACCGGCATCAAGGTCACCATGCGCCAGGGCGGCGACATGCAGTTCGCCAATCAGATCATTCAGGAAGGCGACGCATCCCCGGCGGACGTTTTCCTGACTGAGAATTCGCCGGCCATGACGCTGGTCGACGGCGCCGGGCTCTTCGCCCCGGTCGAAAAGGAGACGCTGGATCAGGTCCCGGAGCAGTATCGTCCGGCCGACGGCATGTGGACCGGCATTGCCGCCCGCACGACGGTTTTTGCCTATGATAAGACCAAGCTCAGCGAAGACAAGTTGCCGAAGTCGCTGCTCGACCTCGCCGATCCCGCCTGGAAGGGCCGCTGGGGTGCAGCGCCGGCCGGCGCCGACTTCCAGGCTATCGTCGCTGCCCTGCTGCAGTTGAAGGGCGAAGACGCCACCAAGGCATGGCTGAAGGGTCTCAAAGACAATGCGACGCCCTATAAGGGCAACAGCGTTGCCATGAAGGCGGTCAATTCAGGTGAAGTCGAAGGCGCTGTCATCTATCACTACTACTGGTTCGGCGACCAGGCGAAGACGGGCGAGAACAGCAAGAATGTCGGCATGCATTACTTCAAGAACCAGGATCCAGGCGCTTTCATCAGCGTGTCGGGCGGCGGCGTCCTGAAGTCCACGCAGCACTTGAAGGAAGCGCAGGCTTTCCTGAAATTCGTCACCAGCAAGGCGGGCCAGGCGATTCTCAAGAACGGCACCTCCTATGAATATGCCGTCGGCAAGGATTCCCTTTCCAACGACAAGCTCGTTCCGCTTGCCGATCTCAATGCTCCGAAGGTCGAAGCCTCGACGCTGGACAGCAAGAAGGTCGTGGAACTGATGACGGCGGCAGGTCTGATCTAGGCTTTCTGCGTTTCGCAGCACTCAAGCGGGGAATGCTTCGGGCTTTCTGCCGCAGGCCTGCAGTAGCCAAAACTATTGCTTTTGGCTCAAGAAAACCTTAGGGCATGACGGGATCGGGCAACTGTCTTTCCAAGGCGGTTGCCTTCCTTTTTCAGCGTATGAAGGCATCGGCCTTGCTGCAGGACAACAGATTTTTCGTAGCCGGCAACAGGGCGCCGGTCGCGCCGAAGGCCGCGCGAATGCTATTGCCGCGCCGGCGCATGCCGCACGCGCCGGTGATGCTTCTCGCGACCGTCATCGCGATCTTCAGTCTCGTGCCGCTCGGCTTCATCGGCTGGATCACTTACGATGTCGGCTGGGAAACGGTGAAAACGCTCGTCTTCCGGCCACGTGTCGGCGAACTCCTCATCAATACGGTTCTCCTGGAATCGGCGACCATTCCGCTGTCGATCGCGCTGGCCGTGACGCTTGCCTGGCTGACCGAACGAACGGATATTCCGTTCGCCAGACTCTGGGCCTGGCTGGCAGTCGCGCCGCTCGCAGTGCCAGCCTTCGTGCACAGCTACGCCTGGGTCAGCCTCATTCCCGGCATGCGCGGCCTTGAGAGCGGCGTCTTCGTTTCTGTTGTCGCCTACTATCCATTCCTTTATCTGCCGGTCGCCGCAGCGCTGCGCCGTCTCGATCCGGCCATCGAAGATACCGCCGCCTCCCTTGGCCTCGATCCCTGGCGCGTCTTCTTCCGCACCGTGCTGCCGCAGTTGAGGTTTGCCATTTGCGGCGGCTCGCTGCTGATTGCGCTGCATCTGCTGTCGGAATACGGCCTGTTCGTCATGATCCGGTTCGATACTTTCGCAACCGCGATCGTCGACCAGTTCCAATCCTCCTACAACAGCCCGGCCTCCAACATGCTCGGCGGCGTGCTCGTCGCCTGCTGCCTTTTCCTGCTCGGTCTCGAAGTGCTGCTGCGCGGCAACGAACGTTATGCCCGCGTCGGCCCCGGCTCGCCGCGTCCGGCCGATCGCCGGCGTCTTGGCTGGTTCGTGGTGCCGGCCATCCTGCTGCCTGTCGTCCTGGCGGTGCTGGCGCTCGGCGTGCCGTTGATGACGCTCGGCCGCTGGCTCTATCTCGGCGGCAGCGAGATCTGGCGCATCGAGGTCGGCACTGCTTTCCTGCAGACGATGGCGCTCGCTCTTGCCGGCGGCGTGCTGGCGACGGTTGCCGCAGCCCCCATGGCCTGGCTGTCCGTGCGCGCGCCCGGCCGCTTCCAGCGCGTGCTCGAAGCCTGCCACTATTATGTCGGCTCGCTGCCTGGCGTCGTCGTGGCGCTGGCGCTGGTGACGATCACCGTGCGTCTCGTGCTGCCGCTCTATCAGACCTTCGCAACGCTGCTCGTCGCCTATGTGATGCTTTTCCTGCCCCGCGCTATGGTCGGCTTACGCGCCAGCATCGCTCAGGCGCCAGTGGAGCTGGAGCGCGCCGCGATGGGCCTCGGCCGCACCCCCGGTCAGGCAGTGCGGCAGATCACCATGCGGCTTGCCGCACCGGGAGCCGCTGCCAGCGTTGCCTTGACCGCACTTGGCATCACCAATGAACTCACGGCGACGCTGATGCTCTCGCCCAGCGGCGTCGATACGCTGGCGACGAAATTCTGGTCGCTGACGAGCGAGATCGATTATGTCTCGGCCGCCCCTTACGCCTGCATGATGGTCGTGCTGTCGCTGCCGCTCACCCTGACGCTTTATACGCAATCGAAACGGACGGCCGGCCAATGACGCTGCTTACGATCGAAAACATCAGCAAGCGCTACGGGCCTGTCCAGGCGCTGACGGATATTTCGCTCGATGTCCAGGCCGGCAGCCGCACCGCCGTCATCGGGCCATCCGGCTCGGGCAAGACGACGCTGCTGCGCATCATCGCCGGCTTCGAGCTGGCCGACACCGGCAGGGTGACCCTGGACGGCGACGTGTTGGCCGATGGCCCCGCGGCGATGCCGGCTCACAAGCGGGGCATCGGCATCGTCTCGCAGGATGGCGCGCTGTTTCCACACTTGAGCGTGGCTGAAAATATCGGCTTCGGCTTCGAACGGGGTGCTGCCGATCGTGAGCGGCGCATCGCCGAACTGCTCGATATGGTCGAGCTCGACCGCGGCATGCTGGCGCGCCGCCCGCACCAGCTTTCCGGCGGTCAGCAGCAGCGCGTGGCGCTCGCCCGCGCGCTCGGCCGCAAGCCGCGGCTGATGCTGCTCGACGAACCATTCTCGGCGCTCGACACCGGCTTGCGTGAAAACATGCGCAAGGCTGTCGCGCGCGTGCTGCAGGCGGCCGGCATTACCGCCGTTCTCGTGACGCACGATCAGGAAGAGGCACTGAGTTTTGCCGATCAGGTCGCGGTCCTGAGGGAAGGGCGGCTGATCCAGGCGGGAACGCCGCAAACCCTGTATCTGCATCCCAGGGACCGCGAGACGGCACTGTTCCTCGGCGATGCCGTACTGCTTCCGGCCATCATCCGCAACGGCCTTGCCGACTGCGCCCTCGGCCATGTCGCCGTCGAAGGCAGCCGCCAGGGCAAGGCGGAAATCATGCTGCGGCCCGAGCAGATCCGCGTCATTGCCGATGAAAGCGATCGCGACTACGGCGGACGGGTTGTCGAGGTGGAATTCGGCGGCGCGGTCTGCACGGTTGCCGTCTCGCTCGATGGCGTTGCCCTGCCGCCGATCCGGATCAAGACCTCGAGTGTCGCCCTTCCCTCGCCAGGCGATCTCGTTCGCCTGGATATATCGGGCAAGGCGCACGTTTTCGAGCGCTGAGATAATCCTTTTCGGAAATCGACCCGGGTTGCGCGCTAACCGACTTTACGCATCAACTCTTGCGGCTCGACGCCCTCGAGCCAGCCGCCGGTAAAGCCGGCGCGCTCGAGCCCGAGGCGGATGACCGGCGATTGCCGCATCAGCTTCCAGATGAAATCGGAACGCGCGTTTTCGACGGTCATGACGACAAGACCCTGGTCGATGCCGACGGTGCGGTCGTCGACCCAGCCCTCCGGACGTTTTGTCTGTACGGTCGGATTGAAGCCGCCGGGGAAACCGCCTTCCAACAGCAGGTTCGGATAGGTGGTCAGCAGCGCCTTGGTGCCGTCGAGGGCTGCCTGCCGGTCGTAGGGCAGGCAGGCGAGTGCTGCCCATGGCGCGATCGTGCCGTCATCGGGCCCGAGCGGCGCGCCGCGCGCGGCATAACCCAGGACCTTCGGCTGCCGGCCGCCACGCATGCGCCGGGTCGGCGGTGGGCCGTCGCAGGCGGTAAAGCCCCAGACATTCCTGTTGTAGCCGACGAAACCGCCAGGATTGCGCTCGGCATAGTCGCGCTGCATGTTGATGACGATCTGGGTATTGCGGAAGTAGTCCCAGTTGCGCTCCATCATCGGTCTGTCCTGGATGCCGCGGAAATCGATCCAGGCATGCGAGAAGAGATGAATGAAAAGCGGTCCGGCATAGAGATACGGCTGGTCACCGAACGTCATCCAGGAATAGCTGGATGTGAAGGCGTCGTAGCTCGACTGCGGAACGGGATGCGTCGGCGAGGCGAGTGCCAGCGCATAAAGAATGATCGCCTCGTCGAAACCGTGATAGCGCCAGCGCAGGAAGCCCGACGAAGGCTTCCAGCCCATGGAAATCGTGTCGCCCTTGTTCAGCGCCCAGCGCCAGTCGACCCGTTCGTAGATGAAGGTTGCGAGTTCACGGATTTCCGTCTCTGTCTCGTCGTCTGCGCGATTGAAATATTGCGCTGCTGTCAGCACGCCGGCGATAAGCAGCGCGGTATCGATGGTCGAAAGCTCGCTGTTCCAGGCGCGATTTCCGCTATCCATCTGGAGAAAATGATAAAAGAAGCCGCGATGGCCGGTCGCATGGCGCTCTTCGCCCTGGCGCGCCTCGGCGAAGAAACGCAGCGTATTGACCGTGCGCTCGGCTGCTTCCTTGCGGCCGATCCAGCAACGCTCGACGGCAACCGGATAGGAGGAAAGGGCAAAACCGACGGCCGCGATGCTTGCCGGCACGCCGCCGATCGAGGTATCGGCCACCAGGCCATTTTCGGGATTGGAATATTTCAGGAAGTACTTGAATGCCGAATGCTGCAACCTGTCGATAAGGGCCGCATCAATGTCTTCAATCCGTTGCAGCATAGGCACCCACCCAACTGTTGCATCGCCCCATGCTTGAACATGGTCGTCATCTCCGGGCAAATCAAACCTTTTTGATTCGTAGGGATAAGAGAGCACAAACGGAGGTGATCGGTCGTTAACAATTATCGGTGAAATAATATCTAGCATAAGTCATATAAGCGGTGCAGCAAAAGCATCGCCGCGCACCGCACCGGCACAGTCTATCCCAGGCGACACTTGTTGCCAGCGGGCGCTGCGGGAAGCGGCCGCTATCGTCCGACCGCATAGGCCTGCATCAGGCGCGGGGTGGCTGCGGCGCGCATCAGCCCGTCGGCATCGCGTCGTGCGGCCGTCAGCCGGCCGATCGTCCAAGGATCGGTGATCGTCAGCTTGTGGCCCTTTCGGGCGAGCGCGGCGAGCACATCCGGACCGAAACTCTCTTCCGCTATCAGGCTGCCGGGTTCGCGGCTGCGCGGATAGAAGGAGCTCGGAAAATGAGCGGTATGAAAGAGCGGCTGATCGATCACCGCCTGCAGGTTCAGCTGGTGATGGATATGCCGCAGGAAGAAGGAAAGCTGCCATTGCTCCTGCTGGTCGCCGCCCGGCGTGCCGAAGGCAAGGGTCGGGCGGCCTTCATAGAGGCCGAGGGAAGGCGTCAGCGTCGTACGCGGCCGTTTTCCCGGAGCAAGCGATGTCGGCAAGCCTGGCTTCAGCCAGAACATCTGCGCGCGGGAATTGAGGCAGAAGCCGACGCCGGGCACGGTTGGCGAAGACTGCAGCCAGCCGCCGGACGGCGTGACGGAGACCATGTTGCCGTCACGGTCGATCACGTCGATATGCACGGTGTCGCCGCGCTTTTCGGACAGATGCGCCATGGTCGGCTCGTAGACGGCGCCGGTCTGCGAATCGGCGCCGAGCATCTTCATCGTCAGGTCATACTGCGCTTCGAAACCCGGAAAGATGCCGGGGCGAAGATCCAAGGAGGCATCCGCACCGACGAGTTTGCGGCGTTCGGCAGCGTAGCTCTCCGACAGCAGATGCGCCACAGGGATCTCGGAAAAATTCGGGTCGCCGTAATAAACCTCGCGGTCGGCAAAGGCGAGTTTCATCGCCTCGACGACGGTATGAACAAAATCGGCGCCATCCGGTCTCAATGCGCCGAGGTCGAAGCCCTTCAGGATCGACAGGGTCTGCAGGAAGACAGGCCCCTGACCCCACGGACCTGTCTTGGCAATCGTCCAGCCGTGATAATCATAGGTCAGCGGCGCCTCGACCGTCGCCGACCAGTTCGCCATATCGTCTGCCGTCAGCACGCCCCTGTGGCGGCTTCCGCTCGCATCCATCACCTCGGCGGTCTTAATATACTCATCGATCTTCTCGGCGATGAAGCCGCGATAAAAGGCGTTGCGCGCCGCTTCCACCTGCGCCTCCCGCCCGCTTTTCGCCTCGGCCTCGGCAATGACGCGCTTCCAGGTCGCAGCAAGCACCGGATTGCGGAAGTTCGCATGCGCCTCGGGCACGCGGCCACCAGGCAGCCAGGTTTGGTAAGAGGTCGGCCATTCATTCTCGAAGAAAGTCGCCAGCCCCTTAATGGTGCCCGAGACGCGCGGCAGCAGGGGATGGCCATGCTTCGCGTAGTAGATCGCCGGTTCCAGCACGTCGCGCACGCTCATCGTGCCGTAATCGCGCAGCATCAGCATCCAACCGTCGAAGGCGCCGGGAATGACCGTTGCGAGCAGGCCGTCGCCGGGGATCAGCGTCAGGCCTTCCGCAGTATAGTGCTCGATCGTGGCGCCGGCCGGTGCGGGGCCTTGCGCACAGATGACTTCGACCTTGTCCTTTTTCTTCGAATAGATCACCGCCGGCAGATCGCCGCCCGGCCCGCACAGATGCGGCTCGACGACCTGCAGCACGAAACCCGTCGCTATTGCGGCGTCGAATGCATTGCCGCCCTTTTCGAGAATGCTCATGCCGACAGCGGAGCCGATCCAGTGCGTCGAGGTGACGACGCCGAAGGTGCCGAGGATTTCGGGACGGGTCGTGAATGCGGTCATGTCAGCTGTCCTTTCTGGGGACCATGCCTAGGATCGGGCTAGCGCGCGCGTGCGGAACGGAAGACTTTCGGCTCGAAGGCAAATTCCTTGTCGAAGGGGTAGGTCGGATGCTGCTTGCGCAGCCGCGGCAGGCGCTCGACGAACTGATCGACCACGCCCTCCGACAGCGCCATCAGGTTCGGGTTGGCGATCGGCGCAAGTTCCGGCGAGAGATAGCCCGATTTGACGACGATGATCCTGGCGCCATGCGGGTCGAGGCCGAGCCGGGTGAAATCGGCGATATTGTGGTAGGGCCGCCGTTTGGCCGAGAGCACGAGATCGATGCCGCCGATCGAAACGACTGCCTGCCGATCGGCGGGGTCGCGGGTCTCATGCAGGAATTTGACGGTGAATCGGGCATTGACCGGCCTGCTGCCCTTGGAATCGAGCGAGGCGCCGACGCTCAAGACAAGCTGCGCACCGACACCTGCGGCATAACAGGCCTCGGTCGCCGCCTTGTCGGCGATGCCGGCAAAGACGACGCCGTCAGCACCCTTGGCGATCAACTCGGCCAGGACATCGGCCCGGTCGCCGACGCCACCGCCGGTCGGGTTGTCGCCGGATTCGGCGAGCACGACAGGCGCGGTCGGGCTGGCGATCGCTTTCGCGACGCATTCCTCGACGGAACCGGTCTCGCAGCCGAAGACGAAGTCTTCGCGGGCATCCCAATAGGCCTTGGCGAGCCTCCTTGCCTCACGCTCGAGCACGGCACGGTCGGTGCCGGTCATGATAGAGGCGGCCGTGGCGCGCGGTTCGTCGGCCCAGACATAACCGACCATCAGCGATGCGTCCCAGACGCCGGCCATGACATCGATCTCGGGCAGCCTGGCATAGAGGCTCTTTGCCGGCTCATCGACCGTGCTGGTGCGCTCGCCGGGCAGGACAACCGGGATCGGCGCCCAGAGAACGAACGGCCTGACGCCGGTTTTCAAGCTCTTGACCAGCATGGAGACCGAGCGGCGCATCGTCTCCTCGACATCGATATGCGGCGCCGTGCGATAGGTGGAGTAAATGTCGAGCGCGTCGATGATGCGCTGGGTGACGTTGCCGTGCAGGTCGTAGCTTGCCGAGACGGTGCATTCCTCGCCGACCAGTGCGCGGGCAGCACTGATCCAGTCGCCTTCGGCATCCTCCATGCCTTCGACATACATGGCGCCGTGCATGGCAAGATAGAGACCGTCAAGCGGCAGCAGCGGCTTCAGCCGCTCAAGAAATTCGCGCTTGAAGCCTTCATAGGTGGCGCGCGAAACCGGCCCGCCGGCAATGGCGCGGGCATGGATCGTCGGCAGGAACTCGGCATCATAATCCTTCAGAAAAGCGAAATAGGGCGATTCCAGCAGCCCCTCCCCCCGCAACACCCGAAAGTCCTTTTCCTCATTCAGAACGGGATTGTATGTGCTGCATTCGATATGGATGCCACCGACGGCAATGCGCATGGGAAACCTCGGTTGAAAGTGGGGGCGATCAGGACGGTATGGGTGGCGATGAGATCAAGGTGAAGACACAGGCGGTTTCTGCAGGTGTGCCGCCGTTATCCGATGCTGATGATAGTTCGCAAAATAAACCGATCAACCGCACTACATGACAAAATCGACCCGGGTCGATCATGAGATAAGTGTTCGATGACTGCCCTTGGAAGGAACTGCGTCGGCGTGCGGGCAAGATCGCTCACCAGGCGCAAAGCGACCGCGACGTCGGCGTCAACAGTGCGACATCGATACGCCGCCAGCACCGGCTGTCCATCCATGGATAAATCTCCGCCGTCCAGATCGGATTCTGCCGCAGCCGCTGCTGGTAGGCGGCTGCACCGCTTTGATCCGCGTGCGCTTCAAACCAGACGAACACCGTTTCCCCCTCGCGAACCGGCAGGCGCGGGAAACCGTTCCTGCTTCGCTCGGTCATGAACACCGCCTCGATCCGCGCACCGGCCGCCAGCATGGCCGGCATCGCCCTGGCGCGGAAAAATTCCGAGAAATCTTCTCCCGTTCCGGGTGCGAGCGAGCAGATGTTCACGGCGATCAGCCCTTGTGCTTCCGCGCGCTCCGCCTCTTTCTGCCTCGGCAGGTTATGCGCAAATGGAAGCACACCGGCCGCCGGCTTCAGCAGCAGGACATTGTCCGAATTCAGCATCGTCGCGTTCGCGGCCGGTCCATGCTCCTTCCAGACGGGGCCCGAATAAAAGGATGCGAGCGCATCCGTTCTGGCCTCCATGTTCTTGAAGGAGCGCACCCACACAAAGCAATCGGGATCGCCGAGATCGCGAAACTCCCCGTCGACGCGGATGCCCAACGCCTCCTGGGGCTCAACGAACTCGCGATCAAACAGGCGAATCAACCTCTCTCTGCGCTCGGGAAGGAGCCGGTAGCGGCGAAGCTCGAATATGAGGTGAGGGTCCATGGTTTTCCTGACAGGTCGATCATCCTGTTTTATCACAGGACAATTGACCTGTTTTGTCAAGCTGCTAGAATGCACGCCGACTGAATTGAGACGCCATGATCGAAACCAAAAGAAACAATGATCCCGAGGGCGTGCGCCGCAGGATCATCGATGCCGCCTATGACGCCTTTGTCACGCAGGGTTATCTCGCAACCGGCATGCTGGAACTGCGCGAGCGGGCCTCCGTGTCCGGCGGCGCACTGGCGCATCATTTTCCTGCAAAGCGTGACCTCGGGCTTGCAGTCATCCGCGATCGCGTCGCTGCCGCCGTTCGGCAGACATGGATCGAACCGCTGCGCACATGCGCCGATGCGCCAACGGCCATAGACCTGATTTTTGAAGCCATCATCGGTGAACTGACACAAAAGGACCGGGTCTCCGGTTGCCCGCTGAATAATATGGCAATGGAAGTTTCCCAACACGACGCAGAGATGCGCGCACTTGTCAGTGCCGTGTTCGGAGACTGGCACAATGCGCTCTTCGCCAAGTTTGCGGCAGATCTGGAGGAAAAGCGCGCCATCGGGCTCCATCCGCGGACAATCGCAACGCTTGTCATTGCCGCCTATTCCGGCGCCATGACGATGGCAAAGGCAAGCCAGGATGTCGGCCCGCTCCGCGACTGCCGCGCCGAATTGGCGACACTGCTGGCGGCGAACTACCGCCGGCCTTGACCGACAAATGGGATCGGGGAGAGTCGCGCCGATTTCGCCTGAAAAATCAGACCTGCGAAGCCGACATGGACAGAAAATGAGTGGCGGAGAGGGTGGGATTTGAACCCACGATACCCTTGCAGGTATGCCGCATTTCGAGTGCGGTGCATTCGACCACTCTGCCACCTCTCCGCGGTCTGGTCGGCGCTTGTTCGGCGCGGGCGTTCTCATAACGGGCATATGACAGGTTGGCAAGCCGAAATCTCAAGCTTTTCCATCCTTTTGCCTTGACACCTTTCTGTCACTCGCGTATCCCGCATCCGCAATAGGAGTGGAGTAGTCCGCCCCTTGCCCGCCTCGCGCTCGCGCGGGGTTTCACCGGCAGACCAGAGTTCCGGGCCAGTTCCCTGAAATCCCTGCTTAACTTCGACTGATAAAAAGACGGCCACCTGCTATTTGCGGGGAGCGCCGGAACGAACATGAAAGGATAAAAAATGTTCGCAGTCATCAAGACCGGCGGTAAGCAGTACCGTGTGGCAGCCAACGACGTGCTGACCATCGAGAAGCTTGAAGCATCCGCTGGCGACTCCATTGAATTCACCGAAGTCCTCGTGATCGGCGAAGGCGCCGACGCGGCGATCGGTGCGCCCTTCGTAGCCGGCGCCTCCGTCAAGGCGGAAGTCGTCGACCAGACCCGCGGCAAGAAGGTCATCGCCTTCAAGAAGCGCCGTCGTCAGAATTCGAAGCGTTCGCGCGGCCATCGTCAGCATCACACGGTCGTCCGTATCACGGACATCGTGGCTGCCAAGTAAGATCAACGGGTTTCAGGTTTAAAGGAGAACTCCAATGGCACATAAAAAAGCTGGCGGTTCCTCGCGCAACGGTCGCGATTCCGAATCCAAGCGCCTTGGCGTGAAGAAGTTCGGCGGCGAAGCCGTCATCGCAGGCAACATCATCGTGCGTCAGCGCGGTACGCAGTGGCATCCCGGTTCCAACGTCGGCCTCGGCAAGGATCACACGATCTTTGCACTTACCGCCGGCAATGTGGACTACCGAACGAAGGCCAACGGTCGCGTCTACGTGTCTGTCATGCCGAAAGCGGAAGCAGCGGAATAAGCCGGTAGCGCTCAAAAACAGCCGGCGTCTCATCGACCCGGCTGGCCGTACCAGGTTCAGTCCAGAAAACAGGGGAGATGGGGCGCCATCTCCCCTTTTTCTTTGTCCAAACAGGAGGACTGAACATGCAAGGCGAATTGATAAGGGTAGACCAATCACGGTCTTCCCCGGAAGACCAGCGGTCTTCCAAGGAACGGCTGAGGCCGGAGCGGTTAAGGACCGATTGCCCTGTCTTGTTATCGGAAAGGCTCGTCATGCGCGCGCCCCACGAAGAAGACATCGACGCCCTTGCCCATCTCGCCAATAACGCCAAAGTCGCCACCATGGTATCGCGTATGCCGCACCCCTATACCGCCAATGATGCCGCCGACTTTGTTTGGCGTTCGCGAAATGGCGAGATCGGCAAGTGCGTCTATGCGATCACCAAAGCCGAAAACGGCGCATTCATGGGATGCTGCGGCGTCGAACCGCATACCGACGGCAAGACCGTCGAGATCGGTTACTGGCTGGGTGAGCCCTATTGGAACCAGGGCTACACCACCGAGGCCTGCCACGCCCTCGTCGACATGGTGTTCAGAACCCGTCAGGACGTCGACCAGATCGACGCCCGCTGCCGGGTGATGAACGTCGCCTCGCGGCGTGTCATCCAGAAGTGCGGTTTCCAGTTCCAGGGTTCGGGGCTTGCTGCCTCGCTGGCGCTCGGCAGCAACGTGCCTGTGGAATGGTACAGGCTCGACCGCAAGACCTGGATGTCACTCCGAAGCTGGGGGAACATCGCATGAGCACGTCGGCACTGCAAAGGCCGGACACCAGGTCGATGCTGCCCGGCCCCGCGCCGGTCATCCCGACCACTCGGCTGACGCTCCGCCCCCACCGGCTGAGCGATGCGCCCGCCATCGCGGAATCGCTCTCCGATTTCGCGGTGACGCGCATGCTTTCCCGCGTGCCCGCGCCGTTCGACCGGCAGGATGCGCTGGACTGGCTGATGCCGGTCACGTCAGGCACCCTGCCGGACTGGTCGCTCGCGATAACAGGCAAGGACGATGTCCATATCGGCACCGTCTCGATCGAGCTGCGCCACGGCCGCTGGCATCTCGGCTACTGGCTGAACCGCTACTACTGGCGGCGCGGCTATATGAGCGAGGCGGTGGCGGCGATCATCGAGCGCTTCTCGCGCCGCATGCCGGAGACGCCTGTCCATTCCGGTGTCTTCGCCGACAACGCCGCTTCGCTGCGGCTGCAGGAGAAGCTCGGGTTCCGCATGACGGGTTGCGGCGAAATCTATTGTTTCGCCCGCAACACCATGGTGTCGCACATCGAAACCGTGCTGCAGCCGGGCGCGCTGCAGCCGCGCAAGGTTGCGTAACCCGGCATTATGCCGAAAAGTGTGAGCGGTTTTCGGACAACATCATGCTCTCAGAAGTCGAAAAAGGAGGCGCCGCCGGCTCGGCGGCGTCTTCGTCAATCGCCGATCTCGACCCACACAGGAAAATGATCGGAGCCGAGGGATTGCGTATCGATCCGCGCGGATTTCAACCGGCCGCCCAGGCCGCAACTGACGAAGCAATAATCGAGATGCATGCGTTTGCCGTGATCTTCGGGATCCATCCAGCTGTAGCTCTCAGGCCCGTAAGCCTTCAGCGCCGCAAAGGCATCGACCGGCGTGCCGATCCTGGCGACACGGCCGTAATATCCGCCGCCGGCGCCGGCAAGCGCACAATATTCCGGCGATTCCGGCTCCATGTTGAAATCGCCCATGATCATATAGTCCTCGGGCAGCGGCAGCTCCGGCAGATCAAGCTCGCCACCCCCCGTCAGCGATCCGCCCTCCTGGACGAATGCGTTGATGTGCACGTTCAAGAATTGCAGCTGGCGAATGCGCTCGTCGGCCGAGACATGGTCGAGATGGACGGAGTAGACGCGGATCGCGCCGCCCGGGATGGCGATCAGCGCCTCGGTTGCGCCGCGCTGCAGGTTGATCTTGGCGATGGTTCGGCTGCGCGGCAGAAGCAGAGTCCGCGTCGACAGGATCGGCCAGCGCGACAGCACCATATTGCCGAACTGAAAACGCGTGCCTCGTACCGGCTGCAGACCGCCTTCGCCCCCGTCGATATGGACGTCGCAGGCCGGCCCATACGCCCAGAAATGGTCGGGAAAGAAGGCTGCGATATCAGCCACCATGTCGGCAAAACCGTTGCGCCAGAAGCCGCGGGTCACCTCCTGCAGCGCGATGACATCGGCGCCTTCGAGGCTCCGGGCAATGCGCTTGAGATCGTATCGGCCGTCGAGACCGAAGCCGTACTGTATGTTATAGCTCACAAAATTCACGATAATCTTTGACCTCCGTCGGAACCGCCTATATCGAATGGGCCAAGACGGGCCGTCCAACTGCCACGGAATATTGGAAGTAAAATGAAATTTCTCGACGAAGCAAAGGTCTATATCCGATCCGGGGATGGTGGCGCGGGCAGCGTTTCCTTCCGGCGCGAGAAATTCATCGAGTTCGGCGGCCCCGATGGCGGTGACGGCGGACGCGGCGGCGACGTCTGGGTCGAGGCCGTCAACGGCCTCAACACGCTGATCGATTTCCGCTATCAGCAGCATTTCAAGGCGACCATCGGCACCCATGGCATGGGCCGCAACCGCACCGGCGCCAACGGCAGCGACGTGACGCTCAAGGTTCCCGTGGGAACCCAGATCTTCGAGGAAGACCGGGAAACGCTGATCTGCGACCTGACCGAGGAAGGCCAGCGCTACTGTCTCGCCCATGGCGGCAATGGCGGCTTCGGCAATGCCCATTTCAAAACCTCGGTCAATCAGGCGCCCGACTGGGCCAATCCCGGCCTGCCCGGCGAGGAAAAAACCCTCTGGCTGCGGCTGAAGCTGATCGCCGATGCCGGCCTTGTCGGCCTGCCCAATGCCGGCAAGTCGACCTTCCTGGCATCGGTTACCCGCGCCCGGCCGAAGATCGCCAACTATCCCTTCACTACCCTGCATCCGAATCTCGGCGTTGCCACGGTCGACGAGCGGGAGTTCATTCTTGCCGATATTCCGGGCCTGATCGAAGGCGCCCATGAAGGTGTCGGCATCGGCGACCGTTTTCTCGGCCACGTCGAGCGCACCCGCGTGCTGCTCCACCTCGTCTCCGCCCAGGAAGAAAAGGTCGGCAAGGCCTACAAGACGGTCAAACATGAACTCGAAGCCTATGGCAACGATCTGGCCGACAAGGCCGAGATCGTGGCGCTGTCGCAGATCGACGTGCTCGATGAGGCCGAACTGAAGAAGAAGACGAAGGAATTGGCCAAGGCCTGCGGCAAGACCCCCTTCCAGATCTCGGCTGTGACAGGCAGGGGCATGACCGAGGTTCTGCGTGCACTGCGCGACATCATCGTCGAGAATAATACCGAGGAGAAACCGGCCAAGGCGCCGAAACTCCGGCATCGCGACATGGTCGTCGGAGAAGAGGGCAAGGACGAGGATGGGGTCGATGACCAGCCGTAAGCCGCTCGGCCGCTACCGCCGCATCGTCATCAAAATCGGTTCTGCCCTGCTGGTCGATCGCAAGGCCGGGCTGAAGAAGGCGTGGCTGGATGCCATGTGCGCCGATATATCTGGCCTGAAGGCCAAGGGTATCGACGTGCTCGTCGTGTCATCAGGGGCCATCGCGCTCGGCCGCTCGGTGCTCGACCTGCCCTCGGGCGCGCTGAAGCTGGAAGAAAGCCAGGCCGCCGCCGCCGTCGGCCAGATCGCACTGGCGCGCGCCTGGTCGGAGAGCCTGTCGCGCGACGAGATCGTTGCCGGCCAGATCCTGCTGACGCTCGGCGATACCGAGGAACGCCGCCGCTATCTCAATGCGCGCGCCACCATCAATCAGTTGCTGAAGATCGGCGCCGTGCCGATCATCAACGAAAACGACACGGTCGCGACCAGCGAAATCCGCTATGGAGACAACGACCGGCTGGCCGCCCGCGTGGCGACGATGACCGGCGCCGACCTGCTCATCCTACTCTCCGATATTGACGGCCTCTACACCGCCCCGCCGCATCTCGATCCGAATGCGAGTTTCCTGGAGACGATTGCCGAAATCACCCCGGAGATCGAGGCGATGGCCGGCGGCGCCGCCTCCGAGCTATCGCGCGGCGGCATGCGCACCAAGATCGATGCCGGCAAGATCGCCACCACCTCGGGCTGCGCCATGATCATCGCCTCGGGCAAGACCGACAGCCCGCTGTCGGCGATCGAAAACGGCGCGCGCTCCTCCTGGTTCGCCCCCTCCGGAACGCCCGTCACCGCCCGCAAGACCTGGATCGCCGGACAATTGCAGCCGGCAGGCGAACTGCATGTCGATGAGGGCGCCGTCACGGCGCTCGGCGCCGGCAAGAGCCTGCTTCCCGCCGGCGTGCGCAGCGTTTCCGGCCTCTTCAGCCGCGGCGACACCGTGGCGATCATCGGCCCTTCAGGCCGCGAGATCGCCCGCGGCCTGGCAAGCTACGATGCCGAGGACGCCCGCCGCATTGCCGGCCGCAAATCGGCGGAGATCGAAGCCATCCTCGGTTATGCCGGACGGGCTGCCATGGTCCATCGCGACGATATGGTGATGACCGCGCAGATCCGGTCGAGATCGGAAAGGCAGAAGAAGGACGCGAGCTATGCTTGATACCGTTGCGCCGGGCCCTGACATTGACGTGCTGATGAATGACATCGGCCGCAAGGCGAAGGCTGCCGCGCGACCGTTGGGCTTTGCCTCCGCCGAGGCGAAGAACAAGGCCCTGAACGCCATGGCCGACGCGATCCTGGCGAACAAGGCGCATATCCTGGCCGGAAACGCCAAGGACCTGAAAGACATCGAAGGCAGCGAAACGCTTGCCTCCTTCGTCGACCGGCTGACGCTGAACGACAAGCGCATTGCCGAGATGGCCGAGGGAATCCGTGCGATCGCCGCCCTTGCCGATCCGGTCGGAGAAGTCATCGCGGCCTGGGACAGACCGAACGGCCTGAAGATCGAACGTGTCCGCACGCCGCTCGGCGTCATTGGCGTGATCTTCGAAAGCCGGCCGAACGTTACCGCCGATGCCGGGGCGCTCTGCCTGAAGGCGGGCAATGCGGTCATCCTGCGCTGCGGCTCGGATTCGCGCCGTTCATCGCAGGCTATACACGCCTGCATGGTCGAGGGCCTGAAGGCGGCGGGACTTCCGGAGCATGCGATCCAGCTCGTTCCGGTCATCGACCGCGCCGCCGTCGGCGCCATGCTGCGCGGCCTGGATGGGGCAATCGACGTCATCGTGCCGCGTGGCGGCAAGAGCCTGGTGGCCCGTGTCCAGAACGAGGCCCGGGTGCCGGTGTTCGCGCATCTCGAAGGCCTGTGCCACATCTATGTCGATGGCTCGGCCGATCTCGAGATGGCGAAGAAGATCGTCGTCAACGCCAAGATGCGCCGTACCGGCATCTGCGGGGCGGCCGAGACGCTGCTCGTTGATGCTGCAGCGGTCGGCACGCATCTGACGCCACTGCTTGAGGTGCTGACTGACGTCGGCTGCGAGATCCGCGCTTCGGCGGCGGTGCTGAAGGTTGCGCCCGGCCTCAAGCCCGCGACGGAGGAGGACTGGTCGACCGAATATCTCGACGCGATCATCTCAGTCGCTGTGGTCGACGGCATATCGGGGGCGATCGCCCATATCCAGAAATATTCCTCGAACCATACCGAGGCCGTCATCGCCGAAGACCCCGGCGTGGTCGAGCGTTTCTTCACCGAAGTCGATTCGGCGATCCTGCTGCACAATGCCTCGACCCAGTTCGCCGACGGCGGCGAGTTCGGCATGGGCGCGGAAATCGGCATCGCCACCGGCAAGATGCATGCCCGTGGCCCCGTCGGCGTCGAACAACTGACCTCCTTCAAATACCGGGTGCGCGGTGCCGGCCAGACCCGACCCTGACGTGACGACGGATAAGCTGGACCGACGTTATCTCCGCATGCCGCACAGCGAGCGCGGCATGGTCGTCGGCCTGTTCGGCGGGTCGTTCAATCCGCCGCATGAGGGCCATGCACTTGTCGCCGAAATCGCCATCAAGCGGCTCGGTCTCGACCAGCTCTGGTGGATGGTGACCCCCGGCAACCCGCTGAAAAGCCGCAATCTTCTTGCGCCGCTTGCCGAGCGCATTGCCGAAAGCGAGCGTGTCGCCGCCGATCCGCGCATCAAGGTCACGGCTTTCGAGCAGGCGCTCGGCGTCAGCTACACCGCCAATACGCTGGCCCGCGTCAAGGCTCGCAATCCCCATGTGCATTTCATCTGGATCATGGGCGCCGATAGCCTGCAGACATTTCACAAATGGCAGAAATGGCAGGAGATCGCCCGCACCTTCCCGATCGCGGTGATCGACCGGCCGGGGGCGACGCTCTCCTACCTCTCTTCGAAAATGACGCGGACCTTCGATTTCGCCCGCATCGACGAAGACGACGCACGTGTTCTCTGGAAGAAGCGGGCGCCAGCCTGGACCTTCATCCACGGGCCACGCTCCGGCCTGAGCTCGACGGCAATCCGCAACGGCGCTTTGCCGGTCCCGGTCGGTAGCTGAATTTCAGAAAAATCCCGGAAACGAGAAAGCCCGACGGGGGAGGAGATCCGTCGGGCTTATAAACTCGACCGACAACTTGGGAGGAGGAGTGTTGCCGATCCTGTCGAACGGCTATGGGAGGAGGAGAAAGCCGTTTCGATGGGTGTGTTGTACCATATTCAGCCGGTAGGTGAATATCATTTTGTGCAATGCAGCAATGCGACCGATGCAACACTGCGGGTAACGAAAGCTGCCGCCTTAATCGGCAAGCCCTGCAGTACAGCCGCTTTGCCCTGCGGTTACTCTGTCTGACCGATCGCCATTCGCCGTTGATTGCAGCCTGCGGACGTCTTGTTCTCAGAAAGCCATGCACCTCCTGAATAGGTAAGGCCGATTGGCAGTCGATACGGTTATGTTTTTCTGAATATATCCCTAGCCAGACAGTGAGCATCGTTATATTCGTCGAAATATTTCGAATCCTGGGGAGTGAAAGCATGCGGAACCGCCGCCAATGGACGAAACTGGCAACCGCCGCGATCGCGGCTCTTTGGTTAGGCGCGGCAGCACTGCCGGCGCCGGCCGCAGCCGCTGAAAAACTGACCGTCTTTGCCGCGGCGAGTTTAAAGAACGCGCTCGACGCCGCCAATGCCGCCTGGACCAGTGAGAGCGGCAAAGAAGCCGTCGCCTCCTATGCGGCGAGCGGGGCACTTGCCAAGCAGATCGAAAACGCCGCCCCGGCCGATATCTTCATTTCGGCGGATCGCGATTGGATGGATTATCTCGCGGAGAGGAAGCTGATCAAAGCCGACAGCCGTTCGGACCTGCTCGGAAACCGGCTCGTGCTCGTGGCCGAAAAGGACAAGGCAAAGCCGGTCGAGATCAAACAGGGTTTCGATCTCGCCGCTTTGCTCGGTGACGGCAGGCTTGCCATGGGTGAGCCGAAATCGGTCCCAGCAGGCAAATACGGCATGGCCGCGCTGGAAAAACTCGGTGTCTGGGCATCGGTCGAATCCAAGGTCGCCGGCGCCGAAAGCGTGCGCGCCGCCCTCGCCCTCGTCTCCCGCGGCGAAGCGCCTTACGGCATCGTCTACCAGACCGACGCGGCCGCCGATAAGGGTGTCGCGATCGTCGGCACCTTCCCGGCCGACTCCCACCCGCCGATCATCTATCCGGTCGCAATTCTTGCCGAGAGCAAGAACCCGGATGCAGCGGCCTATCTCGACTTCCTGAAGTCGGACAAGGCAGCCGCTTTCCTCACGGCGCAGGGTTTCACTATTCTGAAATAGTCGGCCAACTAATGTTTCGTCATGCTCGGGCTTGTCCCGAGCATCTGCAATCGGTTGATGTACAGCAGGTTAGGCACCAAGCCGCGGCTGCCCCTCACCCTAACCCTCTCCCCGTAAACGGGGCGAGGGGACGTGCCATGCGAGAGGCTGGCGAGGAACGGAGAGGTTGCGGCCATTCCCCTTCGCCCAGCGAGCGGGAGAAGGTGCCGGCAGGCAGATGAAGGGCAGGCGTCGAATGATGTCTGATTTTCCAGGGAGACGACCGCAGTTGAACATATTCGGCTTGAGCGACGAGGAATGGACGGCAATCCTGCTCAGCCTGCGCGTCTCGATCGTCGCAATGCTGGCGAGCCTGCCCTTCGGCATTCTCGTTGCCTTGCTCTTGGCCCGCGGCCGCTTCTGGGGCAAGTCGTTGCTGAACGGCATCGTTCACCTGCCGCTGATCCTGCCGCCCGTCGTCACCGGTTTTCTTCTTCTCATCCTCTTCGGTCGCCGCGGCCCGATCGGCAGCCTGCTCGACCATTATTTCGGCATCATCTTCTCCTTCCGCTGGACGGGCGCCGCACTTGCCTGTGCCGTCATGGCCTTTCCGCTGATGGTTCGCAGCATTCGCCTGTCGATCGAAGCGGTCGACCGCAAGCTGGAAGAGGCGGCCGGAACGCTCGGCGCCGGCCCTGCCTGGGTTTTCCTGACGATCACCCTGCCGTTGACGCTCCCGGGCATCATCGTCGGCATGATCCTCTCCTTCGCCAAGGCGATGGGCGAGTTCGGCGCGACGATCACCTTCGTCTCCAACATCCCGGGCGAGACCCAGACGCTGCCGGCAGCAATCTACACCTTCACCCAATTGCCGGGCGGTGATGCCGGCGCGCTGCGACTGACGCTGGTCGCTGTCGCCATTTCCATGGCCGCTCTGCTTGCCTCGGAGTTCCTTGCTCGTCTCGCCGGCCGAAGGATTGATCCGGAATGACGCTGATTGTCGAGGCAAAACAAAGGCTCGGCGCGTTCGCGCTCGACGCCGCCTTTACCTCCGAAGGCGGTGTAACCGTATTGTTCGGCCGCTCCGGCTCCGGCAAGACCTCACTGATCCGCATCATCGCCGGTCTCGCCCGGCCGGATGAAGGTCGCGTCGTGCTTGACGGCGAGCGCCTCACCGAAACGACAGCTGGCATCTTCGTCCCGAAACACCGCCGCCGTTTCGGTTATGTCTTCCAGGAGGCACGGCTGTTTCCGCATTTGAGCGTCCGAGCCAATCTTTCCTACGGCCGCTGGTTTGCCCCAAAGGCGGCACGCCGTGAGAGCTTCGATCATATTATAGACCTGCTCGGCATCGAGCCGCTGTTGGAACGCAGCCCGGCAAAACTTTCCGGCGGCGAAAAACAGCGCGTCGCGATCGGGCGTGCCCTTCTCTCCTCACCCCGCCTGCTCTTGATGGACGAGCCGCTCGCCGCCCTCGACGAGGCACGCAAGGCCGAGATCCTGCCATATCTCGAGCGGTTGCGTGATGAAACCGAAATTCCGATCGTCTATGTCAGCCATGCGATCGCCGAGGTGGCACGACTCGCAAATCAGGTCGTCGTCCTCAGCGACGGCAAGGTGGAAACGACCGGCCCGGCCGTCGACATATTGAGCCGTCCCTCAGCGGCCGCCGACCGGAAAGAGGCCGGCGCGCTGCTCGAAGGCACCGTCGAAAGCTTCGATGCGCGTCACCGCCTGTCGACCGTCGCTCTGAAATCCTCCCAACTGCATATTCCGAGCGGAGTGCTTCCGCCCGGCAGACCGGTGCGCATCCGCATTCCGTCGCGCGACGTCATGCTGGCGACCGCCAGGCCCGAGGGCCTCAGCGCGCTGAACATTCTCGAAGGCAGGATCGAGGCGATATCGTCTGGCGAGGACGGAACGGTCGAAATCCGGATCGATTGCGGCGGCAATGCCATTCTTTCGCGTATCACCGCACTGTCCTGCGAGCGCCTCGATCTCCGGCCTGGCAAGACCGTCTTCGCCATCATCAAGACGGTTGCCCTGGAAGGCTGATCAACCGTGCTCGCCAGGCGGCAGGTTGCGCTTGGCTTCGAGCCAGGCGAGATCCTTGGCAAGGCTCTCCCGCACCGTCTTTTCCATCCGGCGAAAACGCGCGAGCAATTCTTCGCCGAACGGTGTCAATGCCGCGCCGCCGCCCTTCTGCCCGCCGCGTTGCGGCTCCACCACCTGTTCTGAGAACATCCGGTTCATCTCGCTGACAAGCAGCCATGCTCGGCGATAGGACATGTCCATCGCCCGCCCGGCCGCCGAGATCGATCCGGTCGCGCGGATATGCTCCAGCAGCTCCATCTTGCCGTGACCGAGACGATGCTCATTCGGGAAGCTGATTCGCAGGACGGGAACAGGTGTTTTTGCGGCGGGGTCGGTCATTGAATCGAAAAATCGAGGAATTTGCGGCACTTTACGCCGCGGCACGGAAACTGTACACCGACCGCAAAGCAGCCCGAGCGGCAATATTCTTCAATTCGGACGCCAGATCGGATTTTCGGCGGCTCTGTACCTTAGCACGTCTTGAAACATTAATGGATTGATGCCTATCTTAACCATGATCCGGTCGTGATCGGATCTCGTGTTGTGCATGGTTTGTCATTCCAGGAAAGGGAAAAAACTGACAACAGTACACGCCAAGGGAAAAACGCTCGCCGTTGTCCCGAAGAGTGCGGAACGTGGCGCCGATGCCGCTGCCCGCGCTTTAGAAGCCGTCCTCACCAGTCTTGAGGACTCCAAAGCTGAAGATATCGTCACCATCGACATTGCCGGAAAATCGGCGCTTGGAGACTACATGGTCGTCGTCTCCGGCCGCTCGAACAGGCATGTCTTGGCGATCGCGGATCACCTGCTCACCGATCTCAAGGACGAAGGCTTCGGTACGGCCCGCGTCGAAGGTCAGGAAGGCGGCGACTGGATCCTGATCGACACCGGTGACATCATCGTGCATGTGTTCCGCCCGGAAATCCGCGAGTTCTACAATATCGAAAAGATGTGGGCGGCTCCGGATATGGATGAGGAAACACGGCACTGACAGGCAGGCCGGCATCGCCCGGCGCCTGAGATGCGGCATTTGACTGGCCGGGAAACATGCGAAGCCGGCTGCGGTGTATCGTGTGCCTGAAATGCCGTCACGAGCAGGAGCGGGGAAATGCGAATTGGTCTTTTTGCGGTGGGACGGCTGAAGTCCGGCCCCGAAAAGGATCTCGTGGCCCGTTACGTCGATCGTTTTGCCAAGGCCGGCTCTGCGGTCGGCCTCGAATTCACCCGTATTACCGAAGTTGGCGAAAGCCGCGCCTCCAATGCGGA
Source organism: Rhizobium sp. YTUHZ044 (assembly GCF_051123975.1). NCBI lineage: Bacteria > Pseudomonadati > Pseudomonadota > Alphaproteobacteria > Hyphomicrobiales > Rhizobiaceae > Rhizobium > Rhizobium sp. YTUHZ044. The sequence continues at coordinate 4,246,429 of NZ_CP101426.1, forward strand.
GACCCGCAAGCGCGAAGAGGCGGCGATGCTGCTGAAATCGCTGGCCGAGGGCAGTGTTCTCATTCTTCTCGATGAACGCGGCAAGGCGCTCGACAGCCAAGCCTTCGCAAACCTGCTCGGCACCTATCGTGACCAGGGAAAACGCGAGCTGACGATTGCGATCGGCGGAGCCGACGGCCTCGATCCCGCCCTTTACGATCGGGCCGACGCCACACTGTGCCTCGGCAAAATGACCTGGCCGCACCAACTCGTGCGCACGCTGATCGCCGAGCAGCTCTACCGCGCCGTCACCATCTTGTCCGGCCACCCCTATCACCGCGTCTGACGCCTCAGGCTCGGTCCAGGGCTTTGGCTGCGCGTCGCATTGTCACGCAGCCGTGTTTTGCGCAGGCAGGCTTTCTCCTGCAAACTTTCTGGCAAAGCGTGCCAAATCAGCTTAGTCTCCGCGCGATTTGAGAGAGTGCCCGGACACGCATGACGACGACTCCAACCAGGCGACACCGCATGATTCTGCCGGCACTTGCGGCCGGTTTCGGTGTTGCGGTCATCCTCGTCTCGACAAGCCCGTTTTCGGTCCGGGCCCAGGATGCCGCCCCGGAAGCGGCGCAAGCTTCAAGCCCGCCGCCCGCCGAGGCGCCGTCGCCCGATCCGGCCGCCGAACTTGCCGCCAAACGCGATCGGACCCGCGCCGAACTCGAAACCCTGTCGAAATCAATCAGCCTGTCCTCCGACAAGGTGAGCGAACTCCAGCAGAGTATCGCCAATCTGGAAAAGAGTACGCAGAGCATTCGCCAGGCGCTGATCGATTCCGCCGCCCGCCGCAAGGGGCTGGAAAAACAGATCCTCGAGAGCGAAAAGAAGCTTGCCGACCTCGGCGTCAAGGAGGATGGCATCCGCCGTTCCCTGCATGAACGCCGCGGACTGCTGGCCGAGGTGCTGGCAGCACTCCAGCGCATGGGCCGTAATCCGCCGCCGGCGTTGCTCGTCACCCCCGACGACGCGCTTGCTTCCGTGCGCAGCGCCATCCTGCTCGGTGCCGTCGTGCCCGGCATTCGCAAGGAAACCGACAAGCTCGCCGCCGATCTCGGAAGCCTGGCCGCGCTGCAGACGGCAAGCGCCGCCGAGAAGACGCAGCTGACAGCGACGATGACTGATAGCATTGAGGAAGAGCGGCGCATGGACCTGCTGCTTGCCGAAAACGACAAGCTCAGCCGCAGCAACGCCGCTGATCTGGAGGCCGAGAAGAAGCGGTCCGAGGAACTCGCGGGCAAGGCGACCAGCCTCGAAGGCCTCGTCGCCTCAATGGAATCCGAGATCGCCTCGGTACGCGAAGCGGCCGCCGCCGCTCGCCAAGCCGAGGAGAACCGCAAGCTCTTGACGGACGAGCAGCGGGCTCAGGCGAAGGCGCTGGCCGAGAGCGGCGTGCCCGATAAAAACCGCATTGCGCCCGCATATCCCTTCGCAGAATTGAGGGCGAAATTGGAACTGCCCGTGGCAGGCGATATTCTGCGCCAGTTCGGCGATGCCGATGGCACCGGGCATGAAGCCATGGGAATGACGGTCGCCACCAACCCCGAAACAGTGGTGACGGCCCCGGCCGACGGGCTGGTGGTTTTTGCCGGCGCTTTCCGCAGTTACGGTCAGATGGTCATTCTCGACGCGGGCGGCGGTTACCACCTGGTTCTCTCGGGAATGGATACGATCAATACCCGTCAGGGAAAATTCGTTTTCTCCGGCGAGCCGCTCGCCGTGATGGGAGCGAAAAGAGTGGCAAGCGCAACTGCATTGGCGCTGGAAACGGACCGGCCAACGCTTTACATTGAATTTCGAAAAGACGGTAAACCGGTCGATTCCCGACCGTGGTGGACCGCCAAGGACACTGGAAAGGCACGCAATGATTCGTAGGGCTTCTCTTGTTCTGGTCGGCGCATTGATGGGTGCGACCGCGATGAGCGTCATTTATTCGGCAGGTGTGCCGGCAGAAGCAGCCGGATCCTCCACATACAAGGAACTGTCGGTATTCGGCGACGTCTTCGAACGGGTGCGCGCGCAATACGTTACGCCGCCGGCCGAAGACAAGCTGATCGAAAACGCCATCAACGGCATGCTGTCCTCGCTCGACCCCCATTCGAGCTACATGAATGCGAAGGACGCCGAAGACATGCGCACCCAGACCAAGGGTGAATTCGGCGGCCTCGGCATCGAAGTCACGATGGAAGACGAGCTCGTCAAGGTCATCACCCCGATCGATGACACGCCCGCCGCCAAAGCCGGTGTTCTCGCCGGCGACTACATTTCCGAGATCGACGGGCAGTCCGTTCGCGGCCTGAAGCTGGAAGACGCCGTCGAGAAGATGCGCGGCGCCGTCAACACCCCGATCAAGCTGACGCTGATCCGCAAGGGCGCCGACAAGCCGATCGAACTGACGATCGTCCGTGACGTCGTCGCCGTCCAGGCCGTCAAGTCGCGCGTCGAGGACGATGTCGGTTATCTCCGCATCATCTCCTTCACCGAAAAGACCTATCCCGACATGGAGAAGGCGATCAAGAAGATCAAGGACACCGTTCCGGCCGACAAGCTGAAGGGTTATGTCCTTGACCTGCGCCTCAACCCGGGCGGCCTGCTCGACCAGGCGATCAACGTCTCCGACGCCCTGCTGCAGCGTGGCGAGGTCGTTTCGACCCGCGGCCGCAATCCCGATGAAACCCGCCGCTTCAATGCCGGGCCAGGCGATCTGACGGACGGCAAGCCGGTCATCGTGCTGATCAATGGCGGTTCGGCGTCTGCATCGGAAATCGTCGCCGGCGCCCTTCAGGATCTGCGCCGTGCCACCGTTCTCGGTACGCGCTCCTTCGGCAAGGGTTCGGTCCAGACGATTATCCCGCTCGGCGAAAACGGCGCGCTGCGCCTGACCACGGCGCTCTATTACACGCCGTCGGGCCGCTCGATCCAGGGCACCGGCATCACCCCTGACATCAAGGTCGAGGAGCCGCTGCCGGAGGAACTGCAGGGCAAGATGGTGACCGAAGGCGAATCCAGCCTGCGCGGCCACATCAAGGGCCAGAGCGAAACCGACGAGGGTTCGGGCTCCGTTGCCTATGTGCCGCCGGACCCGAAGGATGACGTTCAGCTGAACTACGCGCTCGACCTGCTGCGCGGCAAGAAGACCGATCCGGCCTTCCCGCCGAACCCGGACAAGGCCGTCGTCGCCAAGTAATCGATCATTGCAAGGCCGGGCACTCGCCCGGCCTTGACCCTTTCTGCTGTTTCCCGGTTTGGAGCGGGCGAGAAAATTGGGAACGGACCTGCATGCGCCTTTGGGGCGCAACCGCAAAACCGGCAGCCGGCGGCCGGGAGTGCTGCTTCTCGGCCGCATCGCCGCCAGTCTGTGTCTTTTTGCAATAGGCGGCTTCTCGCTCTATACGGCGTTTCGCGGCGACGGGCTCGAACGCAAAAATCCGCCGGCAACCGATCAGGCGGCAGTGCCCTCCTCCGGCACACCCCAACCAGCGCAAAAGCCGGCCGGCCAGGCGGCGGATGGCATGCCGCGCGCCGAACCGCGTTCGGGCGCCAATGTCGAGCAGATGGTCACCGGTGACGGCTCCGTCGTCACCAAATACAGCCCCCGCCCCCGCGACGGCGGCGGACCGGTATTGGTCGATGCGATGCAGATCGGCCAGGATCCGCGCATGGCGGCGCTGCCGAACGAGACGCTGCTTGAGGATTCGGCCTATGGCAGGCTGCCGATCGTCGGCCCCGACGGCCGACGGCCGATGGATCAGTATGCCCGTCCCGCGTCCGGCGCCCGCGGTGTACGCATCGCCATTGTCGTCAGCGGCCTCGGGCTTAGCCAGACGGGAACGCAGCGCGCCATCGCCGAATTACCCGAGGAGATCACGCTAGCCTTTGCCGCAAGCGGCAACAGCCTCCAGCGCTGGATGCAGGAGGCTCGCCGCGGCGGCCATGAAATCCTTCTGCAGGTGCCGCTGGAACCGTTTGATTATCCGGCGAACGATCCGGGCCCTGAGACTCTGCTGACCTCAAAGCCTGTCGCCCGCAACATCGAGAACCTCCACAAGGCGATGGGCGAGATCACCAACTACACCGGCATCATGAACTATCTCGGCGGCCGTTTCCTTTCCGACCCTGCCGCCATGGAACCGGTCATGCGCGATATCGGCAAGCGTGGCCTGCTCTTCCTCGACGACGGGACGTCGGCGCAGTCGAAAACGGCTGATGTCGCCAAGGGGACTGAACTGCCCTATGTCTTTGCCGATCTGCAGCTCGACGGCCAGCTCGACGTCAACGCCATCCTGCAGAAACTCGACGAGCTCGAACGCATCGCTCGCAAGAACGGCCAGGCGATCGGCGTCGCCTCGGCTTTTGACGAAAGCGTCGACGCCATTGCCAAGTGGAGCGAGGAAGCTTCAATGCGCGGCATCGAGATCGTCGGCGTCGCAGCGCTTTCCAACGACCCCAGAAACCCCTGAGATGATGACCTCAACGGAGAAAAAGATGAGCCAGGCGACCGTGAAAGCCGAGGATCTGCCCTATCGCCCATGCGTCGGCGTGATGATCCTGAACCGCGATGGCCTGGTCTGGGCCGGCCGGCGCATCCCCGACGGCAATTCCGAATATGACGGCTCGCCGCAGCTCTGGCAGATGCCCCAGGGGGGCATCGATAAGGGCGAGAATCCGTTGGATGCCGCCTATCGCGAGCTTTATGAAGAAACCGGCATCAGGACGGTGACGCTGCTCGCCGAAGCGCGGGACTGGATCAATTATGATCTGCCGCCGGCGCTGATCGGCATCGGACTGAAAGGAAAATTCCGCGGTCAGACGCAGCGCTGGTTCGCCTTCCGCTTCGACGGCGACGAAAGCGAGATCGCTATCAACCCGCCGCCCGGCGGCCACGATCCCGAATTCGATGCCTGGGAATGGAAGCCGATGCATGCACTGCCGGGCCTGATCGTTCCTTTCAAACGCGCCGTCTATGACCAGGTGATCGCAGAGTTCCAGCATCTGGCGGCGTTGCAATCGGAAGACTGATCATGCCCGGATGCTTCCGTTTTGGGCGCGGCGAGCACGGGAGTGCCGGCCGCCCTAAGGCGGCCGGCACCTGGTAGGAGCTTATTCGGCTTGGTCAGCGGAATCGGCGTTGAGCTGGCCGTATTTGCTTTCGCCGATTTTTTCGAGCAGATCGAGCTGCGTTTCGAGGAAGTCGATATGGCCTTCTTCATCGGCCAGCAACTGTTCGAACAGCTTCATCGAGACGTAATCGCCGGCTTCATAACAGATATCGCGCGACTTCTTGTAGGCCGTGCGGGCGTCGTACTCGCCGGCGAGATCGGCTTCGAGGACTTCCTTGACGTTCTGGCCGATGCGCAGGGGGGCCAGGGTCTGCAGATTGGGATGGCCTTCGAGGAAGATGATGCGGGCGACGAGCCGGTCGGCATGATGCATCTCTTCGATGGATTCGGCGCGTTCCTTCTTGGCGAGCTTGGTGTAGCCCCAATCCTCGAGAAGACGATAGTGGACCCAGTATTGGTTGACCGCCCCGAGTTCGAGGAACAGTGCCTCGTTAAGCCGCTCGATGACCTTTTTGTCGCCTTTCAATGTCCGCTCTCCTGTTTTCCTCATGGAACTGCTTCAAGCGCGACATGAAATCAAATATCTCGGCCTCCGTCGAGTGGCGACGGGCGTGATATTCCTCGGTCGTCTGGATAATAATGTCGACCACGTTGGGGAAGCAGCCGCAGCAACGGCCGCGTTTTTCCATGGCGTGGTAGACCTTCGCAGGCACGATAAGCTGCCAACAGTCGTCGTCGAGAAGGTTGGTGATAACCTCCCGGATTTCCTTGTCGGTTATGTAATTGCAGCTGCAGACAAGCACGTCTTCATTTCCAAACATGACATTGACTATCGTGTTTTCTGCTAAAGAAGATGGTGGCTGTCAAGAAAAAATTCGAATCAGACGGCATCGATTGGAAGCGATGGGCGCGGCCTGTTGCAGATTGACTGGAACTGTGCGGCGATCACACGATGAGGCATGCCGGTGATCCGGTCGATCCGACTGCTAATGAAAGTTCCGCCCGCGCGGCATGACCTCGGCGGTTTCCACCACACCGGCATGGCGGCCCGCGGCGCCCGCCTCCCTTTCCAATTCCGCCCCTTCCCGCGCATTCGCAAGCCTTCTCTGTCGTGGATCGACCCCTGGCCTCAGCACCTCGTCGGCGCGCTCGCAGGCACCGAAACGTCGGGCCTCGCGTTGCAGGATGCCAAGCGCCGGCGTCATGTCCTCGATATGCTCGACGACCGTATGGATGACGCCGCTATGGCTTTGCAGCCTGCCCCGGATTTTCACGAGCCGGGCACCCATGACGACCGCCCGGTATTTTTCGAATATCTTGCTCCAGACGATAGCGTTGGCGACACCGGTTTCATCCTCCAGCGTCATGAAGATTACACCCTTGGCCGAACCCGGGCGCTGGCGCACCAGCACCAGACCGGCGATGGTCACTCTCTTTCCGTTCGGCACCGTCAGGAGATCGACATTGCGCGTGATGCCCATCTTTCGGAATTCCTCCCGCAGGAAAGACACCGGATGCGCCTTCAGCGACAATGACAGATAACGATAATCCTCGATCACCTGCTCGCCTGGCGGCATATCAGGCAGGCTGGTCTTCGGTTCGACCTGCAGATCGATATGGTTCACCCGATCGAACAGAGGCAATTTTTCAGGAGCGTATTTCGTATCCAGCGCCCTTGCAGCCCAAAGCGCCTCACGCCTCGATAGGCCGATCGAGCCGAAGGCATCGGCATCCGCCAGCCTTTCGATATCGGCTTTGTCGAGGCCGGACCGCAGCCAGAGATCACGAACCGAGCCATAACCATCGCCCCTGTTGGCAAGAAGGCTCTCCAACGCCTTCTCGGACAGACCCTTGACCTGCCGGAAGCCGAGGCGAACGGCTCGCTTTGCCTTGATGAGGGCTCGCATATCGGCATGCCGCCTGTCGACGGCATTTCTGTCGAATACCGCCTCCTCGAGATGGCAATCCCAATTGGATCTGTTGATGTCGACGGGTCGGACCTCGACCCCGTGTTCCCTGGCATCACGAACGAGCTGCGCCGGCGCGTAGAAGCCCATCGGCTGCGAATTGAGCATGGCAGCGCAAAAGACGTCTGGATAATAGGCCTTGACCCAGGACGAGGCATAGACCAGCAGGGCGAAGGAAGCCGCATGGCTTTCCGGAAAGCCATATTCGCCGAAGCCTTCGATCTGGCTGAAGCAGCGTTCGGCAAAGTCCCTCGGATAGCCTCTGCGGGTCATACCATTAATCAGATCATCCTTGAACGCGTTGACCTTTCCCAACCGCTTGAAGGTCGCCATCGAGCGGCGCAGGCGGTCGGCCTTGGCAGGCGAGAAGCCCGCCGCCGTAATCGCGATCTGCATCGCCTGTTCCTGAAACAGTGGCACGCCGAGCGTCCGCTTGAGGATCGGGATCATCTCGTCTTTCGGATAGTCGATCTTGAAACCTGGAGAATGCGACTGCTCCCGCCGCGTCAGGTAGGGATGGACCATATTGCCCTGAATCGGCCCCGGGCGGACGATTGCCACTTCAATCACGAGATCATAGAATCGGCGCGGCTTCAGCCGGGGCAGCATGCTCATCTGCGCCCTGCTTTCGATCTGAAAGACGCCCAGCGTGTCGGCCCGGCACATCATGTCATAAACCGGTACGCCCTCGTCTCCGTGTTCCCTGTTGCCGAGATCGGCAAGGGTTTTCTTCACGTCATAATGCAGTTCGAGCAGCGAGAAAGCCTTTCTGAGACAGGTCAGCATTCCGAGAGCCAGAACATCGACCTTCAGGATCTTGACGTTGTCGAGATCGTCCTTGTCCCATTCGATCATATAGCGATCCGGCATCGCCGTCTTCATGATCGGCACGACTTCATCGAGCCGATCCCGGGTGATGACGAAGCCGCCGACATGCTGGGTCAGGTGACGCGGAAATCCGAGGAGTTCGGACGCATAGCGCAGAACGTTTGATGTCACCGGATCCGAAATATCGAGCCCAGCCGCCTTGGCATCCCGCTCCGACAGATTATCCTCCGACCAGCCCCAGACCAGGCTGCTGATCGCCGCCTGGACGTCCTCCGAAAGCCCGAAGGCCTTGGAGACCTCGCGGCCGGCGGAACGAGTGCGATAGGTGGTGACGCCAGCCGTCAGCCCGGCATGCTCCTTGGTATATTTTCTGTAGATGTGCTGGATGACTTCTTCGCGGCGGTCATGCTCGAAATCCACATCGATGTCAGGCGGCTCGTCGCGATCCATCGAGATGAAGCGGTCGAAAAGCAGTGTGCTTTTGGTCGGATCGACTTCCGTGATCTCGAGGCAATAGCAGATGACCGAGTTGGCTGCAGAACCGCGGCCCTGGCACAAAATCTTCAATTCATAACGCGCATGCTGGATGAGCTTGTGGACCGTCAGGAAATAAGGCTCGTATTTCTTCTCCCGGATGAGATCGAGTTCATAGTCGATCTGGGTCTGGATTTGAGCAGGAACGCCATCCGGATAGCGCTTCTTAGCGCCCTCTTTCGTCAGACGTTCGAGGGTTTCATAAGGCGTCTCGCCGGGATCGTTTTCCGGCGGGTAATTGTGTTTCAGCTCATTGAGCGAAAACGAAAGCCTGCCGAAGAATGTCCCGGTATTGGCGATCGCCTCCGGATAATCGCGAAACAGCCGGGCCATTTCACGTGGGCCCTTGAGATAACGCTCGGCATTCGGAGCAAGAAGAAAACCTGCTTCGGCGATCGGAACATGCTCGCGGATCGAAATGACGATATCGGAAAGGGGTCGGCGATCCGTATGGTGATAGAGCGGCTGGTTGGTCGCGATGACAGCAATGCGGTGGCGGGCGGCGATTACGGAAAGTGCCGCGAAAACCTGCCTGTCGCGGCCATCATAGGCAGGCGCCAGCGCCACGTGAAACGCCTTGCCGAAACGGTTCTGGAACCGGGCGAGACAGGCTTCCAATTCCTGTTGGGCGACAGGCTCGACGGCAGCCGCCTGGCCGGGAACGAGGGCCAGCATCATCTCGTCCCCCCATTCCATGATATCCGCCTCGTAAAGCAGGCAGGATCCCTTTTCCGCTCTCAAATTTCCCGCACTCAGCAAACGGCAGAGATGCGCCCACCCTCGCCTGTTCTCAGGATAAGCAAGGATATCAGGCGTTCCGTCTGAAAAAACGAGACGGGCGCCCGGCTGAATCCGGATTGGATCGAGAATCTTCTCTTCCTCTCTGCCGTCGAGGTTCTTCTCGTGCCTTCTTCTGAATTTCTCTTCGATCTCCTGCGCCTGCGCATGCGCCCGGACGACGCCGGCAACCGAATTCCGGTCGGCGATTCCAAGACCGGAAAGTTTCAGCGCCGCGGCCTGCACCACCATTTCCTCAGGTTTCGAAGCACCCTCCAGAAAGGAGAAATTGGTGCGGGCGCCGATCTCGAAAAATGCAGGCGCCGCGCTCATGCGAAAATCCCGTGCATAAACCAGCGCGGCGGCGGCTCTTCACCGTAAAAGCCTTCGCGGTAAATCCAGAAACGATGCCCGGCATTGTCCTCGACACGGAAATAGTCACGCGTTTTGGCGTCGGCGCCATCGATCCACCACTCCATTGCAAGCCGTTCCGGGCCTTCGCTGCGCAGAACCTGATGCTGCATGCGGCGCCACCGAAAACTTTGCGGCGGCCCTTCCGGAACTTCGGCGAGCAAGGCCTCCACCGGTTCCGGTCGGGCAAAAAGCCTCAGAGGCCGCTCGCTGCGAGCGGCGGAAAGACGGCTTCCCTCGCTCCTGCGATGCGCCGGAAAACTCTCCATGAGTGGGGTTATGATAACCGCACGCTCCGGCACATGGCTTTCACGGAGCTGAAAGCTTTGGAGACAGTCTGCGCCAAGGCGAGCCGAGACGCGGTCGATGAAAGCTGCAAGGGAGATCTCTCTTTGCCGCCCGCCGTCGAAATCGCCCTGCGTTCCTTCGAAGGGCTCATGGCGCACGACATTCAGCCGCAGGATCTCGAAACCATATCCGGCATCGAGATCGTCATGAATTGCCTGCAGACGCTGGGAAAAAAGATCCGCGATCCGCTTCGGCTCCCTGAGCGGCCGTGAAGCGCCGACCGAAATCCGGAAAACCCGGCCATCGACCCGAAACAGCACGAGTTCGAAGACGCGGCCGCCGGCGCCGCGGGCTTCCAGGGAGGGTTTCAGCGACACGGCGATCTGGCCGGCAAGGACGAGAATATCCTCTTCGGTGCCGATCGGCTCGGCCAGCCGCCGCTCGGCCGAAAGGCTCGCAACCGGCAGGCGCGGCGAAATCGGTTCCTCATCATGTCCGAGCGCCTGATCGAGCCGCAATAGCAGGCTTGCCCCGAAACGGCGGGTCAACGGCGCCCGCGGCGCATTCATGACATCGCCGATATATTTCAGCCCGAGCTTCTTCAGCGATGCCACGGTGTCTTCGTTCAGCCGAAGCGCGGCGATCGGCAGCGGCGCCAGCATATCCTCCATTTCCTCGTCTTCGATGACGCCGCCATTGCCAAAACGAGCGACGGCCGAGGAAAGGCCGGGCGAAGAGGAGATCGAACCCCGGACGTCGAGCCCCATATGGAAAAGCCTGAGCAGAATATCCTTCAGCAGCGCTCTCTCGCCGCCGAAAAGATGGGCACAGCCGCTAATGTCGAGAAACAGCCCGTCCCGTCCGTCGATCGCCACCAACGGCGTATAGCGGTCGCACCAGTCGGCGATGGCTTCGAGCAGCCGCGCATCGGCGGCCCGATCCTCCTCGACGATATCGAGTTTCGGATGCATGGCGCGCGCTTCCGCGACACCCTGGCCCTTCTTCAGGCCAAGCGCCTCCGCGGCCTCGTCCAGCGCCATCAGCCGCATGGCATTTTCGTGCTTTCCGGCGCAGACGATCGGCGCAGCCTCAGGACGCCCTCTCGAACGCCAGGAGAGGCCCCATTTTCTGCGGGCGATCCTGTCCGTCGAAAGGTGCGGAAAGCTGAGCGCCAGGATACGCTGACCGTTCGTCTGGAGTAAGAGCGTGCCTTGGCTCGTTGATGGGGAAAAACTGACGTTCATGAGGGTTCCACTCCAGAAGAAGGGAGAGCGGAGCCGGGTTGCGGCTCTTCTCCAGGCTGAGATGAAAAACCGGATTGCCGATGCTGCCGGCAAGTCTCGATCCACCCGGCAGAGCCCGCATGCCGGCTGGCGCAGGCTCGGCAAGCAGCCGGAAGGCGGCGCTGCTCGCCTCCTCCTCTCCTGCCTGCCGAAGCAGGAAGAGCGGCCGGCCGGCCGCCTTGGCGCGAAGACCGAGCCGCCGGCTCTCGGTCAGACCGACATGCGCGGGATTGCCCCTGATCTCCAGGATGACCACCGAAAAGGCGCCGCTTTCCAGCGCGGTTTCCGCAAGCCAGAGCGCCTCATCGAGCTTGCGCGGCAAAGCCTGCAGGAAACGCTCAGGCCGCAGGCCGAAATCCTGCAGACCCACCGCATAGGGAAGGCCGGCCTCCATCGTCGAGACCGGATCGCCGATCCAGAGTATTGGCGAACAGTCGCTCGCCTCCTCCTCCACCCGCTGCAGCAGCGTTGCGGCCGCAAGGGCGAACCCACTGGCGGCTCCCGCATCCCGGAAAAGCGCCGAACGGATTTCCGTTATCGCATCGAGCGGCAGCCCGCCCTCCATCGCTTCGTCGAGCGATGTCACCCCAAACGACAAGCGCTGTCTGCGTCCATTCCGTTCCGCATCCTGCCGCCCGGTCTCACCCGAAGCCAGGGCTTCCCGCTCCGCTGCCGCAAGCGCCGGCGCAGGCTTTCCTTCCAGCTTGGCGATGGTTTCGCGGAGCGCAAAAAGCCGCTCGCGCGCCAGGGCGTTCTGCGCCATGGCGTTTACTCCGTCCGTATTGTTCCTGTTATGTTCTTATGGATTCCAGAGAGCTGAAGAAGAGTCAACAACCATTTTCTATGAATTTATTCCTGCCTTTGATTCCGCACTCGAAAATCGGCGGCAAAGGTTCTATATGGGCCCGCAAAGGAAGGAATATTCATGGCCCGCATAGACCTGAGCGATGATTGGCGGGACCGCCATGCGCCGACGATCAGCACTTTCGAGTCGCTGGCCATGGAGGCTTACAGCCATCTACCGGATGAATTCCGCCAACTGACGACCAATCTCACGATCGAGATTGAGGATTTTCCCGATGACGACGTTTTCGAGGATATGGCGCTGGAAACGCCTTTCGACCTGCTCGGCCTTTTCGAAGGCAGGGGAATTTCGGAGCGTTTCACCGTGGAAACCGGCGAAATGCCGAACCGCATTCGCCTCTACCGTCGCCCCATCCTCGATTATTGGGCAGAAAACGACGAGACGCTCGGCGATATCATCACTCACGTCCTGATCCACGAGATCGGCCACCATTTCGGACTGAGCGATGAGGATATGGAGCGGATCGAGGCTAGCGCCGAGGAAGCCGCCGAGCGCTGAAACCGTGCGTTCGGCAGAACGCGCTATTGCTCGGAGAGCTTCATCTCCGGATCGTAATCCTTGCCTTCGACAGTCTTGACGACGGCCTGGCCGCATTGCATCGCGCCGGTTGCGGCATTGAAGGCATAGGTCGGTGGGCCCTCCAGCGACCAGCCCTTGTTGAGGGCGGCGGTGACCTTGTGGCAGAAGGAAGCGTCGTCGGGGCCGGTCAGGAAGCGGTAGAGTTTCATCAGGCGGGCTTTCTTGCAGAAATCAGGCGAGCTTTATGAACCAGAGCTTCGGCCTGGACAAGATGCAGCCGTTCGATCATCCGCCCGTTCGCATTGATGACGTTCAGGCCTTGGGCAGCCGGATCGGCAAAGGCTGATATGATTGCCTGCGCTTCGGCAATCTCCTCGGGGCTCGGGCCGAAATGCCGGTTGGCGGCCGCAATCTGCGCGGGATGGATCAGCATCTTGCCGGCAAAACCCATGGCGCGCCCCTGCCCGCATTCGACATCGAAACCTTCGTCATCCCGGAAATCGTTGAAGACACTGTCGAGCGCATCAAGCCCATAGGCCTTGACCGCCAGAATGACCTGCATCAGCCAAGGCACGAGAAAGCTTCGCCCCGGCTGCGGCAGGACGCCGGTTTCCTTGCGCAGATCATTGAGGCCGACGACCAGGCAATCGAGCCGCGCCCCCAGCATGCAGCCGGCTTCAGCAATCGCTCCGGCATTCAGCACGCCGCGCGGCGTCTCGATCATGGCCCAGATGCGCAACTCCTCCGGGGCATCCGCATCGGCAAGCAGATCGCCGATGTCGGTGATATCCCGAGGCGCGTCCACCTTCGGCAGGAGAACGGCGTCGGGCAACAGCGCCTTGACCAGATCGAGATCTGCCGCCCCGAATCCGGATGACAAAGAATTGATGCGAATGATCCTTTCCTTGCCCTCGAGCGGCGGTCCGGCAAAAAAAGCACGCAGATTTTCCCGCGCATGGCCCTTGTTCTCGGGCGCGACGGAATCCTCCAGATCGAAAATAACCGCATCACAATCAAGGGAACGGCTCTTTTCGAGCGCGCGGAGATTGATGGCTGGCACGCTCAGCACCGAGCGGCGCAGACTTGCGGAGCGGAAAGGTTTGGTTTGGTTCATCATCCATTAGTGCCAAGCTTCGCAAAGCCCGGCAAGACAACAAAAAGCCATGCTTGCCTTGCAGAGAGGAAAAGGAAGGACCACATTCCTTTCTGTAGAAAGGTCTCAAACCCATGCAGAACATTCGCTCCATCTTCTTCATGCTGGCCGGCGCCACCTTCTTTGTCGCCATGCTGCTTCTCACCTTCTCGGTGACGCTTGCTGTCGGCGGCATCCTGACCGTGCTCATGGTCGGACGCGCGCTTTCGATGAAGATGAAGCCCGCTCCGGTCCGCGCCAAGGCAAACAACGGCAAGCCGGAGATGCGCATCTGGAACGACGGTCGCGGCACGATCATCGATCTCTGAGGCCTGCTTTCAAAAAAATTGGCGACACTGTCGCATCATGCTTCCGTGATACGTCTTTGAAGCAGCCGGGCATTCTGCCGGCGCTCAAAAACGATGGAGGACGTGCATGGATACGACGGAAAACAAGCCGGCCAAGTTACCGCCGGTGAAGAATGGCCTGCTGCCCTATCTGACGGTCGACGGCGCGGTGAAGGCCGCGGAATTCTACAAGAAGGCCTTCGGCGCCGAAGAGGCCCACAGGGTACCGGTCGATGAAAGCGGCCGGACGATGCATATTCATCTCTATATCAATGGCAGCTCCCTGATGCTGGCGGATGCCTATCCCGAACACGGCCATCCCTTCAAAGGTCATGAAGGCTTTGCCATCCAGCTTGTCATCGACGATATCGATTTCTGGTGGGATCGTGCGGTGGCCGCCGGCGCCGAAGTCGTCATGCCGGTCGAACTGATGTTCTGGGGTGACCGCTACGGCCAGCTTCGCGACCCGTTCGGCGTGCTCTGGGGCTTGAACGCGCCCGCCAAATAACCGGACGCGTACCGTCGCCAGGTCACGCGAAACGTCGCGTGGCCGCCATTTGAAAGCAGTTCGCGCAATAGTGTGCAGCGGTTTTGCGAGAACGACATGCGGCAGACCAGACCTAAAGCGTAGCAAGCGAATCTGAAAGATCGCGGTACGCTTTAGAAAGATTCTCCTTCATTTCGGCAAAAAACTGGACTAGATGCACATTCAGGAAAGTACATTTGCTGAAATGGAGCATGGGTCATGGATAAATTCGTGAAGCTCACGGGCGTTGCAGCGCCGCTGCCGGTCGTCAACATCGACACCGACATGATCATTCCGAAGGACTATCTGAAGACCATCAAGCGCACGGGTCTCGGCAAGGGCCTTTTCGCCGAAGCCCGCTACAATGAAGACGGCTCCGAAAATCCCGATTTCGTGCTGAACAAGCCAGCCTATCGCGATGCCAAGATCCTTGTCGCCGGCGACAATTTCGGCTGCGGTTCCTCGCGCGAGCACGCTCCCTGGGCGCTGCTCGATTTCGGCATTCGCTGTGTGATCTCCACCAGCTTCGCCGACATTTTCTACAACAACTGCTTCAAGAACGGCATCCTGCCGATCAAGGTCAGCCAGGAAGACCTCGACAAGCTGATGGACGACGCCTCGCGCGGCTCCAACGCCATCCTGACGGTCGACCTCGAGAACCTCGAGATCACCGGCCCCGATGGCGGCTCGATCAAGTTCGATCTCGACGAGTTCAAGCGCCACTGCCTGCTGAACGGCCTCGACGATATCGGCCTGACGCTGGAAAAGGGCAAGGCGATCGACGAGTTCGAAAAGAAGAACGTCGCGTCGCACCCCTGGGCCGCTTAAGCTCTGACCAATTGCCGATCGATTAAGCCGGGCTTTTGCCCGGCTTTTTCTTTATAGCGGCGCGCATCTCACGCGCGCAAAGGACGCTGTAACTGGCGCAGCTCAGAAAAACTTCTCTTTCCAGACCCTCAGTTTTTCCAGCGACACGCCGATTCCGCCGCAGACCTCGATCAGCGGATTGTCAAAACGCTGAAGCAGTCCGGCATGCACATCGGCAACGGCAAGGGCGGCGCCGCAGGCCGGCTCGACGAGGATGCGATGCGCATCGGCAAATTTCAGGCAGGCGGCGATGGCATCGGCGTCGCTGACGACAACGCTTTCGATCGGGTGCTGCTTCGGCAGCTCGAAGACATGCTGCGCCACCTGCTTTGCGCCGAGCGACGTTGCAATCGAGGTGATCGCTGGAAGCGAGATGCGTTCATTGGCCTTGAGGCTGGCATGAAACGAAGCCGCCCCTTCGGTTTCGACGGCGATGACGGGAATGTCGGAAAGCCCGTTCCGTTTCAGCCCCTCGACAATGCCGGCCAGCAGCCCGCCGCCGCCGACGCTGGTGACGACACAATCGAATGTCACGCCCTTCGCCACCACCTCGTCGATCAGCGTGGCATGACCATCCCACAGAAGCGGATGGTCAAAAGGGTGCACATAGGTCGCCTTACGGCTCTCTGCGAGCTCGACCGCATGAGCGTTGGCTTCATCGAAAGCCGAACCATGGACGAGAACATTGGCGCCGGTTGCGGCAATCGTCTGCCGCACATCGGCCGCCGTCGTCTCCGGCACGACGATCGTGACCGGCACGCCGAGCGCCCGGCCGGCATAAGCCGCAGCAATGCCGGCATTGCCGCCGGAGGCGCAGAAGATCTCGCGGGCACCATCTTCCACCTCGTGCTGGCACAGCCGGCCGACACCGCGCAGCTTGAAGCTGCCGGAAGGCTGTAATGCGTCGAGCTTCAGCCAGAGCGGCTTGCCGCTGGCGCTATAGCCAGGGGATGTCCGAACCAGAGGCGTGTCGAGATGGAGAGGTGCTGAAGCCATGGGAACCTCCAGGAAATGAAACTGTGACGGCTGTTCTAATCCGTTTGCGGCCACAGGAGCAACCATCGCGACCGGAAATGAAGCGTACCGATTCACCGCTTCTCTCGCTTGAAATGCCCATTTCCGGGGTCTAAGAAACCGCAACTTGTTTTTCCAGGAGGGTTTCATGACAGCGCGCAATCTTTTCCTGCTGCCGGGTGACGGCATCGGTCCCGAGGCCATGGGCGAGGTCCGCAAGATCATCGCCTATATGAACGAGGCAATGAATGCCGGTTTCGTCACCGATGAAGGTCTTGTCGGCGGTTGCGCCTACGATGCCCATGGCGCGGCGATCTCGGAAGCCGACATGCAGAAGGCGCTTGCCGTCGATGCCGTTCTGTTCGGCGCCGTCGGCGGGCCGAAGTGGGATAGCGTGCCTTACGACGTGCGCCCGGAAGCCGGTCTGCTACGCCTGCGCAAGGATCTGCAACTCTTCGCAAACCTGCGCCCTGCTATCTGCTACCCGGCGCTCGCCTCGGCCTCGTCGCTGAAGCCGGAACTGGTCGAAGGCCTCGACATCCTGATCATCCGCGAGCTGACAGGCGGCGTCTATTTCGGCGAGCCGAAGGAGATCATCGACCTCGGCAACGGCCAGAAGCGCGGCATCGACACGCAGG
The DNA here is from genome assembly GCF_051123975.1 of Rhizobium sp. YTUHZ044. Classification (NCBI taxonomy): domain Bacteria; kingdom Pseudomonadati; phylum Pseudomonadota; class Alphaproteobacteria; order Hyphomicrobiales; family Rhizobiaceae; genus Rhizobium; species Rhizobium sp. YTUHZ044. Next base: position 4,263,515 of record NZ_CP101426.1, read on the forward strand.
TCTACGATACCTACGAGATCGAACGCATCGCCGGCGTCGCCTTCGAAATGGCCCGCACAAGGCAGAACCGCGTCTGCTCCATGGAAAAGCGCAACGTCATGAAGTCGGGCGTGCTCTGGAACCAGGTCGTGACCGAAACGCACAAGGCGAAATATTCCGACGTCCAGCTCGAACACATGCTGGCCGACGCCGGCGGCATGCAGTTGGTGCGTCAGCCCAAGCAGTTCGACGTCATCGTCACCGACAATCTTTTCGGCGACATGCTCTCCGACGTCGCCGCCATGCTGACCGGGTCCCTCGGCATGCTGCCGTCGGCCTCGCTCGGCGCGCCTGACGGCAAGACCGGCAAACGCAAGGCGCTCTACGAGCCGGTGCACGGCTCGGCCCCGGATATCGCCGGCAAGGGCATCGCCAATCCGATCGCCATGATCGCCTCCTTCGCCATGTGCCTGCGTTATTCCTTCAACTTGGTGAAGGAAGCCGACAACCTGGAAAGGGCGATCGCCAACGTGCTCGACAAGGGCATTCGCACCGGCGACATCATGGCCGATGGCGCAAGGCAGGTCGGCACTGTCGAGATGGGCGATGCGATCCTCGCCGAGTTCAAGGCGCTTTCTGCCTGATATATTTCACGTGAAACAGTTCAGCCCTTCGCATCACCCATGCGGAGGGCTTTTTCATGTAAGGACGAGCAGCCGGAACCGGGTCGGTCGAATTATCCGACACGGACTATTCTCAGCCACAATCTCGTGTATTTTTGCGCCGAATTTTAACCCGGCAAAATCGAACGGACGACAGGATGCGGGCATTTTGGGCTTCCCTTGATAGGCGCTGGCGCCGCGGCGGCGTCGGCATGCCGCCCTTGCGCTGGCAGGCCTGCCTCTTCATCACCATCAATGCCGTGGTTCTTTCCATGCTGCTCTTCGATGCCCCGGTCGGCGCCAGCGAACGCCCTGCGGCGGTGAAGCAGCTCGGCCAGCTGCTGACCGGCTTCGGCGATTCTGGCTGGCTGATCTGCATCAGCATTCTGCTCTTCTTTCAGGGCAGGGCGGGTTACAAGCTTTTAAAGACCGCGCGCTCCAAGGCGCAGGCGCTTTATGTCAGCTGGATCGGCGCCTATCTGTTCACAACTGTCGTCTTCTCCGGGCTTCTTGCCAATCTCCTGAAACGGGCGATTGGAAGGGCGCGTCCCGACCACTTCCACGATTACGGCATGTTCTCCTTCACGCCCTTTTCGGGCCACGCCGCTTTCGAAAGCTTTCCCTCCGGCCATTCGACGACGGTCGGCGCCTTCTTTGCCGCTTTTGCATTGCTGTTTCCGCGCTACCGCATTCTCTTCATCGCCTGCGCCATCTGGCTTGCCATGACGCGTGTCATGGTAGGCGCCCATTATCCAAGCGACGTCATCGCCGGCCTTGCATTCGGCGGCTGGTTCTCGCTGCTGACGGCCATCGTCTATGCCCGCTGCGGACTTCTTTTTAAGCTGGCGCCGGATGGCTGGCCACTCGCCAAACGCCTGTTTCCGGACATGGAAAAGCCCGGCGGCTTGTGAGCGCCGGGCCTTTCGCCTGCATGCTTAGCGCAAAGCGCCTCAATCCATGGCGTGGATATCCCTGTTCTTCGTTTCGGGCAGGAAGATCAGGCCGATCACCAGCGTGATCGCCGCAAAGACGATCGGATACCAAAGACCGTAATAGATATCACCCGCGGCAGCGCTCATCGCGAAAGCCGTCGCTGGCAGCAGGCCGCCGAACCAGCCGTTGCCGATATGATAGGGCAGCGACATGCCGGTGTAGCGGATGCGGGTCGGGAAGAGCTCGACCAGGAGGGCCGCGATCGGGCCATAGACCATCGTCACATAGATGACGAGGACGAACAGGATGGCGATCGTGCCGATCCAGTTGACCCGGGTGGGGTCAGCGGTCATGGCGAAGGCGCCGCCATTGGCGATGTTGTAGACTGCCATGTCGGTGACGCCATTGGCCTCGTCCGCCGTTAGCAGCTTGCCTTCGACCAGCTTGGCTGCCGGCACGGTTTCCTTGTCGCCGGCGCGCACCGCATCGGCGTTGAGCGCCAGTTCCGGATTGGCGGCGATGAAGGCATCGAGCTTGCTATCCGGCACCTTGGCGGCCCCGCGCTTCAGCGGATAGCCGGCATCGTGGAGCGCAATGTTGACGCCTTTTTCGAAGGCGGCGGTCATGCCCTTCGCCTTGTCGCCGGCAGCAACAACGTCGAAGCTGGTAATCGTACCGTTACCGACCTTCACCGTCGCCGGCTGTCCGGCGGGACCAGGCACGACGTCATAAGGCACCGAGTTCTTCGTCAGGAATGCTGTCGCCACATCGCAGGAACTGGTGAATTTCGACGTGCCCGTCGGGTTGAACTGGAATTTGCAATCCGACGGATCGGCCGTGACCGTTGCGCGGATCGACGCCTGCGCTTCGGCAAGTGCGGGGTTCGCCGTCCAGGTCATCGCCTTGAACAGCGGATTATAGGTCACCGCCGCGATGAGAAGGCCTGCCATGATGATCGGCTTGCGGCCGATCTTGTCGGAAAGACCGCCGAAGATGACGAAGAACGGCGTGCCGAGGAAGAGCGCAATGGCGACCATGACATTGGCCGAGAACAGATCGACCTTGAGCACGTTCTGCAGGAAAAACAGCGCATAGAACTGGCCGCCATACCAGACGACCGCCTGGCCCATGGTGGCGCCGAGAAGCGCGATGAGCGCGATCTTGGCGTTCTTCCATTGCCCGAAGGCTTCGGTCAGCGGCGCCTTGGAGCCCTTGCCTTCCGCCTTCATGCGCTGGAACGCAGGCGATTCGTTCATCTTCAGACGGATCCAGACGGAAATGCCGAGCAGCACGACTGAGACCAGGAACGGAATGCGCCAGCCCCAGGCTGCGAATTGAACCGGGCCCATCAGGGACTGGACCAGGATGATGACGATCAGCGACAGGAACAGGCCGAGCGTCGCCGTCGTCTGGATCCATGAGGTGAAGTAGCCGCGCCGTCCATTCGGCGCATGTTCGGCGACATAGGTTGCCGCGCCGCCATATTCACCGCCGAGCGCCAGACCCTGCAGCAGACGCAACCCGATGAGAATGATCGGGGCTGCGATGCCGATGGTGGCCGCACCCGGCAGGATACCGACGAGGAAAGTCGACATGCCCATGATCAGGATCGTCACCAGGAAGGTGTATTTGCGGCCGACGAGATCGCCAAGACGGCCGAACACCAGGGCGCCGAAGGGACGCACGAGGAAGCCGGCGGCAAAGGCGAGCAGCGTGAAGATATTGCGCGTTGCCTCGGGGTATTGGGTGAAATAGGTCGCGCCGATATAGGTGGCGAGCGAACCGTAAAGATAGAAATCGTACCATTCGAAAACGGTGCCGAGCGAAGAAGCGAAGATGACCTTCTTCTCTTCGCCCGTCATCGGACCGGCCTTCGCGCCGTCGATGCTTGCGACATTTGCCATTGTCTGTCCTCCACAGAGTGATGAGCAACGCGCGCGACCTACTCTCCTCAAAGCAAATCCCCGGCCGCGACACGCCTGACGAGAGTGTGCCAGAAAACATGGCCCGCAAAGAGAGAGGCTTTGGGATTATGACTTTAGTCTAATGGCAGCGCTTTTGGCGGGCAGGGAAGTCGTCTGCTGGCTCTGTTCACGCCCTCAGCGCCTGCGCCGGCGATTGCCGGTAGGCGAGCACCGCCGGCAGTGCGGCGAGCAGTGCGGAAAAGGCGAGCAACACCCCTGCAAGCCCACCATCTTCGCGGGCGAAGCCGACGGGCATGGCGATGCCGCTCGTTTGCGAGAACATGCCGGACAAGCCAAGCGCCGCGGCAAATCCAAGCCCGAATCCGAGCGCGATCCCAACTGCCACGAGCGCGAAGAATTCCAACCAGACGATGCCGAAGATCGCACTTCGTGGGGCGCCGAAGGCCCTCAATGCGCCGATCTGGCGGCGGCGCTGACCGATATGGATGACCGTGACCAACACCAGCGAGGCTGCGACGAGAGCCTGCGCGCCGGAAGCGACCGCGACGAGGATCTGCTTGGCGTCGCCGAGCGTGGCATAAAGATTGGTCAGCACCTCGCCGGGGAAGACGGCGACGGTATTGCCGCTGCGATAGTCCTGCCGCAGCTTGTAGGCATCGGCGATCGTCTTCGGCTTGACGAGGATGGCGGGAAGGCCGGGAGCATTCGCGGCCCATTTCTCGTCGAGCACGGCAGCCGGGTCGATTTCGCCATGATGTTCCTGATGCGCATGCGCGTCGTGATCGGCGCTCGCCGGCTCATGATCGTGGCCAGGCTCCTCGTGTTCCTCCTCCCCAAGGCCATGGATATGCCAGACGGCCTGGATCGGAACGAGAATGGCTCGGTCCCAGGCTGTCCCCGTCGGCCGCAGGCGGCCGGCAACGTGGTAGACGAGTTCGGTGTGGGTCTCGCCGCCTTCTTCCGCTAGGCCATGCATCGGCTTGATCTCGCCGCCGAGCGAAAGCTTGACGGCCGAGCCGATCACCGCCTCTCCCTCGCGGGCGAAAACCTTCCCCTCGGCAAAGCCGCCCGACAGCCTGTCCGCCAGGGTCGCAGTCGTGCCGACGATCGGATAGCCGGAGAACGAGTCGCCGAAGCCGATCGGTGCCGCCCAGTCGACACGGGGATCGGCGGCAAGCCTGGCCAGCACCTCGCCCGGCATCAGCGGCAGGGGCGAGGGCTGCAGGAAGACGGAGGATAAAACGAGCTGTGTCTCGCTGCCGCCGGCGCCGATAACGAGATCGAACTTGTCGGCGGCGCGGGCGCTGCCGAGGCGAAGCGCTCGCTCCTGCAGGACAACGGAGACGCCGAGCGCCGTCGCAAGCGCCACCAGCAGCACCACCACCAACGACCCCGCCCAGAGGCGGCGAAGATCGGAAAGGATGAAGCGGATCATGCAGCCTCTCCCGCCGTTGCCGCGGAATCGTCGCTGATCCGGCCCGAGCCGAAGGTGATGCGCCGGTCGAGCCGGCTTGCCAGGCGCTGATCGTGCGAAACGACGATCAGCGTGCTGCCCTCGGCAATGGCAAGATCGAGGAGGAGATCGCCGACGGCCTCACCGCTTTCGGCATCGAGGCTCGCGGTCGGTTCGTCGGCGATGATGACGCCGGGCTTGCGCAACAGCGCCCGGCCGATCGCCACGCGCTGCATCTCGCCGCGCGACATTGTTTCGATCTTCTGGCCCGGGCGGGAAAGACCGACAGTGGTCAAAAGCACATGCGCCCGCTCGATGACGTCAGCTGTGGCGGCCCTGGCAAGCCGCGCCGGCAGAAGCACGTTTTCCAGCGCCGACAGGCCCGGGAAAAGATGGAACTCCTGCATGACCAGGCCGATATTGGCAGCGCGGAACCGGTCGCGCCCGCTTTCGGAAAAACTGGCGATATCCTCGCGGTTCCAGCGGATGCGGCCTTGGCGTGTCCGCTCCAGCCCGGCAATGATGTTGACGAAGGTGCTCTTGCCGGAGCCGGACGCTCCCGTGATGGCGACCCTGCTGCCGGCCTTGATCGACAGGCGGCCGATTGCCAGCGCCGGCGAGGACAGGCCTGGAAAGGTGATGGCAAGGTTTTCGATATCGAGAGCGAGCATATCGGTTCAGACAGCGGAATATTCGGCTTGGCGGATGCGCAACAGACTGACGAAGCCGTTTTCCGGATCCGTCCAGGAACCGTATTCCAGCGTGCCGCGCACTTCGATCGTCTGGCGCGGCTGCACGAATGTCTGCTTCTCCGCGAGATACACGACGACGATATTATCCGGCCAATCCGCATCCGAGGAGCAGAAGGGGCAGAGCGACATTGGCACCTCGGTCAGCACGAAGAACTGCGCCTCGGCCTTCAGTGGCGGCGCCATGAAGCCTTTCATGCTGATGTCCTGGCCGGCAAGACGCTTCACCTTGTCGGAGAATTCGAGGCCCAGCACGCCGAACTTGCCGTAGAGCTCGTCGAAGGAAAGCGATGGCTCGACAGCGCGACCAGCAGACGCCGTAAAAGGGAACGCAATGGCGGCGGCGATCAACCGTCGGCGGCTGAGATGCAGCGAAGGGAATATATCCATGGTGATCTCCAGGAAGCAAATCCCGGCCTCTAGCATCGGCCCGAAATCGGAACGATTTTCGGAAAGCACGATGCTAGCTTCAAAGTGTTACAGCGTCCTTTTGCGCGTCTGAAAGACGCGCGGCGCTGTAAGCGGCCGGGATAGATGATCGACGAAAGAGGCAAGGCCGGCAAGCTGCCCCGCAGGATCGGTTTCCGATCAGTTCGTCTGCTTGGCGCCGAGCGCGAAGGCGTCGGCGAGCACACGGTAGACGTCGCTCTGTTCGAGGTAGCCATGGAAGCCTTCAGCGCCCGGGCCGGCCGACTGCAGGACGACGTCGTCGACCGCATGAACGCCGCTCTCGCTGCTCTTCGGAAGATTGCCCTGCACGAAGACGGCGCCGGGAACATCCTTATACTGCTCGTTGGCGACATATTCCTTCTTTTCGTTCTGGACAGCCGGAACGAAGGGACCGTCGAGCTTCGGACGGAAGGTCTCGTAGTGATCGGGGCCATTGTTGGCACTCAGGAACAGGCGGCGGCTGACGTCGATCTTGTCGGGATAGCCGTCGCCATTTTCGTCCTTGTAGTTCGGGAAGCCGGCTTCGGCATAGGTGCCAACCTTTTCGCGCATTTCCGTACCCGGCTTCTCGTCATCGACGGTTCCGATGATCGAAACACCATGCGTGTGGTCGCCGGTAACGACGATCAGCGTGTCCGGATGCGCCTTCTGGAATTCGCGGGCAACGCCGATCGCCTGGTCGAATTCGATGGTATCGACAACGGCGCGATCCCAATCGAGCGGATGGGACATCTTGTCGATCGAGGAGCCTTCAACCATCAGGAAGAAACCATCCGGATTCTTGGAGAGGCGGTCGAGCGCGGCCTTGGTCATGTCGACGAGGCCCGGCTGGTTCGGGAACTTGTCGACAGTGCCCTTCTTCAGGAATTCGCGGTCGAGCGTCACGTCCATATTGCCGGTGTGGAAGAGACCGAGGAGATTGCCTTCAGCCGACGCATTGGCGGCGAGTTCGTTCTTGTCGGTCGCAAGCTTGTAGCCGGCATCCTGGAACAGCTTGATGTAATCCTGATTGTCCTTGCGCTTGGAACCGGCGACCTCCTTGCCGAGGAAATAGGCCGAGCCGCCGCCCAGCAGGACTTCCGGCTTGACGTCGAGCAGCATGCCGACGACGTCGGCCTTGTCGCCGCGGTTGCGGGTATGGGCAACGACAGCAGCCGGCGTAGCGTCTTCGACTTCAGATGTCGCAACGATGCCGATCGACTTCTTCGTCGTACGGCGGACGGCTTCGCCGAAAGTTTCGACACGCGGATCGTCGAGCGAAGATGGTGTACGGTCCGCGTAGACGCCGATCGCGTTGACGGCTGTCTTATGGCCGGTCATGAAGGCCGACATGGTGTTGGCCGAGTCCGTGGCAACGGCATTCGTCGCCGACGTGCCGATGAAAGCCATGCGATCGAGATCGTCCATGTTCAGACGGCCATTCGCCTTACCTTCGGTCATGCCCTTGGACATGATGCGGGCGGCGGTGCGATGCGCGACGGAAAGCCCGTCGCCGAGCAGGAAGATGATATTCTTGGCCTTCGGCTGGGCAGCGGTTTCGTAAACGTTCCAGGTGACGGACTTGGTTTCGTCGCCGGCAGCGACTTCGATCTTGTAGTCGCCCGGAACGGAAATCTTCAAGCCGCGCAACAGCAGAGCGGAGCCGAGAGCCTTGTCTTCCTTGCCCTTTTCCAGCTCGATGAACTGCGCTTCGCCCCCGAGAACGCTCTTGTAATCCTGGCCGTTGACCGTGATCTTCACGTCCTCAGGCTTGACCTGCTTGTTGAGCTCGACCTTGAAATCGAACGGCGAGCCGACAAGGATCGTGGCGCGATCGAGCGGATAGACCGTCGTCGCCTGAGCGGCGCCCGCAAGGATGGTGGTGGCCGCAAAGGCGGCAAGAAGCGTACGCATGGAAAACCCCCGTTTTCGGTGCAGACATTGACAACCGAGCCGGGATACCTCCCTGGGATGACAGCGGCATGACAAAACGTCGCAGCATCGCGGCGGCCGCTTTCGCCCTCCGCCTCCGAGCGCAAAAACCTTGACTCCTGTGGAAAACCTTCTAAGAGCAACAGCGGAAAAGGAATCTCCATGGTTCGCGACGAACACGCCATTGCCGCATGCAATGACCGGGCACAGGTTGCCGGGGTGGACATTGCCGTTCCGGTTTCTGCCAAAACCAAGGCCAAAACGACGACGAAAACCGTCTGACGTCTCTGGCCTGCCGCTCTCTCCCCGGCTCGGCTGGGGACAGGAAGACGCGATCCGTCGCGCCTTTCCCCTCACCGGACAAGAGGAGAGAAGAGAAAGAGAGCTTGAGAAATGGGTTTCAAAGTAGCAATTGCAGGAGCCACCGGAAATGTCGGCCGGGAGATGCTCAACATCCTCTCCGAACGCGGCTTCCCCGCCGATGAGGTCGTGGCGCTCGCCTCCTCGCGTTCGCAGGGCACTGAGGTGTCCTACGGGGACCGGACGCTGAAGGTCTCCAATCTGGAGAATTACGATTTCTCCGATACCGATATCTGCCTGATGTCGGCCGGCGGCGAGGTCTCGAAGAAATTCTCCCCCAAGATCGGCCAGCAGGGCTGTGTCGTCATCGACAATTCCTCGGCCTGGCGTTACGACGCCGACGTGCCGCTAATCGTGCCGGAAGTGAACCCGGACGCCGTCACGCAGTTCACCAAGCGCAACATCATTGCCAATCCGAACTGCTCGACCGCGCAGCTGGTGGTTGCGCTGAAGCCGCTGCACGACTTCGCCAAGATCAAGCGTGTCGTCGTCTCCACCTATCAGTCGGTCTCCGGCGCCGGCAAGGACGGCATGGACGAGCTCTTCAACCAGACGCGCGCCGTCTTCGTTGCCGATCCGATCGAGAACAAGAAGTTCACCAAACGCATCGCCTTCAACGTCATCCCGCACATCGATAGCTTCATGGAAGACGGCTACACCAAGGAAGAATGGAAGGTGCTGGCCGAGACGAAGAAGATGCTCGATCCGAAGATCAAGGTGACCTGCACGGCGGTGCGTGTGCCCGTCTTCATCGGTCATTCGGAATCGGTCAACATCGAATTCGAGAACGAGATCACCGCCGACCAGGCCCGCGATATCCTGCGCGATGCCCCGGGCTGCCTCGTCATCGACAAGCGCGAGAACGGCGGTTACATCACGCCTTATGAATCCGCCGGCGAAGATGCGACCTATATCTCGCGCATCCGCGAGGACGCGACGGTCGAAAACGGCCTCAATATGTGGGTGGTCTCCGACAACCTGCGCAAGGGCGCGGCGCTGAACGCCATCCAGATCGCCGAGCTGCTCGTCAATCGCGGCCTGGTCAAGCCGCGCAAGCAGGCAGCCTGATACCATTTGTAAACCATAAGATGTTAAAGCCCTGCTCGTTGAGTGGGGCTTTTTCCGGGGCAAATACGACTGTATAAGCGCTCGCTAAACGGTGATCGTGACAAAATCGCGAGTGGCTGGCATTTTCTTGCCCGCTTAAAAACTATGCAGATCGAGAGCGGGGTTTCTCAATGCGCATGACAAAGTTGTTTCTGGCGGCCGCTGCGGCAATGGGCGTCCTCCACGCGGTACCGGCGTTCGCGCAAGGACTGCAATGTGGCAATACCAGCGCCGGCTTCGACGCCTGGGTCGCCGATTTCAAGCAGACGGCAGCGGCCAATGGCGTCAGCCAATCGGTGCTCAGCCGCGCCTTCGCCAACGTCAACTACAACAAGCCGACGATCGCCGCCGATCGCGGCCAGAAAAGCTTCAAGCTCTCCTTCGATGCCTTCATGCAGAAGCGCGGCGGTGCCGCCGTCATTTCCCGCGGCCGGTCGATGAAAGCGGCCAACCAGGCCCTTTTTTCCTCGATCGAACGCCGCTTCGGCGTTCCCGCCGGTCCGCTGATCGCAATCTGGGGCATGGAGACCGGTTTCGGCAGCTATATGGGCAACCAGCATACGCTGTCGGCTGTGTCGACCCTTGCCTATGACTGCCGTCGTTCGGACTATTTCACCGATCAGCTCTATGCTGCGCTTCAGCTGGTCTCCGAAGGTTATCTGAGCCCGCAGGCCAAGGGTGCCGCCCATGGTGAAATCGGCCAGACGCAGTTTCTGCCACGCAACGTCGTGCGCTTCGGCGCCGACGGCGACGGCGACGGCCGGGTCGACATGGTCGGCTCCCGCGCCGATGCGCTGGCCTCGACCGCAAATTTCCTCAAGGGCCACGGCTGGCGTGCCGGCGCCGGCTATCAGCCGGGAGAGCCGAATTTCGCTGCGATCCAGGGGTGGAACGCCGCCAGCGTTTATCAGCAGGCGATCGCCTATATCGGCCAACAGATCGACGGCGGCAGATAAGCCTTCATTGACAGCCAGGCTTTTGGAAACGCCGCTGCGAACGCGGCGTTTTTCATATGCGGGAATCAAAACTGCCGCCCGATGCCGTCTTGCGTCGCTCCTCCTGCGGCGGGGCCGGCACGACCGGCCCCGACACGACGCAATTGCGGCCGGAAGCCTTGGCGGCGTAGAGCGCCAGATCGGCGCGTTTGACCAGATCCTCGAAGTTCCGGTTGGCGGCGTCGTTTGCCCGGCCGGCGCATCCGAAGCTCGCCGTGACCTTGAGGAAATCGCCACTCGCAAGCGGGATTTCCGCCGTCTCGATCGCCCGTCGCACGCGCTCGGCGACGATTGCGGCTTCGTCGGGCGTCGAATCCGGTAAAAGAGCCAGGAACTCCTCGCCCCCATGGCGCACCAGGAGATCGAAGGAACGAAAATTCTGGCGCGCAACGCCGGCAACGTGCCGAAGCACGGCGTCGCCAGCGTCATGGCCATGGACATCATTGATCTTCTTGAAATGATCGAGATCGAAGAGAACGACGGAAATCCAGTGCGAGCCGTGCTCGGCCTGCGTAAGGAGCGCCGAGGCGGCGACCTCGAAGCCGCGCCTGTTGTAGAGCCCCGTCAGAAGATCGGTTTGAGCAGCGTTACGCAACTCACCCACCAACGTTTCCCGGTCCCGAGTAAGCTTGTCGATCAGCCGAAGCCCTCTTGCCGCCAGTACCATCACCAGCGTGGCGAGGATGAGCAGGCCTGCACACAGCGCCAGAATCTGCGTCAGGTGTATGTGCGACAGGGTAGAAAACTGTTCGCCAGTCTCGTGAATATCACTCGCGGCCTCCACCATCTTTTGCTGAAGGAAAGCCATGCGTTCGCGCTGTGCGGCCGCCCAGGCGTCGCCCATTGCGCGCGACGGCCGCGAGCCGGCGAGAATGGCGTCGGTGATCGCATTCGCCTTCATCTGGTCGCTGCGACCGAGATAGGCAACGATGTCGCGCACGACCGGCGCTGAGGAATGGAAGACCATGTGATCCATGCCGGCACCGAGCATGGTCTTGCCCTGAATGAACAGTTCAATCGGAAATCTGGCGGAAACGTCTTGATCGAGGTAGCGGGTGCCAATCCCGGTGATCAACCTTTCGCCGTAGTAGGTGAGCAGGATGCCCATCAACTGGTTGGATTTTTCAAGCAGCACCGGGTCGCTGATCAGCGGTGAAAGTGCGTCGACGACGGCAAGCTGCTTGAGAGCCGCATACCAGTAGATGGAGCCGGGGTTGCTGCCGGAGTAACGGCCCTGGTCGACGGCGCTTCGCGCGGCGATGATGCGGCTATAGGCAAGGCTGAGGGCCGCCAATTCATCTGCAAGCCCTTGATCGAGCGTATCGCGCGACGGCAAGCTGGCATAGAAAGCATGGCGTTCGCGATCCAGCGTCAGCCGGCTTTGCTGCATGTCGACAGCAGTCCCGCTGCTGGGATGCGCGAGATAGCGGCGAGTGGCATCGATTTCGCTCAGGATTTCCGTGGCCGCGATCGACCCGCCGCGCGCAAGTACGTCGGCGAACCGCCGGTCGTTCTCGAGATCTCGGTATTGCAAGATGGAAGTTCGGAGGACAAAAACGCCTTCAATGAGCATGAAGACGAAGGGCAGCAGGATGGCGGCCAGGATAACCTTTTTGATGGTTTCAAACTTCATCGCCAATCGCCACGTAATCAAATGCCGGTCGTGTGCAGCCGATTAGAAGCTTAACAGCAATCCTTAAAAAACTGATAAACCGGTCCGCTCCTAGATTTCGGGACGGATGAAATCGCGTGTTTCAGCGTCCATGACCCAGAGCTCGCCGGTCGAGATATCGAACCAGGCGCCATGAAGGTGCATTTTTCCTGCGTCCTCGAGCGCCTTTATTTCCGGGAAGGTTCTGAGATTGTTGATCGAATTGCGGATGGAGACACGCTCCAGCGCCGTCTGTCGCTCAGCCTCGGTCATCACGTCGTTGCTCTGGATTTGTTCGGCTGCGGGTTTGACCAGCGACATCCACCGACCGATGAAATCGCCGGGCGACAACGGCTCGGCGTTCGGATCGAGTGCCGCGCGGATGCCGCCGCAACGGCCATGGCCCATTACGACGATGTCCGAGACCTTCAGCGCCTGCACGGCAAATTCAAGAGCGGCCGATGTCGAATGGAAATGACCGTCCGGCTGGTAGGGCGGCACCATATTGGCAACGTTGCGGATGACGAAAAGCTCGCCCGGGCCGGCATCGAAGATCAGCTCGGGAGCCGCACGTGAGTCCGAACAGGCAATGACCAGCGTGCTCGGGTTCTGGCCGTTTTCGGCAAGTTGCCTATACCTGTCGCGGGCGTCGGCATAACGCCCGTTCATAAAGTTGCGATAACCGTTCAGAAGGGTGTTTGGAAAACGCTGCATGCCTCTGGATTAGCGCGCGCGGAAGACAAGATCAACTGCCGCACCGCAAAATGCGCACATTGACAAATGCGTCATTTTTTCCGCCGCTGCACCGGGTGCACGAGCCGGCGCATCTGCACCATGGCCATCGGCGTCGACAGGCTGAGCGCATCGCTGGCCAGCATCAGCTCGTTGCTGCCTCGCTTGACCGCACGCGCAAGCACTTCGAACACGCTGGCGGTGGCAAGCTGCAACGCCTTTTCATCCTCGAGGCCGGAGAGCAGGCGCGACAGGAAAACGGCGGCCAGCAGGTCACCGAGACCATTCGGCGGGTTCTCGACGACGCGGTGCTCGGCAAGAAGCGCGTGGCTGCCGGAAAGGTAGAGATTGCCGGTACCGCCCGCCATCATCGGGACCGCCGAGGTGACGAGCATGCGTGACGGCCCAAGCGCCAGCGCCGCCTCCATGATTGCGCTGTTGTCATCGAGCGCTGCTCCCGACAGCCAGGCGAGCTCGTACCGGTTCGGCGTTGCGAGCGACGCGAGCGGAATGAGATGATCCCGAATGGCCTCGGCCGTCGCTTCCGGCACGTAGAGGCCGCCGAGGTCGCCCATGACCGGATCGCAGACATAAAGCAGTTCGGGATTGTTTTGCCGGAGCGCAGCGATCAGCCGAGCGACCGAGCGTGCCTGGGCGGCATTGCCGAAGTAGCCCGAAAGCACCGCCCTGACTTCGCCGATCCAAGGTGCGCGGATCAGATCGTCGATCGCCGCATCGAAATCCGCTTCGGCAAATGTCAGCCGCGTCGAACGGCCATGGCCGGGATGCCAGGGCAGAACGATCGTCGGCAGTGCCCAGACCGGATGGCCGAGCGTCTCCAGCGCAAACACCGCCGCCCGATTGCCAACCGAGCCACGCACGACATGGCTGGAAATAACGATGACTGCGCCCGCTGCATTTTCCGACATTAAACCGAGGTCCGAATGATGATGGCGTTTGATGATCTTTTTGACGCCGGGCTGTCAACCATTCTTCACGTGAGCGTGGAAATGTGCGGCGGAAGAGAAAACAAAAAGAGAGCCGTTCACGCTTGTTTTGGCTACGAAATCGGAAAAATCTCCGGCGTCAAAAAAGCATCAAAACCATCCGGCTGGCCCCCATTTTAGAGATTTTTTCGAAGAATCTTCTGCTAGCTTGCAGAAAATCAGTCTATTGCGGGAGGCGATCCATGGCTGCCAGAAACAATCCCAAACGAGAAAAACAGATTGAGGGCGCGCGAAAGATCGCCAGGGAGAGGGGCGAGGCCCATCTCGATCCGGAAATTCTCTTCGGCCGGGCAAGCAATGACGATCTCGAACGCTACACGCCCGAAATGCTGGCGCTTTCTGCCGTGCATTCGGCAAAAGAACTTGCCGCCTGGAACGCCAAGACGCCGCGCGTCAGCATCGACACCATCGGCGGTGTGACGCCTGACGGCATTGCCGTCTCGGTGCTTTCGGTGACCGACCGGAATATGCCGTTTCTCTATGAATCGGTCATGGGAGAAGTGACGAGCACCCATCGCGATCTCTTCATGGCCGTACATCCCATCCTGGTGATGGAAGGAGACAAGGCTCCCGGGCTCTATTCCGCCGACCAGCCGAGCGATCCCGCCACGCGGGTCAGCCATATCCAGCTTCATATCGCGCCGCTCAATTCCAACCAGGCGGCCGATCTCGTCAAACGTATCCAGATGGTGCTCGAACAGGTCCGCCTGTCGGTTTCGGACTGGAAGCCGATGCTTTCCAAGCTCGATGGGGTGATCGCCGAGCTTGCGGCCAACGGCGCCGGCCGCAGAAAGGCTGAACACGCCGAGGCGATCGCCTTCCTGAGCTGGCTGCGCGACGAGAACTTCACCTTCCTCGGCATGCGCGAATATATCTATTCCGGCAAGGGTGCCGACGCCAAGGTCGAGCGGGACAAGGGGGCGGGCCTCGGCATTCTCTCCAACCCCGATGTTCTCGTGCTGCGCACCGGTAAGGACGCCGTGACGACGACTCCGGAGATCCTCGCCTTTCTCGACGGCCCCGAGTTCCTGATCGTGACCAAGGCGAACGTGAAATCGATCGTCCATCGCCGCGCCTATATGGATTATGTCGGCGTCAAGCGTTTCGACGCCGCGGGCAACGTCACCGGCGAACTGCGCATCGTCGGCCTCTTCACCTCGACGGCCTATACGTCGCTCGCCTCGGAAATCCCGCTGCTGCGCTCCAAGATCGAGAAGGTGAAAGAGCATTTCGGCTTCGACCCGATGAGCCATTCCGGCCGCATGCTCGACAACACGCTGGAATCCTATCCGCGCGATGATCTTTTCCAGATCGACACGACATTGCTTGCCAGCTTTGCCGAGCAGATCAACGATCTCGCCGACCGGCCGCGTGTGCGCGTCCTGCCGCGCATCGACCATTTCGACCGCTTCGTCTCGGTCATCGTCTATGTGCCGCGCGAGGAATATGACTCGATCGTGCGCGAGCGGATCGGCACCTATCTGAAGACGGTCTATGACGGCCGTGTCTCCGCCTATTATCCGGCTTTCCCCGAAGGCGGTGTTGCCCGCGTGCATTTCATCATCGGTCGCTCCGGCGGCAAGACGCCACGCATTCCGCAGGCAAAGCTTGAGCAGACGATCCGCGAAATCACCGCCCGCTGGGACGACCGTTTCGAAGCGCTCGCCGGATCGAAGTCGCCGAGACTATCAGTCGATCAGGCCTTCCAGGATTCCTTTAGCCCTGAAGAAACCGTGGCCGACCTCGCCGATATCGGCGCCTGCGCCGCCGGCGAGCCGCTTCGCATCCAGTTTTATCATCGTCACGAACAACAGGGCCGCGTGCTCTCGCTGAAGATCTTCCATGCCGGCGGCCAGCTGGCCTTGTCGCGCCGCGTGCCGCTTCTCGAGAACCTCGGCTTCAATGTCGTCAGCGAACGCACCTTCGACATTGGGGTACAGGTCGCCGATGGCCCAACCCAACTCGTGGTGCTGCACGACATGGAACTCGAAACCCGCAGCGGCAGCGATATCGACCTGCATCGTTATGGCGCTGCGCTCGAGGAAGCCTTCGTCGCCGCCTTCGCCGGCACGCTCGACAATGACAGCTTCAACCGGCTGATCCTTTCGGCAGGGCTCTCGGCGCGCGAAGCCAATGTGTTGCGCGCCTATGCCCGTTATCTCCGCCAGGCCGGCATCGCCTATTCGCAGGATTACATCGCAACGACGCTCGATAAATATCCTGGTGTGGCCGCCGCCATCTTCCGGCTGTTCCACGACACGCTCGACCCCAAGCTTGCCGACAAAGCCCGTCTCAAGAAGATCGCCGACCTGCACCAGGCGATCGAGGCCGAGCTTGCCGACGTGCCGAGCCTTGACGACGACCGTATCCTGCGCCGCTACGTCAACATCGTCGACGCGACGCTGCGCACCAACTATTTCCAGAAGAACCCTGACGGGTCGCCGAAAGCCATGCTGGCCTTCAAGCTCGATCCGAATCTGGTCGACGGCTTGCCGCAACCGAAACCCTTCCGCGAGATGTTCGTCTACGGCGTCGAGGTCGAAGGCGTGCACCTGCGTTTCGGCCGGGTAGCGCGCGGTGGTCTGCGCTGGTCGGACCGCGCCGAGGACTACCGCACCGAGGTGCTCGGCCTGGTCAAGGCGCAGCAGGTGAAGAACGCCGTCATCGTCCCGGTCGGCGCCAAAGGCGGCTTTTACCCGAAAAGGCTTCCGGTGGGCGGCAGCCGCGACGAAATCTTCAATGCGGGCCGCGAGGCTTACAAGACCTATATTCGCACGCTGCTTTCGATCACCGACAATATCTCCGGCGCCGAGGTCGTGCCGCCGAAGGATACGGTAAGGCTCGATGGCGACGATCCCTATTTCGTCGTCGCCGCCGACAAGGGCACCGCGACCTTCTCCGACACCGCCAATGCGTTGGCGCAGGAAGCCGGCTTCTGGCTGGACGACGCCTTCGCCTCCGGTGGCTCGGCCGGCTACGACCACAAGAAGATGGGCATCACCGCCCGCGGCGCCTGGGAAACCGTGAAACGCCATTTCCGCGAAATGGACATCGACATCCAGACGACGCCCTTTACCGTCGCGGGCGTCGGCGACATGTCGGGCGACGTCTTCGGCAACGGCATGCTGCTCTCCCCGAAGATCCGGCTCGTCGCCGCCTTCGATCACCGCGACATCATCATCGACCCCGATCCCGATATGGAAAGGACGCTGGCCGAGCGCCAACGGCTCTTCAACCTGCCGCGCTCGAGCTGGCAGGACTTCGATAAAAACGTGCTTTCGAAGGGCGCGATGATCATTTCGCGCGCGGCGAAATCGGTGACGCTGACGCCGGAAGCGGTAAGTGCGATCGGCATCGACAAAGCCGTGGCCACGCCCTTCGAGATCATGACGGCGATCCTGAAGAGCCCGGTCGACCTGCTCTGGTTCGGCGGCATCGGCACCTATGTAAAAGCGCCGTCCGAAACCGATACCGAAGTCGGCGACCGCGCCAATGACCCGATCCGCATCACCGCGGCGGAGGTGGGCGCCAAGGTGATCGGCGAGGGCGCAAACCTCGGCGTCACCCAGAAAGGCCGCATCGCCTACGGCCTGAAGGGCGGGCGCTGCAATTCCGACGCCATCGACAATTCGGCTGGCGTCAACACCTCGGACGTCGAGGTCAACATCAAGATCGCGCTGGCGGCGGCCCTGCATGACGGGCGGCTGACGCGGGCAAAACGCGACCAGCTACTTTCGTCGATGACCGGTGAAGTCGCGGCCCTGGTCCTGCGCAACAACTATCTCCAGTCGCTGGCGATCTCACTGACGGAGCGCAAGGGCACGGCCAACGGCCTGGAACTCGGCCGCTTCATGAGCGTGCTCGAGGGGGCCGGTCAGCTGAACCGCAAGGTCGAGACCTTGCCCGACGACCAAACTCTTGCCGAACGTTATGCGGCCGGCAAGCCGCTGACGCGGCCGGAAATCGGCGTGCTGCTGTCCTATGCTAAGATCGTGCTCTTCGATGCGCTTGCCGCGAGCGACCTGCCCGATGACCCTTATTTTGCGGCGACACTGTCGAATTACTTTCCCGTCAGAATGCAGAAGTCGAACGCCGGCGATATCGCCGGCCACCGCCTGCGGCGCGAAATCATCGCGACCGTGCTTGCCAATGAAGCGATCAACCGCGGCGGGCCGAGCTTCACCATTGCCATGATGGACGCAACGGCGGCTTCGGCTCCGGAGGTGGTGCGCGCCGCAATTGTTGCCCGCGACGGTTTCGACCTTAACCGGCTCTGGGCCGAAACGGACGCGCTCGACGGCAAGATATCGGGCGGGATGCAGAACCGCATTTACGAGGAAATCAGCCACAGCTTTATCGTGCTCACGCGCCTGCTGTTGAAAACCGCCATGACCAAAGCCGATATGGCCGAGGTGATTAGCCGGCTGCGGGCGGCTCTGAAGAAGTTGAGGCCTGCTTTCGCCGAACAGGCGGCCGGCGATGCTGCCGCGCGCCAGTCGGAATATGCCGAAGCGGGCGTGCCCGAAGAGCTGGCAGCCGAAATCGCCAACCTCCAGAGCTTCGCGCTGGTGCCGGAGATCATGCAGATTGCCGAGCGCACCGGCGAGCCGCTGGTGCGCGCGGCCGAAAATTATTTTGCCGTGTCTAAGACCTTTCGGATCGCGCGGTTGCTCGCAGCCGGCGGCCGGATCCTCACCTCCGACCATTACGAAAATCTGGCGCTGGCGCGCAGCATCGACCAGATCGCCAGCGCCCGGCGCGATATCGTCATCTCGGCGCTTTCCGATCACGGCAAGGAGAAGCTGCCCGTCCAGGCCTGGCATGCGCAGGATCGCGTCCGTATCAACCGCATCGTCGAGGAGCTTTCGAGCCTCAGCGATAGTGGCGATCCCAATCTTGCGCGCATCACTGTTGCCGCAGGCATCCTGACCGATCTTGCGCGCGACCGGGCGAGGTGAGACAGTCCGCGAAAAAGGAGCGGATGTTGAATCGCATAGACTGGACAGGAACGCAGCCGCCGAAAGCCACGGAGAAGGGCATCTGGGCGTGGATGTTCTTCGATTGGGCGGCCCAGCCTTTCTTCACTGTGGTCACCACCTTCATCTTTGGGCCCTATTTCGTCTCCCGCCTGACGGATGACCCGGTGTCGGCGCAGACGACGTGGAGCAACATGGCGACGATTTCGTCTGTGATCATTGCCCTGCTCTCGCCCGTTCTCGGCTCGATCGCCGACCAGTCCGGCGCGCGCAAACCGTGGATCGGCTTCTTCGCCATCATCAAGATAGCCAGCCTCTTCGGCCTGTGGTTCGCAGCCCCCGGTTCGCCTGTCCTCTATCCCGTGATCTTTATGATCCTCGCCTCGGTTTCAGCCGAGTTTTCGATCGTCTTCAACGATTCGATGATGCCGCGGCTGGTCGGCAAGCACGAGGTCGGCAAACTCTCCAACACCGCTTGGGGGATCGGTTACCTCGGCGGCATGATCGTGCTAATTGCCGTCGTTACGCTTCTGGCGGCAAGCCCGGAAAGCGGCAAGACCGTTCTCGGCCTCGATCCGCTTTTCGGCCTCGATCCCAAGACCGGCCAGGACGCACGCATCACCGGGCCGATCTCAGCCGTCTGGTACCTGATTTTTATCCTGCCGATGTTCTTCTTCACACCCGATGTTCGCAGAGGCCTGCCCTTCGGCACCGCCATCCGCGCCGGCCTGCGGGAACTGAGAAACACGCTCGGCGAACTCAAGGAACGCCGCGGCACCCTGAAATTCCTGATTGCCCGCATGATCTATCAGGATGGCGTCAACGGCCTGTTGATCCTCGGCGGCGTTTTCGCCGCCGGCATGTTCGGCTGGGCGACGATCGAAATCGGCCTCTACGGCATCATCCTGAACGTCGTCGCGATCTTCGGCTGCCTGATCGCCGGCCGGATCGACAAGGGCGTCGGTTCGAAAGTGACCGTCGCCATCAGCCTCACCATGCTGCTTCTCGCCACCATCGGCATCATCTCGACCGGGCCGGGCTACACCCTGTTTGGCCTGATGGCGCTGCCGACGGCCGATTCCGGCGGCCTCTTCGGCACCGCCGCGGAAAAGGCCTATATCCTTTACGGCCTGCTGATCGGGCTCGCCTTCGGGCCGGTGCAGGCCTCGTCGCGCTCTTATCTCGCGCGCAGCGTCAGCCTTGAGGAAGCCGGCCGCTACTTCGGCCTCTATGCGCTTTCGGGACGCGCCACCAGTTTCATGGCGACGCTGCTCTTCTCGCTGGTGACCTATATGAGCGGCTCAGCGCGGCTCGGAATGGCAACGCTGATCCTGTTTCTCGCCGGCGGGCTGGTGCTGCTGATCCGCACGCCTTATCCCGCCGACCGATCCTGACAATTCTCCGGCACGCGTCAGTGCCGGAAATGGCGCATGCCGGTGAAGACCATCGCGACGCCGTGTTCGTTGGCGGCATCGATGACCTCCTGGTCTCGCATCGAACCGCCCGGCTGAATGACCGCTGTCGCCCCTGCGGCGATCATCGACAGAAGACCATCGGCAAATGGCAGGAAGGCTTCGGAAGCAACCGCCGAGCCTTGCGTCATCGGCGAGGGGAGGCCAAGCGCCTTGGCGGCCTCTTCGGCCTTCAGCGCGGCAATGCGGGCGGAATCCACCCGGCTCATCTGGCCGGCGCCGATTCCAGCCGTCTGGCCATCCTTGGCATAGACCACGGCATTCGATTTGACATGTTTGCCGACTTTGAAGGCAAACTTCATATCATCAAGCTCCTGCGCCGTCGGCGCACGCTTGGTGACGACCTTGAGCTCCAGATCCTCGATCATGCCGTTGTCGCGACTCTGGACGAGCAGGCCGCCGGAAACGGTCTTCGCCGTCAGTCCTGGGGCGCGCGGATCGGGCAGGCCACCGGCCGACAGCAGCCGCAGGTTCGGCTTGCGAGCGACGATAGCCCTGGCCTCCTCGGTGACATCGGGCGCGATGATCACTTCGGTGAAGAGCTTGACGATCTCCTCCGCCGTTTCGGCATCCAATATCCGGTTGAGGGCGATGATGCCGCCGAATGCGGAAACGGAATCGCAGGCAAGCGCCCGCTGATAGGCTTCCACCAGGCTCGAGCCGGTGGCGACGCCGCAGGGATTGGCATGTTTGATGATCGCGCAGGCGGGCGCCTTTTCCGGCAGGAATTCGGCGACGAGTTCATAGGCGGCATCGGTGTCGTTGATATTGTTATAGGAGAGCTGCTTGCCCTGCAGCAGGACGGCCGTCGAAACGCCCGGGCGCTTCTCGCCCGTGACGTAGAAGGCCGCCTTCTGGTGCGGATTTTCGCCGTAACGCATCTCTTCCTTCAGCACACCGCCGATGACGCGGTGGCGCGGCGTGTCGATCGCCAGCGCTTCGGCAAACCAGTTGGAAATCGTGGCATCATAGGCCGCGGTTCGGGCATAGGCCTTGGCAGCCATGCGCTGGCGGAAGGCATAGGCGGTCTTGCCGTCATCCGCCGAAAGCTGCTCCTTGAACTCGGCATAATCGTCTGGGTCTGTCAGGATGGTCACATAGGCATGGTTCTTGGCCGATGCACGGATCATCGCCGGACCGCCGATGTCGATATTTTCGACGGTCGTCGGATAATCGCCGCCGGCCGCGCGTACCTCTTCGAAAGGATAGAGGTTGATGACGGCCAGATCGATGCCCTCGATCCCGTGCTTTTTCATCGCTTCCTGGTGTTCGCCGTCATCGCGGATCGCCAGCAGGCCGCCATGCACGATCGGATGCAGCGTCTTGACGCGCCCATCCATGATCTCGGGAAAGCCGGTGATCTCGGAGACGTCGGTGACCACCAGACCGGCAGCGGCGATCGCCTTGTAGGTGCCGCCGGTCGACAGCAGCCGCACGCCTCTTTCGGACAATGTCCGGGCGAGCTCGACGATGCCGGTCTTGTCGAACACGGAGAGGAGTGCGGTCTTGATTTCGACCTTGTCCGGGGCGGGGATCTTTTTGGAAATGACGGCCATGAACCTTCTCCGTTCGGGCTTCGGAAGATATCCGCTAGAGCATGAGGCCGAAAAGTGTGAGCGGCTTTCGGACGAAATCTGCCTTAGGGACGTTTTCTTGCTGTCGCCGCGTTAGCACAGCTTTGACGTCACGCAAACAGCGCTGATGCTCTGCCTTTCGATTTAGTCCCGAATTTGAATTTTGGCCAGTTGGCCGTCCCGTCTAAGCTTTACGGGAGAGGAACCAGCGGATCTCCGTCTTCTCGGCCAGATCGAAATCGATCTCGATCTGGTCCGAGCCACAAATGCCGGAGCTGTCGGCAAAGAAGATGTCCTCGGAAACCAGGACTTCATTTCCGGGCGCGGAAAACAGCCAGCTTTCGCCGTCCGGCGCCATCAGCAGCACGGATTCTCCATCGCTCTGCTGCAGAACGATGGAAGGATGAATATGAAAACGGGCGACGGCCTTCAGGGGGTCGTCACTTTCATATCCTTCACGCCGGATGAGCCGGTCGTGGCCTGTCACCATCGAACCCGCAGCATTGAGCGTCAGCTCACGCTCGTGCAGCACGCCGAACAGCTTGAGATAACCGTCATGGCTGAGCTTGATGCTGTCGCGCCCATCCTCCGTTTCGACACGTTCGACGGTGACGGTTTTCACCGCTTCGGTGATTGCGTGATCGAGGAAAGGCGAGCGTGAAAAACGGCTGGATGAGGTGTCGTTGAGGATGACGGTCGAATGCGCCGCGGTCGTGCGCGCCATCTGCACATAGCGGTGTCCGGCAAATTTCGGCGAGCCGGAATTGACGATGAAGCGATGGCGGCCGGACGACATTTCGAATGAAAGGCTGCCGGCATGCGCGGTGCGCACTGCGCCGCCCGAAGGCGGCGTCCCGGTATCGGCGATTATGACGGTCTTGCCCCCGGAAAGCCGCTGATAGCGCGACTGCGGCAAAGCCTTGAACGGCTGGCCGGCGGTCTCGTCATATCTGAGCACCGACATCAGCTCATTGGCGAGCGTCGAGGTTGCGCCGTTGAAAAGCGCCAGGTCCCCGTCCTGATGCCGGAAAAACCGCAAAGCGGGATACATGCGGTCGATGCCGGAGATCAGCTTCTGCGGCAGGTCATGGCCGAGATTGACGTAAGTCTGCCGCAGCGGCAGCAGGTCGAGCAACAGTTCCAAGCCGATGCGCGGGTTGCGCGAGATGTGGCCGCCATCCGGCAGAATCTGGCTATCGAATTGACGGTCGAGCGCCTGCGCCGCTCTCCGAAGCGTGGAGGCGCGGGCCGGCATGGCGACGGAGGCCATGGCGAGCGCGATGCGTAGCCGGAACAGCTCCAGACCGCCAAGCGTATAGGGCGCCACGCGATGCAGGAACCTGACCTGGAAAGCGAGCGACTTCATGAAGCGCCGATAAAAGCCGCGATCGGCGTTCTGCAGCACAACAGGCGAATGTGACAGCCAGGCAATGAGGCGCTGGGCGGTGACGTCGGTCTCCCAGGCAATTCCTTCCATGCGGCCGGCATGGATGGAAAGCCAGCTGTCGACGATCGCTCGGGCAACCGCCGCGCTGCGTTCCGTCTTGTGCGCACGCATGTGCCGCAACCAGCCGAAGCTGTGCAGGCGGGTCGCAAAGGGCCGCGAAGGCAGGGTGAAGGTGAAGGGCGATTTGCCGTTCGTTTCCAGCATGCGCCCGGCCAGGAGGAAACGTCCATTGAGAATTTCGTCCGCCACATGTGAATCGATGCCGCGAAGATCGGTCGGGGCGACGATCAGGCGCTCGGGCGGTTTGATCGAATGGCGAATGAGCTTCAGGCGCAGCAACGCGACGCGGCGCAAGGCGCGCCGCCAAGCCTCCCGAACATACATGCTCGCAAAACGCCGACCGGACTGCATATTCTATTGTCTATTGACCCTCATGGTTAAGAATAGGTGAAAAGCAGCCGATTTCATCGCCCACAATGAATTAATTCGTTACAAATTTCGAATATACGAAAATTGTTGCACGTAATTCCGTCGCTACGCAAAGAACGACAGCTGTGCAGCGGGCGCGTAATCAGCGCATGAGACGGTTTCGGGCGACGAGGTTGAAGCAATCAGGCGGCTCGCCGCAGCACCACCGCGTAGAAGCCGTCGAGGCCGGAGGCAATGCCGTCCGGCATTTTCAGCATGGTCGGAAGCGTGCGGAATTCACCGAGCGGCGTGATCGCCGCTTCAAGACCGGGCCAGTCGCCCGCGCTGATCGGCACACGCTCGATCGCGTCCGTATTGGAAACAACGCGGGCGACCACCTCCTCGCCTTCGGCCGGATCGAGCGAGCAGTTCGAAAACACCAGCGTGCCTCCGGGTTTCAGCAAGGTCAGCGCATGACGCAGCAGCCGCTCCTGCAGCGCCGCCAGCCTCGCAATATCATCCGGCCCCTTGGTCCACAGCACGTCAGGGTGCCGGCGCGTCGTGCCGGTGGAAGAGCAGGGGGCGTCGAGCAGGATGGCATCGAAGCCTTCCGTCGGCTTGAATGTCGTCAGATCCGTCGCAACCGTTTCCGCGTTGAGGCCAAGCCGGTCGAGATTCGACCGCAGCCGTCTCAGCCGGCTTTCCGACTGATCGAGTGCGGTCACCGCGCCGCCGGCAAGGATGAGCTGCGCTGTCTTGCCGCCAGGCGCAGCACAGAGATCGGCGGCACGTTTGCCCGAGAGATCACCGAAAAGCCTGGCCGGAATGCTTGCCGCCGCATCCTGCACCCACCACGCACCGTCGTCGAAGCCCTCGAGTGAAGGAATTCCGCCGTCAAAGGCGGCAAGCCGCACGCCGCCCGTCGGCAGGGCAACGCCGTTCAGCTTCTTCGCCCAGGCTTCGGCGTCGGATTTGACGGTCAAATCGATCGCCGCAGGTTCGAGCTGCGATTGCGCGATCGCCAGCGCCGCGTCGCGGCCATAAGCCTTTTCCAGCCGTGCGAGGAACCAGCCCGGCATCGGCGGAACCTTACCGATCTTCTCCAGCACCTCGTCCTTTTCACGGCCGAGCCGGCGCAGCACCGCATTGACCAGCTTTGCGAAGCGGCGATTGCGGGGATCCAGGTTGGCCTGCTCTACGGCAAGATCGACGGCCGAATGATCCGGCACGTCGAGATAAAGGATCTGCGCCGCCGCGATTGCCAGAACATGGTGTAAGGCCCGCGCACCCTCCGGCAGCGGCGATTCCAGCAGCGAGGCAATTGCGGCGTCGATGCGCGGCAGGTGGCGCAGCGTCGTGTTGAGAATGGCGCGGACGAGGGCGCGATCGCTCTCACCAAGCGCCTTATAGGCCGGATTGCCGTGTTCATGATCGAGAGCGCCGTCGAGCGACAGCTTTCGGTCGACGACGGCTGCCAGAATTTTTGCGGCCGCCGCCCGGGCCTGCAGGCCCGGCTTGGCTGGCGCCGATCGGCCGGCGAAGGGTTTCTGTTGGCGGAATGGCTTTTTCGTGCCGTCTGAATTCAAGACCACGGACCTTTTGGCGGTTGCGAACCACCGCGACCCGTATTCGGAACAGAGCGCGATTTGCGCGACGGATTAGCAGCACGCACCGGTCCCGTCGAGACACTCATGCCGCTTTGCGCCATCTCCTGCAGCGCGGCAATGCGGTTTTCCGTGTTCGGGTGGGTGGAAAACAGATTGTCCATGCGTTCGCCGGAAAGCGGATTGATGATGAACATATGCGCCGTCGCCGGATTGCGCTCGGCATCCTCATTCGGCACATGAGCCGCGCCGCGGGCAATCTTTCCAAGTGCGGAAGCGAGCCAGAGCGGATTGCCGCAGATTTCGGCGCCGTGGCGGTCGGCCGAATATTCACGCGTGCGGCTGATCGCCATCTGCACCAGCATGGCGGCAAGCGGTGCGACGATCATCGCGACGAGAACGCCGATGAAACCGAGGGGATTATTGTTGTTGTCGCGGTTGCCGCCGAAGAAGAAAGCGAAGTTGCCGAGCATCGAGATCGCGCCGGCAAGCGTTGCCGTGATCGTCATGGTCAGCGTGTCGCGGTTCCGGATATGGGCAAGCTCATGCGCCATCACGCCGGCGACCTCCTGGGGAGACAAGGCAGAAAGCAGGCCGGTCGAGGCGGCGACGGCGGCATTTTCGGGATTGCGGCCGGTGGCGAAGGCATTCGGCTGCGGGCTGTCGTATAGATAGACCTTCGGCATCGGCAGACCGGCATTACGAGCGAGATCGCGCACGATCGCAAAGAATTCCGGCGCATTGCGTTCGTCGATCTGCTGCGCGCGATAGGCCGCTAGCACCATCCGATCGGAGTTCCAATAAGAGAAGAAATTCATGCCGGCGGCAATGAGAAAGGCGATCATCATGCCGCCTCGACCGCCGATCAGAAAACCGACGAACATGAAAAGCGCCGTCATGAAGGCAAGCAACATGGCAGTGCGAACGAGGTTCATTGCGAATCTCCAACTCGATTACGGCGTCGCAAGCTTTCATTCCCGGCGACCGCGCATTATGATTTGGTTATTCACCCGCCATTTTCAATATTTCCGGCAGGAGAAGGCCATGGAGGAAGCCGACAACGACAATAGCCAGACGCCGACGGTGGAGGGATCGGAGCCGCCGCGCAAGGTACTGTCTCCGGCGGCCCGACGTGCGCTTGCCGAGGCTGAAGAAAGACGCAAGAACCAGAAGCCGCTGGATCTGCCACCCGAGATCGGCGGCCGCGGCGGAGCCGAGCCTGCACGCTTCGGCGATTACGAGATCAATGGCCGGGCGATCGATTTTTAAGGCCGGATTGTCGGGCCCAAATCCGGGCCTCATGCAGGCCGTCCAAATTCAGCCGGCCAAAGCAAAGTGAGCCGCCCCGGGACTCGGATGGCCGGAGCGGCTCTTTATATCAGGCAGTCACCTTGTTCTGCCGGTTCGCGATCAGATCGTCGACGACGGCGGGATCGGCGAGCGTCGAGGTATCGCCGAGAGCGCCGAAATCGTCTTCGGCAATCTTGCGCAGGATGCGGCGCATGATCTTGCCGGAGCGGGTCTTCGGCAGGCCGGGCGCGAACTGGATCTTGTCGGGCGCCGCGATCGGCCCGATTTCGGCGCGCACATGTTTCACCAGTTCCTGGCGAAGCGTGTCGGTGCCTTCATGGCCGGCCATTAAGGTCACATAGCAATAGATGCCCTGACCCTTGATTGAATGCGGATAGCCGACGACGGCCGCTTCCGACACCAGATTGTGCGAGACGAGGGCGGACTCAACCTCCGCCGTTCCGAGCCGGTGGCCGGAGACGTTGAGCACGTCGTCGACACGGCCGGTGATCCAGTAATAGCCGTCTTCGTCGCGCCGGCAGCCGTCACCGGTGAAATACTTGCCCTTGTAGGTGGAGAAATAGGTCTGGATGAAGCGGTCGTGGTCGCCATAGACGGTGCGCATCTGGCCCGGCCAGCTGTCGGTGATGCAAAGATTGCCGTCGGCAGCCCCTTCCAGCACTTTGCCTTCATTGTCGACCAGCTGCGGCTTGACGCCGAAGAACGGCATCGTCGCCGAACCGGGCTTCAGGTCGGTGGCGCCCGGCAGCGGCGTGATCATGTGGCCGCCGGTTTCCGTCTGCCACCAGGTGTCGATGACCGGGCAGCGCTTGTCGCCGACGACATTATAATACCACTCCCAGGCTTCCGGGTTGATCGGTTCGCCGACCGTGCCGAGCAGCCGCAGCGACGAGCGGGAGGAGCGCGTGACGAATTCGTCGCCCGCGCCCATCAGCGAGCGGATTGCCGTCGGCGCGGTATAGAAAATGTTGACCTTGTGCTTGTCGATCACTTCCCAGAAACGGCCCTGATCCGGGAAATTCGGCACGCCCTCGAACATCAGCGTGGTCGCGCAGTTCGCCAGCGGCCCATAGACGATATAGGAATGGCCTGTGACCCAGCCGACATCGGCTGTGCACCAGTAAATGTCGCCGTGGTGGTAGTCGAAGACATATTCATGCGTCATCGCCGCATAGACGAGATAACCGCCGGTCGTATGCAGCACGCCCTTCGGCTTGCCGGTGGAACCTGACGTGTAGAGAATGAACAGCGGATCTTCCGCCTTCATCTTCACCGGCGGGCATTCCGCCTTCACGCTGGCGATTTCCTGATGAAACCAGAGGTCGCGTCCCGGCGCCCAGCCAGTCTTGCCGCCGGTGCGGCGAACGACGAGGACCTTGCTGACGGTGACGTGCTGACGGGCGGCGATATGGATCGCCGTATCGGTGTTGTCCTTCAGCGGTACCGGCTTGCCGCCGCGCACACCTTCGTCGCAGGTGATCACGAAGGTGGATTCGCAATCGACGATGCGCCCTGCCAGCGCCTCCGGCGAGAAGCCGCCGAAGACGACGGAATGCACCGCGCCGATGCGAGCACAGGCGAGCATCGCATAGGCTGCTTCCGGGATCATTGGCATGTAGATGGTGACGCGATCACCCTTCTTGACGCCATGCTTCTTCAACACGTTCGCCGTCCGGCACACATGCTCGTAGAGCTCGTTATAGGTGATCTTCTTGTCGACGTAAGGGTTATCGCCTTCCCAGATGATCGCCACCTGGTCGCCATTCGTCTTCAGATGGCGGTCGATGCAATTGTAGGAGACGTTCGTCTGGCCGTCTTCGAACCATTTGATCGAGACCTTGCCGGTAAAGGAGGTGTTCTTGACCTTCGTGTAAGGCTTGAACCAGTCGATCCGCTTGCCGTGCTTGCCCCAGAACTTGTCCGGATTTTCAATGCTTTCCTCGTACCATTTCAGGTACTTCTCCTTATCGATCAGGGCGCGCGCCTTCACCGGCTTCGTGACCGGATAGATCTTCTCCGACATGGAACTCCTCCTCATGGGACATGCGACGGACCGCCAGCTATGCAGGGCCGAACTTCAAATCACGGCAATTCATAGCAGTTCGCATCGCCACGGCAATTAGACAAAGGTCATTTGATTTCGGAAGAATTGCAATTCTGCGACAGTCCGGTTATATAGCGCCATATTTCCCGGACATTGTGGTGACAATCCACGGACCGCGACCGGCGCGGACGATAGAAGGACTATATCCATGGCTCAAACATTGCTCATGCCGAAGGCGACTGCCATCTGGCTTGTCGACAACACGGCGCTGTCTTTCGATCAGATCGCGCAGTTCTGCAAACTGCATCCGCTCGAGGTCAAGGCGATTGCTGACGGCGAAGCCGCGCAGGGCATCAAGGGTCTCGACCCGATCTCGACGGGACAGCTCTCCCGTGACGAGATCGCCCGCGCCGAAGCCAACCCGAACCACAAGCTGAAGCTTTCCGAACCGAAGGTGCGCGTGCCGGAATCCAAGCGCCGCGGCCCGCGTTACACGCCGGTCTCCAAGCGTCAGGACCGCCCGAACGCCATTCTCTGGCTGGTGCGCAATCATCCCGAGTTGAAGGACGCGCAGATTTCCCGACTGGTCGGCACGACGAAATCGACGATCGAGCAGATCCGCGAGCGCACCCACTGGAACTCCGCCAACCTGGCGCCGATGGATCCGGTCACGCTCGGCCTCTGCAGCCAGATCGACCTCGACATGGAAGTGGAAAAGGCATCCAAGGGTCGTCCGCTGCCGACCGCCGCGGAGCTTGGCGCAACGCTGCAATCGGCGCAGGAGACCGAACGGCTGACCCCGAACTACGAGCGCGAAGAGGAAAAGGAAATCGACGCCGACGCCGTCTTCCGCAAGCTGAGCTCGCTGCGCTCGGCCCCGAAGGACGAGGATGACGAAGATCAGTACTGAGATATCGGTCATCTCCGCAAAAACCCTGCCGGCCGGCAGGGTTTTTTATTGCGATAACGACGTGCGGAACCGGGCCCGTCGATATCTGGCTTACATCGGCAGGGAGCCAAAACCACGCTTGCGCAGTGCCTCTGCGATCTCTTCCAGAATCGCCGGATCATCGATGGTTGCCGGCATTTTCCAGGGTATGCCGTCAGCGATCTTCTGCATGGTTCCGCGCAGGATTTTGCCGGAGCGTGTTTTCGGCAGGCGATTGACGGTGATGGCCGTTTTGAAGGCCGCGACCGGGCCGATCGACTGGCGGATCATCGCCACGACCTCCGATTCGATCGCCGGCGTTTCACGGGAAACATCGCGTTTCAGCACCAGGAAACCACAGGGCACCTGACCCTTCACCGCATCGGTCACACCGATGACCGCGCACTCGGCGACATCGGGATGGCGCGCGCAGACCTCCTCCATCGCCCCGGTGGAAAGCCGGTGACCAGCGCAATTGATGATGTCATCGGTGCGCGACATGATGAAAAGATAACCGTCCTCGTCGACATAGCCGGCATCGGCGGTCTTGTAGTAGCCAGGAAATTCATCGAGGTAAGCCGACCGGAAGCGATCGTCGGCGTTCCAGAGGGTCGGCAGGCAACCCGGCGGCAAGGGCAGCTTTATGACGATATTGCCGAGCGTTCCCGACTCGACCGGGTGACCGGCATCGTCGAGCACCGCGATGTCATAACCGGGCATCGGCAATGTCGGTGAGCCATGCTTGACGGGGAGGGCGCCAAGACCAAGCGGGTTGGCGGCGATCGGCCAGCCGGTCTCCGTCTGCCACCAGTGATCGATGACAGGAACGCCGAGCATGCGCTCCGCCCATTTCAGTGTCTCTGGGTCCGCCCTCTCACCGGCCAGAAATAGTGCCCGGAAATCCGGCATTGGATATTGTCGCAGCAGTTCGCCCTCACCATCCTCCCGCCGAATGGCGCGGAATGCGGTCGGCGCCGTAAAGAGCACACGCACCTTGTATTCCGAGACGACCCGCCAGAAGACGCCGGCATCCGGGGTGCCGACCGGCTTTCCCTCGTAGATCAGCGTGGTCACGCCCGCGATCAGCGGTGCATAGACGATGTAGGAATGGCCGACGACCCAGCCGATATCGGACGCCGTCCAGAAGACCTCTCCCGGTTTCAGCCCGTAAATATTGCGCATCGACCAGTTGAGCGCGACCATATGGCCGCCATTGTCGCGCACCACGCCCTTCGGCTGGCCCGTCGTCCCGGAGGTGTAGAGGATATAGAGCGGATCGGTCGCTTTGACGGGAACACAGGCCAGCTCCGCGCCGCGATGGCGCGCCACCGCCGCCTCGAAATCCTGATCGCGGCCGCTGACGAGATCTGCCGGAAGCTGCGGCCGCTGCAGCACCAGGCAGCGCTCCGGCTTCATCCGTGCAAGCTCGATCGCCTGATCGACCAGCGGCTTATAGGCGACGACTCGGCCGGGCTCGAGGCCGCAGCTCGCGGTGATCACCAGCTTGGCGCCGCTGTCGTCGATGCGCGCGGCAAGCTCGCTGGCGGCAAAGCCGCCGAAAACGACCGAATGGACCGCACCGATGCGAGCGCAGGCGAGCATCGCAAACACCGCCTCTGGCACCATCGGCATATAAAGGATCACGCGGTCGCCTTTGCCGATGCCGAGCCCGAGCAGCGTCGCGGCGATCGCCTTCACCTCGCTAAGCGCCTCGTCATAGGTGAAGCGGCGTTTCTCGCCGCTCATCGCGCTGTCGAACAGGATCGCCGTCTCGCCCCCGCGTCCCGCCATGACATGCCGGTCCAGACAATTGTGACAGGTGTTGGTTTCCGCACCTGAGAACCAGCGGCCATAGGCGCCGTCATCGGGCGAAAATATCCGCTCCGGAGGCGTGAACCAGTTGATATCGGTGGCCGCTTCGCGCCAGAAGCCTTCGGGATCGCCTTTCCAGGCCGCATAGACTTGATGATAGCCGTTTTGCATCTGCTCCTCCCCAGGACATGCAAGCCTCGATATCAATTTAGGCTGGGCCGGGAGGACGGAAAGCCCGACGAAAGCAGGTATCAGCGCGCGCCGAAAATCGCCGATCCCACCCGTACGCTGGTGGCGCCGAAGGCGATCGCCGTCTCGTAATCGCCCGACATGCCCATGGAGAGTTTTTCGACGCCGCATTTCAATGCGAGCTTTGCCAGCAGGGCGAAATGCGGCCCGGGATTTTCGTCGGCCGGCGGAATGCACATCAACCCGTCGATGGCCAGGCCGAGCTCATCGCGGCAGAGGGCGACGAAACCAGGCGTATCCTCGGGAGCGATGCCGGCCTTCTGTGGCTCCAGTCCGGTATTGACCTGGACGTAGAGCCGCGGCGTCCTGCCTTGCCGCTTCATCTCTTCGGCAAGGGCGCGGGCGATCTTTTCGCGGTCCACCGTCTCGATGACATCGAAAAGCGCCACCGCATCCGCCGCCTTGTTCGATTGCAGCGGCCCGATCAGGTGCAGTTCGATATCAGCATGCTCGGCCTTCAGATCAGGCCATTTTCCCTGGCTTTCCTGTACCCGGTTCTCACCGAACACCCGCTGCCCCGCCTCGATCGCCGGGCGGATCGCATCCGCCTCGAACGTCTTCGATACGGCGACGATCTGAACGGAACCAGCCGGACGGCCTGCCTGGCGTTCCCCAGCCGCGACCCGCGACCGCACGTCATTCAACCGCTCTTGAAGGTCCATCATTCTGCCTCGACATATCTCAGTGAAAAGAATTGGCAATGAACTAGCCAGCCATTCCGTGCTTGCCAAGACCCGCTCCGGCGAAATCGCTTCGGCGGCATGAAGATCGGACGCTTGCAACGCCTGCAAAACTTGACGCTACGGTGGTTTCATGGTGAAGGTCTCGACCAACTCCCCTGATTTTCTGGAATTCTGAATACCATGGCCACCGAACGTTATAATCCGCGCGACGCCGAGCCCCGCTGGCAGCAAAAATGGAACGAAGAGAAGGTCTTCGAGACCGACAATTCGGATCCGCGCGAAAAATATTATGTCCTCGAAATGTTCCCCTATCCCTCGGGGCGCATTCATATGGGCCATGTCCGCAATTACGCCATGGGCGACGTGGTCGCCCGTTACAAGCGTGCCCGGGGCTATAACGTGCTGCATCCGATGGGTTGGGACGCCTTCGGCATGCCGGCGGAAAACGCCGCCATGGAGCGCGGTGTGCACCCCGCGTCCTGGACCTACCAGAACATCGCTTCGATGAAGGCGCAGTTGAAGGCCATGGGGCTGTCGCTGGACTGGAGCCGCGAATTCGCCACCTGCGACGTTCACTATTACCAGCACCAGCAGCATCTGTTCCTGGACTTCCTGGAAAAAGGTCTGGTCTACCGCAAGCAGTCGAAGGTGAACTGGGATCCGGTCGACAATACCGTTCTTGCCAACGAACAGGTGATCGACGGCCGCGGCTGGCGCTCCGGCGCGCTGGTCGAACAGCGCGAACTGACGCAGTGGTTCTTCAAGATCACCGATTTCAGCCAGGACCTGCTGGACGCGCTGGATACGCTCGACCAGTGGCCGGAAAAAGTGCGCCTGATGCAGAAGAACTGGATCGGCCGTTCCGAAGGCTTGACGGTCCGGTGGGAGATCGTGCCGGAGACGGCGCCCGCCGGTGAGACCGAAATCACGGTCTATACGACACGGCCGGATACCTTGTTCGGCGCCTCCTTCCTGGCGATCGCCGCCGATCATCCGCTGGCCAAGGATGCGGCGGCGAAGAATGTCGAGATCGAAGCCTTCTGCGAGGAGTGCCGCCGCGCCGGCACCTCGCTCGCCGCGCTCGAGACCGCCGAAAAGAAGGGCATGGATACCGGCATCCGGGTCAGGCATCCGCTCGATCCCTCCTGGGAACTGCCGGTCTACATCGCCAATTTCGTGCTGATGGATTACGGTACCGGCGCGATCTTCGGCTGCCCGTCGGGAGACCAGCGCGACCTCGATTTTGCCCGGAAATATGGCCTGCCGGTTGTGCCGGTCGTCATGCCGAAGGATGGTGACGCCGCAAGCTTTTCCGTCGGCGACACCGCTTATGACGGCGACGGCGTGATGATCAATTCGCGTTTCCTCGACGGCAAGACGACGGAGGAAGCCTTCAATATCGTCGCCGACCGGCTTTCGGCGGCTTGCCTCGGCAATGCGCCGCAGGGCGAGCGGATGATCAATTTCCGCCTGCGCGACTGGGGCATTTCGCGCCAGCGCTACTGGGGCTGCCCGATCCCGGTCATCCATTGCGACGCCTGCGGGGTTGTGCCGGTGCCGAAGAAGGATCTGCCGGTCAAGCTGCCCGAGGACGTAACCTTCGACCAGCCCGGCAATCCGCTCGACCGCCATCCGACTTGGCGTCATGTCGCCTGCCCGAACTGCGGCAAGGACGCTCGCCGCGAGACGGATACGATGGACACCTTCGTCGATTCAAGCTGGTATTTCACCCGCTTTACCGCGCCATGGGAAGCCAAGCCGACCGATCCTGAGGCGGCTAATCGCTGGCTGCCGGTCGACCAGTATATCGGCGGCATCGAGCATGCGATCCTGCATCTGCTCTATTCCCGTTTCTTCACCCGCGCGATGCGCGAGACCGGCCATGTCGCCGCCACCGAACCCTTCAAGGGTCTTTTCACCCAGGGCATGGTGGTCCATGAGACCTATAGCCGCGGTTCCGGCGCCAGCCGCGAGTGGGTGGCTCCCGCCGATATCCGTATCGAGGAGATCGACGGTAAACGCCGTGCCTTCTTGCTGGCGTCAGACGAGGAGATCGCCATCGGCTCGATCGAGAAGATGTCGAAGTCGAAGAAGAACGTCGTCGATCCGGACGATATTATCGCCTCCTATGGCGCCGATACTGCCCGCTTCTTCGTTCTGTCCGATTCGCCGCCGGAGCGTGACGTCATCTGGTCCGAGGCCGGGGTCGAAGGTGCCCATCGCTTCACCCAGCGCCTGTGGCGTCTGATTTCCGAAGCCGCTAACGGCCTGTCGAGCGTTGCCCCCGCACCGGCAAGCGAAGGGGAGGCTCTGGCAGTCTCGCAGGCGGCGCACAAGACGCTGAAGGCCGTTCAGAACGATTACGACAAGCTTTGGTTCAACAAGGCCGTCGCCCGTATCTATGAGCTCGTCAATGCGCTCGCCGCGCCGCTGACGAGGGTTGCGGCGGGTGAAGGCGATATCGCCTATCGTGCCGCCGTGCGTGACGCTGCCGAGATCCTGATCCAGCTCGTCGCACCGATGACGCCGCATCTTGCCGAGGAATGCTGGGCCACGCTCGGCAATGCCGGGCTGCTCGCCCGCACGGAATGGCCGCGCTACATGGAAGCGCTGGTCATGGAAAATGACGTCATTCTGCCCGTCCAGATCAACGGCAAGAAGCGCGCTGAATTGACAATTTCTCGCGACGCAGATCAGAATGCCGTCACCAACGCCGTGCTGGAACTGGATGCGGTGAAGAACGTGCTGAACGGTCAGGCGCCGAAGAAGATCATCGTGGTTCCCCAAAGGATTGTGAACATTGTCGTCTGATATCACCCGCAATGCCGGCATCGCCATGATCCTTGCCGCCTCGGCCTTTCTTGCGGCCTGCCAGGTTCGGCCGCTTTATTCGGAGAACTCGGGTGTTGCGGAAAAGCTGTCCTCGGTCGGCTTTTCCGATGCGGCAAGTCGCGTCGAGCAGCAGGTGCGCAATCACCTGATCTTCCTGGCATCGCGAGGCGCCGGCGAAGCGGTAAATCCACAATATCACGTCCAAATGCGCGCTACATCGATCGTCGCCGATACACTGCTGCGTCAATCCGGCGATACCTCCCGCGCCGGTCGCGTCACCGTCACCGTCACCTATACGCTGAGCTCGGTAGCCGATGGTCGCGTGATCAAGGCCGGCAGTCGCCAGACGACGGCTCTGGTCGATTTCTCCGAGCAGGAATTCGCGAAGCAAAGGGCGATCCGCGATGCCGAAAACCGCGCGGCCGACCAGGCGGCGGAATTCGTAGGAGCCGATCTCGCCGCCGCCCTCAGCCGCTGAGGGCGGGGCAGTGGCTGAAATCAAGTCTCATGAATTCGAGACTTTCCTGCAGAAATCGGCGGGGAATTACCGGATTTTCGTCATTTACGGGCCGGACCGCGGTCTGGTTTCCGAACGGGCCGGCCAGATCGCCGGCAAGACCGGCGTCGCGCTCGATGATCCTTTCTCGATGACCAAACTCGATATCGGCGATCTGCAAAAGGATCCCGGACGGTTGCTTGACGAGGCTCAGTCTATCGGGCTGTTCGGCGGCGAGAAACTCATCTGGATCCGCGGTGCCGCCAACGAGAAATACCTCGTCGACTCGCTGGCGGTGCTGGCTGAAAAACCGCTCGAAGCCGCCCACCTGATCGTCGAGGCCGGCGATCTGAAAAAAGGATCCCTGCTTCGCAAGACTGCGGAAGCCATGCGATCCATCATGACGATCCCCTCCTACGCCGACGACAGCCGCGCTCTGAACGGCTTGATCGACGCTGAACTCGGGGCGGAGAAGCTTGGTATTACCCCGGCGGCCCGTCAGGCGCTGATTGCACTGATCGGCGGTGATCGCATCGCTTCTCGTAACGAAGTGCGCAAGCTCGCCCTCTATTGCAGCGGCCTCAACACGGTTGAGGAACATCACGTAACCGAAATAATTGGCGACGCCAGCGCGATATCCGTCGATGACGCCGTCGATGCTATCCTCGGCGGTGATCTCCACGGTTTCCTACATGCCATGCAAAAGATCAGCAGTTCAAAAACCGCGATCTTTCTGGTGCTGCAGGCCTGTCTGAAGCAATTCCAGCTTCTGGACATGATGCGCGCTGAAATGGAAGAAAAAAGGGTACAGGCGCCTCAGGTCATGCAGACGATGGGTCGGCATCTGCATTTTCGTCGCAAGCCGATCATCGAGCAGGCACTACGCCACTGGTCGGCGGAAAACATTGCGCGTGAATCCAATCGCCTGCAAGCGGCGATCCTCCAGAGTCGGCGGCGACAGGTGCTGGAAGACAGCGTTGCAATGCAAACACTTCTCTCCACCACCCTTCAATCCGGCCGCAGATCCGCGTAATCATCGCCTTTCCAGCAGGCGGCAGACTTCCTCGAGCTGTTCCAGCGACTTGTAAGCAATCTTGATCTGGCCGCCGCCGGATTTATGATTGATTGAAACCTCAAGCCCAAGAGCATCAGAAAGCGTTCGTTCGAGCGCCAGCGTATCCGAATCCTTCTGATCACGACGCAAGGCCGGCTGCTGCGGCTCCGATTGCGCCTTGATATTGTTCTGCGCCAACTTCTCGGCATCACGCACCGACATGCCCTTGGCGACGATGGTGCGGGCAAGGCTTGCCGGGTCGGGTGTCGAAACAAGCGCGCGTGCATGTCCGGCCGAAAGGCTGCCGGCAGCAAGAAGATCGCGAACCGGATCGGGCAATTTCAGCAAACGCAACGAGTTGGCGACATGACTGCGGCTTTTGCCGATGATCTCGCCAAGATCATTTTGGGTATAGCCATACTCGGCGATCAGCTGCTCATAGCCCAATGCCTCTTCGAGAGGATTGAGATCGGCTCGCTGCACGTTTTCGACAATCGCAATCTCAAGCGCGGTCTTGTCGTCAACGTCCCGAATAATGACGGGGATTTCAATCAGGCCGGCGAGCTGAGCTGCACGCCAGCGCCGTTCACCGGCTATGATTTCATATCGGTCTTGCGACATCGTCCGCACCACGATCGGCTGAACGATGCCGTGCTGGCGGATGGAACTCGCAAGGTCGTGCAGTTCGGTGTCGTCGAAGAAACGGCGCGGGTTGCGTGGGTTACGGCTGACGAATTCGATCGGAATCATCCGGTCGGCGCTGACGGTGCGTTCAGCTTCGACCGGAACAGGCTGATCCATTTCACCAATCAGTGCTGCAAGGCCGCGACCCAGTCGTCTTTTCGATACGTCGTCATTCATATTCTACACTCACCTATACCCCGGAAATGATCTTACGCGGCCAGTCTCTGGCGCTCACGCTGAATGACCTCGGAGGCCAGTTGCAGATAGGCCTGGCTACCCGCACATTTCAGATCATAGAGAATAGCAGGCTTGCCGTAGGATGGCGCCTCGGATACCCGGACGTTACGGGGGATTAACGTATGATAAACCTTTTCCCCTAGATGGGTCCGCACATCATTGACCACCTGCTGGGCCAAATTGTTACGCGCATCGAACATCGTCAAAACGATGCCCTGGATGTCCAGCCGCGGATTTACTGTCCGCCGAATCTGACTGACGGTCTCGAGCAGCTGGCTCAGCCCCTCCAGCGCAAAGAATTCGCATTGCAGCGGCACCAGCACCGAATGGGCGGCCGCCATGGCATTCATCGTCAGCAGATTGAAAGAGGGCGGGCAATCCAGAAGAATATAGGAGAATGCCATAGCCTCGGGAGAGGACAGTGCCTTCCGCAATCTAAACACCCGATCGCTCTGCTGCGAGATCTCCATCTCGATGCCGAGCAGATCCATGGTCGAAGGAACGATGAAGAGGTTGGGAACGGCTGTCTCCAGCGTCACGTCGCCGATCCCGCGTTCGCCGACCATCAGGTCATAGGAGGAGAGCTTGCGATCACGACGGTCGATACCCAGGCCGGTGCTCGCATTGCCCTGCGGATCCAGATCGATGATCAGGACACGCTCGCCGATGGCGGCCAGCGCCGTTGCCAGATTGATTGCAGTGGTCGTCTTGCCAACGCCACCTTTCTGATTTGCGATGGTTATTATCCGATGTCGTTCGCCAGCCATTGCTGCAATATCCGATCTGTTAAACCAAGCGCCGGAGATTGGATACTTCCAAAATCACGGATTCCTGCTCGACGGCGCTCTCATGTTCTATCAGATCGAATTCCCACCGACCACGGGCTTCGGCAATTTCTCTCAGGTAATCCCGGCCTTTGTGAAAAAACCCCCGGCAATTTTCCTTGCCAAGCATCCAGGGGGCTGTATAGGCGATCAACCCATCAAGATCGGCAAGGGCTCGCGCTGAGATCGCTTCGCAATCGCCGATCTCCGCATAGGCGTCTTCGATTCGAGTGGCGTGTACGCTTCCCCGTGCATTCGTCTCTCGTAGCGCCGTTCGCAAGAACGCAGCCTTTTTGTGGTTGCTTTCGACAAGATGCACCCAACCGTCTTGCAGCTCTGCCAGGAAGATGGCGGTAATCACACCGGGAAAGCCGCCGCCACTGCCGAGATCGACCCAGGTGACAGGCCGCGGGCAGATCTGAAAAATCTGACTGCTATCAGCGATATGGCGGCGCCACAGTGCATCGAGCGTCGACGGCGCCACCAAGTTGATCGTTTTGGCCCATTTTTGAAACAGTGTCGCAAAATGTTGAAGTCGTTCCTGTGTTTCACGTGAAACACGCAAACCGTTCAATTCCATTCTCACAGACTCTCACATCTTGTATCAGGCGCTTTGGCGTTCGAATCCCTGCTGCCGACGCAAGTGCACCAGCAACAGCGCAATGGCGGCGGGGGTCATGCCCTCGACAATCGCCGCCTGGGCAACGTTGAACGGGCGAGCAGCATTGAGCTTAGCCTTAAGTTCATTGGAAAGCCCGGAGAGAGCGTCATAATTGAAATCCGCCGGGATCCGCCGCTCCTCGTCGCGCTGCTGGTCGGCAATCGCCGCCGCTTGCCGATCGAGGTAAACCGAGTAACCCGCCTCAATCTCCAACGCCTCCATGACTTTTGGCCGGAGCCCACCCAACTCTTCCGGCCAAACCTGTCGAAGTGCGGCGAAATCATAGGCCGGATAGGACAAGAGATCGTAGGCCGTCCGGCGCTGGCCATCGAGGTTGATGTTCAGGCCCGCCCGTCGCGCCTGGTTGGGCGTCACCGTCAGCGCCATCAGTTGGGCGCGGCCAGCGTCAATCTCGGCCTGATAGGCCGTGAATCGCTCGGCGCGCTCGGCGCCCACACATCCAAGCTCCATTGCCAGCGGTGTCAGCCGCGCGTCCGCGTTGTCGGCGCGCAAAGTCAGGCGGTATTCCGCACGCGAGGTAAACATTCGATACGGCTCCGTAACGCCACGCGACGTCAGGTCGTCGATCATCACGCCAATATAGGAGCTTGTACGGCTGAAATGGAACGGTTCCGAATCGGAACTGCGTAGTGCGGCATTCAATCCAGCTGCCAGTCCCTGGGCCGCGGCCTCCTCATAGCCGGTGGTGCCATTAATCTGGCCCGCGAGGAACAGACCTCTCAGTCGCTTGACCTCAAGCGATGGGGTAAGCTCTCTTGGATCGACATGGTCATATTCGATGGCATAACCCGGCTGCAGTATCTTGGCAGATTCGAGGCCCGGAATGGTCTTGATGAAAGCAGCTTGAACTTCGGCCGGCAGCGACGTCGAAATGCCGTTTGGATAAACCGTGTCGTCATCCAGTCCCTCAGGCTCAAGAAAGACCTGATGCCCGTCGCGTTCTCCGAATTTCACCAGCTTATCTTCGATGGACGGGCAGTAGCGCGGCCCGACGCCTTCGATCTGGCCGGAATACATCGCCGAGCGCTTGATATTCTCGATAATGATGCGGTGTGTCGCCTCGGTCGTCCTGGTAACGCCGCATTCAACCTGCCGCGTGGTGATGGAATTCGTCATGAGGGAAAAGGGCACAAGTTCCTCATCCGCACCCTGTCGGCCGACGGAGTCCCAGTCGATCGTCTTGCCATCAAGCCGGGCCGGCGTTCCGGTCTTCAACCGTCCCAGCCGCAGCCCCAACCGCGCCAGGGTGGCGGACAGGCCGATCGACGGAGCTTCGCCGACACGACCAGCAGGCGTCTTTGCAGCGCCGATATGAATAAGGCCGCGCAGGAAGGTGCCGGTTGTCAAGACCACCGCCGGCGCCTGAAGCCGTCGACCGTCTTTCATGATGACGCCAGCAACACGGCCATCGAGCACATCGAGATCAAATGCGTCGCCCTCGATAATGTCCAAGCCTGGCATTGCTTCGATTGCGGCGAGCATCGCCAGCCGGTAAAGCTTTCGGTCTGCCTGGGTCCGTGGACCCCGCACAGCGGCGCCCTTTTTGCGGTTCAGCATTCTGAACTGGATGCCGGCAACATCGGCAACCCGGCCCATCAGGCCATCCATCGCGTCGATCTCACGAACCAGATGTCCCTTTCCGAGCCCGCCGATCGCCGGATTGCAGGACATGACCCCGATCGTGTCTCGTCTGTGAGTAACCAGCGCAGTTTTCGCACCGAGGCGCGCAGCCGCACTGGCTGCCTCGGCCCCTGCATGGCCGCCGCCGATGACGATCACATCATAGCCACTATCGGTCATATCAAAACTCCAAAACAGCAGGGTTTCACGTGAACCTGAGAGGCGCCGCCGGAAAAGGTTTCACGTGAATCACTTGCCGATGCAAAACTCCGAGAAGATCACGTCGAGCAGCTGTTCGACATCCACCCGCCCGGTAATTCTCCCCAGGTATTCAGCCGCAAGCCGAAGCTGTTCGGTGCGCAGTTCAAGATCTGCGTCAATCTCCGAGATTGCCGCGTCGAGCGCCGCCAAACATTTCGTCAGCGAATCCTTGTGCCGCTGCCGGCTGGGGATGGCCAGAGACAGGCCACTGAAACGCTCGGCGACAATGCCCCCGATTAGCTGGCGCAACTCCGACAGACCGTCACCGGTCAGCGTCGAAATCTGCAGGTCATAGCGATCCGAACCAGTTTCAATGAGATCCTTCTTCGTTCCGACAGTAACATGGGGCAAAGTCTGCTCCAAGTCGCCGGGAATCAACGGATTGCTCATGTCGACCAATAGCAGCGCAAGATCGGCATCACGAAGCGCAACACGCGCGCGTCGCACGCCCTCCATTTCCACCCGGTCGTCCACCTGGCGCAGACCGGCGGTGTCATAGAGTTTGACAAGATAGCCGTCAATATCGAGATCGACTTGCAGCACATCACGGGTCGTTCCGGCAATGTCCGTGACGATTGCGACGTCACGCCGGGCCAGAGCGTTCAGCAGGCTCGATTTTCCGGCATTCGGAGCGCCGGCGATCACCACTTTAAAGCCGTCCCTGATGATTTCGCCCGCCGAGGCCGATTTGAGATGAAGGCCAATATCGTCACGAAGCCGCTTCATGTCGGTCCAGACCATATCCGAGACGGAACCTGGAACGTCGTCTTCGTCGGGGAAATCAAACTCAGCCTCGATCAGGGCCCGAGCACGGGTTAATCGTTCCGCCCACGAATCGTAAATTGCCGAGACACCGCCGGCACTCTGCTCCACGGCAAGACGACGCTGCATTTCTGTTTCGGCGCCGATCAGGTCGGCGAGCCCCTCAACCTCGACAAGATCAAGCTTGCCGTTTTCAAAGGCCCGCCGCGAAAACTCGCCTTCGTTGGCCATACGAACACCTGGAATATCGCCGAGTTCGGAGAACAATGCCGCCAGCACGGCCTTACTGCCGTGGATCTGCAACTCGGCCACATCCTCGCCGGTGAAGGAGTGCGGGGCGGGAAAAAACAGCACCAAGCCGTTGTCGATCGGCTGGCTGTTACGATTCCGAATCGTTCTGTAGGAAGCCGATCGGTCCGCCGGCACGGATCCCGCCAGCCGGGCCAATATATCTCTGGTCAGCGGACCGCTGACGCGGACGACTGAAACACCCGAGGGCGGAGCACCGCTCGAAAGCGCATAGATGGTATCATTCAACATGGCCATGCGTCCGGTTTTCAGTTCGAGTCCGAATCGATTCCCTCAAACAAAAAGCTGGCGACATCGAGACGATGCGCCAGCTCTCACAATCGGAATCCGGCTAAGGATTAGGTATTCATCGAATCGAAGAAGTCCGAATTGTTTTTCGTCTGTTTGAGTTTGTCGATCAGGAATTCGATCGCATCGGTGGTGCCCATAGGCGCAAGAATACGGCGTAGAACGAAGATCTTCTGCAGATCCTGGCGCGGAACAAGAAGGTCCTCCTTGCGTGTGCCGGACTTCAGAATATCCATCGCCGGGAAGATGCGCTTATCGGCAACCTTGCGGTCAAGGACGATTTCGGAGTTGCCGGTACCCTTGAACTCTTCAAAGATGACTTCGTCCATGCGGCTGCCCGTATCGATCAACGCGGTAGCGATGATCGTCAGAGAACCGCCTTCCTCGATGTTGCGCGCGGCGCCGAAGAAGCGCTTCGGCCGCTGCAGCGCGTTGGCATCGACGCCACCTGTCAGAACCTTGCCGGAGGAGGGAACGACCGTGTTATAGGCGCGGCCCAGACGTGTAATCGAATCGAGCAGGATGACGACATCGCGCCCGTGCTCAACCAGACGCTTTGCTTTTTCGATGACCATTTCGGCCACCTGGACGTGACGCACCGCCGGTTCGTCGAAGGTCGAGGAGATAACCTCGCCGCGGACCGAGCGCTGCATATCGGTCACTTCCTCGGGACGTTCGTCGATCAGGAGAACGATGAGATAACATTCCGGATGGTTGGCCGTGATCGAGTGCGCGATGTTCTGGAGAAGCACGGTCTTACCGGTCCGCGGCGGCGCGACGATCAGTCCGCGTTGGCCCTTGCCGAGCGGCGCCACGAGGTCGATCACACGCGGCGACAGATCCTTGGAGGTCGGGATCTCGAGTTCCATCTTGAAGCGCTCGTTCGGGTAGAGCGGCGTCAGGTTGTCGAAATGAACCTTGTGACGAATCTTTTCCGGATCGTCAAAATTGATGGTGTTGACCTTCAGCAGCGCGAAATAACGCTCGCCTTCCTTTGGCCCGCGGATCGGTCCCTCGACCGTGTCGCCGGTTTTCAGCGAGAAACGGCGGATCTGCGACGGCGAGATGTAGATGTCGTCGGGACCGGGCAGGTAGTTTGCGTTCGCCGAACGCAGAAAGCCGAAACCGTCCTGCAGCACCTCGACGACCCCTTCGCCGATGATTTCCACATCCTGGCTGGCAAGCATTTTGAGGATCGCAAACATCAGCTCCTGCTTACGCATCGTGCTTGCATT
Organism: Rhizobium sp. YTUHZ044; assembly: GCF_051123975.1. Taxonomy (NCBI): domain Bacteria; kingdom Pseudomonadati; phylum Pseudomonadota; class Alphaproteobacteria; order Hyphomicrobiales; family Rhizobiaceae; genus Rhizobium; species Rhizobium sp. YTUHZ044. The sequence continues at coordinate 4,307,221 of NZ_CP101426.1, forward strand.
CTCGACCTCGAGCGATTCGGCGAAAGCCAGAAGATCCGTCGGGGATTTGCTCTTAAGTTCCTGAAGCTTCATTTCAGCCATGAAGTGACCAATACTCTTTTCAATTTCGAAGGGGAAAGGCGATGTTGGGTCGTATTCGGTACTGCGAAAGGGGCTCGCAGACGACTGAAATCTACACACATGCCACGTAGATGAGATGCGCGGAAAATAGCGACTCGTTATCGCCGCCGCAAGGGGGCTGCTTAAAATGAAGCAAATTTAACCTGAGAGAGGATTTCTCGTCAGAACGGCTTCACCACGACGAGGATCACGATCGCGATCATCAGCAATGTCGGCGCCTCGTTCATGAACCGCCAGTAGCGCGCAGAACGGCGATTTTCATCCCGCTCGAACGCCCGCACGGCGCTGCTGAAGAACATATGGATCGCGGTCAGCAGCACCACCAGACCGATCTTCGCATGCAGCCAGCCGCCCTGGAACCCGTAGACCGACCAGGCGAGATAGAGACCGAAGATCCAGGTCAGCATCATCGCCGGCGTCATGATGATGCGAAGCAGCCGGCGCTCCATCACCTTGAAGGTTTCCGACTGCACCGAGCCTGGTTCGGCCTCCGTATGATAGATGAACAACCGCGGCATATAGAACAGCCCTGCCATCCAGGAGATGACGGCGATGATATGAAGCGCCTTGATCCAGAGATAGAGGTTGTCGGGATTCCAGGCGAAAAGCCCGACCGCCATCAGCGCGAAGAAGGACAGGGCAAAATGCGCGCGGCGCCGGGCGTAAGCGCCAGCTCTGCGGTCCGTCTCTTTTTCCATCGTCACGCCCGGGGCATCCGTAAACCCCGCACGCGCTCGACCAGCAAACGCACCTGTTCGGGGTCGGCTTGCGGCGTGATGCCGTGGCCGAGATTGAAGATCAGCGGTCCATTGCCGAGATGATGAAGAATATCGTCGATACCCTCTTCCAGCGCCAGGCCGCCGGCAACGACGCGCATCGGATCGAGATTGCCCTGAACCGGACCATCCTTCTGAAGATCGGCGGCAAAGGCCAACGGAACGGACCAGTCTAGACCGATCGCATCCGTTCCAGTCTTCTGGCGATAGGTCTTCAGCTGGTATCCCGCACCCTTGGCGAAGGCGATAATGCGCGCCTGCGGCCGTCGCGCCTTGATCGAGGCGATCATCCGTGCAACCGGCTTGACAGCGAAGGCGTCGAACTCTTTCTCACCGAGAACACCCGCCCAGGAATCGAAAATCTGCACGGCATCGGCGCCGGCATCGATCTGCGCCACCAGATAATCGGCCGAAACGTCGGCAAGCAGCATCAGCAGATGCTCGAAGGCGCGGGGATGTTTGTAGGCGAAGAGACGGGCAGGGGCCTGATCCGCGGTGCCATGGCCGGCGATCATGTACGTCGCAACCGTCCAAGGCGCGCCGCAGAAACCAAGCAGAGCCGTTTCTTCAGGCAATTCGTGCCGCAACCGCCGCACCGTTTCCAGAACCGGTCTGAGATAATCGACAACGTCGTCGCCACTCAATCTGCCGATGCCCGCTTCATCGATTGGATCCATCTCCGGTCCGTGACCTTCAGTGAAACGAACATTCCGCTTCATCGCGTCGGGAATGACGAGGATGTCGGAAAATAGGATCGCTGCATCGAAGCCATAGCGGCGGATTGGCTGCAAGGTCACTTCGACGGCGTAATCGGGCGTGTAGCAGAGATCGAGGAAACTGCCGGCCTTTGCCCGAGTCTCCCTGTATTCCGGCAGATAGCGTCCAGCCTGTCTCATCAGCCAGAGAGGAGGAGGGAAAACGCATTCGCCGTCGAGAACCCTCATGATCTTTCGCCGCGTATCGCTCAAGCGCGTCTTCCCTATAAAAAATCAAAGATATTTTAAAAGGTTTCTATTTCTTAGAGTCGGTGTCTATCAAGGATTAAAATCCATCCACTGCCGATGCCATTTGTCGCGTGTTCGAAGAGAAACTCGAAAGAATTTCTCCATTCCCGTCAATTTCCGGGGAAAATCTGAATCCGAAAGCGATTCCAGATCCTTGCCGGGAGACGTGTTTTTTCGCGCCTGTGGATAGGCTGTGGGTGGCTGGACGACAAGTTGATTTCATCCCCAGCCTCCACAGGAGCGATCGAAACCGGTTAGCAAAATTCGAAATGTGGATAAGCAGGCATGTTTTCCCTTGCTCGAGGCAGCCTAGCCGCCTTAGCTCTCCATCATCCAGTCTTTTCAACAGGCAGCGGAAAATAACGTGGAGAACAGAACGAACTTCTTTCATCTGCACCTGATTTCTGACTCGACCGGAGAGACTCTCATCTCCGCCGGCCGCGCCGCTTCGGCGCAGTTCAGATCCGCTCAGCCGATCGAGCATGTCTATCCGCTGATCCGCAATCGCAAACAACTGCTGCCGGTTCTTCAGGCGATCGATGATGCGCCCGGGATCGTGCTCTACACGATTGTCGACCGCGATCTGGCGAGCCTGATCGACGAACGCTGCGTCGAGATGGGGGTCGCTTCCGTCAATGTCTTGGAGCCGGTCATGAACGCGTTCCAGATCTATCTCGGCGCCCCGTCCCGCCGCCGGGTCGGCGCCCAGCATGTGATGAATGCCGGTTACTTCGCACGCATCGAGGCGTTGAACTTCACCATGGATCATGACGACGGCCAGATGCCGGATGACTACAATGATGCCGATGTCGTCATCATCGGGATCAGCCGGACATCGAAGACGCCGACCAGCATCTATCTCGCCAATCGCGGTATCAAGACCGCGAATATTCCGATCGTCTACGGCGTACCCTTGCCGGAGAGCCTGCTCGCAGCAACAAAACCGCTGATCGTCTGCCTGATCGCCACCACCGACCGCATTTCCCAGGTCCGGGAAAATCGCGTGCTCGGGACGACGCAAGGTTTCGACCGGGAGCACTATACCGATCGAGCCACGATCTCGGAGGAGCTGAAATATGCCCGCTCCCTCTGCGCCCGCCACGGATGGCCGCTGATCGACGTTACTCGCCGCTCAATCGAGGAAACGGCGGCCGCCATTGTTGCCCTCCGCCCGAAGCTGCGCTAAGCGCAGACGAAAAGCCGGGAGTGGGAGAATCCATGACACCGAAACTCATCCTTGCATCGTCAAGCCCTTTTCGGCGAATGCTGATGGAAAATGCCGGTCTCTCCTTTGAGGCACATCCCGCTGAGATCGACGAAAGGGCGGTTGAGGCGCCGCTGGAAAAAGCCGCTGCGAAGCCGGATACCGTCGCCTGCATCCTGGCCAAGGCTAAAGCCGAAGACGTCAGCACCCGTTTTCCCGAGAGCCTCGTCATCGGTTCGGATCAGACGATGTCGCTCGGCGACCGCGTTTTCCACAAACCGAAGGACATGGCCGACGCAGCGAACCATCTTCGCGCCCTGTCGGGCACGACCCATCGGCTGAACAGCGCCATCGCTATCGTCCGCGGCGGCGCCGTTTTGTGGGAGTATGTCGGCCATGCGGAACTGACGATGCGACCCTTGACGGAAGATTTCATCGCCAGGCACTTGGCGCGGGTCGGCGAACGTGCGCTCTCCAGCGTCGGCGCCTACCAGCTGGAAGGCGAGGGCATTCAACTCTTCGAGAAGATCGAGGGCGACTATTTCACCATACTGGGGTTGCCGATGCTTCCGCTCCTGAGAAAATTGCGAGAATTCGGAACGATCGATGGATGATTCACGTGAAACACTGGGGCCGAACGCGTTTGTCACGGGCTTTCCCGTCAAGCATTCACGCTCGCCGCTGATCCATGGATACTGGCTGAAGAGACTTGGCCTGCCGGGCAGCTACTGCGCCCACGAGGTGGCGCCGGATGCCTTTCCGTATTTCATTGCCTCGCTGAAGGACGGCAGTTCCGGTTTTATCGGAGGCAATGTCACCATCCCCCACAAGGAACTTGCCTTCCGGCTCGCCGACAAGCCGGACGATCTGGCGCATGAGCTCGGTGCCTCGAATACGCTCTGGTTGGAGAATGGCCTCCTGCACGCCACCAATACCGACGGTCGCGGCTTCACCGCCAATCTCGACGAGCGCCATCCCGGCTGGGACCGTCATGATACGGCCGTGGTCTTCGGCGCCGGCGGCGCAAGCCGGGCGATCATTCAGGCGGTCCGCGATCGTGGCTTCAGGGAAATCCATGTCGTCAACCGCACCGTCGAACGCGCGCGCGAACTGGCCGATCGCTTCGGCCCGAGAATTCGAGCCCATCCGGTGGGCGCGCTTGCCGACGTCATGCATGGCGCTGGCCTCTTCATCAACACGACCTCGCTCGGCATGGATGGCGAAGCGGCGCCGTTGATCGATTTTGCGCCGCTTGCAGCAGATGCCGTCGTCACCGATATCGTCTACGTCCCCTTGAAGACACCGATCCTGAGACAGGCGGAAGAGCAGGGACTGTCGGTCGTCGATGGTCTCGGCATGCTGCTGCACCAGGCTGTTCCCGGTTTCGAAAAATGGTTCGGCGAGCGCCCTGTGGTTGATGCGGCACTGCGAGCTCTGATCATTGCTGACATGGAAGCGCACTGATGCTGAAGATCGGACTCACGGGCTCAATCGGAATGGGCAAGTCGACGGTCGGCAAACTCTTTGCCGAAGCGGGAATCCCCTTGAACGATTCCGACGCTGTGGTCCACGATCTCTACTCCGGGGAGGCAGCGCCGTTGGTGAACGCCGCTTTTCCCGGCACGATGACGGATGGAGCAGTCGACCGGCATGAGCTAGGCCGCCAGCTCGCGCTTGATCCCGAAGGCTTTAAACGTCTCGAAGCGATCGTTCATCCGCTGGTTCGCAAACGGGAAACGGAATTTCTGGCGCGACAGCAGGCCGCCGGCGCTGAAATGGTGCTGCTCGATATTCCGCTGCTCTTCGAAACCGGCGCCTGGGAAAGAGTGGATGTCATCGTCGTCGTCAGCACCGATCCACAGATTCAGCGTCAGCGGGTGCTTGCACGCGACGACATGACCGAAGAAAAATTCGATATGATTCTCGCTCGCCAGACCCCGGATGCGGAAAAACGACGCCGCGCCGATTATCTGGTCGACACCAGCCACAGCATTGCCGAGACGCGGGCGCAGGTGCTTGAGATCATCGCCGAACTGAAAATGCGGATTGCCAAGGGAGATTTCCGGAATGCGTGAGATCATCTTCGATACGGAAACCACCGGCCTCGATAACCGCGCCGACCGTATCATCGAAATCGGCGGCATCGAGCTCTTCAACCATTTTCCGACCGGCAACACGCTGCATATCTACATCAATCCGGGAGACCAGAAGGTCCATCCGGATGCACTTGCGGTACACGGCATCACCGATGAATTCCTGAAGGACAAGAAGCCTTTCGCCGCGGTGGCCGACGAAATCCTCGCCTTCTTCGGCGACGGCAAGTGGATTGCTCATAACGCGACCTTCGATATGGGCTTCATCAACGCCGAATTCGCGCGCATTGGTTTGCCGCCAATCCTGCCGGACAAGGTGGTCGATACGCTGTCGATGGCGCGGCGCAAGCACCCGATGGGACCGAACTCGCTCGACGCCCTTTGCCGGCGTTACGGCATCGACAACTCGCACCGTACCAAACACGGCGCGCTGCTCGACTCCGAACTATTGGCCGAAGTCTATATCGAGATGATCGGCGGCAGACAGGCAGCGTTCGGCCTGAGCATATCGGGTCAACCCGGCCAGGCGGCCCGCGGTGAAATGGCGATGGAAGACGATATGGCGTTTGCTGCGGCGCTCGAACGCCCTCGTCCGCTTGGCTCCCGCCTCAGTCAGTCCGAAGCACAGGCGCATGAGGCGCTGGTCGCCAAGCTCGGCGAAAAGGGCATCTGGGCGAAATACGCCAGCTCGAATTGAAAATGCCCGGGACCGGCCCGGGCATCCGCATGTCAGAATCATAAGAATTCGATCAGTTCGGAACGGCCTGAACCTTGGCGCGGGCCTGTTCTTCGGCAACGCGCTGAGCGAACATCTGCGTGAAGTCGATTGGGTCGATCATCAACGGCGGGAAGCCGCCATTGCGGGTCACGTCGGCGATGATCTGACGGGCGAAGGGGAAGAGCATGCGCGGGCACTCGATGAAGAGTACCGGCAGCATGTGCTCCTGCGGGAAGCCGGCAACGCGGAAGACGCCGCCATAGACGAGTTCGGTGTGGAACACCGTCTTGTCGCCGTCCTTGGCTTCGGCATTCAGCGACAGCACGACATCGAAATCCGTGTCGGAAAGCGGGTTGGCGTTGACGTTCACATTGATGTTGATCGTCGGCGCCTTGTCGCGGGCCTGCAGAGAACGCGGCGCACCCGGATTTTCGAAGGAGAGGTCCTTGGTATATTGCGCAAGGATCGAAAGAGTGGGGTTCGTCGCACCGTTGCTGTTGTTATCGTCTGCCATTGGCTTTTCCTCGAAGGGCATGGGAATGGTGCCGCCATCTAACATTTCGGGGAGGGGCTTACAACCCTGGGCGCAAGCCGCACCCTATCGCCGGCAAAGCCTCAGTCACCGAGATGTTTGCCGGACCATGGCGAGTTCCGGTTCGGCTCTCTATGATAGTCCTCCTCGTCGAGATCGACCACCTTTGAATTCGGGTTGCGATCGCGGAAACCAGGTTTCGGGCCAGCGCCAAAGCCGCCCTTGGCGTTGACGACGACGAAGCGTTTGGCGATCGATCGCCAGACGAAATCCCGCAGCGGCGGAATGAGAATGAGGATGGCGATGATATCCGTGAGGAAGCCGGGAATGATCAGGAGCAGCGCGGCAATGACCGTCATCGCCGGCTTCAGCAGATCGCGTCCGGGCATGACGCCGTTCCGTCCTTCGCTCGACATGCGCCGCAGGATACCGATCCCCTGCCGGCGCAGCAAGACCACGCCGAGGAGGAAGCTCGCCATGACGAGCGCAAGCGTCAGCGCCAGGCCGATCGCCCGACCGACGACGACGAAGCCGGCAATTTCGCCAAGCGGTAGCAACAGAATGAAAGCCGGCAGAATTGAAAAACGCATGGTCGTCATGTCCCGGGCTTACCGGTCTCCTCGTGGCGCCGGCGAAGATGCCAGCCATGATTTGAATCATCTGTATAGGCGGACTATATGGGAGTACAAATCAGAGATGTTAACGGCGGTTGCGACAGGATATGAGTTCGAACGACTTCATCACATTATTCTTCCTGGTGGCGGCGGTGCTGATTTTCTTTCAGCTCCGTTCCGTGCTCGGGCGCCGCACTGGCAATGAGAAGCCGCCGCGCGATCTCTATAGCCCGCGCGATGCGGCTCCGCCCGAGGCCGCTGATGCCGGTAAGGTCGTGACCCTCCCGCGCCGTGATGCGACAGCCGACGATGAGGATCGCTTCTCCGCCATCGACGCCTTTGCCGCACCGGGGACACCGCTCAACGAATCGCTGCGCGCCCTGAACAAGGCCGATCCTTCCTTCAGCCCGAAGGAGTTTCTGAACGGCGCCCGCATGGCCTACGAAATGGTCGTCATGGCCTATGCCGATGGTGACCGCAAAACGCTGAAGAGCCTTTTGTCCCGCGAGGTCTATGACGGGTTCGAGGCGGCCATCGCCGAGCGTGAAACCCGGGGCGAGAAGGTCAAGTCCACCTTCGTCGGTATCGACAAGGCCGAAATCACCCATGCCGAGACGAAGGGCAGCGAAGCACAGATCACCGTGCGCATCGTCAGCCAGCTGATATCGGCGACTTACGACAAGGCGGATGTCCTGATCGAGGGCGACGCCGAAAACGTCGCCGAGGTCAACGACCTCTGGACCTTCGCCCGCGACACCCGCTCGCGCGATCCGAACTGGAAACTTGTGGCGACCGAATCGGAACATGAGTGATCAGGCATCGGACTTCGTCCTGCAAGCCATCAGCTTCGATCGTTTGGAAGGCTGGAAGGATGATGATCCCTCCGGCCTTTTTGAAGTGATGCGACACTGCCGGCGGCAGATCACCGACGTCAAACCCTACCGCACCGGGTCGCTCGGCCTGAGCGCGGAGGACTTGCTTCCGCTTCTGATGGACGCTGAAAATTTTACGCCGTCGTCGCCGGCAGCGGCGCGCACTTTTTTCGAAACGCGTTGCCTGCCCTTTCTGATCCGCCGCAAGGACGGCAAGTCCGGTTTCGTCACCGCCTTTTACGAGCCGGAGATCGAGGTATCGGATCGGCCAAACGAGGTTTTCCGTTTTCCCTTCCACAGCCGTCCGAACGATCTGATCGATCTCGATGACGGCAATCGTCCGGCCGAATTGGATGGATCCTATGCTTTCGGCCGACTGCATGACGACGGCCGCATTGGCGCTTATCCGGATCGCCGCGAGATCGATCAGGGCTTTCTCGACGGCCGCGGCCTCGAAATCGCCTGGGCGAAATCGAAGGTCGATGTTTTCTTCGTCCACGTGCAGGGCGCCGCGCGCCTGCGTTATCGAGACGGGCGTATCGGCCGTATCACTTACGCGGCAAAAGCAGGGCATCCCTTCTCGGCAATCGGCAAGCTCTTGATCGACCGCGGTGAAATCGACCGTGGCGAGATTTCCATGCAGTCGATCCGCGCCTGGCTAGCCCGCAATTCCGAGCGGGTGGATGAGGTTCTATGGCATAACCGCTCTTATATTTTCTTCCGCGAAACGCCCTCGCGGGCTATCAGCCTGCGAACCGCTGATACTGAGGCCGGTCCGATCGCCGCCGCCAAGGTGCCGCTTCTCGCCGGGCGCTCGCTTGCGGTCGACCGGCTGATCCATACCTTCGGTTTCCCCTTTTTCATCCGCGCCGACAGCCTCACTCATCTTGATCATGGCCGCCCCTTCCGCCGGCTGATGCTGGCGCTCGATACAGGCTCGGCGATCGTCGGGCCTGCGCGCGGCGATATCTTTACCGGTTCGGGGGACTTGGCCGGAGAACGCGCCGGCACCGTCCGAAACGATGCCGATTTCGTCATCCTCATCCCCAACGCCGCCGCCGGACGTTTCAACTGATGGCCAGGGATCGCAAGCTCAGCGCCGATGAGAGGATTCTGTGGGGCAAGGTTGCCCGCAGCACGCGGCCGATGCCCGGCAAGGCGAACGAGTTGACCGAGCTTGACGCTTTTCTTGCCGAAACCGAAGCGGCAGCCGAACGGCAGACAGCCGAAAAGCAGACCTCCGTTTCGCCGACGGCGGCACAGCCGGCCCCACCGTCGACGCCGAGACAGCCGGCTAAGGTGCACCATCCGCTGGAAAGGCCGGTCAAGCGCAAGATCGCCAAGGGCCGTCTGGCGCTCGAGGCGCGCATCGATCTGCATGGCCTGGTGCAGAGCGAGGCCCATGTCATCCTCCTCGATTTTTTGATCCGCGCCCATGAGCGCGGCATGCGCCATGTGCTTGTCATCACCGGCAAGGGCAGCTCCCTGGGCAGCGAAGGTGCATTGAAGCGGGCCGTCCCCCTGTGGTTCTCGAAGCCCGAATTCCGCTACCTGATCTCCTCCTACGAGTCCGCCGCGCAGCATCATGGCGGCGACGGCGCGCTCTATATTCGCCTGTCGCGGCGGCATGGGCAAAAGCCATGACTCCCTTCGGAGAGGCGGTTCGCAGGCTGAGAGCCCGCAAGGGCGTCTCGCAGAAGGAGATGGCCGAAGCGCTGAACGTCTCCCCCGCCTATCTCTCGGCGCTCGAACATGGCAAGCGCGGCCTGCCGACATTCGACCTGCTGCAGCGCATCGCCGGCTATTTCAACATCATCTGGGACGAGGCCGAGGAACTGTTCCTGCTTGCCCGTTCCTCCAACCCCCGCGTCGTCATCGACACGTCGGGCCTGCCGCCGGAATATACCGAATTCGCCAACCGGCTGGCCCGGCGGATCCGCAGCCTTGACAGTGCAGAGATAGGCCGGCTATCGGCTGTTCTCGAAAATGACGGCAAAGGCGACGGAAAAGCGTCATAATCCCCTGTTTTATGGCTTGTTCAGGGGACTTGCCATTGGGAACCGGGCTCAAAAAACCTATATACGAGAGTGAAGAAAGCCGGTGATTCGCAGGGCGCGCCGCCGCTTTACGACAACAGGGAAAATCTCGACAGAATGAGCGATACATCCGCGACGGAAAACGGCGTAAGCAGCGAATATGGCGCAGATTCCATCAAGGTCCTGAAGGGCCTCGACGCCGTGCGCAAGCGCCCCGGCATGTATATCGGCGACACTGACGATGGCTCCGGCCTCCACCACATGGTCTATGAAGTTGTCGACAACGCGATCGACGAAGCGCTTGCCGGTCATGCCGACATCGTCACCGTCACTCTCAATCCGGATGGTTCGGTAACGGTCACCGACAACGGCCGCGGCATCCCGACCGACATCCATAGCGGCGAAGGCGTGTCGGCAGCGGAAGTCATCATGACGCAGCTGCATGCCGGCGGCAAATTCGACCAGAATTCCTACAAGGTCTCCGGCGGTCTGCACGGCGTCGGTGTTTCCGTCGTCAACGCGCTCTCGGTCTGGCTGAAGCTGAAGATCCGCCGCCATGGCAAGATCCATGAAATGAGCTTCACTCATGGCGTCGCCGATGCTCCGCTGAAGGTCACGGGCGATGCCCCCGATTCGACCGGTACGGAAGTCAGCTTCATGCCGAGCAGCGAAACCTTCACCATGACCGAATTCGATTACGGGACGCTGGAGCACCGCCTGCGTGAACTCGCATTTCTGAATTCCGGCGTCCGTATTCTCCTGGCCGACAAGCGTCATTCCGATATCAAGCAGGAGGAAATGCGCTATGACGGCGGCCTCGAGGCCTTCGTCTCTTATCTCGACCGCGCCAAGAAGCCGCTCGTCGACAAGCCGGTCGCCATCCGCGGCGAAAAGGACGGCATCACCGTCGAAGTGGCGATGTGGTGGAACGACAGCTATCACGAGAACGTGCTCTGCTTCACCAACAACATTCCCCAGCGCGACGGCGGCACCCATATGGCCGGTTTCCGCGCGGCCTTGACCCGTCAGGTGGTTTCCTATGCCGACAATTCCGGCATCACCAAAAAGGAAAAGGTGACGCTGCAGGGGGAAGACTGCCGCGAGGGTCTGACGGCAGTTCTGTCGGTCAAGGTGCCCGATCCGAAATTCTCGTCGCAGACGAAGGACAAGCTTGTTTCCTCGGAAGTCCGCCCTGTCGTCGAAAGCCTCGTCAACGAGGCGCTGAACACCTGGTTCGAAGAACATCCGAGCGAAGCCAAGATCCTCGTCGGCAAGGTCGTCGAGGCGGCAGCCGCGCGCGAAGCGGCCCGCAAGGCCCGTGAATTGACCCGCCGCAAGGGTGCGCTCGATATCGCCTCGCTACCGGGCAAGCTCGCCGACTGCTCCGAACGCGACCCGGCCAAATCCGAAGTCTTCCTGGTCGAGGGCGATTCCGCCGGCGGCTCGGCCAAGCAGGGCCGGTCGCGCGAAAACCAGGCGATCCTGCCGCTGCGCGGCAAGATCCTGAATGTGGAACGGGCCCGTTTCGACAAGATGCTCTCCAGCCAGGAAATCGGCACGCTGATTACCGCGCTCGGCACCGGTATCGGCAAGGACGAGTTCAACGCCGAAAAGCTGCGTTATCACAAGATCATCATCATGACGGACGCCGATGTCGACGGCGCCCACATCCGTACCCTGCTGCTCACCTTCTTCTTCCGCCAGATGCCGGAACTGATCGAGCGCGGCCATCTCTACATCGCCCAGCCACCGCTCTATAAGGTCGCACGCGGCAAATCGGTGCAGTATCTGAAGGATGAGAAGGCGCTCGAGGAATATCTCATCGCCCAGGGTCTCGAAGATGCAGCGTTGAGGCTCGGCAGCGGCGAGGTCCGCACCGGCCAGGACCTGCGCGAAGTTATCCTCGATGCGCTGCGCATGCGCGCTTTGCTCGACAATCTCCATTCGCGCTACAATCGCGCCGTCGTCGAACAGGCGGCGATCGCCGGCGCGCTCAATGCCGAGCTCGTCAGCGATCAGGCAAGAGCGCAGGCATTGGCGAGCGAGGTCGCAAGCCGCCTCGACATCATCGCCGAAGAGACTGAGCGCGGCTGGCAGGGCGACCTGGCGAGCGATGGCGGCCTGCGCCTCGAGCGCATGGTCCGCGGCGTCAAGGAAGTGGTCGTGCTCGACATGGCGTTGATCGGCTCCTCCGATGCCCGTCACATCGACCAGCTGACCGCGCGCCTCAAGGAAATCTACCAGACACCGCCGTCGCTGCACCGGCGCGAAGGCGACATCGAGATTTCAGGGCCGCGCGCCCTGCTCGACGCGATCTTCGCCAGCGGCCGCAAGGGTCTCAGCATGCAGCGCTACAAGGGTCTCGGTGAGATGAATGCCGAGCAACTCTGGGAAACGACGCTCGATCCGAATGTCCGTTCGCTGCTGCAGGTCAAGGTTGCCGACGCCACCGATGCCGATGGGCTCTTTGCCCGCCTGATGGGGGACGAAGTCGAGCCACGGCGCGAATTCATCCAGGACAATGCGCTAAGCGTCGCAAACCTCGATATCTGATCGATATGCCTTCAACAAAAAGCCCCGCCGTCGCAGGACGGCGGGGCTTTCGCTTATTCTGATGTCGCTCAGTTGGCTAGGAAATGGCCGTTAAAGGCGAGATCGGAGAGCGGCTTGCGCTGGCTCGGGATTTCGCGCGCCTGATTGCGTTCTGAAAGGACGCGCTTGTCGGCCAGACGGCCGACGGCAACGCCTGCTTCGACCCGGTAGCCCTCGGGGATATCGAACGTTTTTTTGATGTCCTCATGTTTGATGCCGCCCATGCCATGGGCATAGAAGCCGGAAAGGCGCGCCTGCAGCGCCAGATATCCCCAGGCTGCACCGGCGTCGAAGGAATGGGTGTAGCTCGGCTTTTCCTCGCCGGATCCGGCAACGCCGGTGAAGCTGCGTGAGACGACGAAGATCAGCGCCGATGCGTTCTTCGCCCATTCCTGATTGGCATCGACAAGCAGTGCGACGAATTTCTCCCAATGCTCCGAGCCCTTGAGGGCATAGATGAAGCGCCAGGGCTGCTGGTTGGAAGAGGACGGCGCCCAATGGGCGGCTTCGAGCAGGCTGAGCAGCTGTGCCTCCTCGATGATTTCGCCGGTAAGGGCGCGCGGCGACCAACGGTCGAGAAACATCGGATCGATCGGATATTGGGATTCGCGGTTATTGCTCTGCGTCATGCTTGTTCCAGGGTTGGGACATAAAAATCGTTGAGGTCAATCGGTCCAGACGATGTCGAGTTCCTCGCGGAAGGCGAAACGCTTCAGATGAGCGTCGATCACGCTTTGCATCCCTGCCTGCTGGTCGGGATCGGCAACGGAAAGCGTCATGGTGAGCGCCGCATCGTCGGCGGCGAATATCACCTCGGCGCTATCGCTGAACGGCACCCGGCCCTTATGAGGATCGAAATCGACGCTGAACTTGTGGCTCCAGTGTTTGCAGAGCTGCTGCAGGTACCGGCTCGCATGTTCGGTGCGTACGACGGCCTTGGAGAGGTGCATGTCGAACTCCATCTCGTGTTGGACGACAGCATGTCGCACCAAAATGTGCAGCGGTTTTGCGATAACGACATGCGTAAAACAAGGACCTAAAGCGCGGGCCAAGCGAATCTGAAAGATCGTGACGCGCTTAGAGCCAAGTCATATTTCCTGCTTCGCCGGCTTGGCAAGCGCAGCATCGTCGCAGTTGCGTGGACGGACTGTCTCCATAAAAGCGGCCTTACGCGTGCGCCGAAGCAGGGTAATGGACTGCTTCAATCGATCGGTTGGAGAAGTGCGCATGCTGGTGAACGGAAAATGGACGGAAGACTGGCAGCCCGTTCAGGCGAAGGATGAAAAAGGCGGCTTCGTCAGGCAGGTTTCGAGTTTCCGCAATTGGGTGACGCCGGATGGCAGCGCCGGGCCGACAGGCGAGGGCGGTTTTGAAGCCAGCCTCGGCCGCTACCATCTCTACGTCGCCTATATCTGCCCCTGGGCCTCTCGCACCCTGGTCGGCCGTAAGCTCAAGGGCCTGGAAGAGGTCATTTCCGTCTCCGTCGTCGAACCGGTGCTGACGAAGCAGGGCTGGCGCTTCGGCGACTATCCAGGTGCAACGCCGGATCATGTCAATGGCATGAGCTACATGCATGAAATTTACACGAGGGCAGCGCCCGGCTTCACCGGGCGCGCCACCGTCCCGGTTCTCTGGGACAAGCAGAGGCAGACCATCGTCAACAATGAATCTGCCGATATCCTGCGCATGCTGAACAGCGGCTTCGGTGAACTGGCGAAAAATCCGATCGATCTTTATCCCATCGAAAGGCGCGCCGAGATCGACGCTTTCAACGAACGTATTTATCCCGCCCTCAACAACGGGGTCTATCGCGCCGGTTTTGCCACGACCCAGATCGCCTATGAGGAAGCCTTCGCCGATGTCTTCTCCTGCCTCGATTGGATCGAGCCGAAATTCGAAGGCAGGTCTTTCCTCTTCGCGGATCACCCCACGGAAAGCGATATCCGCCTTTTCGTGACGCTGGTGCGCTTCGACGTCGCCTATCACGGCATCTTCAAATGCAATCTGCGCCGGCTTTCGGACTATGCCAATCTGCGCACCTTCTGCCCGCGCATGCTGGATTGGCCGGGCATTGCCGACACGGTGAATCTCGACCACATCAAGCGCGGCTACTACTCGGTCGAAAGCCTGAACCCGGCGAAAATCGTTCCTGCCGGTCCGGATCTCTCCGAAATTTTCTAGTAACGCCGTACCGCTTCCGGGCAAAGCCGTAATGACACCGATGAATAATTCGTTCATAGGTGGCTGCAAATTCGTTTTCGATGAGGAGGCATTCCATGAAGCTGATGCGTGTTGGCGAAGCAGGTCGGGAAAAACCGGCGCTTCTCGATGCCGATGGCAAGATCCGCGATCTCTCGGCGCATGTCGCCGACATCGGCGGCGAGGCAATCTCGCCGGCCGGCCTTGCAAGGATCGCCGCGCTCGATCCGAAGAGCCTGCCGGAACTTGCCTCCGGCCGGATCGGAGCCTGCGTAGCCGGCACGGGCAAATTCATCTGCATTGGCCTCAATTTCTCCGACCATGCCGCCGAAACCGGCGCCACCGTGCCGCCCGAGCCGGTCATCTTCATGAAGGCGACCTCGGCGATCGTTGGCCCGAACGACACCGTGCTGATCCCGCGCGGTTCCGAAAAGACCGATTGGGAAGTCGAGCTCGGCGTCGTCATCGGCAAAACGGCGAAATATGTCAGTGAAGCCGAGGCGCTCGACTACGTCGCCGGCTACTGTGTGTCCCACGACGTGTCCGAACGCGCCTTCCAGACCGAGCGCGCCGGCCAGTGGACCAAGGGCAAGTCCTGCGACACTTTCGGCCCGATCGGCCCCTGGCTGGTCACCAAGGATGAGATCGCCGATCCCCAGAACCTCGGCATGTGGTTGAAGGTTAACGGCCAGACGATGCAGAACGGTTCGTCCAAGACCATGGTTTATGGCGTCGCCCACGTCGTTTCCTATCTCAGCCAGTTCATGTCGCTGCATCCGGGCGATGTCATCTCGACGGGGACACCGCCCGGCGTCGGCATGGGCATGAAGCCGCCGCGCTTCCTCAGGGACGGCGATGTCGTCGAGCTTGGCATCGAAGGGCTCGGCAGTCAGAAGCAGAGCTTCGTTGCGGATCGTTAACGACGCTACTTCAGCGGAACCTTAAGTTTTCCGTCTACGTGATGCCGGAGATCAACTCTCCGGCATTTCCTGTGCAGCTTCGGGACGCCCATGTTGCTGTGCAACAGAAACCTGTTAGTCTGCGTTACGTGCCAGCGTGCGGAAAGAGCTCGATGTCTATCAACCGGCGTCATCTTTTCGATAGATGAAAGGCAGCGCCTTCTATGTTCTATCAGCTTTATGAATTGAATCATGCCGCTATGGCGCCGTTTCGCGCCGCAGCGGACATCATGCGATTTGCCTATGCCAATCCGCTGAACCCGTTCTCTCACACACCCTTCGGCCGGGCGATGGCGGCAAGCCTCGAAATGTTCGAGCGCACGACGCGTCGCTACGGAAAGCCGGAATTCGGGTTGAAGCAGACGACGATCGGCGCGCAGACGGTTTCCGTCCGCGAGGAGGTCGTCTGGTCGAGATCCTTCTGCAATCTCCTGCATTTCGCACGGAACGTTCCGCCCGGCCGGGCCAGCGATCCCCGTATCCTGATCGTCGCGCCGATGTCCGGCCACTATGCGACGCTCTTGCGCGGTACGGTCGAGGCGCTGCTGCCGAGCGCCGATGTCTACATCACCGATTGGATCGACGCCCGCATGGTGCCGATGACGGAAGGCAGGTTCGATTTCGACGATTATGTCGATTACGTCATCGAGATGCTGCATTTCCTCGGTCACGACACCCATGTCATCGCCGTCTGTCAGCCCTCCGTTCCGGTGCTCGCTGCAGCCGCGGTAATGGAGGAAGCCAACGATCCGCTCTCGCCGTCCTCGATGACGCTGATGGGCGGCCCGATCGACACGCGCATCAACCCGACGGCGGTCAACAAGCTCGCCCAGGAGCGGTCGCTGCAGTGGTTTTCCGACAATGTCATCATGGACGTTCCTTGGCCGCAGCCGGGCTTCATGCGCCCTGTCTATCCGGGCTTCCTGCAGCTGTCGGGCTTCATGTCGATGAACCTCGATCGCCACCTCGTCGCCCACAAGGAATTCTTCATGCATCTCGTGAAGAACGACGGCGAGCCGGAAAAACATCGCGATTTCTACGACGAATATCTTGCCGTCATGGATCTGACCGCCGAATTCTATCTGCAGACGGTCGAGCAGGTCTTTATGAAGCATTCGCTGCCGAAGGGCGAGTTGATGCATCGCGGCAAGCGCGTCGACCCGGCCGCGATCCGCAACGTCGCGCTGCTGACCGTCGAGGGCGAGAATGACGACATTTCAGGCGTCGGCCAGACCAGGGCGGCCCAGACCATCTGTGTCAACATTCCTGAAGACATGCGCATGCACTATCTTCAGCCGGATGTCGGCCATTACGGCGTTTTCAACGGCTCGCGCTTCCGTCGCGAGATCGCGCCGCGCATCGTCGATTTCGTCCGCCAGCATTCCCGCGCCGCCGTCAAGCCGCGGGTGCCGCGTGTGATCAAGGGCGGACGGACAGCGTGATTCAGCGACGTCTGAATTAGCAACGCCGATTCAAGGCTTTGTCCGATTTCGCCGGCAATCGTCTTGAAGGCGGTTCTTGCGGTTACCACATCGATTTCCAGCGTTCGGCATCTTGCCGGGCGCCGAAAGCGAGGATACCGCACGATGAACCAGTCAGCATTGCTTCGACCGGATTGGACTCCGGCTACCATTGCCCTGATGATTCTCGGCTTCATGGTTTTCTGGCCTCTGGGTCTGGCCATGCTTGCCTATATCATCTTCGGCGATCGTCTGCGCGGCTTCAAGCGCGACGTCAATCAGGCGACCGATGGTTTCTTTGCCTCCTGCCGCCGTTCGCATGGCCGCCACCGCCCGCATTTCTCGACCGGCAATGTCGCCTTCGACGACTGGCGTAAGGCCGAGCTCGACCGGATCGAGGAAGAGCGCCGCAAGCTCGACGAAATGCGCGAGGAATTCGACGAATATCTGCGTGAACTCCGCCGCGCCAAGGACCAGGAAGAGTTCGACCGCTTCATGCGTGACCGCAAGAACGCCAAGCGCGACGACAACGGCCCGGTCGCGGAGTTCCAGACGCCGTGAAGGCCTAAAGCATGTCGCGCAAAAGTGTGAAGCGGTTTTGCGGCAACGACATGCGTAAACGAAGACCTAAAGCGCAAGGAGCGAAGCTGGAGGATCGCGACCGCGCTTTAGGCAATGAAATGATGACCGGCATCTCGCGATGCCGGTTTTTCCATGTCCGCCTGCCCCGCAAATCGTTTAGATTCCCCGGCGAATCGTATAGAAAACCCCCATGTTTCCGCTTCTGAAGACACGGCCAAAGGCGCGAAAGCCAGCTCCGCCCGAAACGCGGACGCTCGATGTCGCCGGCCGGCTCATGCCGCTGACCATCAAGCAGCATGATCAGGCAACCCGGATCACGCTTCGCATCGAGCCGGGCGGGCGGGCCTTGAAGATGACGGTGCCGAGAGGTCTGGCGGCGCGTGAGGTGAACGCCTTCCTCGATCGGCACCAGGGATGGCTGCTCACCAAGCTTGCCAAGTTTTCGACCGATACCGGCTTACGCAACGGCGGCAAGATCCTCCTGCGCGGTGTTTCCCATCGCATCGAGCACACGGGCAGCCTGCGCGGCTTGACGGAGGTCGTCTCCGTGGATGGCAGTCCTGTGCTGCGCGTCAGCGGCATGCCCGAGCATGTCGGGCGGCGCATCGCGGCCTTCCTCAAGAAGGAGGCGCGCGCCGATCTTGAGAGGCTGGCGATGATGCATGCCGCGACAATCCGGGCGCCGATCCGCTCGATCTCGATGAAAGATACCCGCAGCCGATGGGGCTCCTGCTCGTCGGAGGGAAACTTGAGTTTCTCCTGGCGTATCGTCATGGCGCCGCCTTCGGTGATCGATTATCTCGCCGCCCATGAAGTCGCTCATCTCAAGGAGATGAATCACAGCCCCCGCTTCTGGGCGCTTTGCAAGACGCTTTGCCCCGGCATGGAGGAAGCGAAATCCTGGCTGAAGCGGCACGGCAGTCAGCTGCACGCCATCGATTTCGATTAGCCGCAAGCCCCGCTAAATACAGCTTTCCATGCAATTTGGCTCGACTCTTGCCGCATTTCGTGTCACTTCGCTGCCATGAAAACCGATATCAAGATCTGTGGCTTGAAGACGCCCGAAGCGATCGATCGTGCGCTGAAACGCGGCGCGACCCATATCGGTTTTATCTTCTTCGAAAAGAGCCCGCGTTATGTCGAGCCCGATGTGGCGGCAAAACTTGCCGAACCGGCGCGCGGCAAGGCGAAGATCGTCGCCGTCGTCGTTGATCCCACAAATGACGATCTCGACGAAATCGTGTCGCTGCTGAAGCCGGACATCCTCCAGCTCCATGGCAACGAGAGTCCCGAACATGTGCTGACCATCAAGGCGCTCTATGGTTTGCCTGTGATGAAAGTCTTTTCCGTGCGCACGGCCGACGATCTCAGGCGCGTCGAAGCCTATATCGGCGTCGCCGACCGTTTTCTCTTCGATGCGAAAGCGCCGAAGGGTTCGGAACTGCCTGGCGGCAACGGGATTTCCTTCGACTGGAGCCTTCTCGGCTGGCTCGACGGCAGCATCGACTACATGCTGTCCGGCGGGCTGAACAAGGACAATGTCGCGGATGCGCTTGTGAAGACCAAGGCACGTGGTATCGACGTCTCCTCGGGTGTCGAAACCGAGCCCGGCGTAAAGAGCGTCGCGTTGATCGATGAATTTTTCGATGCGGTCGAAAAGGCGGATACGCCTGTCATGGCCTCAGGGAGTTGATAGTGAACGAAACGCCTAAACCGAATTCCTTCCGTTCCGGGCCAGATGAAGATGGCCGCTTCGGCATCTATGGGGGTCGTTTCGTTGCCGAAACGTTGATGCCTTTGATTCTCGATCTGCAGGACGAGTGGAACAAGGCGAAGAGCGATCCGGCCTTCCAGGCGGAACTGAAGCATCTTGGCGCCCACTATATCGGCCGGCCGAGCCCGCTCTATTTTGCCGAGCGGCTGACTGCCGAACTCGGCGGCGCGAAGATCTATTTCAAGCGCGAGGAACTGAACCACACCGGTTCGCACAAGATCAACAACTGCATCGGCCAGATCCTGCTCGCCAAGCGCATGGGCAAGACCCGTATCATCGCCGAAACCGGCGCCGGCCAGCACGGCGTCGCTTCGGCTACCGTTGCCGCCCGCTTCGGGCTTCCCTGCGTCGTCTACATGGGCGCCACCGACGTCGAGCGTCAGGCGCCGAACGTTTTCCGCATGAAGCTGCTCGGCGCCGAAGTCAAGCCCGTGACGGCAGGCAGCGGCACGCTGAAGGACGCGATGAACGAGGCGCTCCGCGACTGGGTCACCAATGTCGAGGATACCTATTATCTGATCGGCACGGCGGCCGGCCCGCACCCCTATCCGGAGATGGTCCGGGACTTCCAGTCGGTGATCGGCGCGGAAGCGAAAGAGCAGATGCTGGCCGCCGAAGGCCGCCTGCCGGACCTCGTCGTCGCTGCCGTCGGCGGTGGCTCGAATGCGATCGGCATCTTCCACCCCTTCCTCGATGACCCCTCCGTGAAGATCGTCGGCGTCGAAGCCGGCGGCAAGGGCCTCCAGGGCGACGAACATTGCGCTTCGATCACCGCCGGGTCTCCCGGCGTGCTGCACGGCAACCGCACCTACCTGCTGCAGGATGGCGACGGCCAGATCAAGGAGGGTCATTCGATTTCGGCTGGTCTCGATTATCCCGGCATCGGCCCCGAACATTCCTGGCTGAGCGATATTGGCCGCGTCGACTACGTGCCGATCATGGACCACGAGGCGCTCGAGGCGTTCCAGACCCTGACCCGCCTCGAAGGCATCATCCCGGCGCTCGAGGCTGCGCATGCGATTGCCGAGGTCATCAAGCGCGCACCGACAATGAGCAAGGACGAGATCATCCTGATGAACCTCTCCGGCCGCGGCGACAAGGACATATTCACCGTCGGCAAGATTCTGGGAATGGGACTGTAAGACATGACTGCACGCATGGACAAACGCTTTGCCGCGCTCAAGGCCGAGGGCCGTCCGGCGCTTGTGACCTATTTCATGGGCGGTGATCCTGATTACGATACCTCTCTCGGCATCATGAAGGCACTGCCGGAAGCAGGTTCCGACATCATCGAGCTCGGCATGCCCTTTTCCGATCCGATGGCCGACGGCCCGGCCATCCAGCTGGCCGGCCAGCGGGCGCTGAAAGGCGGTCAGACGCTGAAGAAGACGCTGCAGCTGGCGGCAGACTTCCGCAAGAGCAACGACGCGACGCCGATCGTCATGATGGGCTATTACAATCCGATCTACATCTACGGCGTCGAGACGTTCCTGGACGATGCGCTGGCCGCCGGTATCGACGGCCTGATCGTCGTCGACCTGCCGCCGGAGATGGATGACGAACTCTGCATTCCGGCGATCCGCAAGGGGATCAACTTCATCCGCCTGGCGACGCCGACCACCGACGAAAAGCGCTTGCCCACCGTGTTGAAGAACACCTCCGGCTTCGTCTACTACGTCTCGATGAACGGCATCACCGGTTCGGCACTGCCCGATCCGGCGCTGGTTTCCGGCGCCGTCCAGCGTATCAAGCAGCATACGGAGCTGCCCGTCTGCGTCGGTTTTGGCGTCAAGACGGCGGAACATGCGAAGGTCATCGGCGGCTCGGCCGATGGCGTCGTCGTCGGTACCGCCATCGTCAACCAGGTCGCGACGAGCTTGACCAGCGATGGCAAGGCGACGGCGGACACGGTTCAGGCGGTCGCAACGCTGGTGCGCGGCCTTTCCTCGGGAACACGCTCGGCACGCCTTGTTGCTGCCGAATAGTTTTCCCACATTGGCGCTATTCAACCAGGAGAATTCGAGTTGAACTGGATCACCAACTACGTTCGCCCGCGGATCAATTCCATGCTGGGCCGTCGCGAAGTGCCGGAGAATCTCTGGATCAAGTGCCCGGAAACGGGCGAGATGGTCTTCCACAAGGACCTGGAAGGCAATAAGTGGGTGATCCCTGCTTCCGGCTATCACATGAAGATGCCGGCCAAGGCCCGGCTTGCCGACCTTTTCGACAATGGTGAATATGAATCGCTGCCGCAGCCGAAGGTCGCCCAGGACCCGCTGAAATTTCGCGATTCGAAGAAATACAGCGATCGTCTGCGTGACAGCCGCCTGAAGACCGAGCAGGAGGACACGATCCTCGCCGGCCTCGGAAAGGTGCAGGGTGTGAAACTCGTGGCCGTCGTGCACGAATTCAACTTCATCGGCGGTTCGCTCGGCATCGCCGCCGGCGAGGCGATCGTCAAGGCTTTCGAACGTGCGACGTCGGAAAAATGCCCGCTGGTGATGTTCCCGGCTTCCGGCGGTGCGCGCATGCAGGAAGGCATTCTCTCGCTGATGCAGCTGCCGCGCACGACCGTTGCCGTCGACTTGCTCAAGGAATCCGGCCAGCCCTACATTGTCGTGTTGACCAACCCGACAACAGGCGGCGTCACGGCCTCCTATGCCATGCTTGGCGATATTCACCTGGCCGAGCCCGGCGCCGAAATCGGCTTTGCCGGCAAGCGGGTGATCGAGCAGACGCTGCGTGAAAAGCTGCCGGAAGGCTTCCAGACCTCCGAATATCTGCTGGAACATGGTATGGTCGATATGGTTGTCAAACGTCATGACATTCCGGAAACGCTGGCGCGCATCCTGAAGATTCTGACGAAGAAGCCCGTCTCGGCAGCCAACGACGTGACTCGTGGAGCGATCGCCTTGGCGGCGAGCGCCTGATATCAGGCAAGCAGGCGGGGTGCCGAATTGATACCCAGAGGCCAAACCGCGGTGAGTGAGGCAGCGCAGGAGATCGAAAAACTCATGGGATTGCATCCCAAGGGCTTCGATCTGTCTCTCGATCGCATCACCCGTCTTCTCGACCAACTCGGCAATCCGCACCGGAAACTGCCGCCGGTCATCCATGTCGCTGGCACCAACGGCAAGGGTTCGGTCACTGCCTTCAGCCGGGCTCTGCTGGAAGCGGGGGGTTACAGCGCCCACGTCCACACCTCGCCGCATCTCGTCAATTGGCACGAGCGCTATCGCATTGGTGTCGCGGGCGGGCGCGGGCAGCTTGTCGATGACGCCGTCTTCGCCGATGCTCTGCGACGGGTGGCCGAGGCCAATGCCGGGCAGCATATCACCGTCTTCGAAATCCTGACGGCGGTCACCTTCATTCTGTTTTCCGAACACCCGGCCGATGCCGCGATCATCGAAGTCGGTCTCGGCGGCCGTTTCGACGCCACCAATGTCATTTCCGATCCGGCTGTGTCCGTCATCATGCCGATCTCGCTGGATCACCAGCCTTATCTCGGCGACAGGGTGGAACTGATCGCGGCTGAAAAGGCTGGCATCATGAAGCCCGGACGGCCCGTCGTCATCGGCCATCAGGAATATGATGCGGCGCTCGACGTGCTGATGTCGACGGCCGAGCGACTGCATTGCCCGAGCGCCGTCTTCGGGCAGGATTTCATGGCGCATGAGGAATATGGACGGCTGGTCTATCAGGACGAGTACGGGCTTGCCGACCTGCCGCTGCCGCGCCTTCCCGGTCGCCATCAATATGCCAATGCCGCCGCCGCCATCCGCGCTGTCAAGGCCGCCGGCTTCCCCGTCACCGAGACGATGATGGAAAAGGCGATGAATTTCGTGGAATGGCCGGGCCGGCTGCAGCGCCTCAGCGAGGGCCGGCTGCTATCGCATGCGCCCGCCGGCGCCGAGATCTGGGTCGATGGCGGGCACAATCCCGGAGCGGGTGAGGTGATCGCCGAAGCCATGGCTAATTTCGAGGAGCGCCAGCCGCGGCCGCTTTTCCTGATCATCGGCATGATCAACACCAAGGACCCGATCGGGTATTTCAAGGCCTTTACAGGCTTGGTCGAGAAGGTGTTCTGCGTGCCGATCCGCGGCAGCGAGGCGATGATCGACCCGGTGATATTGTCGAACGCCGCCTATGATGCCGGTTTGGTCGCCGAACCGATGTCGACGGTCGGCGAGGCGCTGGAAGCGATAAAATCGGCCCTCGACCCGACGGCACTGCCGCCCCGCATCCTCGTCGGCGGCTCTCTCTATCTCGTCGGCGATGTGCTTGCCGACAACGGCACGCCTCCGAAATAAGCAAATGAAAAAGCCCGGTCGAAGCCGGGCTTTTCATGCAATATAAAGACGATATCGATCAGGCGGCGTTCGAAATCCAGTTCGAAAGAGCTGTCTTCGGCTTGGCGCCGACCGAAATATCGGCCACTTCGCCGCCCTTGAAGATGGCGAGCGTCGGAATGGAGCGCACGCCGAATTGGGCGGCGAGTTCCGGGTTTTCATCGATATTGAGTTTGGCGACCTTTACCTTGCCTTCCATCTCGACGGAGATTTCCTCGAGGCTCGGAGCGATCATCTTGCACGGACCGCACCATTCAGCCCAGAAATCGACGACGACGGGTTCTGCGGATTCCAGAACTTCCGACTGGAAGTTATTGATATCGACTTTCACGGTAGCCATAGGCTGCTCCTTTGACCGAAGAAGATGTTGAACCACATGTGATGGTGCGGCGCCAAATTTTCAATGTCCGGTATTTCACTTTGTCTTGAGTCCTGCAAGCGCCAAACCGAGCGCCTTTTCGCTCAGCGTATAAAGCGACGCATTCTCGGTATAGACGAGCATGCAGTCGATGCGTTTGCCGGGATAGAGCGGCGCCAGGATCTCACGATAGATCGCGAGCTGAGCCTTATGTGCGAAAGGGATCGCCTCCTCGGTCGAAGGCGGCACCCGATTGGTCTTGTAATCGAGAATGACAACGCGATCGGCAAGCACGGCGAGCCGGTCGATACGGCCCGAGACCGCATAGCGGCTGTCTTCGAGCGTCAATGTTCCCATGATCGAAACTTCCGGCTGGGCCTCTGCCCCGAGAACCGGCTGCAAAGCCTGTTCGTCCATGAGTTTCAGAACCGAATCGACGAGCCGGCGGCGTTCCGCTTCCGGCCAGAACCGCGCCGCCCGTTCGGCATAACGGCATGCGGCATCGGGTCGTTCTCGAAGCGGAATTTCTGGAAGCGCCTGCAGCATGCGATGGATCAGTCTGCCCTTTTCCAGTGAACGATCGCTGCGCTCCTTCTCCCCGAACAGCGGCGAAGCGACAAACAAGCTGCCCTCGTCTTCGTCGATGATCGTCCCGATACCGGACGGGCTGAGGGGGCGGGGCAGCTCAGCCTGTGGTGGCAATGGCCGCAATAGGCCTTCCGGCAACGCCTGCTGACGGTCGCGCGCCTCGTTGCGTTCGATACGCTCGAAGCGCCGCTCCACCCGCGGCACGCGCCATCGGATACCCGGCCATTCCCCGTCAGGGCCGGAGAAGGTGGCCGCCTCCACATGCGGATGGCCTTCGCTGAGCGCAGTGGAGATCATCGTGTGCCAGGTATCGTTATTGACACGAACGCCACGATAGCCGCAGACGACCAGCCGGTCGGCAGCCCGCGTCATGGCGACATAAAGCAGCCGGCGATACTCCTCTTCCGCCAGCATCTGGATCCGCGTTGCATCGTTTTGCGTCAGCGAATTGGCGAGGTCCGAGACGGGAACCCAGGCCGGCAGCGGCGGCTCGTCGGGGTCGGTTTCGATCAGGCGAAGTTTCGGCAGATGCGTATGCGTGAAGGGCTTGGAGCCGCCGTCGACGAGGAAGACGATGGGTGCTTCAAGACCCTTGGAGGCATGCACGGTCATGATCCTGACCTCGTTGCGCCCCTTGTCCTGCTCACGCTTCACCTCCGGCGCTTCAAGCTCCAGCATTGAGATGAAGGATTGCAGCCCGGGTAGGCCGGAGTTCTCGTGGTCGAGGGTGAAGGTCAGGAATTCGTCGAGAATATCGCTGACCTCGGTGCCGAGACGGGCAAGGAATTGCCGCCGCCCGCCATGGCTGCCCAGCACCCGCGCATAGAAATCATGGACCGACAGATGTCGCGACTGCCGCAGAAACAGCTCCAGCCTTTCGACGGCGGCACGGAAACGTTCGGTGCCGTCGGCCGCAAACCTCTTGAGATGGCTCCAGACGCTCTCGTTGTCGCCCCGCAGGCCGGCGATTGCAAAGATATCGTCCTCGGAAAGATCGAAAAGCGGGCTCTTCAGCACCGCAGCGAGCGAAAGGTCGTCCTCCGGCAGAAGCAGGAAACGGCCGAGCGCCAGCAGATCCTGGACGGCGATATGGCTGGTCAGCGTCAGTCGGTCGGCGCCGGCCACGGGAATGTCGCCGCGGCGCTTCAAGGCGCGGGTCAAGGCATTGACGAAGGCGTCGCGCTTGCGCACCAGAACGAGGATGTCGCCGGCTTCGATGAGCCGCTCCCTGCCTTTGTCGACGATCGTTTCACGGCCGACGAGGGTGCCGATCGCATGGGCGATCCGCCGCGCGAGGATTGCGGCCGGCGCACCTTCCGGCGTCGCATCGAAGGGCGCCGTCCAATCCTCTTCCTTCACCACCGCCTCAGGCGCGACCATCTCCCAGAGGTCGACGGCGCCAGGATGTCCGATCCGGCTGGATCGATGCACGACCGGTTCGCCGACCGCGCTCAGACCCCGCGCATTATCCGATATCCTGAAGATCTGGTCGACGGCCTCGAGTACGTCGGCGGTCGAGCGAAAGGAGAGCGGCAGCCGTACGGAGGAAAAGCTCTGCCCGCTGTCGGAGACCCGCCGCCGCGTCCGGTCGCTCTCTTCGGAAAAACGCTCGGGCCGCGCCCCCTGAAAGGAGTAGATCGACTGCTTCTCGTCGCCGACGGCAAAGAGCGTGCGTACGACTGGCCGGGCGCTCTCGCCGGAAAAGAAATCCTCGGCGAGCGACTGGATGACGCTCCATTGGATCGGGCTGGTATCCTGTGCCTCGTCGACGAGGATATGATCGATACCCCGGTCGAGCTTGTAATGGATCCAGGGACCGACGCCACTCTTTGTCAGCAGGTCGGCGGTGCGGGTGATCAGGTCTTCGAAATCCAGTTGGCTGCGTTGCTTCTTCAACTCCTCGTAATCATGGTTCAGCCGACCGGCGAGCACCAGCGCGGCCTGCGTGGCGCCGAACATTCGCATCGTTTTCAACCGATCACGGCTTGCCGCGACATGCGCGCGGGCGACGGCGATGGCGCGCGCCAGTTGCGGTGCTTCCGCAAGCATGGCCTTGACCAGGAACTGCGTCTCCGATTTCGGCTCGCCCTTCGCCGTCAGGAAGATTTTCTCCAGCATTTCGGCGCGCCTGGCGTCATCGCGCTCCCGGCCGGCGAGCCTGAGGCCATAAGCAACTTCCTGCGCCTTGGCGCCGCCTTTCTGGTCGGCAAGCGACAGATAAAGCTCCAGCATGCCGCCCGAAAGCTCCGGCAACGGCCAATATTGCGCCGCGATCCGGCTTTCCGTATCGCCGGCGGCAAGGCCGAGCCTGTTGCGCAGCACTGCCTCCACGCCGCCGCGTCGCTCGGCAGCCGCGGTGAAGCGGCGAATGGCGTTGCGGTTGGCGATGATGTCGGCGAGCAGGTTCTCCAGCCCGGATTCGTCGCCGAGATTGAGCACATAGGCGAAAGCCTCGGCAAGGGCGCTGCCTTCTTCCGGCGCGGTCGCCGTCAGCAGCGCCCGGCGTGCATCGGAAAGCAGCGCCGCCGCCGCGCGATCGTCGAGGACCGAAAAATGCCCGGCAACATTGGCCTCCAGCGGGAATTGGTGCAGCAGCGCTTCGCAAAAGGCATGGATCGTCTGGATCTTCAACCCGCCCGGCGTTTCCAGCGCCTTGGCAAACAGCCGGCGCGCCTCGGCGAGCTTCAGCGCATCGGGCGCCGTCCCCTCGATCTGCATGATCCGCCGGCCGAGCTCTTCGTCGTCGAGCACCACCCAGTCCGCCAGCCGTTCGAAGACGCGATTCGACATTTCAGAGGCCGCGGCCTTGGTATAGGTCAGGCAGAGAATGGCGGAAGGCCGCGCGCCGGCAAGCAGCAGACGAATGACGCGCTGGGTCAGGACATGCGTCTTGCCGGAACCGGCATTGGCCGAAACCCATGCCGAGCGCTGGGGGTCGGAGGCGATCGCCTGTTGAATCGTGGTCCAGCCGATCCAGGCGCCGGGATCGTCGTCATTCGGAAGAGCGTCACTCATCGCCGCCGCCTTCCTCAGTCTCAGCCGTGGACCATTCGGAGACGCGGGCGAGATGATCGTAGTCGCCGCCGAAATCAAACTGCTGCGCCGGGATGAGCCGCGAGGTAAAGCCCTTTTCGCCGGACTGCAGCAAACTGACGAACTTGATCAGCTGGTCGATCGATTCTCCGGCAAGGTCCATCGCCGATTTCGCCTTGTCGCTGCGGGCCGCGTTTTCGTTGTTCACCGTATCGACCTGGAAGCGACGTCCCGGTCGCAGGCGAACATAGAGCAGATCCTGCGGCACAAGACTGCCGGCATCGCGGAAGGCGCCGGCGCTCAAAGCCGCCGCTTCCAGGGCGAGCTGCGGATCGAGAAGCGCGCGTGCCTGTGTCGGTGAGGGATTGTAGCCGGTCTTGTAGTCGATGATATCGGCCGCCCCCGGTCCTGTAATATCGATCCGGTCCGCAACGCCGTTCAGCCGGATATTGATCGCCTCCAGCTCCACGCCGCCGCGTACTTCCGTCAGCGTCCTGCGGATGCCGGGACGTCGTCCGGCCTCCCATTCGAGGAAGGCCCGGGCCACTTCGCGAAAGCGCGGCCGCCAGACGGCATCGATATGCGGCGGCAGCTTCTCCATGTCGAAAAGCTCGTTAAGGATCCGCTCCATCGCCGCTGCCGCCGCCGGCGTGCCGGCCACATGGGCCCCGCGGACGAACCGGTCGATGATCGTGTGATAGAGCGTTCCGCGTTCGGCCGCTCCCGGGTCGCGGTTGAACGCGTCCACCGGATCGAGCCGCAGGATGCGGCGGGCATAGATCGCATAGGGATCGCGGCGCAGCCGTCCGACCTCGCTGAAGGAATAGGACTTCGGCTGCAGCGCCAGCGGCGGTGTCGGCGAGGGCCGCTGCGCCGGTGCCTGGGCGTCTCCCCGATCGATCAGACCAGCCCATTGCAGGTACCGGTTACCGCGCTCCCTCAATGCCGCTTGAAAGGTCCCTCCGCCGAGCGCCAGCAGCCGCTGCAGCCAGCGTGAGGCGACGGTCGGCGTCGAACCTTGGCGCAGCGCTCTCGAATAGATCAGGTGGCGGGTGCCGTTCGCCATCTCGAAATCATGCGCTAGCTGCCCGATGCGCCGCTCCGGCGGTTCGAGCCCGATCTCCGTCTTCATCATACGTGGAATGAAGGGATTGTTCGCGCTCTGCCCTGGCCAGGAGCCTTCGTTCAACCCGCCGAGAATGAGCGTGTCGACGCTCTGCAGGCGGGCTTCGAGCGTGCCGAAGATGAAGAGGCGGGGATGGCTGAGCGCCCGCGGCTTCACTGCATGGCCGGCGGCAAGTGCTGCCATGATGTCGATCCATTGCGGTCCGTCGGCCTCCATCTGGCCGTCCGTGTCGATGACTTCGCTGAGGAGTGAGGCGAGGGCGTCCCCTGCCTCGTGTGCCCAGAGATCGGCAAGGTTGC
The DNA here is from genome assembly GCF_051123975.1 of Rhizobium sp. YTUHZ044. Lineage (NCBI taxonomy): Bacteria > Pseudomonadati > Pseudomonadota > Alphaproteobacteria > Hyphomicrobiales > Rhizobiaceae > Rhizobium > Rhizobium sp. YTUHZ044. Next base: position 4,336,509 of record NZ_CP101426.1, read on the forward strand.
CGTGCGGATCTGCCGCGACCGCTTCGAGCGAACGGCCGGTCCGCTCCGCCCATTCCGACAGCGTGAAACTTGCTGTCTTGCCGCGCTCCTCCGGCCGGTGCCGGACCAGCGCGGAAGCAAGAGGCTCGGTTGCGCGGGTGACCCGGCGCGCAAGTTCGGATGCGGTCTCGACGGCCTCGGCTGGCAGCGTCTTGCGCCATTGCGGCGCGTGTCGGTCGAGGACCTGTTCGCCGAGCTGCTGGCTCAGGAGCAATTCAAGTGCGTTGATATCCACCTCCGCCACCCCGCCGCGCAGCGCCAGCAGTTCGAGCGCTTCGGTCGCGGAAATCAAGGCGTCGCGTTCGAGGCCGAAGCGGGCCAGCGGATGTTTGAGCAGCGAAACGATCGCCACCGGATCACCCGGCCGCAGCGCCGCCTCCAGCAGCAGCTGTAGCAGCGTGCCCTGCGGGGTCGCCGAAAGCGGTGTGCCGGCCGAATCGTCGGCGAGGATCCCGAAGCGGGAGAGCTCGGCCATCACCCGACGGGCGAGATTGCGGTCTGGCGTAATCAGCGCAGCCCGGCTTTCGCCATCCTGTCCCTGCCTTTCCAGTGCAAGCCTGAGCGCGATGGCAATCGCGGTTGCTTCCTCGCGCTCATTGGCGGCTTCGATCAGCGAAACATCGCCGAAGGCCGAAGTCAGCGCTCCCTCGGGTAGCGAGCCCTTCCAGGCCTCCCAGTCGCTGGTCGCCTCTGCCGGGGCGAGCGCGCGCGACAGGATTTCGGCGCGCCGGTTAAGATCGGCCTCTGGTCTCCCCAGGAGGCTGACGTCGGCTCGTGTCAGCCTCAGCCTTTTCAGCAGCAAGGACAGGCCGTATTGCGGATGGCTCCGGCTGGCCGGATTGGCATGCTGGCCTGGCGCCGGTTCCGGCGCCACCATCTGCCAATGCCTGTCGGGCATGGACAGATCGAGGCCGGGAAGGACGATCACGCCTTCGGGCAGATTGGCAACGGCGGCGATGAGATCGGCCGTGGCAGGAACCGAACCCGTCGAACCGGCAATGATAATCGGCCCGGCCGGCTTCGCCGCCGAAATCCTGGCTGCTTCGGCCCGCAGAATTGCGTTCCTGTGCCGCGCCGGCGAGGACTTGCCGAGCTCGGAAAGCCGCTCCGGCCAAAAGGCGCTGGCGATCTGGAGGAACTCCGCCGTCAGCTGCCACCAGGCGGCGTAGTCGCCGGTGTCGAGTTTCGACAGTTCCGACCAGTCAAGATCCTCGGTTTCGATGGAATCGATCAGCTCCGCGAGGTTGCGGGCGAGCCAGATCGCATCTGCCGGGCTGGCCGGCGCAACGAGCGGCGAGTCGGAATGGATATGGCGGACGATCTCCGGCAGCTTGTTTCGCCAGGCAAGGATCAGCCGCGCCAGTTCCAGGAGCCGGGCGGTATTCGACAGCGGCTGGGCGAGATCGATCGTCGCCGGCAGCGCCTCTTCGAAATATCCGCTGTCGTCATCGGTTTCGCCGAGAGGACGGATCACCGGCAGGATCGCCGAGCGGCCGCCGAGCAGGTCGACGAATTCTGAGCGCAGCACGCGCACGGCGCGCCGGGTCGGCAGGTAGATCGTCACCCTGGCGAGCGACAGCGGATCATCGGACTCATGCCGAAAGAGCGGCGTCAGGCGTCCGTCGCAAAGCGTCGTCGCCAGCGTTTTCAGGAAGGGCAGGCCCGCCGGGATCGTCAGGATGCGTGGCTGGTGCCGGTCCGCCATGAGCTCACGCGAACGCCCGCAGTCGGCGGATCGTTTCCTCCGCTTCGCCGATCGCCTCTGGCGTTCCCACAGTCAGCCAATGGCCGTCGAGCACGATGCCGAACAGACGTCGGCGCGCGATCGCCTTGTCGAAATAGATATTGAGGTTGAAGGCATCCTTCGGCGCATCATCAAACAGCGTCGGGTTCATGGCGATCGCCCCGGCATAGACGAAGGGATTGGACGGATCGTCGCGATACCGCGTCAGCCGGCCATCTGCAGCGAGGCTGAAATCATTCTTGCCGTTGTGACCGGTTGTATCTTCGATCCTGACGCAAAGCAGCGCCATGTCCATTTGCTCTGCATCGAAGAATCCAGCTAAGCGCTGCAGGTTCGTCGGCCGTCCCGGCTGTTCTCCGATCCAGAAGAGATCGGCATTCATGACGAAAATGTCGTCGCGTTCAAGCAGCGTCAGGCCCTTCGCCAGTCCTCCGCCGGAATTCATCAGTCCGTCCCGCTCGTCCGATATGATGATGTCGAGGCCGCGATATTTGCCGAGATGGTCGAGCATCTGCTCGGCATGATGATGAACGTTGACGACGGCCCGCTCGACGCCGGCCGAAACCAGCGCGTCCAGCGAATAGTCGATCATCGGCTTGCCGTCGATCTTCACCAGCGGCTTCGGAATCGTATCGGTGATCGGGCGCATGCGGGTCCCGAGACCCGCGGCCAGAACCATGGCTTGTCTGATGGTCATCTTGATCCGGAACTTATGATTCGCTCTGGCCTATTCCAGCCCTTGTGCACCAATCGCGCAAGGGGGCAAGCGCCTCGTGCTCGAGCGCGACATTCAGATAGGCAAGTGTGCGCGGCATATGTTTGAGATAGCCGGGCTTGCCGTCCCGCTGCAGCAGCCGCACCCAGAGACCGGCAAGCTTGCAATTGCGCTGCGCCGACATGATCGCCCATGCTTTCAGGAATCCGGCGTCGTCGAAGCTGCCCTGTGCGCGGCGAAGCGCCAGATAATCGTCCATCAGCTGCCGGAAAAGCTGCGGTTCGATCGTGACGCGCGCGTCCTGGACGAGCGAGGCAAGATCATAGGCTGTGGGCCCGATCATGGCGTCCTGGAAGTCGATGAGACCGATCTTTTTGATGCCCGGCTCCTGCGGCCGCCAGATGATGTTCGGCGAGTGGAAATCGCGCAGCAGCAGGTTCTTTTCGGCCGTGGCAAGTTCATCGATCAGGGCGTCCCAGATCGCCAGATATTCCTTGCGCTCGGTATCCGAGGGGGCGGTGCCGCGCTTCCAGGCTATGTGCCAGTCGAGCACAAGCTGCACTTCCATCTTCATCGCCGTGCGATCGAAGTCCGGTATGTGATGCGTGTGCGTGGCGGAAACCGGTATGTCTGGCGGAAATTGCATGGAATGAAGATGGGCAAGACAGGCGACGCTTTGCCGGTAACGCTCGATGATCGGCCGCCCCTCGTCATCGAGCACGCCTTCGGTGCCGAGATCCTCGATCAAGAGGATCCCCTGCTGATAATCGACCTTATAGATCTCCGGCGCCGCAAAACCCCGTTCGCGCAGCGCATCGGCAATCGCAACGAAGGGATAGGCGTTCTGTGCCAGATGCGCGACTTTGGGATAAGGTTTGCCGTCATGGACCGGCGGTCCCTCGGGATGCGGCCGCCAGTCCATCAGGATGATGCGGCGCTCGGCGTTCTCGCGATAGATCGCCTCGTAAGCGCGAAGCGAGGCATCACCGGTCAGGAAGCGGCGTTTGGCATTGGAATAGCCGGCGTCTTCGAGGAAATTGCGGATCGCCAGGACGCGCCGGATGCGCAAAGCCTGTGCGCCGGCGGCGCTAATCGTCGCCCGGCGGCCGTTGCCTTCATGCGTCAGCGTCAACGTGATGCATTCGCCAGGCAACTCGCTCGCGGCCATCTCCGGCCATTCGACGAGACAGATGCCGTTCTGCAGGGCCTCGTCGAAGCCGAGCTCCGTCAATTCGCCGGGGTCACCGAGCCGATAGAGATCGAAGTGCGAAACCGGGATACGCAGATCGTAGGATTGCACCAGTGTGAAGGTGGGGCTCGGAACTTCGAGCCCATCGTCATCGGCAATGGCACGCAGGATCGCACGGGCAAGCGAGGATTTGCCGGCGCCGAGATCGCCCGACAGGGCAAGGCAATCTCCGGCCTTCAGGCCAAGCGCCAGGTCTTCGCCGAGGCGAACCGTGGCCGCTTCGTCTTTCAGGAACAGCGAGATCGTATCATCGGTCGTCATTCGGCGGCGGCGGAATGCGGTATGTTGACCGATGGGATACGGCAGACGACCGTCGTGCCTTTGCCCGGCTCGCTGTCGATCGTCACGTCGCCATGATGAAGGCTGACAAAGCTGTCGACGATCGAGAGACCGAGGCCGGCGCCGCCGCGTTTGCCGCTTTTAGCCCCCGTCGCGAACCGGTCGAACACGGTCGCGATCATGTCGGGCGAAATGCCGGGGCCGCGATCGCGGACGGAGAAGACGAAATCCGTGCCTTCGCGATGGCATTCCAGCGAGATCGACGTGCCCTCGGGCGAGAAATTCGCCGCATTGGCAAGAAGCTTCAGAAGGATCTGCTTCAGCCGCTGCGGATCGGCGACGATCGAGCCGAGATAGGCGGAGGCGGTGATTTCAAGCGCGACGCCGCTTTCGTGCAGCCGGTCGGCGATCTGCATCGAGACGTCGTCGAGCAGGTCGTTGAGATCAATCTCGGCATAGTTGAGCCGCATGATGCCGGCATCGACCGTCGCAAGGTCGAGGATATCGTTGACGAGCGTCAGCAGAACCGAGGACGAGGTCGAAATGTGGTCGACATATTCGGCCTGCCGTTCATTCAGCGGCCCGACGCCCTGCGTGCGCAGCAGATCGGTAAAGCCGATGATATTGGTCAGCGGTGAGCGAAGTTCATAGGAAACATGCTGAACGAAGTCGTTTTTCAATTCGTCGGCTTTGCGCAACGCCTCGTTCTTCTCGGTCAAAGCCCGCTCGGCCCGCACGCTGTCGGTCATGTTGACGAAGGTCAGCATGGTCTGCGCGTTCGGCAGCGGGATGACGGCGTAATCGAGCACGAGGCCGGAGAAGAGTTCCAGCGTCCCCTGGCTCGAGCGGCGTTCGTCATCGAAGCTGGTGATCAGTTCCGCGAAGGTCTTCCAGCCGTCCGGCCGGTCGTAGGACGGCGCGCAGGCCTCGCCCAGCGCGCGGATATGAGTGCCGGGCTTGGCTTCGGTTTCCGTAATGCCCCAGAGCGCCCGGAAGGCCGGATTCGACAGGCGGATACGTCCATCCGGTCCGAATACCGCCACCCCTTCGGAAAGGTGATCGATCGTCTCGCCCTGTACCTTGACCAATGTGTTGTAGCGCGTTTCGAGATCGACCTGCTCGGTCAGATTTTCGAATACCCAGGTGGCGCCGCCCTGCGGATGGGCGGTGGCGAAGACGCGCAGCGTCTGGCCGTTGGGCAGGTGCCAGAGATCCGATTGCGTGTCGAGCGCGCGATAGACGGAAAGGGCCGCTTCCTTCCAGCTTTTCCAGTTGAGCTGGTCCGGCAGCTTCTTGGCCGCGCGCAGCCGCTCGAGCAGCTCGCTATTATCAGGCCGGCTTTCGAGGAAGGCGATATCGAGCTCCCAGAGCGCGACGAAGGCCTGGTTGTAGAATTGCAGCCGGCGCTCGCCGTCGAAGATGGCGACGGGTGTGGCGAGATGGTCAAGTGTTTCGGCGTGGCTCTTCAGCGTCCGTTCCAGCTCGGCGCGCACGGCCTCTATATCAGACACGTCAATCGCAATCCCGGCCGAGCCACCCGGGACCTTGACGTCGACGACGTCGAAGAATGTCCGATTGCCGCGTACAACGGTCGAGATCGTGTCGTGGAAAGGCGATTCCGGCGTCGTAACCGCGCGAATGCGCTCGCGCGCCACGGTCGTCAGCATCTCGCGGCCTTCGTTGATCGCCTGCTGCGGCGAGCGTGCCTCGACCGCGTCGCCATAAGCTTGGTTGACCCAGGTGAGGCGGCCCGCCGGGTCGCGCTGCCAGGCCGGCATGTCGATCGCGTCGAGCATGGCCTGGAAGGCCGAGATCGAGGTCATCAGCCGGTCGCGCTCGATCCTGAGCTCCGCGAGCTCGGCGCGCAGATTGTTGAGCGCCACGAAGCGGACGAAGGCGCGTCCGCCGGAAACCCGGCCCTGCGCCTCGAGGATTTCATCGCGGATGGTTTCGACCACCATGTCGAAGCTCTGCGCGCCGTCGCGCAGCCGGTCGATCGCCTTTTCCAGATCGGCGGCCGAATGCGATTTCAGCCAGAGGCCGAAGGCCAGGAATTCGCCGTCCTGCGGCGCGCCGGTCTCGGGCGGAAGCTGGCCGAGAAGCTCGGGGCGCGTATTGCCGTCCCAGATGACGATCCGCCGGTTCTTGTCGGCGATCAGCGCCTGATATTGCGAAATGCGCTGCTGGGCATCGGAAAGCGCCGAGCGGATTTCGCGGCTCTCGTTTTCCAGATTGCCGCGCTGGCGCACCAGCCAGAGCGTTGAAAGCAGGGCCGCCGAGATGACGCCGATGACGACGGAAACGCCGACGACCTGCGAGGAGGTGAAGAGGTGAGCCGAGGCGGCCACCTGCCGCTCGCCCTGCGCCAGAACCGGCCGCGCCAGCGCGGCAAGCGCCGTGCCGGCCGCGCAGGTTTTCAGGAAGCGCGCCAATGATCCATGCTCTTGCCTTGCGGCCTCGTGTGCCGTTGCAGATTTATATTCTCGGCCGGCCGAGAGCGGGCGGCGACCGGCGCGAGCGCCGTCATCCGCCTGACCGGGCAGGCTGTTTTTCAGTTCCGACATCCGCGGTATGTCTCCGTCCTTCAATGTGCCGCATTACGACAAGACATCCCATTTTCGGAGCGGTCGGACGGGGTCCGGCGTCCCGAATCAAGTCTTAAAACAATACTTCGGAAGGGAATCGGCGGGAAGAGAGCGGCCAAAAAATAAGCCGCGGCATTTGTCAATGCCGCGGCTTCTACATCTTGTGGATATTGATGGTGCCATCAATATCTGTAGTGGTCGGACTTGAACGGACCCTGAGGCTTCACGCCGATATAGGCGGCCTGCTCTTCACTGAGCTGGGTCAGCTTCACGCCGAGCTTGTCGAGGTGAAGGCGTGCGACCTTCTCATCGAGATGCTTCGGCAGGATGTAGACCTTGTTCTCGTACTGGCCGGGCTTTGTGAAGAGCTCGATTTGCGCCAGCGTCTGGTTGGTGAAGGAAGCCGACATCACGAAGGACGGATGGCCGGTCGCATTGCCGAGGTTGAGCAGACGGCCTTCGGAGAGAAGGATGATGCGGTTGCCCTTGGGGAACTCAATCAGGTCGACCTGCGGCTTGACGTTGGTCCACTTGAGGTTACGCAGCGCGGCGACTTCGATTTCGTTGTCGAAATGGCCGATATTGCCGACGATCGCCATGTCCTTCATCTGCCGCATGTGGTCGATGCGGATGACGTCCTTGTTGCCTGTCGTGGTGATGAAGATATCGGCCGACGAAACGACGTCCTCGAGCAGCACGACTTCATAACCGTCCATCGCCGCCTGCAGAGCGCAGATCGGATCGGCTTCGGTGACCTTGACGCGGGCGCCGGCGCCGGAGAGCGACGCAGCGGAACCCTTGCCGACGTCACCGTAACCGCAGACGACGGCAACCTTGCCGGCCATCATCACGTCGGTGCCGCGGCGGATGCCGTCGACCAGCGATTCCTTGCAGCCGTATTTGTTGTCGAACTTCGACTTGGTGACGGAGTCGTTGACGTTGATCGCCGGGAAGGGCAGCAGGCCCTTCTGGCTGAGCTGGTAGAGGCGGTTGACGCCGGTCGTGGTTTCCTCGGTGACGCCCTTGATGGCATCGCGCTGCTTGGTGAACCAGCCCGGGGAAGCGGCAAGGCGCTTTTTGATCTGGGCGAAGAGGATTTCCTCTTCTTCGGAATGCGGGTTGGAGAGCACGTCCTCGCCGGCTTCGGCGCGGGCGCCGAGCAGGATGTACATGGTGGCGTCGCCGCCGTCATCGAGGATCATGTTGGAAAGGCCGCCATCGGCCCACTGGAAGATCTTGTCGGTATAGACCCAATAGTCTTCGAGCGACTCGCCCTTGATGGCGAAAACCGGAACGCCGGCGGCGGCGATCGCGGCTGCGGCATGGTCCTGCGTCGAGAAGATGTTGCACGAGGCCCAGCGGACTTCGGCGCCGAGCGCAACCAGGGTTTCGATCAGCACGGCCGTCTGGATGGTCATGTGCAGCGAACCGGTGATGCGTGCGCCCTTCAGCGGCTTTGCGTCGCCGAACTCGGCGCGGCACGACATCAGCCCCGGCATTTCGGTTTCGGCGATCGTAATTTCCTTGCGGCCGAAATCCGCAAGCCCGATATCGGCGACGACATAATCTTTTTCAGTGCTCATAGAGGTCTCCAGGCTGAAAAACGTCTCAAAAATTGGCGCAGGCGCAAGCAAGCGCACGGCATATCAGCCGTTTAGCAGGCTTCGCCTGGGATGGCAATAAGGATATAAAGAAGTCTTTATATGTTTATATGAACTCGGCCGAGCTCACATTTCTTCGCCGAACTTGTTCTGGATCAGCTGATCCAGGGCCTCCAGGGCTTCCTGAGCCTGGCTGCCGCTTGCCGAGACGACGACGCTGGACCCGGGGCTTGCGGCAAGCATCATGAGGCCCATGATTGAGGTGCCGCCGACCGTCATTCCATCTTTGGAAACGGTGATGGCTGCATCGAAATTCTCGACCATCTGCACGAATTTGGCGGAAGCGCGAGCGTGAAGGCCGCGCTTGTTGATGATAAGGAGTTCCCGGGAAAGCGATGTCATGAAGCGCCGTTATTTTCCGCTGAGCACGCGGCTCGCGACATTGATATATTTCCGCCCGGCTTCGGAAGCCTCCACCAGCGCCTTCTCCATGTTGTTCTCGCCGCGGACGCCGGCGAGCTTGATCAGCATCGGCAAGTTCATGCCGGCAATGACTTCGGTGTGGCCGCTACTCATGACCGAGATGGCGAGGTTAGATGGTGTGCCACCGAACATGTCGGTCAAGATGACGACGCCATGACCGTCATCGGCGCCGGATACGGCTTGCAGAATGTCCTGCCGTCTCTGGTCCATATCGTCTTCGGGGCCAATACAGACCGTCTCGATAAATTTCTGAGGACCGACGACGTGCTCGACAGCATGACGAAACTCTTCAGCCAGCTTGCCATGAGTGACAAGCACAAGTCCGATCATGATATTACTGCTCCCATATACGCAAACGGTGGCTGAGATATCGCAATGCAGCAATTTCGTCCACCGGTGGCGGCACATCTTGGCTATGAAAAGCCGAAGTGCAAGATAAAAATGCAAACATATAAGGCGGATTGATCAATCCGGAAGCCTTTCAGCATCCGATGTCAGGCGCTTTCGCCATCAGGATCGCCAGCGGTGAGGCAACATTTGTGAGCAACCGCAATGCGGGAAGCGAAAAACCAGGGGCAAGACTGACGATTTCGCCCTCCGCAGGGACGCGGTTTTCACCGGAAGCGCTGCCCGGAAGCACGGCATAGTGCATGGTTGCCGGGGACACGTGATCCTGCCGGACGATGCCGGTGCCGCGAAGTTCGATGAGCCCGGCGATCGACGGCGGGCAGGTGGCAATCACCGACCCGGCTTTTTCCGATAGGAGGACCTGGTCGTCGGCGACCAGCGCCGTAAAAAGACCCAGCCGGCGGGCTTCGGTCATGCAGGTGAATGCCAGCATCGACTTTCCCCAGCCGGAGGGCCCGCTGAACAGCAGCCCCGTCCTGCCCACGACAATCGCCGTCGCATGGATGGTGGGAGCCGGCTCGCTCATGCGGCGGCATCGAGCGGAAGGGCGAGGATGAAGCGCGCGCCGAGCACGCGCCCGTTCTCGCCATCGGTGATGTTCTCCGCCCTCAGCGAACCGCCGTGGGCTTCGGCGATCTGGCGGCTGATCGAAAGGCCGAGGCCGGAATTCTGGCCGAAACCTTCCGATTCCGGACGGTCCGTGTAGAAACGCTCGAAGATGCGGTCGATATTTTCCGCCTGAATGCCGGGGCCGTTGTCTTCGATGGTGGTGACGCAGCGTGACCGTGTGCGTACCAGCCGCACGGTGATCTTGCCGCCCTTCTCGGGCACGAAGGAGCGGGCATTCTCGATCAGATTGGTGACGATCTGGCCGATGCGCAGATCGTGGCCGTTGACGACGAAACGGGTTTTGATGTTCGGCTTGCGTTCCACCGTATACTCGATCTCCACCTGCTTCTTGCTTCCCCTGATCTGGCGGGACACGTCGATCAGGTCGCGCAGCAGCACCTCCATGTCGACAGAGCCGGCATCGACGCGTGCGAGTTCGGCATCGAGCCGCGAGGCGTCTGATATATCGCTGATCAGGCGGTCGAGGCGGCGGACATCGTGCTGGATGACATCAAGCAGCCGTTTCTTGGAATCCTCCGACCTGGCGAGCGGCAGTGTTTCAACGGCGCTGCGCAGTGAGGTCAGCGGGTTCTTGAGCTCGTGGCTGACATCGGCGGCAAAGCTCTCGATCGCGTCGATGCGGTCATAGAGCGCCGTCGTCATCTCGCGTAAGGCGATGGAGAGGTTGCCGATTTCGTCCTGGCGGGCGGAAAAGTCCGGAATTTGCTCACGTGTCTTGGCGCCGCGGCGAACGCGGATGGCGGCGGCCGAAAGACGTCGCAGCGGATTGGCGATCGTCGACGAGAGCACCAGCGACAGCAGTACGTTGACGAGCGTCGCCACACCGAAAACCCGCATGATCGCCAGCCGTTCGGCATGAACGATGTTGTCGATGTCGCCGGCTTGCGTCGACAACAGCAGCACGCCGAGCACGGCACGGAAGCGCTGGATCGGAACGGCGACGGAAACGATGAGCTCGCCTTTCTCGGTGGTGCGCACGACTGCGCCGCGCACGCCGGTCAGCGCGTTCATCACCTCGGGATAGATCGAGCCGTCGCCGCCCGGTGCTTCCTTGTAGAGCGGCAGATTGCCCGGCTGCAGCGCCTTGTTGAACAACGTCGCAAACCAATCGCTCCAGGTCTGCTTCTCTTCTTCGACCGGCGGCAGGTCGAAGCGCAGCACCTGGCCGCGCGAATAGAGGTGGCGCGAATCGAGCAGCAGATTGGCGTCGGCATCGAAGATGCGCGCGCGTGTGCGTGTTGGCGAGATCAGTCGGCGCAGGACCGGCGCGACCTTTTCCGGATCAATCGGAAATTCCAGATCCTCGTCGTTCGGCACCGGGGTGATGCTCTGGCCGGCCTGCAGTTCGAGCAGCTTTTGCGGATCGATGGTGATCGAGTTCGTATCGACTGACGCGGAGGCCGAAACGGCGCCGGCAATGATTTCACCCTGCGTCAACAGGCTTTCGGCGCGGGCGTCGATCAAGCCTTCGCGAAACTGGTTGAGATAGAGAATGCCGCCGACGAGCACCACAAGCGCGACGAGGTTGAAGAACAGGATGCGCCGCGTCAGGCTCGAAAACACCGCATTGCCGAAGATGCGGCGGATCAGCGTGAAGGGATGCGACCAACGGCGGCCTCGGACGCGACGGGTGCTCACGCCCTCCGCATCGTCCAAATCCCTTTCCTGCACCAACTGTGCCAATGACAGGCCCTTTCGAAAGGTTGGGCCGGATAAACCGGCCGGCAACCTTCAACATTTCCAGCTGTGCCGCTCGGGCTCAGGCTGCTTCGCGGAAGCGGTATCCCACTCCGTAGAGTGTTTCAATCATATCAAAGTCGGTATCGACCATCTTGAATTTCTTGCGCAGCCGCTTGATGTGGCTGTCGATGGTCCGGTCGTCGACATAGACCTGTTCATCATAGGCTGCATCCATCAGCGCGTCGCGGCTTTTCACGACGCCGGGGCGCTGCGCCAGCGAATGCAGAATCAGGAACTCGGTCACCGTCAGCGTCACGGCCTCACCCTTCCAGGTGCAGGTATGGCGCTCCTGGTCCATGACGAGCTGCCCGCGCTCCAGCGAGCGGGCCTGCTGCACCGCGCCGGCCTTCGGCGCACCGCTGGGGCTCGTGCCGCCGGCGGCTGCGGCTTCGCGGCTCGAGGCCCGACGCAGGACGGCGCGGACGCGTTCCACCAGCAGGCGCTGCGAGAAAGGCTTGGTGATGAAATCGTCCGCCCCCATCTTCAGGCCGAACAGTTCGTCGATCTCCTCATCCTTGGAAGTGAGGAAAATGACCGGAATATCCGATTTCTGCCGCAGGCGGCGCAACAGTTCCATGCCGTCCATGCGCGGCATCTTGATATCGAAGATCGCCAGCTGTGGCGGTCGCGCCAGAAGGCCGTCGAGCGCCGAGGCACCGTCCGTATAAGTCTCGACCTTATATCCTTCGGCCTCCAGTGCGATCGACACCGAGGTGAGGATGTTGCGGTCGTCGTCAACGAGCGCGATTGTCGCCATAGCATTGGTCTCCGTCATCAGTGCGCAATCTCCCGGATTTTGGTCGTCCCCAGGCGGTCTCAATGACCGGATGCGCTTATGGAGGATAAAGGTGGAACAAATTGTGGCAAAGATAAAGGGGAAGATTGTTGTAAAATTCCCCGGCATCTCAAAGTTGTAGGTGGAAATGTTTCAACGCGGCTCTTCAAACGATTTAAAAAGAATGAAACAAATTTAAATCGATTAATTATTTGATATTACTATATTTTCTCAATTTTTGTCTCTTGTCTTTTAAAATTTCTCCCCGTATTTTCCCGCATGGTTTTAACGGCAACGAGCCTGAGCAAAGGGAACTAGCCATGGAAAAGTTCGGAGTTCATAACCCGGCAACGGAGCTTGCAACGGTTGGATTGGGCGGCGCAGCCAGCGTCCGCTATAACTTTTCCGCCGCAGCGCTCTATGAAGAAGCGATCCGCCGGGGTGAAGCCGAACTGACTGCTCAGGGCGCGCTTCGGGCCCTCACCGGTCAGCATACGGGCCGTTCGCCGCGCGACAAATTCGTCGTTCGCGACACCAATACCGATGGTCAAATCTGGTGGGACAACAACAAGCCCCTCTCGCCGGAGCATTTTGCCCTGCTGCGCGACGATATGCTGGCGCATGCAGCGGGCAAGGATCTGTTCGCTCAGGATCTCGTCGGCGGCGCCGAGGAAGGCCACGCCCTGCCGACCCGCGTCATCACCGAATTCGCCTGGCATTCGCTGTTCATCCGCAATCTGCTGATCCGCCCCGAGGAGGCGGCGCTGCCGACCTTCGTGCCGAAGCTGACGATCATCGATCTGCCGAGCTTCAAGGCCGATCCGGCCCGTCACGGCTGCCGTTCGGAAACGGTGATCGCCTGCGATCTCACCAACGGTCTCGTTCTCATCGGCGGCACCTCCTATGCCGGCGAAATGAAGAAGTCGGTCTTCACCGTGCTCAACTACCTGCTGCCGGCCAAGGGTGCCATGCCGATGCACTGCTCGGCAAATGTCGGTCCGGACGGTGACGCGGCTGTCTTCTTCGGTCTTTCCGGCACCGGCAAGACGACGCTTTCGGCCGATCCGGCCCGCACGCTGATCGGTGACGACGAACACGGCTGGAGCGAAAACGGCATCTTCAACTTCGAAGGCGGCTGCTACGCCAAGACCATCCGCCTTTCGGCTGAGGCCGAACCGGAAATCTACGCAACGACGCAGCGCTTCGGCACCGTGCTCGAAAACGTTGTCCTCAACGAACGGCGTGAACCCGATTTCGATGACGGTTCGCTGACTGAAAATACCCGTTGCGCCTACCCGATGCATTTCATCCCGAATGCCTCGGAAACCGGCCGGGCCGGGCATCCGAAGACGATCATCATGCTGACGGCCGATGCCTTCGGCGTCATGCCGCCGATCGCGCGCCTGACGCCCGATCAGGCGATGTATCACTTCCTCTCCGGGTACACCGCCAAGGTGGCCGGCACCGAAAAGGGTGTCGTCGAGCCGGAAGCGACCTTCTCCACCTGCTTCGGCGCGCCCTTCATGCCGCGTCATCCGGCCGAATACGGCAACCTGCTCAAGGAGCTGATCAGCCGCCACGGCGTCGAGTGCTGGCTCGTCAACACCGGCTGGACCGGCGGCGCCTACGGCACCGGAAAGCGCATGCCGATCAAGGCGACGCGTGCCCTTCTCGCTGCCGCCCTCAGCGGCAAACTCGGCCAGCTCGAATTCCGCACAGACACGAACTTCGGCTTTGCCGTGCCGGTTTCCGTCGATGGCGTCGACGGTGGCATTCTCGATCCGCGCTCGACCTGGGCCGATAAGGCAGCCTACGACGCGCAGGCCGAAAAGCTGGTCTCGATGTTCATTGCCAACTTCGCCAAGTTCGAAGGTCACGTCGACGGCGGCGTTCGCGATGCGGCCCCGGGCGTAAAGGTGGCCGCCGAATAAGAAGCGCAAGCAATTCCAGCAAAAGTGTGCAGCGGTTTTGCGCGCGGAATTGCGCTAGACAAAATCTCTGATTCACGTGAAACCCGGTATTGCAGGATTGCCGGGTTTTCTCGTTGAGGGCCAATTTTCAATTGGCGGCCGATATGAGATAGAACGCCGCATGGCCAGTGACGCGCTCTACATCGATGACAGGATCACCATCGCGGGATGGGAACTGACGGAACAATTCGTTCTGGCGGGCGGCCCCGGTGGGCAGAACGTCAACAAGGTTTCGACCGCGGTCCAGCTGTTCTTCAACATCGCCAATTCGCCTTCCCTCAATGATCGCGTCAAGGCCAACGCGATCAAGCTCTCCGGTCGGCGCATGTCGAAGGAGGGCGTGCTGATGATCGAGGCGAGCCGCTTTCGCAGCCAGGACCGCAACCGCGAGGATGCCCGCGAGCGGCTGAAGGAACTGATTCTGGAGGCAGCCAAGCCGCCGCCGCCGCCGCGCAAGAAGACCAAGCCGACCAAAGGTTCGGTCGAACGCCGCCTGAAGGAAAAATCCGGCCGCTCGGAAGTCAAAAAAATGCGCGGCCGGCCCGGCGGCGGTGAATGACATGCCCGAGCTCCTGAACGGCATCCGGTATCTGCCCGGCTATCTTGACCGGGCGCGCCAGGAGGAATTGGTCGAGGTGATCCGTGCCGTGGTCACCGAGGCGCCGCTCTATGTGCCCGTCATGCCCGGCACCGGCAAACCGATGTCGGTCAGGATGACCAATTGCGGGCCGCTCGGCTGGGTGACGGACAAGGAGCGGGGCTATCGTTATCAGCCGACGCATCCGGCAACCGGCGGGCCCTGGCCTTATATGCCGCAGCAATTGCTCGATATCTGGAATGACGTTTCGGGTTATGAGAAGCCGCCGGAGGCTTGCCTCGTCAATTTCTATTCCGACGACGCCCGCATGGGCCTGCATCAGGATAAGGACGAGAGGGATTTGCAGGCGCCGGTCGTCTCGATCTCGCTCGGCAACAGCTGCCTCTTCCGGGTCGGCGGCCTCAACCGCAATGATCGCACGCTGTCCTTCAAGCTTGCGAGCGGCGATCTGGTCGTGCTGGGCGGTGAGGGGAGGCTTTGTTATCATGGCGTCGACCGGATCTACCCCGCGACATCGACGCTGTTGAAGAACGGCGGCCGCATCAATCTGACGCTGCGCCGCGTTCGTTCGTGAAAATTGATCGCCTGCTATAGTTTTCTGAGTGCGACCTGTTCGATCAGATGATCCTTGCCCTTTTTCAGGATGAGATCGGCGCGCGGCCGCGTCGGCAGGATGTTCTGGCGCAGGTTCTTCAAGTTGATGTTCCTCCAGAGATCTTCGGCGATTTCAAGCGCTTCCGCATCGGTGATCGAGGCGTAGCGATGGAAATAGGAGTTGGGATCGCGGAAGGCGGTTTCACGCAGCCGCATGAAGCGCGTCACATACCAGTTGTGGATCTGGTCTTCCGCGGCATCGATGTAGATCGAGAAGTCGAAGAAGTCGGATACCATCGGCACGATCTTGCCGTCGGCCGGCAGGTCGCGCGATTGCAGCACGTTGATGCCTTCGAAGATCAGAATGTCGGGACGGTCGACGATCTTGTATTCGTCCGGCAGCACGTCATAGACGAGATGCGAATAACACGGCGCCTTCACATCGGGCCGCCCGGCCTTGATCGCCGAGAGGAAGCGCAGGATCGCGCCCGTATCATAGCTTTCCGGGAAACCCTTGCGCTGCATCAGCTTTTCCCGCTGCAGCACCGCGTTCGGGTGGAGGAAGCCGTCTGTCGTGATGAGATCGACCTTCGGGCTGGAAGGCCAGCGCCCCAGGAGCTCCTTCAGGATACGGGCTGTGGTCGATTTTCCCACAGCGACCGAGCCGGCGATGCCGATGACGAAAGGCGTTTTCGTGACATCCGACATGCTGAGGAAGCGGTTGCGCTGGTCGAACAGCATCTGCGAGGATTCGACATGCGACGAAAGCAGGCGCGACAGCGAGAGGTAGATGCGCCGGACCTCGTCGAGATCGATCGGGTCGCCCATTGAACGCAGCCGCTTGACCTCGTCGCCGGTCAGCGTCAGCGGCGTGTCGGCGCGGAATTTCGCCCATTGCCCGGAAGAGAAGAAATGGTAGGGCGAATAGGATTCAGACTGGAAGTGATCCAATATCTCCGGCACCCCGATAATCTCAGTCGCGATACTCATGAACTCTGCCGGCTGGCCTTTTCCTTGAGACCGGACTGCGCGGTTCTGCGCTCGAGTTCGGCCATGACATTCTCTAGCGGTATTTCAGCAATCTTCAATACGACCAATAGGTGATAGAGCAGGTCGGCCGCCTCATAGGTCAGATTGTCGCGATCGCCTGTCACCGCCGCCATCACCGCTTCGATGGCCTCCTCGCCGAGCTTCTTCGCCGCCTTCGGCTGGCCGGCGGCCACGAGTTTGGCTGTCCAGGACTGCTCCGGTGAGGCTTTCGATCGCTCTTCGACGATGCGTTCGAGGTCGGAAAGGGAAAATCCGCTCATTGTCTGCTCTCAGGGTTCAGTCGAGACGCATGTCGATGCCGCACTTCGACATATAGTGTTTTGCCTCGCCGACAGTATAGGTGCCGAAGTGGAAGATCGATGCGGCCAGCACGGCATTGGCATGGCCTTCCTTCACCCCGGCGACGAGATCGTCGAGGTCGCCGACACCGCCGGACGCAATGACCGGCACACGCACCGCATCGGCGATCGTCCGCGTCAGCTCCAGGTCGTAGCCGACCTTGGTGCCGTCGCGGTCCATGGAGGTGACCAGCAGTTCGCCGGCCCCGCGCGCCACCATCTTCCGCGCGAATTCGACGGCATCGATGCCGGTCACGTTGCGGCCTCCATGCGTATAGATTTCCCAGGCGCTGAGATTGTCGCCGCCGACCGCTTGCGTGCGCCTGCGCTTGGCGTCGATCGAGACGACGATGCACTGGTCACCGAACTTGTCGGCCGCCTCGGCGACGAAATCAGGATTGCTGACAGCTGCCGAGTTGATCGACACCTTGTCGGCGCCGCACAGCAAGAGCTTGCGGATGTCGGCGATGGTTCTGACCCCGCCTCCGACCGTCAGCGGCATGAAACATTGATCGGCCGTGCGCGACACGACATCGAAAATCGTTTCGCGATTGTCCGAGGACGCGGTGATGTCGAGGAAACAGAGCTCGTCGGCGCCGGCCGCGTCATAGGCCTTCGCCGCTTCGACCGGATCGCCGGCATCAACGAGATTGAGAAAATTGACGCCCTTGACGACGCGGCCGTCCTTGACGTCGAGGCAGGGAATGACACGAGCCTTGAGGGTCATTTACGCAGTCTCCTTGGCCCTGTTGGCCTTGATCAGCGCCAGCGCTTCCTTGGGGTCGATGCGACCGTCGTAAAGCGCCCGGCCGGAAATCGCTCCTTCCAGCTTCTGCGCGTCGGGCTGCAGCATGCGCTTGATATCGTCCATGGAGGCCAGGCCGCCCGAAGCGATGACGGGAATGGAGACGGCATCGGCGAGTTCCAGCGTCGAGCTCCAGTTGATGCCGGTCAGGATGCCGTCGCGGTCGATATCAGTGTAGATGATCGCGGCAACGCCGGCGCCCTCGAATTTCCTGGCAAGCTCGATAATGCCGAGTTCGGAAGCTTCAGCCCAACCCTCGACCGCCACCTTGCCGCCCTTGGCATCGATGCCGACGGCGACGCGGTCGGGAAACTTCCGGCAGGCCTCGATGACCAGCTGAGGATTTCTGACGGCGACGGTGCCGAGGATGACCCGCCGCAACCCCCGCGACAGCCAGGCTTCGATGTGGTCGAGCGTGCGGATGCCGCCACCGAGCTGCACCGGATTTTTCGTCGCCTTCAGGATCGTCTCGACGGCGTCGCCATTGGCCGAATGTCCCGCGAAGGCGCCATCGAGATCGACCACATGCAACCATTCGAAGCCCTGGTCTTCGAAGGATTTCGCCTGGGCGGCCGGATCGGTGTTGTAAACCGTCGCCTGCTGCATGTCGCCGAGCTTCAGGCGAACGCATTGGCCGCCCTTCAGATCGATCGCGGGAAAAAGAATCATGTCGTCTTACGTCCGTAGAGTGATCGCCGCCATCAGCGCATTCCACGCATCTACGATATCCGAGCGGAAAAAGACAGCGGCAATGGCGGCCGCGCTCAAAAGCAGCAGAAGCAGCAGGATGACGATGAAGCCGGCACGCACCTGGCGCCAGAAACCGAGGCGCTTCTTCACCGATTTCTCGATCTCGCGCACCCGCCGCAGGGCGTCGCTGTTGACGGCGGCGAGCCGGATATCTGGCTCCATCGCCTCCACATAGGTCTCGGCATAGCTCGAAAGAATCTGCGAGGCGCGATCGCGCAGAGTGTTGCGCAGGTCGGTGGAGAGATAGTTGCTGGAAACTGCGGCAAGCTCGGCCTCATTGGGCGAACGACCGGCATTCCGCTTGCGATAGCTGACGACGAAATCGCGCTTCTGCCGCTCGTAAAGGGCGTAGGCAAGCAGGCCGATCAGATCGTCTTCGCCTTCGATATAGAATTCCAGCACGGCTTCGGTGATATCCCCGGCGTTGATCCCATTGGCGCGCAGCTGCGAATTCTCGTTGCCGGCAAGGAATTCGTGGATCATCGGTCCAGCCTTTCTTTCAATGCCTTGGCCGCGTTGGAAAGCGCTCTTTTATGGAGGGCTTCGTCGACACGACGAATGATCGTCCCGTCGGGAAGCCGGATGTCCGAGAAGGGAGGCAGACTCTCCCTGGAGGGCCGCAGCATATAGAACACCTTGCCTGATTTCTGCGAAGCCGGCATCGAGCGCACTCCTGTTCCTCCCTTTCCATAAAGAGGAAATAAGGCGCAGGTATTACGGATTCCAGCGCAGGAAATTGGCGATCAGGGCGAGGCCGAGCTTCTGGCTCTTTTCCGGGTGAAACTGGGCGCCCACCATGTTGTCGCGCCCGACGAGGGCGGTCATCGGCCCGCCGTAATCGACGGTCGCAATGACATCCTCGGGGTTTTTGGCGGCAAGATGGTAGGAATGCACGAAATAGGCGTGCAACCCCTGCGTCCCGGTGGGAATGCCGTCGAACAGCGGATGTTCGCGCTTCAGGTCGAGCGTGTTCCAGCCGATTTGCGGAATCTTCAACGAGGGATCGTCAGGCGTCATCTCGATGACGTCGCCTGGGATCCAGCCGAAGCCGTGTGTTACGGTTTTCTCGAGGCCACGCGACGACATGAGCTGCATGCCGACGCAGATGCCGAGGAAAGGCCGCGCCTTATTCTCGACAGCCTCGATCAGCACCTCGCTCATCCCGGGCACGGCATCCAGGCCGCGCCGGCAATCGGCGTATGCGCCGACGCCGGGCAACACGATACGATCGGCCGCAGCAACGTCCTCCGCCTTATTAGTGAGATCGATATGGGCATCGATGCCCGCCTCGCGCGCGGCCCGCTCGAAAGCCTTGGTCGCCGAACGAAGGTTGCCGGAACCGTAGTCGATAATCGCGACGCGCATCGTCAGCGTCCTCCATCAAAACCAAAGAGACCAAGAGATGTCGCTTGGCCACGCAGCCTGTTTGCACCGGGCTTGTTCTGCCAATCCGGTGCGACCGTATCGTCACTGCCAGCAGGCACCGTCTTGTCCGCAAAATAGACCTGCTCGGCAATATCGAGCTTATCGGCTGCAATGAGGGCGTCCTCGTTCCAGCCCTTGGCGGCAAGATTGCGGATGCGAAAGTTCTGGCCTTCGAGACCGACCACTATATTCACGCCCAGCATGATCGCCGCACCCGCCGGTCCCAGACCGGGTTCGTCCATCAGTGCGCCGCCGATTCCCTGTAAGAAAAACGCCGCAGCCGCATGCAGCCATAGCCGGTGCACCAGAAGCCAAGCCCATGGAAACAGGAGGCCGAGCCAGGTGAAACCGTCGCGAATCGTGCGCACCTCATC
Organism: Rhizobium sp. YTUHZ044; assembly: GCF_051123975.1. Taxonomy (NCBI): domain Bacteria; kingdom Pseudomonadati; phylum Pseudomonadota; class Alphaproteobacteria; order Hyphomicrobiales; family Rhizobiaceae; genus Rhizobium; species Rhizobium sp. YTUHZ044. The sequence continues at coordinate 4,356,661 of NZ_CP101426.1, forward strand.
GGTCGCTACGCTCGCGCCGCCCGGCGGTGTCAGGAAAATATAGCTGGAGGTCATTGTCGCCGCTCCCTGAGGGGCTCAGACGAGCGTGCCCTTCGTCGAGGGAACACGGCCCGCCTGTCTCGGATCGATCTCTGTCGCCGTGCGCAATGCGCGGGCGACCGCCTTGAAGCATGTCTCGGCAATATGGTGGTTGTTGGCGCCATAATGGTTGAGAATATGCAAGGTGATGCCGGCGTTCTGGGCGAGCGCCTGGAAGAATTCGCGCACGAGTTCCGTGTCGAAGGTGCCGATCTTCGGCGCGCTGAAGGCGACATTCCAGACGAGGAACGGGCGACCCGAAAGATCGACCGCCGCCTTGGTCATCGTCTCGTCCATGGCGAGATCGATCGAAGCATAGCGTGTGATGCCTCGGCGATCGCCGAGCGCTTTCGAGATCGCCTGGCCGATCGCAATGCCGGTATCTTCGACCGTATGATGATCGTCGATATGCAGGTCGCCCTTGGCTTCGATGTCCATGTCGATGAGCGAATGCCGCGAAAGTTGGTCGAGCATATGGTCGAAGAAGCCGACGCCGGTCGAAATCTTCGATTTGCCGGTGCCGTCCAGGTTGACGGAAACGGAAATCGACGTCTCGTTGGTCTTGCGGGCAACGCTGCCCGTTCGGCTTGCTTCGGTCTCGGCCATGTGGCCCTCCATCGGAATAAGGCCGTTCCTTATCAGTCGCATCGGCAAATATCCAGAAGCCGCGGAGGAGAAAAGCCCCCATTTGCAATCGGCTCAGGCCTGCTTACATAGGGTTCAACAAGGACCGGCATGCGGTCTCGCGTAAAGGCCCGCCTCATGGGCAGACAGGTGTTTTATGACAACAATCATTACAGTTCGAAAAGGCGGCAAGGTGGTGATGGCGGGCGATGGCCAGGTGAGCCTCGGCCAGACCGTCATGAAGGGCAATGCGCGCAAGGTGCGGCGCATCGGCAAGGGCGAAGTCATCGCCGGTTTCGCCGGCGCCACCGCTGACGCCTTCACCCTGCTCGAAAGGCTTGAAAAGAAGCTGGAACAATATCCCGGTCAGCTGATGCGCGCCGCCGTCGAACTCGCCAAGGACTGGCGTACCGACAAATACCTGCGTAATCTCGAAGCCATGATGCTCGTCGCCGACAAGTCGATCACGCTGGCAATCACCGGCAACGGCGATGTTCTGGAGCCCGAACACGGCACGACGGCGATCGGTTCTGGTGGCAATTTTGCCTTCGCCGCCGCCCGTGCACTGATGGATAGCGACAAATCGGCCGAAGAGGTCGCCCGGCGCGCCCTCGAGATCGCCGCCGACATCTGCGTCTACACCAACCACAATATTGTGGTGGAATCGCTGGATGTCGAAGGCTGAATACCAGGCCTTTCGGCTGCCGCCGCGGCTGACCTGCCGCGGCGAAACAACGAATTGCGGCCGGGCCGATGGCTCCGGACCGCCAGGAGAATGATACGCAATGACGACCTTTTCCCCCCGCGAGATCGTTTCCGAGCTCGATCGCTACATTATCGGCCAGCATGATGCCAAACGTGCCGTCGCGATCGCGCTGCGCAACCGCTGGCGTCGCCAGCAGCTCGACCCGAGCCTGCGCGACGAGGTCATGCCGAAAAACATCCTGATGATCGGCCCAACCGGTGTCGGTAAGACGGAGATCTCCCGGCGTCTGGCAAAACTCGCCGGCGCCCCTTTCATCAAGGTCGAAGCCACCAAGTTCACCGAAGTCGGTTATGTCGGCCGTGATGTCGAGCAGATCATCCGCGATCTGGTCGAGGTCGGCATCGGCCTAGTGCGCGAGAAGAAGCGGGCCGAGGTGCAGGCCAAGGCCCATGTCAGCGCCGAGGAGCGTGTGCTCGATGCGCTGGTCGGCACCACCGCTTCGCCCGCCACCCGCGAAAGTTTCCGCAAGAAGCTCAGGGACGGCGAGCTCGATGACAAGGAAATCGATATCGAGGTGGCCGATGCCGGTTCTGGCATGGGCGGCTTCGAAATACCCGGCATGCCGGGCGGCAATATCGGCGTGCTCAACCTGTCGGAAATGTTCGGCAAGGCGATGGGCGGACGCACCAAGAAGGTGCGCACGACGGTCAAGGCCTCCTATACCGATCTGATCCGCGATGAATCCGACAAGCTGATCGACAACGAGGTGATCCAGCGCGAGGCCGTCCGTTCCACCGAGAACGACGGCATCGTCTTCCTTGACGAGATCGACAAGATCGCCGCCCGCGACGGCGGCATGGGCGCCGGCGTTTCACGCGAAGGTGTCCAGCGCGACCTGCTGCCGCTCGTCGAAGGCACGACGGTTTCGACCAAATACGGCCCTGTGAAGACGGACCATATCCTCTTCATCGCCTCCGGCGCCTTCCATGTCTCCAAACCCTCGGATCTTCTGCCGGAGCTGCAGGGCCGCCTGCCGATCCGCGTCGAGCTGCGTCCGCTGAACAAGGAAGACTTCCGCCGGATCCTGACGGAGACCGAAGCAAGCCTCATCCGCCAGTATCGAGCGCTGATGGAAACCGAAAATCTGAACCTCGATTTCACCGAGGACGCGATCGACGCGCTGGCCGATGTCGCCGTTCACTTGAACTCCTCGGTCGAGAATATCGGCGCACGCCGGTTGCAGACGGTGATGGAGCGGGTGTTGGACGATATTTCCTACAATGCGCCCGATCGGGCCGGGGCAGCCATCACGATCGATGCAGCCTATGTGCGAGAACATGTCGGCGATCTCGCGCAGAATACCGATCTGTCCCGCTTCATTCTGTGATATCGCCGCACCGGTGCATGGCTTTACCGATGTGAATGCCGCATTCTGTTGACCTCGACTATCGACAGCGGGCCTTTTCCTTTTTAGTGAAGGCCCGTTTTGTTTTCCGCTACGGCATTATTCGGCCAAGATTCTGGTCCAGTCAGCCGCATCGCGAACAGGACGATGAACGGACGGGATAGCGGATCGTGCGACGCCTTTTGACAAGCCTTTTGATTGCCGTTGCCCTGGTGAATTCGAAGCCGGCTTTCGCCATGCAGACGGTGCCGGCGGGCAATCGCCATGCCGAGCAGCCCGATATTCCCGGAGCGTCCGTCCGCCGCACCAAGGGCACCAAGAGCAGCTTCGATCTGAAATATGAGAAGGTCCATGAGCTTCTCGCGACCGATCACGAACTGATGGCAAAGATCCGCAAGGTCTCCAGCGCTTATGGCATCAATCCCATCCATGTCATCGGCGCGATCGTCGGTGAACATACCTATAATGTCGACGCCTATGACCGGCTGCAGGCCTATTACGTCAAGGCCGCCTCCTACGCCGGTGAAAGTTTCCGTTTCGCCTATGACGGCGAGAGCGTCGACGATTTCGTCGCTCGGCCCCAATTTGCCGGGTGCAAGGGCAAGAGTGATTCCTACACGCTCTGGTCCTGCCGGGAAGATGTCTGGGAAAGCGATTTCCGCGGCAAGACCGTCGGCGGCGAGAGCTTCCCCAACAATCGCTTCAGTGCGGTCTTCTTTCAGCCCTTTTACGCCGGCCAGACCTTCGGCCTTGGCCAGGTCAATCCCCTGACGGCGCTGATGCTTTCCGATCTCGTCAGCCGCGTCTCCGGCTATCCGAAGCTGAACGAGAAGAATGCCGGCGCCGTCTACAGGGCAATCATGGATCCCGACATCTCGCTCGCTTTCGTCGCCGCCTCGATCCGCAGATCGATCGACGATTACAAAGAGATTGCCGGCATGGACATCTCCGGCAATCCCGGCCTGACGGCGACGCTTTACAATGTCGGCAATTCCCGTCAGCGTGCCGCGGCGCTGGCCGCGAAAAACCGCTCTTCCGGCGCGACCGTTTGGCCCGAAGAGAATTATTACGGCTGGCTGATCAACGACAAGCTGGACGAACTCAAGGGCCTGCTCTAGCTTCAAGCTTGCCGGGAAGGCGTCGCTCTTCCCCGAAAGGCTTTGACGATGGACATGCGTCCGGATCCCTTCGTTCCGCCGGCACCGCTGCCGCGCACCGTGCCGCCGAGCCGGCTTGATATCATCCGCATCATTCTGCGCAACCCGCTCGAACTCTGGGGCGAGCCCTCCTACACGCTGCCCTGGATCAAGACGAGCTTCTTCGGGCAACACACCCTGATCGTCAACGATCCCGGCTTGATCAAGCACATACTGGTCGACAATGCCGCCAATTACCGCATGTCCGACATTCGCCAGCTGGTGCTGCGGCCAATCCTGCGTGACGGGTTGTTGACGGCGGAAGGCCAGGTCTGGAAGCGATCGAGAAAGGCGGTCGCGCCGGTCTTCACGCCGCGCCACGCCAAAGGTTTTGCCGGCCAGATGCTGCGGCAATCGGAAGATTTTGTCCGCAAATACGCGAACGTCGATGCGGATGGCCAGGACTTCGACATTGCCACCGATATGACTGATCTGACCTTTGCGATTCTTGCCGAGACGCTCTTTTCCGGCGAAATCATTTCGTCGAGCGGCCATTTCGCCGACGACGTCAACCAGCTTCTCCACCGCATGGGCCGCGTCGACCCGATGGACCTGCTGCGCGCGCCCTCCTGGGTGCCGCGTCTCACCCGCATTGGCGGCCAGAAGGTGCTCGAGAAATTCAGGGCGATCGTTCGCGACACCATGGATATGCGTCTGGCGAAGATGAAGGCCGATCGCGCCGCCGCACCGGAAGATTTTCTGACGCTGCTCCTGGAACAGGCCGGTCCGGATGGCCTCACCAAGGAGGAGATCGAGGACAATATCCTGACTTTCATCGGAGCCGGTCACGAGACGACCGCGCGTGCGCTTGCCTGGACGCTCTATTGTGTCGCCAACAGCCCGCATATTCGCGAGGCGATGGAGACGGAGATCGATGCCGTCCTGGCGACTGGAGCCGAACCTGTGGAATGGCTGGATCTGATGCCAGTGACACGGGCGGCCTTCGAAGAGGCTCTCAGGCTCTATCCGCCCGCACCTTCCATCAACCGCGCCGCGATCGCTGATGATCTCTGGATAAACGCCAAGGGCGAAAGGATCGAAATACCGGCCGACATCACCGTGCTCATCATGCCCTGGACGCTGCATCGCCACGAACTTTATTGGGAAAAGCCGCGCGCCTATATGCCGGAGCGCTTCCTGCCGGAAAACCGCGGCAGCATCGGCCGGTTCCAGTTTCTGCCGTTCGGCGCCGGCCCGCGCGTCTGCATCGGCGCGACCTTCGCGCTGCAGGAGGCGGTGATCGCACTGGCGGTCATGATGCACCGTTTCCGTTTCGATCAGACGGCAGCCACCAATCCCTGGCCGGTGCAGAAGCTGACGACTCAGCCGCAGAACGGGCTTCCCATGCGCGTGACGTCGCGCATAATTTCCCGAACGGCATAAATCTTTCGAACCATTGCAGAATTGACTGTGAATGAAAGGCGGGCAAAGTGGCAGCATTCACAGGCGTTGCCAAGGAGAATATCGCATGAGCCGCATTGATAAGAACGGTCTTGCCATCGAAACCGTCCTTCACGATTTCCTGATGCAGGAGGTTCTGCCGGGTCTGGCGATCGATGTGGACAGATTCTTTGCCGATTTTTCGGCAATCGTCCACGATCTCGCCCCACGCAATCGCGCACTGCTGGCCAAACGCGACGAGCTGCAGACGAAGATTGATGACTGGTATCGCCAGCATGGCGCCCCGTCGGATATGGACGAATATCAGTCCTTTCTCCGCAGCATCGGCTACCTCCTGCCGGAAGGGTCAGACTTCCAGGTCTCAACCGGAAACGTCGATCCCGAGATCGCCTCCATTGCCGGTCCGCAGCTCGTCGTTCCCGTGATGAATGCCCGCTACGCCCTGAACGCCGCAAACGCTCGCTGGGGCTCGCTCTATGATGCGCTCTATGGCACCGACGCCATTCCCGAGAGCGACGGCGCCGAGAAGGGCAAGGGCTATAATCCAAAGCGCGGCGAAAAGGTCATCGCCTGGGTGCGAGATTTCCTCGATACGGCGGCGCCGCTACAGGACAGCAGCTGGAAGGATGTCGGCAGCTTCGCCGTTAAGGACGGAACGCTCGTTATTAGATCGGTCGACGGCGAGCAGACAATGCTCAGAGACCGCGGGCATTTTGCCGGCTATCGCGGCGATGCCGCGGCGCCGAGCCATGTTCTCCTGAAGAACAACGGCATTCATATCGATATCGTCATCGATCCGACAACGGCGATCGGTAAGGCCGATCCGGCCCATATTTCCGATGTCTGGCTGGAATCGGCGATCACCACGATCATGGACTGCGAGGATTCGATTGCCGCCGTCGACGCCGAGGATAAGGTCATCGTCTATCGCAACTGGCTCGGCCTGATGAAGGGCGATCTGCAGGAAGAGGTGGCAAAGGGCGGAACGACCTTCGTCCGCAAGCTCAACCCGGATCTGGACTATACCGGCCCGGATGGCACTTCGTTCGAAGTACATCGCCGTTCGTTGATGCTGGTGCGCAATGTCGGCCACCTCATGACCAATCCCGCGATCCTCGACAAGGACGGCAACGAAGTGCCTGAGGGCATCATGGATGCCGTCATCACTGCTCTGATCGCGCTTTACGATATCGGTCCCGCCGGCCGGAAGAAGAATTCCCGCACCGGCTCCATATATGTGGTGAAGCCGAAGATGCATGGGCCAGAAGAGGTCGCCTTCGCCGTCGAGATTTTCTCCCGGGTTGAAGACGCGCTCGGCATGGCGCGCAACACCATCAAGATGGGCATCATGGACGAGGAGCGGCGCACGACGGTCAACCTCAAGGAGTGCATTCGTGCCGCCCGCGAGCGCGTCGTCTTCATCAATACCGGTTTCCTCGACCGCACCGGCGATGAGATCCACACCTCGATGGAAGCCGGTCCGATGATTCGCAAGGGCGATATGCGCCAGGCAGCGTGGATATCGGCCTATGAGAACTGGAACGTTGATATCGGCCTGGAATGCGGCCTTTCCGGCCATGCGCAGATCGGCAAGGGCATGTGGGCGATGCCGGACCTGATGGCGGCGATGCTGGAACAGAAGATCGCCCATCCCAAGGCCGGCGCCAATACCGCCTGGGTGCCTTCGCCGACGGCTGCAACCCTGCATGCCACCCACTATCACCGCGTCAACGTCGCCAAGGTCCAGCAGGGGCTGAAGGACCGTGCTCGCGCCAGACTGTCCGACATTCTCTCCGTGCCGGTTGCGGTGCGGCCGAACTGGACGCCGGAGGAAATCCAGCGAGAGCTCGACAACAATGCTCAGGGTATCCTCGGCTATGTCGTGCGCTGGATCGATCAGGGCGTCGGCTGCTCGAAAGTGCCCGACATCAACAATATCGGCCTGATGGAGGATCGCGCGACCTTGCGCATTTCGGCCCAGCACATGGCAAATTGGCTGCATCACCAAGTCGTCACCGAAGCTCAAATCGTCGAAACGATGAAACGCATGGCTGCCATCGTCGACCGACAGAACGAATCCGATCCGGCCTACCGCCCAATGGCCGGCAATTTCGATGATTCGATTGCCTTCCAGGCCGCCCTCGATCTCGTCCTGAAGGGCAGGGAGCAACCGAACGGCTATACGGAACCGGTGCTTCACCGCCGCCGTCTCGAGCTCAAGGCGAAACAATCGGCGTGACCGAGAATACGAAAAGGCCGCCGGGACGACAGTCCGGCGGCCTTTTTTACACCGAATTCGGTATCTACCTTACTGGATGACGATGACCTTGGAGGTCCCCTTGCCGGGGCGGACGCGGCTGTAGAGGTCGATGACGTCCTGGTTCATCAGGCGAATGCAGCCCGAGGAAGCGGCGGTGCCGATCGAAGCCCATTCCGGCGTGCCGTGCAGGCGGAACAGGGTGTCCTTGCCGTCGTCGTTGAAGAGATACATGGCGCGCGCGCCGAGAGGATTGCTGAGACCGGGGCCCATGCCCTCCTCGACGTATTTGGCGACGTCGGGGCGGCGTTCAGCCATTTCCTTCGGCGGGTGCCAAGTCGGCCATTCCTGCTTCCAGGCGACATAGGCGGTGCCGGCCCATGCGAAGCCCTGCTTGCCGACGCCGATGCCGTAGCGCATCGCCTTGCCGTTCGGCAGGATGTAATAGAGGAAACGCTCGCGCGTGTTGACGATGATGGTGCCGGGACGCTCGGTGGTCTGGTAGCTGACGACCTGGCGGCGGAACTGCGGCTTGACCCTGTCGATCGGGATCGCCGGCAGGGAGTATCCGGCATCCTTCGTCACGCCATAGGCGTCGTTGAAGATTTGAGCTGTCTGTACCGTCGGGCCTGCGCCCTTGTCGTCGACGGATGCGCTTTCGGAATTAGTGGAGCAGCCGGCCAGTGCGAGCGTCGTCAGCAGGCCAAATACAGGGAATGCATTGCGGATGCGCATAGATAACTCTTGAAGTTTTTGGGCGAGGAGAACAGTCTTTCGACCATCGTTGATTATGGTTTATTTTCGATTAACTTGCGCTTTGCAAGGCTACTGTGGCGCGACGAATTCGTCTGCTGCGCAAATTAAAAGCGCATGGTTTTTTTGCAACAACACACACGGCTCTGCGACGGTTATCCATGACGATTTTGAGCGTTTACAATAACAATCCGTTAATCGATGGCCGGCAATCGGACAGGGCCATGATGGTGCGGCGCGGGACGCAGATATTGCTGCATGAAATGCGCCATGCCGTGCTACCCGAACTGCCGCTCGCCAGCGGCCGCCGCGCCGATCTGATCACGCTTTCGGAAAAGGGCGAAGTCTGGATTATCGAAATCAAGACATCGATCGAGGATTTCCGGGTGGATCGCAAATGGCCGGAATACAGACTGCATTGCGACCGCCTGTTCTTTGCGACACATGAAGGTGTGCCGCTCGACATCTTTCCGGAGGAATGCGGGCTCTTCCTCTCGGATGGCTATGGCGCCCACATGATTCGCGAGGCGCCGGAACACCGCATGGCACCAGCCACGCGCAAATCCGTCACGCTCAGTTTCTCGCGCGCCGCCGCGCAAAGGCTGATGATGGCCGAATGGGCGAACGGAAAACCGTTCACCGTGGATGATGTCTGACGAAGGTTTCGTCTATTTCGGCGCGCGTTTGGCAAGGATGCGCTGCAGCGTTCGCCGATGCATGTTGAGCCGGCGTGCCGTTTCCGAGACATTGCGCTCGCACATTTCATAGACCCGCTGGATGTGTTCCCAGCGCACCCGATCGGCCGACATCGGATTCTCGGGAAGTTCCGCTTTTTCACCCGGCCGTTGCGTCAGCGCCGAAAAGACATCGTCGGCATCCGCGGGCTTGGCCAGATAATCGACGGCTCCAAGTTTTACGGCCGTCACCGCTGTTGCGATATTGCCGTAGCCGGTCAGCACGATGATCCGGGTATCGTCGCGCCGCTGGCGGATCGCTTCGATGACGTCAAGCCCGTTGCCGTCGCCGAGGCGAAGGTCGACCACCGCATATTTCGGCGGCCTGCTTTTCGATTTCGCAACACCTTCCGCCACTGAGTCGGCCGTCTCCACCTCGAAGCCGCGCGTCTCCATCGCCCGTGCAAGACGGCGCAGGAACGGCCCGTCATCGTCGACGATCAGCAAGCTGGCGTCGGGCCCGATATGGTTTTCGTCCGATGCGGCGAAATTCTCGTGATTCTGTTCTGTCATCGTCTCGGGTCCCGGCGGTTGCGCCTGATCCTGGTCAACCGTTCTCATTCTACTTATGCCCACAAACTCATTTTGTCGAATTTGCGTCGATCAGCATTCGCGGCCATTCGATGCGGATGCGCGCGCCGGCTCTTTCCGGCTCGCGGTTCTCGAAAACCAGCGATGCGCCCGAGCGCTCCAGCAGCGTCTTGGCGATGAAAAGTCCGAGCCCGAGGCCGCCGGCCGTATCTTCCTTCTGCCGCCTGGTCACATAGGGCTCGCCGATTCGCGTTAGGATGTCAGGCGAATAACCATTGCCGTCGTCCTCGATGACGATCAGCACTTTGTCGTGATCGTGTTCGACGGTGATGGTCACCTTCTCCCTGGCATAATCGACGGCATTTTCGATGAGGTTTCCGAGCCCGTACATGATGCCGGCATTGCGGTCGGTGACCGGCTCGTTCTTGCGCGGGCTTTTTTCGATGAGCTCGAGCGTGATGCCGAATTCCCGGTGCGGCGCGACGACCTCTTCGATCATCGAGGAAAGCGGTAGCCGGCGCATATGCGCCTCGCCTTCGGAGGAGAGCGTCGTCAGCCGCCGCAGAATATCACGGCAGCGTTCGCTCTGGCTCCGCAGCAGCATGACATCCTCGCGGAAGCGATCATCGTCCTTGAGCTCGCGTTCCATTTCCTTGGCGACGACGCTGATCGTGGCAAGCGGCGTGCCGAGTTCATGAGCGGCGGCCGCAGCCAGGCCGTCAAGCTGCGAAAGATGCTTTTCCCGCTGCAGCACCAGTTCAGTCGCGGCCAGCGCATCGGCAAGCTGGCTTGCTTCCATCGAGACGCGATAGGCATAGAAGGCGGCAAAGGCCATCGTCGAGGCGATCGAGCACCAGACGCCGAACTGCATGACGTTATGGACATTGATCTCGACCCCGTCGAACCAGGGCAGCGGGAAAGGCGAAAAGGCAAGCACGGTAATGCAGGCCATCGCAAAGCCGATCAGCGCCGTGCTGTAGCGGATCGGCTGTGAGGCAAAGGAGATGATAACAGGCACGCAGACGAGTGCGGCGAAGGGATTGGCGAGGCCCCCGGTGATGAAGAGCAGCGCGCAGAGCTGCAGGAGGTCGAAGCCGAGCAGCGCGAAGGCGGCGGGCGGCTCCAGCCGGTGCGTCGGCGGATAGCGGATCGTCAGGTAGAAATTCACCCAGGCGAGGGCGGCGATCAGCGAAGAGCTGGCGATCAGCGGCAAGGGAAATTTCAGCCAGAAGGCGACGATGAACACTGTCAGCGCCTGGCCGCCGACCGCAAGCCAGCGCAGCCGCACCAGCGTCTGCAGCCGCAGCCTGCGGCTGCTGTGCCGGTCTTCCAGCGTATGGCTTTGCGTCTTGTCGATCACGCCGGGCTTGTCGATCATGCCGGGGCTCCTTGATGGCTCTCATGTACCACGTGGTTTTGCCCGTGTCGTCGGCAACGCCTCTTCTGGCCGCTCCGGCCAGGGATGGCGGGGATAGCGCCCGCGCATCTCTGCGCGTACGTCCTTCCACGAGCCCGCCCAGAAGCCGGGCAGGTCGCGCGTCGTCTGGATCGGCCGGTGCGCCGGCGACGTCAGCTCCAGGAGCAGCGGCAGGCGGCCTCCGGCGACCGCTGGATGTTGTTTGAGCCCGAACAACTCCTGCACCCGGATCGTCAAGACCGGCTCCTCACCCTCATATTGGATAGGATGTCTTTGACCGGTCGGCGCCTCGAAATGCGTCGGCGCAAGCCGGCTAAGATCGCGCTGCAGCTCGTGCGGCACCAGCGACATCAGCCCGTTCGAAAGCCCTGCCGCAGAAATCTCGGAGAGGCTTCGGGCGTCTTCCTGGAAGGGAGCAAACCATTCCTCCAGCCGGGAAAGCAGAGCATCGTCGCTGACATCGGGCCAGGGATCACCGATCGTCCGATAAAGGAAACCGATCCGTTCGCGAAGCTGCAGGGCTTCCTTCGAGAAGGCGAGCTGATCGAGCCCCAGTTCGCGCACGCCCTCCATCAGCGCCTGAGTGACGGCGGCCCCGGAGGGACGCGGCAACGGCGTCTCTTCGAAGACGATCGAGCCGAGCCGGGTTGCCCGCCGCGCTCGCACCTGCCGGCTTTGGCGGTCGAAGAATGTCTGGTCATCGGTTCTGATCTCGCCAGGCAGTTCGGCCTCGATATCCGCACGCGTCACTTCGGCCGCCGCCAGAATCCGCCCCTGTGCCGCACGCCCGGTGAGATCGGCGATGACGAGCATCTGGCTGCCGGCGAGCCTCTCGGTTTCCGGCAGTTCCGCTCCCCGCCCGTTCGCCATGACGAATCGCCCGCGCCCGCCGCGCTGAAGCGCGATCCGATCCGGGAAAGCATGCAGCAGCAGCTGACCCGCCAGTACAGGTGCGGCAGTGGTGACGGTATCGAGGCCGGCGGCCAGCCGCCCCGCCAGCCGCCGCGAGGCGTCGGCTCTTTCGCCGCGCTCGGCCTTGAAGCGCCGCAGCCGGTCCTCAATGTCGACGCTCGGTCCGCCAAGCCCCTGTTCGGTCAGGAGCAGGGCAATCATCGCCGCCTCCCGGGCATGGCCCGACTCGCCTGATGAAACGACCATGGCGGCAAGCCGCGGCGGCAGAGCGAGATTGCGCATCATCTTACCGCGGACGGTCAACGCGCCATCCTTGTCGAGCGCTCCCAACTGGCCGAGCAGCGCCCGTGCCTCCTTAAGCGTCGTTTCCGGCGGCTGATCGACGAAGGCAAGAGATGCCGGATCCTGGACGCCCCAATGGGCGAGATCGAGCACCAGGCCGGCGAGATCGCTGGAGAGGATCTGCGGCGGCGTGAAAGCCGGCAGTGCCGCCGTCTGCCCCTGGTGCCAAAGCCGAATGGCGATGCCAGGCTCCGTTCGTCCCGCGCGGCCGGCCCGCTGATCGGCGGAGGCCCGCGACACCCGCACCGTCTCGAGCCGTGTAATCCCGGTCGAGGCTTCGAAGACCGGCAGACGCTGCAATCCGCTGTCGATCACGATTCGGACGCCGTCGATGGTGATCGAGGTTTCGGCGATCGAGGTGGCGAGGACGATCTTACGCGTCCCCTTCGGCGCTGGCCGGATCGCTGCATCCTGCTCCTTCTGACTGAGATTGCCATAGAGAGGCGCAATCAAGGTTTCAGGGCCGAATCGCCCCTGCAGGCGCTCCACGGTGCGCGTGATTTCCGCCTGGCCGGGCAGGAAGGCGAGGATAGAGCCGTCCTCGTCGGCATGTGCCTCGATAATCGCCCGCGTGACGGCATCCTCGATGCGCTCGCCGCCAGGCCGGTCTTGATAGCGGATATCGATCGGAAAGCTGCGCCCCAGGCTCTCGATGACAGGCGGATGATCGAGCAAGGCGGCCACACGCTCCACGTCGAGCGTCGCCGACATCACCAGGATGCGCAGATCCTCGCGGAGCGCTGATTGCACGTCGAGCGCCAGCGCCAGCCCGAAATCGGCATCGAGCGACCGCTCATGGAATTCGTCGAAAAGCACGGTCGAGACGCCGGTCAGTTCTGGATCGTCGAGGATCATTCGGGCGAAAACCCCTTCGGTCACCACCTCGACCCGGGTCGCCGCCGATATCCTGCTGTCGAGGCGCATGCGGTAGCCGATCGTCTCGCCCACCTGCTCGCCGATGAGTGACGCCATCCGGCTTGCTGC